>QCLC01000013.1 GCA_003214855.1 Prochlorococcus sp. AG-412-I05 | reverse complement strand
TGTGATTGCCCCAGTTGCCGTTCTGGCATTGCAATGGGGGCCGCTTGGGTGGGCGAGGAGGCGCCTTCTTTGTATGAGTTGCTTGGCTGAGAATTTGCTTCAGCAGCGATTAACCCTGTCGCAAGTAAGAGTCCTACGAGAAGGGTTGGGGGACTTTTCGCCGCCAATAGGCTTCAGCTGTGGCAGCTGATCTTCCCACAATTGATGGAAGATCTGAGCAGGCCTCAGTCCAGTGTGTTGCGTGACCCGAGAAGTTTCGCTTGCAAAGGTTTTCAGTCTTCGAGATCTTTACGGGCTGGTGTCCTCGATGGATCGCTGGCCAAGAAGCCGAAGACGAAAACCGCAATGAAGAAGAAGACGACCGAGTAAACGGAGAGCTTGAGGGCGAGCATGGAGAGACCGTTCAACTTCTAGTACATCGATGACATCTTATGGGGCATAGAGGACACTTAGGGCTGCAGGAGCAGCTTCAAGCCCGACGATTGGCGTGGATTGAAACTTTTCGAAGTCGCTCTCGGTGGGATCTCAAGCCAGGTTGGTATCGCGCCGGAGATCGTGAGCGGCTGTCTCTGCTTCACGATGACTGGGCTCAAATCCATCGACCTGACTGGGTTGGTAGGGGTTTATTGGTCTGGCCAAGAGGCGGCGTATGGCTGCAATTGCAGCAGGAGATCCTTTGTCCTGAAGACTGGAGACAAGCTCAAGCCAGTTGTTTGAGGCTGGTCTTGGGTTGGTGGGCTGATCAGATGCGTCTGTGGGTTGATGGTGTGTTGGTGCATGAGGGGGATCTGTTCGACACCACTTGTCGATGGAGCCTTCCTGAATCGATCTGTTGGGAGCGACCTCTAACACTCTTGCTGGAGTTGAGGAGTCCTAGCCATGACGATGGCGCATTGATCAACAGTGAGTTGGTGCTGGAACCCAGAGCCTGTGCAGTGGATGCTGATCAGGTACTACTGCCTGAAGCGCTAGAGCTCTATTTAGAGGCGGGAGAGGTGTTGCCGGAGGCTTGGCTTGAGCTGGATCCGCATAGTCAGGAGGCAACCGTGGCTGTCGACCAGCATCTACGTAATGCAGCGCGGCCGCCGGGGCTGATCCATTGGATCGGCCATGCCCATCTTGATTTGGCCTGGCTGTGGTCAGTGGCTGAAACTTGGCAGGCGGCAGAACGCACGTTCCGTTCTGCGTTGCAGCTGATGCAGCGATTTCCTGATTTCCATTTCAGCCACTCCACGCCTGCTCTCTATCAGTGGGTTGAACATCACCGTCCAACTCTTTTTGCTGCGCTTCAGGCTGCAAGTCGGGCAGGTCGTTGGGAGCCGATCAATGGCCCTTGGGTCGAGACTGATTGTGTGTTGGTCAGCACTACTTCGCTTTGGCGACAGTTCACGCTTGGACAGCAGTACAGCAGATCAGTATTTCCGGAGTGGTCCCATCAGTTGGCCTGGTTGCCAGACAGCTTTGGTTTTGCCGCTGGATTGCCAGCGGTAGCAGCCCAGACAGGAATCCGTTGGTTCTGCACCCATAAGCTGGCCTGGAATGCCAGTAATCCCTTCCCGCATCGACTGTTTCGTTGGTGCGGTCGTGGCCATGCTGAGGTGCTAGCGCTGATGCTCCCGCCAATTGGCACTGATGGGAATCCGATGGCCATGCTTCGCGAGCAGCGGTCTTGGCAGGCGTCTACCGCTGTTGAAGAGGCTTTGTGGCTTCCGGGTGTTGGTGACCATGGAGGTGGCCCCACTGCAGAAATGCTGGAGCAGCTGCAGCTTTGGGAGGATCATCCTCAGGCTTTGCCCCAGAGGCCAGGCACAGTAAGGTCTTATCTTGCGATGCTTGAGACTCATGCTGGGGCTCTGCCGGTGTGGCGTGATGAGCTCTATTTGGAGCTTCATCGTGGTTGTGCGACGACCCGTCCCGATCAGAAGCGTCAAAACCGCCACCTTGAAAGGCTTTTGAGGGAAGCAGACCTGGCCATTGCTTTGCTGGTTTGCCACCTTGGCGATAGGGCTGACGTTCCTGGAACCTCGGCATCTTCATTGCCAGATTGGCGGCCTTTGCTCTTTCAGCAATTTCACGACATCCTTCCAGGCACATCGATTCCTGAAGTGTTTGAGCAGGCTGAGCCGGTCTGGCGATCGTCATGTCGTGAATCAAGGCGGAGCCGCGATCAGCATCTGCAGCAGCTTTTGCGCAGTGGGGTGTCCTGCTCCGATCGATTCGATCCAGAGTCTTCTGGTGGGTGCTGGGTCTGGATGGGTCTACAGCCACTTCATCGGTGGTCGCCTGTGCTCCGATTGCCACGAGATCAATGGGGCAGCGACGGGTGGAGGCTTCCATGCCAAGAGGCCAAGGGAGGTGGCAACTGGGTGCAGTTGCCTGTGCAGCAAGGGTTGACAGCAGTTCCGCTTCAACGTTGTGTCAGTAAGGACTTAGATGATGCTGATGGCTTACCTGTTCGTGGGGCTGTGCAGATTCAGCCCCTTGATCAAGGAGGTTGGCGGATTGGCAATGGCCTTTTGGAAGCTGATTTTGGTGCCGAAGGCTTGCGGCAACTTTGGGATCGGAACGGGACACCTCAGTTAGCAGGACCTCTGATCTGGGGGCTTTTTCGCGATCGTGGCGAATTTTGGGATGCCTGGGATCTGGCGGCAGACTATCGCCAGCATCCTTTGGCTCTGAACTGGAATGGTTCGATGGAGCTGGTGGAGCGCGGACCGCTTGTAGCGCGATTGGTCTTGCGAGGTTGGGCTGGGAGCAGTGCTCTGCGCCTTGATGTGCAGCTGAGAGCTGATTGCCCCTGGCTCGAGCTGCGTCTAGGTGTGGATTGGCGTCAAAGTCATGAGCTACTGCGTTTGGAGGTTCCCCTGGCTTGCTCAGCGGTGCGATGGGCGGCGGATACCAGCGGTGGAGTGATTGAACGGCCTGCTGAGGCTGTGACTGCTAGAGAAAAAGCACGTTGGGAGGTCCCTGTGATCTCCTGGTTGGCGAGCGAGTCGGCGGCGTCGGGTGGTGGTCTTGCGGTGTTATTGGATGGGCCTCAGGGTGTTCAGGTGTTCCCAGGCAGGCTTGGTGTTTCTCTGCTTAGAGGGGCTACCTGGCCTGATCCCTCTGCTGATCGGGGTTGGCATCGTCAGCGATTAGCACTGATGCCTGTTCCCGATGGCTGGAGTCGGGAGGCTGTTCCTCAGGCAGCGTTGGCTTTTCGAGAGCCAGGCTGGTTGGGGCCTTCTGATCTCAAGGTGTCATGGTCAGGATTGCCTTCGCTGCCTTCAAAGCTGGTTCCATTGGCTGTGACGTATGCCGAAGTCAGGCAGCTGAAGCTCAGCGTGCTTAATGCCGGTGCAACACGCCAGTCTTGGGCCGTAGGGAAGACTTGGCGGGTTGGTAGCGCTCACGAGTCTTGTCTCGGCGAAGCGGTAGAGCTCAAGCCTGGAGAGTTGGCTGAACTATTGCTTGAGCGTGTCGATTGATGTGATCGTCAATCTTCGTGTTCTTCAAAGGGGTCTTCGAGTTCTTTTGAGGGAGGACCAAAAGCTGTGTAGAGCCCGTATCCGGTCAGTCCGAAGGTGATGGTGACCATGGCAATGAGCAGGGAGTAGGTCTCGGAAGAGGAGTTTTCCATCACATCTCTCGACAGGATTAGTCCGTATGCGGACTATGACCATTAGAGTAGGCATGCTTAATCACCATCCGAGACCCAAGCTCCGTTATGGCTCAAAGCACCCGTCTGGGAAATCTGATCAAATCTCTACCCGGCTACGCCCCTGGCAAGGTAGTGCCAGGTTGGGGCACTACCCCAGTGATGGCTGGGATCGGCTTCATGTTGCTGATTTTCCTGGTGACCATCTTGCAGATCTACAACCAGTCGCTTCTCCTCCAAAGCATCAGCTTTGAATAGACTGTTCTCGGCTCTGCTGGGCTGAGGTTCGCCTATGAATGTGTTTGGCATCGGCCTCCCCGAGATGGCGGTTATCGGCGCCATAGCACTGCTTGTATTTGGACCTAAACGACTTCCAGAGTTTGGTCGCACCCTTGGTAAAACCTTGAAAGGTTTTCAGGCAGCCTCAAAGGAATTCGAGCGCGAGATTCATAAAACGATGGCAGAGCCTGAGTCCATCGATCAGACTGTGATGGAAGAGACCACGCAGCAAGACACCAAGTCAATCATTGGATCCCCTAAGGAGGCTAAAAAACATCCCGCCAGCTGACGATGGAGTGGTATGAGGCCGGGTCGTTTACGTCTATTAGTAGGCCTAGGTAATCCAGGCTCAAAGTATGTCGGTACCCGTCACAACATCGGCTTCATGGCCCTCGATAAACTGGCTGCGAAGAAGTCAGTCAGTTTTCGGCCGCAAACAAAGTTCCATGGACTGATGGCGGAAGTCGGGGTTGGCTCAGAGAGGCTTCGATTGCTGATGCCTCAGACTTATATGAATGAAAGCGGTCGGGCGATTCGTGCAACCATCGATTGGTTTGGCTTGGAGGTTGATCAGTTGCTGGTGCTTGTAGATGATATGGATTTGCCTTTGGGTCGACTGCGTCTTCGCGCCCAGGGCAGTGCAGGAGGTCACAATGGTTTGCGCAGCACGATTCAACATCTGGGCACTCAGGATTTTTGTCGTCTGCGGATCGGGATCGGTGCTCCAGGTTGTACCTCTGAGGAACGAAGAGCTCGAACCGTCTCGCATGTGCTCGGGGTGTTTAGTCGACAGGAGAGCCTCTTAGTCGATCAAGTGCTTGATGAGGTGTTGATGGGTTTGGATCTGATTCAGTGCCTTGGGTTGGAACGGGCAGGTAATCGGCTCAATGCTTTTCAACCGCAGGGTTGTTCTGCCTGCTGATGAGTCATTTGCCTGTCACCACGGCTCGCCTCTGTGTACACCGGCAAAGCTTTGCCGACCAGCGCTTGGATGGGGAGGTCTCGGCTGGGGGGTTTCAGTGGCAGTTTAGCTGGGCTTTCGACCGGGGTGAACTGAAAGTGGAACCCTCGCTTGGGCGAGCACTTATTGAGGATGCTTTACTGCGCTTCCTCGTTAAGGCTGACTACCATCTTGAGCCTGGTGGGGATTATCTGTTCACTGTTAGGGCCCGATTCTGAAGTTGGGTGGTCCGGGCCAAAGGAGTTGTTGCCCGAGGTGGTCTTCAAGCAACACCATTGCGGCTATGGCGTCCAGATGATGGGGAGGCAGGATCATTCCTCGGGGTAGCCAGCGGCGCCAGTTGCTTGGGGGCCATAGCTCCCAATAGCGATCGCGGGCGCGCAGTGTGCTTCCACGTTCTTCGACCACATGCAAGGGGGCAATCTGCAACAGAAGGTTTTGCCAGTATTCACTGCTGGTGCCGTTGCCGATCAAGATGCCTTCTAAGGGTGCTTGGTTTTGCCAATGCATGATGAGGTCGAGCACAGCGGCTGCGGCCACCACTTTCCCCTCAAGCACAGCACTTGTTGCTGTATCGGCAAGCACTAATCCACATTTATTGCGGCCAGGATCTACGGCCACAAGTTTTGTCATGGCTTGTCTTCGGGAATCTTTGTCCAAGGACCACCCACGGGCTGCAGGACAACCGCTACCGGATCGGCCGTATCGCTGTTGCGGAGTGCCACGGCTTCTAGCTCAATCCGCTCTTTAGAACGGTTCAGTAATGCCTTGCCGAGCCGGTTCATTTCACTGCCATCGAACTGCAGTCCTGAACTGAGGGATCCTCGTCTTTTTACCTCTGCCAGAGTTGATGCAAGCAGGAGGCTAAGTCGGTTGCGCACGGTTTCGCTGCTGTTCTCGTTTTGGTCAAGAGTCGTTCGTGCGAGGACTTCGCCTTGTCGGACGATGTTGATATTTTGGCGAGCATCCGGGAAGGCATACACCACGTTCTCCCCACGCAACACGTTTGCGGCAGAGCGCACATAGACCACCCAGGTGCCTGGCTTGCGGATGATCTGTTCGATGCGGTTGATATCGGTGCGTGGCACGAGCAGGATCTGTCGATTGGCTTCTTCCCCGGGACGTACGCGCCGAAAAGCCTCCAGGTTTGCTTCCTGAAGTAGGCGGTCGATGACTGCTTTCGCCTGGCTGGGGTTATCGAGCCGCAGGGTGGCTGCGGCAAGTTGCTGCCCGCTGCTCAGCACAACATCCCCTCGACGTAAGGCAATGAGGTTGGTCTCGAGCTGCTTCAGTTCTTTCTCAGCCGCGCTAATTCTGCTGCGGACATTGGCTAGTTCAACTTCCGTTCGGCGGATGTCGGCATCTTTTTTGGAAATGTCGCGACTGAGACGAGCTCGTTCCGCTTCGAGCTGTTGTCTTTGTTTTTGTAGTGGTGCGAGTTCGTTGCGAAGTGCGGCAGCTCGCTTTTTGGCTTCCTTCAGTTCATTCTGAACCTGATTGCTGTCCGACCTGGCCTGCTTGAGATCAAGCTCGGCATTGAACTGGGCCGTGCGACTTGAATTGAGGGCAGCGCGGCTTTGTTGGAGTTTGGCCTGAAGGTCATCCAGTTCAAAAAGTCCTACTCGCAGTTGTCGACTGACCAGCAGCATCAGTCCTAGGGACAGGGCGCTAATCAGGCTGCCAGTGAGAACGGTGATGAATACGGCTGTCCTTCGCGGTCTGAGATTGAACAGGCTCAGCCTTGCTTTGCCTACACGGCTGCCAAGTCGATCGCCCAGGGTGGAGAGCACACCACCGAGGACGAGTAGGGAGAGGATCAGCAGCCAGCCGGTCACGACAATGGGCGGGTGGGATCAGGAATAGTGTCAACCCGTTTCACCATCCTGGACTGGGACGGGGCTCAGTTGAATTTTTTAGCAAGGGCAATCGGATCAAGAACGGTGATTTTCTTGCGATCGATTTGCACGAGACCTGAATTGCGCAGGTCTCCCAACAGGCGAGTAATGGTGACGCGAGTCGAGCCGATTGCTTCAGCGATGGACTGATGTGAGAGGCGTAGGTCAATGGTGATTCCTTGTTCCCCTGGAACCCCGAAATCTCGGCAGAGGACTAGTAGGAAACTCACAAGCCTTGATGACATGTCGCGGTGAGTGAGGGTCTCGATCATGGTCTCGGTTTGCAAGATCCGACTTGAGAGACCCTGCAGCAGAAGTAACCCCACGCTGGTGTCGTTTTCGATCGCCTGGCGAACTGAGGTGGCTGGCGCTGTGATCATTTCCACTCGGGTGAAGGCTACGGAGTGATAAAAACGGTCCGAGCGATGGCCTGTGAGCAGAGAGAGCACGCCAAATAGGCTGTTTTCACGCAGTAATGCCACGGTGATCTCTTCACCAGATTCATAGACCCGAGATAGCCGAACTGCGCCGCGTCGAATGAGATACACCTTTTCGGCAGGATCGCCAGGAAAGAAGATGGTTTTGGAACGCTCCACCAGTTCGTTGCTGGCGCCATCCAGTTCACGGATGACTTCCAGCAGGGTTTTCTGGGTTGGAGCAGGCGAGTTGGCCATACTTCCGGACCCTTGAATATAGGGTTGCGGGGCGTAACGGCTGAAGCCGCGGATGACGCCGGCCATGGCTGCGCAGCAAACGGCAGAAATATGAAGTTAGGGAGTGGACCTCCACCACCATGTAGCAATGGTGACGGTTTTTAGTCTTCTTGCATTAATGCCGAACGTTGGAAGGCTTGTAGGTGTTGCAGGCCGGGTTCTGCCAGATTCAGCAAGTCGTTGAGTTGATTCCTGCTGAATGGAGCCCCTTCAGCGGTGCCCTGCAGCTCCAATAGGTGCCCATTGGAGCCCATCACCACGTTTAGATCCACATCAGCCCTGGAGTCTTCGCTGTAGTCGAGGTCAAGAAGGGGATAACTCTCGACTAAACCAACGGATACTGCAGCAACTTGGTCGATGAGGGGTTGATGCGTAAGCAGGCCTTGTTCCAGCAAGCGATCGCAGCCTCGTTTTAAGGCGATCCAAGCGCCGGTGATGGCGGCTGTACGGGTGCCGGCATCAGCCTGAATGACGTCACAATCAATTCGCAGGGTGGTTTCCCCAAGAGCGGCCATGTCGATCACGGCGCGCAGGCTGCGGCCAATGAGGCGTTGAATTTCTTGTGTTCGTCCGGAAAGCTTGAGTAGTTCACGGTTCTGTCTTTGCGGTGTAGACCCAGGCAGAAGGCGGTACTCGGCGCTGAGCCAGCCTTTGCCTTGGCCTTTGCGCCAGCGTGGTACACCTTCTTCAACGCAAACACTGCAGAGCACTGCGGTGCGACCAGTGCGGATGATTAAGGAACTGAGGGCAAAGCCCATTGGATCCCATGTGATCTGAAGTGGCCGCATCCCGTCAGCAAGGCGGCCGTCAGCACGTGGCTGGGGGGATGTGAGCATCGTGCTGTTGGTGGGTGAGATGACCTGAGCCTGGCAGAAACAGGTGCTTTTACACCATGGATAGTGTCAAGAGCCTTGTTAAGCAGCTTCTCGCCGCTACATTTGATTTCTGCTGGTTTTGTCGGGGCGATTGAGATTTTTATGACTGTCAGCCTGAGCCCTAGCCAGCGTTTCGTGGATCCGTGCATGACGGACCATCGCTCACAGGAGAGTGATGGGAGTCGGCCTTTGGCAGCAGTTGCTGATAGGCGACTGCTGCATCTGGTCGCTCCTGAAGGGCAGCTTCAGGTTTATACAGCCCCCTATCGAGGCAGTTTTTCTGTTGTCTTGAGTCAGGCGTTAAGAGCGGCTGGGCTGGGAAGTCGTGTGTTGGTGGCTCAGTTCCTCAAGGGAGGGGTTGATCAAGGCCCAGATGGGCGCGTGCGCCTATGTGGTCGACTTGAGTGGCTGCGTCCGGCGGTTCCTGGCTGTCTATCTGAGCCTGCTTCAATGCTTGCCGTTGACTCCAGCGCACCTGAGGCCGTGGAGGCCATTTGGCAGGAATGTCGGGATCGCATCTTGGCGAGTGATTTGGATCAAATGGTGTTGGATGAGGTGGGTCTGGCGATTGCTCTTGGTTATCTCAATGAAGCTGATGTGTTAACAACTTTGGAACAGCGCCCCGGGTCGATGGATGTCATCTTGACTGGCTCAGTTATGCCATCGATCCTGATGGCAATGGCTGATCAGGTCACTGAGTTGCGTCGTGGTTTCTGATGCTTAAAAACGACCGTTGGATCACTGAACAGGCCGCAGCAGGGATGCTTGAACCTTTTCAAGCCGGATTGATCCGACATCTTGATCCTGAGCAGCATCAACGGCCTGTACTTAGCTTTGGCTGTTCTTCCTTTGGTTATGACCTAAGGCTCTCTGCGAAGGAGTTTTTGATCTTTCGCCATGTACCAGGCACGGTGATGAATCCGAAGCGATTTAATCCTGCAAATCTCGAATCCACCCCTTTGCATCAGGACGAGGATGGTGAGTATTTCATCCTGCCGGCTCATTCTTATGGTCTCGGTGTGGCGCTGGAGAAGATGAAGGTGCCATCAAATATCACTGTAATTTGCCTAGGCAAGAGTACCTATGCCCGTCTTGGCATCATCGTCAATACAACCCCCGCCGAAGCCAGTTGGGAAGGGCATCTCACGCTGGAATTCAGCAACAGTTCTGGAGCTGATTGCCGTATCTATGCCAATGAAGGCATTTGTCAGCTTCTTTTCTTCGAGGGTGATCCTTGCGATACCACCTACAGCGATCGCCAGGGTAAATATCAACATCAGCCAGAACGCGTCACTCTCGCCAGGATCTGAACGAAAAAGATCTGTTGAATGCATGTCTGTTCTCAATAGATCTTTTTGATTTTGTAGACATTGATAGAGTGAAGCTACTGATCTCCTCCCCCACTTATGTCAGACAAGCAGCCAAAGTCAGCACCTGCTGAGGTGGAGGTGAATACCTCAGGCGATTATCTTGGTGGATGGGGACAGTTTGGCAACTCTTTTGTCTTTTGGGTGAGTGCTGTCGTTCTCGCTGCTTGTGTAGGAGTTTTGGTGTTCAGTATTAGCCTGCTTCAAGGTTAAGAAAGAATTGCTGCCAGATAATTCCATGAGGCGCAGTTTTCTGATATTGAGATTCTCTGCAGGCTTTGAAGTCCTTGGCGGGATTTTGACTTTCTTTATGCCTGCTAAATTTTGCGCGCTACTTTTTGGCCATCCGATAGATAATGAACTGGTAGGTATTGCAAGATTATTTGCACTGGCAATCATTGCTCTTGGTTTTGCTTGTTGGGAAGCGTCAAGTCATGCGCCGATGCTAAATCCGAGAAAATCTCTGTGTGGCTATAACATTGCTGTTGGAATTTTATTAATCTCTATTGGCGTGAGTCAAGATGCAATTGGTGTCCTTTTATGGCTAGGAGCATTGATCCACCTTGTAATAGGGCTTTTGCTGTTGCCTGGCCTCAGAAAACAATAGAGGCTGTGGGTAATAAAAGAGGCCCGATTGAAGTGGTTAATCGCTCAAATGGTGAGCGAGAAAGCTAAGGGCAAGCAGTAATAGTAATAGAGTTTGGTAAGGAGATTTTGATATCTTTTTGGCTCGATTGTCGCCACAGGCAAGGTTGAAAAGAGTGGTGTATGGAGGACCGTGTAGATATTTGGCTTAACCTGTTTAAGCTAAATATCATATTAAAGAGTTGCTTATGTAATGGCTCGTCATAATCGCTAATCGCTAATCGCTAATCGCTAATCGCTAATCGCTAATCGCTAATCGCTAATTGATTTTAGAATAGCCATGACTCATTGGCCCAATAGCTTCTAATTCGTTTTGCCTCTCTGTTCGTTCTTGTGATGCATTCAGGCTGCTGATAGCGCCTACGCCGGCGAACTTGGGTAGGGGTTGGTTTTGAATCAGAGCGTCAGTTAATTGCTGTAGTTGTTCTTGAGTGCGTGCGCCTAGTGAGAGACCCTGCAGTTTGCCTTTGTTGTCGAAGAAGTTCAGCTGGGGAATGCCGTTGACGTCGTAGCGATCGACAAGGTCTTGCCAGCGGGGGTTGTCGACGTTTACCAGTACAACGTCGAGCTGGTTTTCGCTTTCACGTTCCGTTGTGAGCATGGCTGGGGCCATTTCACGACAGGCTTGACACCAATCAGCATAAAATTCGATCACCGTCGGTCGACCATTGGTGAGTGCGACATCTGGGTCGAGGGAGCGTCGAGCCAGTTGCTCGAGTGGTGCCTCAGCATTGAGGCCGCCCCGTAGCAGGAAAAGAACGACTGCTAATCCCAATGCTGTGAATAGCAGTATCAACCTCTGGCCTTGGCCGAGAGTGGAAGACGGGGAACTTCCGGTCATGATGGGCAAGATTCTCGATGCACTTTGGCAGGTCTGTTTTGTTGTTGTTGCTCGCTTCAATGGGCTAACTGTTCAGAAGTGAAGCGTCTTTTCACTATTTGTTGAGGCTGATGCTGATGCTGCGTCTCCTCGTTGTGCCTTTTCGTGCTCCCTCGTTGCTGTTGCTCTTTGGGGTGGCGGTCGTTATGGGCAACCATTGGTCGCTGCTTCAGTCTGAGCAGATAGACAGCCTCGGCATTGATGTTGAGCTCTTCTGGATTGTTGAGGTCCTTCAGGCGGTCGTGTTGGTCGTGGTTTGCACGATGCCGGATCTGATCTTGCGACAGGTCTCCTTGCTGATGGCTGTCAGTCGTGCAATCAGTTTGGTGGTGGTTTTGTTGTTGGTGATCACCGCTGGCCTATACCTACTTCACCTGAGCCTGCTTGCGGATGTTCTCATCCTTGCTTCTGCGGTATTGCTTGCGCGCTTGGATCTCACTAGCATTCGTGTGGTGCCACCACCGGTTGTGATGGCGATTGCTCTGGGGTTGATTTTGCTTGGCGGGATATGGATTGGCCAGCAGATCTCTACGCCTTTACATCCCAGTCTCGCAGAGCTTTTGGCTGGGTAGGCCTAAATAGCTCCAGAGGTTGCCGAGAACTTTTTTTGTATAGAGGCGTGTCTCTGGGTAAGGGATTCGTTCTACCCAGAGCTCAGGGTCCGCAGCCAGTTCTGGGGTTAGCCAGTCGGCTACTGCAGCGGGCCCGGCGTTGTAACTGCTCACTGCCAGCCATGGATTGCCTTGCCATTGCTTCAGCAGCATTGCTAGGTAACGGGCCCCAAGTTCAATATTGGTTTCAGGAGTGGACAGCACTTGCTTGTTCAGAGGGTTATCGCTGAGTTCTGCCGCTGTTTCCGGCATCAGTTGCATCAGCCCTATTGCGCCGACTGGAGACTCCACGCCTGGCGAGAAGCGTGATTCTTGCTTGGCTATGGCCAGCAATAGTTCAGCTCGGACGTCACTGCGGTGACTCGCTTTTTTGATCTCAGGCCAAAAGCGATATGGATGTTGGCTGTGATGGAGCAATTGGCGAGTGTGGCAGTCCTCTCCTACGAGTCGCAGGCTTGTTCGCCAGAGCTGACTTAGCCCCGTCCAGTCATCGCCGACGGCCATCCTGAGCCGTCCTTCCACGATCATGGTGTTGGGATCATGTTGTGTGCGATCGCCTTCAATCCTCAGAGTCCGCCACGTTTCCCAGGCCTCCATTGAGAGACCAAGTCGCCAGAGTTCGTCTACAAGCTTTTCTCCACTGCCTAGTGGGGTCCAGGATGGGAGCTCAGGGTTCGAAATTGATACGGGTTGCCCTTGCAGTGCAGGAAGATCAGCTCGACCAAGGCGTGCCTGGGCGCGCCAGGTGTAGTACCCATTGGGATGGGATCGGAGCAGCTTTTCCCAGATCTGGGTGGCCTCTCGATTGCGACCCTGTTTGGAGGCAGTGAATCCGATCCAGAACTGTTGCCTAGCGGCGAGGGGCTCCGGCAATTTTTGAGTTGGGATGCTTTCGAGAATCGATTGGGCCTTGTTCCATTGCTCTTTCAGCAGAGCGTCTCGGCTCAGATCCCATTGCAGTTGCCAGCTAGCAGGACGATCAGGCCAGCGTTGAAACACCTCGTCTGCTTGGATCCCATTTTCAAGGCGTACGCGGGCTGCCGCCACGCTGGGGGAACGATCAGCAAGGGCAGGCGGCAAGGACTTAAGCAGAGTCGCCTTCGGATGAAGAGGTTCACTGAGGAGGCTCATCGCTTCAAGGCTTTCAGCAGCCTCTGGATTGTCTTGAGCCAGCTTCAAGAGCAGAGATTCGCCCTGGAGTTGTTCCTCCTTATTGCCTCGGAGCAGTGTCTGGCCAATGGCTAGGGCTGCTGCAGGATCAGGGGGTTGTTCTTGTAGGCAGCTCAGGGCTGTTCTGCCGTCGCCTAGTTGTGCAAGACCAAGGGCTAGTTCTTGTCGCTCTTGGTTTGAATGTCCGTTCCTTGCCGGAGCGCTGCAGGCGCTGCGTAGGACTTCTGCGGCACCTGGCCAGAAGACCCCCCAACGCGTGAGATGAATGGCTCTTTGATGGCGACTGTTGCTGGTATTCAGTTCAATTGCGCTGGCTAGTGCCGCTGGATGAGCAGGATGTTGCTGAAGGAGTTGCTGACGCAGTTCAGGGTTATGGCGCCCGAGGCTGTAATACGCATCAGCCGCCGTCGTCGTGTTTGGAAAACGTTTCAGCAGGCTTTGCCAAAGATGATTGGCCTTTGATTTTTCCCCAAGACGCTCGGCTGTTTGGGCTTGCAGCTTGAGGGCAACGGCTGCTAAGGGGCTGTTCCCCCAGCCTTGGCCGGCCAACAGCCTCTGATGCCTAAGGGTTGATCCTTTTGTCTTGCTCACGAGCAGCAATGAGGCATCTCGGCGTTGCTGGGGATCGATTGACCAGCGATAGGCCTGCCAGAGCTCTGTTTGCGACATCCTTGGCGTAAGTCGCTTGAGCTGTGGTTTTAAAAGGGCTTGCCCAGCGAGGCTTGCCGCCAAGCTGAGTAGGGCTGTACCTCCGAGTAGAGGGAATCCGCGACAGGGGCTCGCGATCACGCCAGAGCAGAAACTGTTGGCATTCTGTGGTGATGAAGTCCAGTTGTGTGATGCAGTCTTCGCAAGGATTGATGCCGCTTGCTCAGGCTCACCTCTCTGAGTGTGCACCCGTTGCGGAAGCGGCATGATTCGTTGAGGGATTGTGCTGGCTTTGGCCCATGCCGTTGCGGCCTGGATGGATTGTGGCTTTTGAAGCGTGCCTGAACCCGTCACTTTGCTCTGGGCTCCCATGCTTTTGGCGTTGAGACTGTCTTCGATCATGTCCCCTCTCGCTTGAGTCTCAGGCGCATGCCCTTTAACCTTCAGTCCACTTTTGAGACCTGATGGTCTTTGCTGCTCTTGACCCCTTAGGTGTTCCCCTCGGGACGGCCCAGGCCAGCTTCGGCACAGATGGCATTCGCGGTCGGGTCGGAACGTTGCTGACGCCTGCGTTTATTTTGCAGGTGGGCTACTGGTGTGGTCAGGTGTTGCCTGATCAAGGCCCGGTGTTGATCGGGATGGATTCCCGTAGCAGTGGGGCCATGGTGGCCTCGGCATTAACGGCTGGTTTAACCGCTGCAGGGCGGGAAGTGTGGACCTTGGGCTTATGTCCCACCCCAGCTGTGCCTGGATTAATTCGCAAGCTTGGTGCTGCAGGCGGTTTGATGGTTTCAGCAAGTCATAACCCACCTGAAGACAATGGCATCAAGGTGTTTGGGGCCGATGGTGCCAAACTAAGCCCAGCAAAGCAGGGTCTCATCGAAGCGGGGCTTCGCGGCGAGGCCATTGGTGACAAAGGTCGACCAACGATCACGAGTTGCGGCCCTGCTTATCAGCGCAACGAGCTTCTTAGCCACTATCGCGATGCCCTGCTTGCCTCAGTGCTGCATCAACGCCTGGATGGGGTGCCCATTGTGCTTGATCTCTGCTGGGGAGCGGCAACAGCCTGTGCTGCTGAGGTGTTTGCGGCCCTTGGGGCTGATCTCACTGTGTTGCATGGTGAACCGGATGGCAGGCGCATCAATGTCGGTTGTGGTTCTACCCAGCTCGAGCCGTTGCGTCGAGCTGTGATTGAGCGCGGCGCGATCATGGGCTTTGCCTTTGATGGGGATGCTGATCGGATGCTGGCTTTGGATGGACAGGGTCGCGTCGTTGATGGTGACCATGTGCTCTACCTCTGGGGATCAGACCTTCAGGATCGGCAGGCTTTACCTCAACAAAGGCTTGTGGCCACGGTGATGTCGAATCTAGGATTTGAGAGGGCTTGGCAGCAAAGAGGTGGGGTTCTTGAACGCACGCCGGTAGGTGATCAGCATGTCTATGCCGCCATGGTGGAGAGCAATGCTGCTTTAGGTGGTGAACAGTCTGGCCATATCCTTTCAGCAGCTCATGGCCTTTGTGGTGATGGTGTGCTCACTGCTTTGCAGCTTGCCACTCTCTGTCATGGCAGGGGGCTGAGTCTTGGTGAGTGGTTGGATCAGAGTTTCCAGGCGTTCCCACAAAAGTTGGTCAATGTGCGCGTTCCTGATTTGGAACGACGTATGGGTTGGCAGCAATGTGAGCCTCTGCAGAAGGCGGTCTTGGCGGCAGAATCAGCCATGGGTGAAGACGGCCGAGTCTTGGTAAGGGCGAGTGGAACGGAGCCGTTGTTAAGGGTGATGATTGAAGCGGCGGATTCTGCTGCCGTGGACTTCTGGACAGCACAGTTGGCCGACCTTGCCGAGCAACACCTCAATCGGGGTTGCGTTTGAGTTGGCGGAGTGCAAGCTGCAGAGCACCATCCAGGGCATCCCCCTGGCCTTTGATCCAGCTTGCAGTAGGCAGTCGCTTGGCAATGGCTTGCTCGATCAGCTCGCGAAAGGGTTGTAGATGTTCAAAGGCTCCGCCGTTGCCACAGATCTTGGGAGCCGATAACTCAAGGCTTTGGGCAACTCCTGCGATCGCTTCGGCGATGCAGTGGGCTGATTGTTCAAGGATCGCGATGGCATCCTTATCGCCTACCTGGGCTTCTGCAACGACGAGTGGCGCGAGTTGAGCAAACCCGGCAGCACCGAAACTGGGCTGCACAACAAGGGCTTTGATAGCTGCTGCTGATGAGCAATTGAGAGCGCGCCAGAGTTTCTTGCGCAGAGGTCGATCGGGGATGCGGCCATCGGCCATGCGCAGGCTGAGCTGTAGCCCCTTTTGTCCGAGGTTTTGAGCTGAGCCACCCTCATCAAGTAGCCAACCCCAGCCGCCACAGCGTTGTTCTTTCCCTTTAGCGTTTCGCCCGATGCAGATCATGCCGGTGCCACTGATCAGCACAATGCCTGCGCCTTGGGGGAAGGCTCCATGCAGGGCCGTGCGTTCATCCCCAGTCGCTAGGCATTGGTTTGATTGGATGTTTAGACAACGCGCGAGCAATTGCTGGGCTTGCTCTTGCAGTGGGGTGTCATGTTCTATTCCGCTTGCTCCGACGGCCGCTGCAGCGATCAGAGCTGTTTCAGAGCTCAATCCAGCATTGCCGACAGCCTTGCTGAAGCTGCTTCGCAGTGCTTTTTCAAAGCGTTCTTCACCATTAGAGGCCTGCAGGTGAATAACGCCGCTGCCGAGGCCCTCTGCAATCGGCAACCACTGATTTTGATGCCAGCGGCTTAGGCGGCATCGGGTTTGGGTTTGGCCTGCATCAAAGCCTGCAAGCAAAAGGCCGTTCACGCTGTCTGCTGGAGTTGCTTTTGTTCTGGCTGTGTTTGGGCCAGTGTGGCGAGGCAGAACCAGCCCACGAGTTGAACCTCAGGTCGAAAAAAAATGGTATCTGTGATGCCATGAACCGCAAGCCCAGCCATTGCGGCCAGGCTTGCTAGAGCGGGGAGGGCCAGCGGATTGTTTGAGTTGAGGCCAGCGAGGCCCTTGCGCATGCTGGTGACGAGTAGAGCGAGACTTGCAATGAGGCCAGGTAGTCCGGTTTCGACAAGGATTTCCAGGGGAACAGAGTAGGCACTTAGGGCGTTGAATTTGGGCTGTTGAAAGAGCGGATAGATACTGGTGAAGGCAGCGTTGCCAGGGCCAATACCCAGCCACGGGCGTGCCTGAATCATTTCAAGGCTCGATAGCCAAACGTTGATGCGGAAGTTGTTAGAGCTGTCACTTCGCCCTGCGAGCAAGCTTGTGATTCGGGTGCGGATGGGCTCAATCTGGGTTGCTGCGATCACCAGCATGGCTGTGCCCAAAACAATCACGATTAGGGGCAGCAGACGACGCCAGACGAGAGGCCAGTGGCTGGTACTGCGTAACAGCAGCAGCACCAAAATCACAGCCAGGGCGGAAAGCATGCCTAGCCATCCACCGCGGCTGAAGCTGAAGAGGGTTGCTGTGATGCCAAGCACTAGAGCGACCATCGCGTAAAGCTTTGCCCCCAAGCCTTGCCATCTGAGTAGGGCTACTAAGGCCAGAGGCAGGATGGGTATGAGATAGCCGGCTAGCAGGTTGGGATTACCAAGCGGACCATAAATTCGCACTGTCCCTGCAGCTACTGAATTGGGATCTGCCCAGTGGGCCATTTCTTCAGCGGGGGCATAGAGCTGCCTGATTGCGATCACAGAAGAGATCAGTTCGCCGGTTAGTAGGGCAGCCACCAGGCGATCCCACCATTCGCTCCTGGTGGCTAGTAGCTGGCGCATGAGTGCGTACACCCCCAGGTAGCTGATGAGTTTGATCAATCCTTTGGCAGCTGCCAATGGAACCGGTGAGAATCCTGTGGCGAGCAATGCAATAGCGAGAAATACAAGTAACCAGCTACTGATGCTTCCAATTCGGCCAGCTGGTGTCACGCAGCCCCAGATGATCCATAACGCTCCGGCCGCGAGGATTGTTAGTCCAAGCCCGGTTCGAGTCAGCATGGGCAGGGTTGCTAGGAGCATCATCAGCAGCCACCCCGCAATCCACTGCAGGCGTATTTGCATCGCCTCAGAGGAGGGAATGAGTCCCTGCCAGCGCAGTAGAAGGGGCTGTGGGGCCGCAGTCTTAGGCATCAGCAGTCGGTATGTTCTTCTTCAATGGGATTATCGACCTGTTGCCATAAAGCTTCCAGGCTGGACAGCTCAGGAGCTTGTTGGTCGTTGCGTTGGTAGAGCCTGCGGTAAACCTGCAGGCCCTGATCGAGCGCATAACGTTCTCGCTCCGTTGGCACGGGCAGTGGGTTGGCCCGTTGCCAGGCTTGGGAATCATCTCTAGGACGCTTGAAACAGTTGCTTTGTTCAATCAGCATCACCATCGGCTCGATAACAGACAGCACATCACTCTGGATAAAGAGTTCACGGCCTGGTTGCAGGGCTGTTGCTAAGGCGATTAACAGGGATGGTTGCAGCACCCTGCGCTTCTGATGACGACGTTTAAACCAGGGGTCTGGGAACTGGATGGACACCCATTGCAGCTGATCTCTAGGCAGGGCATCAAGCCATTCCTCAAGGCTCACATTGACGTTGCAGAACAAGAAGCGGAGGTTGTCGAGCTCGAGTTCTTGTCGATCCCTTTCCGCTGAAAGTACAAGCGGGTGGCGAATCTCAACACCCACATGATTCCACTCTGGTTGAAGTGGAGCCAGGCCCAACAGGAAGCCACCTCGAGCACAACCGACGTCGAGATGGAGAGGGCGGTTGGATTGCTCAAACATTTCTTCCGGGCTTGGCAGTGGCCTGGGAAGTTGGAAGAAACGGCTGAGGGGATTGACGTGCTGGCGCACACTTAGAAGGATTTGGCTGGTTCCGAGGCAGAGGGGTCATGCCTAAGCAAACCCCAGCAGGCCGTGTAACCGTGAATGTGGGTAGCGCCAACGCCTCCGGCAGGGCCGATTTCACCGTTGCAGAACACTCCAGCTATCGGCAGGTCTGCCATCAGTTTGCGTGCGATGCGGACATCACCATTGGGTATGCCGTAGAGGCCATGTCCTCGCCCGAGGCAAGCCATTAATAGGCCGAATAGAGGGGGGCTGGTATTGCGTTCTCTTGCGGCACCGAGCAGTTGCTCAGATTCCTGCCGTGAGGCCTCAGCTTCCCGCAGCTGAAATTGCACGTTCTGGCCAGCCCTTATTTGCTCGGCGACGGCAACGGCACCATTCTTGGGATCTACTCCAATCAGGTTCCTCACCAAAAAAGCTCCCTGAGGCTGAGGGGCTCCGGTTCCTGCTAACACCAGATCGCGCCGTTCTATTCCTAAAAAAAGTGAATGCCGGACCATCTCTCGTTCTTCTTCTGAGAGATCATCTAGCACTCGTTGTAGGCAGGCCATCGGACTGTCCCGCTGGTTTTCGTGACTGAGTTCTAAAAGAATATTTTTTTGCACCTGTTCAATGGCGAACACAGGCCCAATCGGTTTGCAACCCTGTGCGACCACGACTTCCAGATTCCAGTCGCCTCCAAAGCTGCAGCCAACGGCGCCCATCACGACGCGGTCGTCAAAGAACAGGGAGCCATGAGGGGCATTATGAGGGCCGGCAATGCCACCGAGTTTGGTCGTGGTTGGGTAGGCGTAATCCAGGCCGCTAATGAGATCATTGATTGATGGTGAGCTGGGATCCACAAGCAGCATCATGCTGCGGGCATTGAAAGGATCAGCGCCAACCCATTCTTGCCAGTGCTGAGCTGGTCCATCTAGGTCTGGTAATGACTGGGTTTCAAGGCAGAAGGGCTTGAGAATGGCTCCTGGTAGCTGCAGCATGGTGATGCTGAGAGCAGGCTCTTTTTCGAGCTCTGAGGCATTCCCTTTGGCTGTGGTGCCAATCACGCCTCCACCGGCACACCCCAACCAGTGGTTTGCGTTCAGTCGCCGCTGCAATAAAGGCAGCAAGCGCGGTAAATCGCTGGCGTAGTGGGTGGAGGCAAAGACGAGTGCTAGGTCGGCCGAGGTGCCCCCCGCCAGGGCTGCCGCCACCTCGGTGACCGCAGCCTCAAGGGAAGGTTGGCTGGACAATGCCGTTCGGCAGCTGGCCTGGAATGAGCTGCGTCTGAACCAATTGAGCGGAGAGAAGGGCTCCATGAATTGGACACTAACAACACTGACGGAACTCAGGCCAGCATTGATAATGACGCCTTCACGAACCTCCTAAGTGCCTGAACTCCCCTATCGCACTCTGGTCTGGCTGACCTACCGCCTTGCGGCAATGTTTGCACTGGGCCTGCCATTGGTTTTGTTGATCTGGGCTTCGGTGCGACGGGAGGCTTCGATGGTGCGTTTACTGACCATCTATTGGAAGATTGCCAGTTTGCTAGCCATCAGCGTGTTGTTGCTGACTGATCAAAGGCCTATTGGTTATCTGACGTCCTTTTTGGCCCCTTTGTTGATGGTGGCTTCAGTTTGGTTTTGGGTGGACCTTAATGAGGAGCTTGCCGATTTACCCCCCTGGCGACCTCTGCCATTAACGGTGCGTATTTGGCGCTGGGCTCTGAGCGGATTCGGTCTAATGGCGGCGGCTATGGCGTCAACCAGTCTTGCTTGCGTCAAGGACGTTGCAGCGGCTAATTGTCGGGTCTGGCTTGAGGCTCCGCAGGGGTTGCATGGGGTTGCGGAGCGACTGTTTGATTTCGTTTTCGGTGGACAGTGGACCGAAGCGGTCGCCGCATTTATTGGTTATGTGGCCTTGGTGGCTTATGTCGTGGGCTTGTTGCAGTGGCTTCTGGTGCGACTTCCCCGTCAGGGTCGGGTTGCTGGTGAATTCTGACCCTATTGCTTTTGATGCGATACAGGAGCTGTGAGCAAAATCACCTCGGGTCTTGCGGTGCGTCAACACAACACAGAGAACTTGCGGAGAAGCTATGTACATCGAGGACAGGTTGTCCTCACAACGAAATTAGGGCAATGACATTCGACAAAGCCGAGTTGATTACCGATAAGCTCTTTACGCTGATTGCTGCAATTTGCATTGCTGCGGTTATCTGTGGGTCACCTTCCGCAGAAGCTAATACAAATGCGAATGCAGGTCTTTTAGAGCAGGCGAGCATTGAGGAGAAGTCTTTCTTATCTGGTCTGCCTGATGTTGACCCTCTTCCATTGCCAGCTTCTGCTAGCGGAGCTTTTTGATAGAGGCATGATCATTGAATCCACTGCTCGATTACATAATTTTTGGGCTCCCTTGCGATGTTTTGAGTTTTGCTTTTTTAAGCAGAATGTTCAATGACTGCGGTTCTGGATGCGTGTGTGCTGCTTGTGAGCTGATGTCATCACCGCATTGACTTGGATAAGCCTTTGGATATTGCTAGTGATGCAGAGGCTCAGTGCTGATGACATTGGTGGTCACATGGTTGTGATGGATGGGGGGATGTCGTGGAGCTCCCCCTTTTTTATTGATGTTCGAGCACGCCCACGCAGCGACCGCAAAGGGTGGGATGTGTCGTGTGCTGGCCGATATCAGTTTCGTAGTGCCAACAGCGTTCGCATTTGCTACCCCGGGCCCTGGCTACCTCGATCGTCGCCAAGGTGTTGTCCTGACTTGCCAGTAGTTCTGCCCATGGTTCACCACCTACTTGTAAGTGAGACACCAGCAACCAGTCGCGCAATCCATCCACATCGGGATCTCCGTGTTGCCTGAGCCAGTCGAGTGCTTCCTGGAGCGCTTCGCTGTGTGCTTCCAAGCGGACAGCTGCTTCAAGTGCCGCACCCAGCTCCCCTTGGCTTCGGCAATCTTCTAAAACGCGGTTCACGGCGCTGCGCAGTTCACGTAGCTGGTGCATTGGCGCCATCAATGAGGGGTCTCGCCAGGTCTCTGGGACCGTGGGCCATCCCCTACGAAAGACAGAGTCTTCCGCTACGGAGTAGGGCAGGTTCTGCCAGATGTCTTCGGCCATATGACATAGCACTGGGGAAATGGCCCCAGCTAGACGCTCAATGATGAGAGCCATCACCGTTTGACAGCTGCGTCGGCGACGTTCGGATGGTGAGCTCACATAGAGTCGGTCCTTGGCAATATCGAGGTAGAAGTTCGATAGGTCGACTACGCAGTAGCTCTGGAGTAACTGGAAGAAGCGATAGAACTCGTAGCGATCAAAGGCCGTTGAGATCTCATCCATGACCTCAGCTGTGCGTTGCAGCATCCAGCGATCGAGTAGGGGTAGCTCTGGCACGGGAATCGTGTCGCGTTCGGGATCGAAGTCGTGCAGGTTTCCCAGCAGATAGCGGGACGTGTTACGCACCTTGCGATACACATCTGCGATCTGACGCAGAATGCTGGCTCCGATCGGAACATCGGCGGAGTAATCCACAGAGCTCACCCATAGGCGGAGAACGTCGGCGCCGTAGGGAGGTTCTTGTTTCTGGTTTTTGCCACCGTCGATAATCACCGCTGGATCGACGACATTCCCTAGCGATTTGCTCATTTTCCGACCCTTCTCATCGAGGGCGAAGCCATGGGTGAGCACCTGCCGATAGGGAGCTTGGCTGTTGATGGCTACGGAGGTCAGCAAAGAAGACTGAAACCAGCCCCTGTGTTGGTCAGAGCCTTCTAGGTACAGCTCGGCAGGGTAGGCGAGGCCATCTTGTTGACTGGCAACAGCCGCCCAACTCGAGCCCGAGTCAAACCATACGTCCATCGTGTCGGTTCCTTTACGCCATCGTTTAGCTTCTGCGGCATAGGCCGGTGGCAACAGCTCGTCTTCATTGCGTTCCCACCACGCGTCGGCACCATGTTCTGTGATCAGGGCCTTGACATGAGCAAGGGTCTCGTCGTTTAAAAGCACCTCATTGCCTTCTCGCTCGTAGAACACTGGAATCGGCACGCCCCAAGTGCGTTGTCTGGAAATACACCAGTCGCCCCGTTCTCGCACCATCGCTTCCATGCGATTGCGGCCCGAGGCTGGTAGCCACTCCACGCTGTTGATAGCTGTCAATGCTTCATTGCGGAAGCCTTCGACAGAGGCAAACCATTGCTCTGTAGCGCGAAAAATGGTGGGTTTCTTTGTTCGCCAGTCATAGGGGTAGCGGTGGGCATAGGGTTCGTGCTTCAGCAGAGCACCTCTTTCCTCAAGTGCCGCAATGATGGTGGGGTTGGCGTCTTTGAGCACGTTGAGACCAGCGAATGGACCCGCCTCGCTTGTCATTGTTCCGCTTTCGTCTACTGGGCAGAGCATGCCCAGGTCGTTCTTTTGGCCTGTGTTGAAGTCGTCGACACCATGGCCTGGGGCCGTGTGCACAAGACCAGTTCCCGATTCGGTGGTGATGTATTCACCGCCGATCACGATCGGACTGTCTCGATCCAGTAGTGGGTGTTTGTAGATGAGACCTGCAAGAAGGGCTCCCTTGACCGTGGCGCGAGCTGTGAGTTCCAGCGCGAGGGTGTCGCGTAATGATGGCAACAATTCAGCGGCCACTAGTAGTAGTCGACCTTGGTTGTCAACTGCAAAGGAGTAGTCGAGTTTCTCGTTGACCGAAACCGCAAGGTTGGCGGGAAGCGTCCAGGGGGTGGTGGTCCAGATTGCAATTTGCAGAGCCTGGCCGAGTTCGAGGCCGTTATTCGGCAGCTCCAGGCCCTGATTGCCAAGAGATGTGCGCAAGTTCTCGGGCAGCTTGGCTGCTGGAAAAGCAACGTAGACACTTGGGCTGGTGTGACCGTCTGGATATTCCAACTCCGCTTCCGCAAGGGCTGTACGGGAGCTGGGACTCCAGTGCACCGGCTTGAGTCCCCGATAGATGTATCCCTTTTGAAACATCGTGCCGAATACTTGGATTTGGGCGGCTTCGTATTCCTTCTGGAGCGTTAGGTAGGGATGCCCCCAGTCGGCCCAGACGCCCCAGCGGCGGAAGCCTGCCATTTGGCTGTCCACTTGCTTGCGTGCAAAGGCTGCCGCTTTCTTGCGCAATTTCAGTGGTGTGAGTGCTTCGCGCTGCTCTTGATTGAGGTTCTGCAACACCTTCAGTTCGATCGGAAGGCCGTGGCAGTCCCAACCGGGCACGAAACGCACTTGACGGCCACGCAGGATTTGATGCTTGTTGATGATGTCTTTCAGCACCTTGTTGAGGGCATGGCCCATATGCAGGGCTCCATTGGCGTAGGGCGGCCCGTCATGAAGGGTGAAGTTTTGGCCCTGATTGTTCAGACCAAGCTGTAAATCAATGCCTTGTTGCTTCCAGAACTCTTGTAACTCTGGTTCTCGTTGGCTTGCATTGGCGCGCATGCCAAAGCTGGTTTGCAACAGGTTGAGAGTGTCCTTGTAAGAGGTTCGTGCAACACCATCTGGGTGTTTTCCCTGGGTCACCGTGTCACTGCAGCAGGAGAGATTATCAATGGAAGGCTGTTTCGATTCAGTTTTGACCGCTGGTGCCTCTTGCATGTCTTCAGTGTCTGAAGTTGTTTCTGGCTTGCTATCTGTTGGGGCCTTGACGGGACCCGCCTGGAGGATGTCTTGGGGCTGTTGAGTTTGAGATGGCTGTTGAGTTTCAGTTGGCTTTTGGTCAAAAGTTTGCTGTGGCGGGGAAGTCTGCTGCTGGCTTGCTTTCGGCTCTTGGCGTTCTTGAACCTTTGCTTCAGGGTGTGTTGAGTCTTTATTGGAGTCAGTTCTGCCAGCGTCAACAGTTTGTTTGCTCTCAGCCGGTTGCTGATCTTCTGATCGTTGCGCAGCGGTCTGCTTGCGGGCTGCCGATGTCTTGAGGCTAGTCTTGGCTTGAGCCGTAGAACTTTCTTTGAGTTCAGAGTTGGTTTTTGCTTGATCGGCTGGTGCCGCCTCGGTTGACACCGCTGGGGGACTTTTGGCGGCTTGTTGATTTGCTGATGAAGGTTGGCTTGTAGATGGCTGTTGCTCAACAGCTGGTGCTGAGTTGTGGTCTGTGGTTGGTTCAGGCCGCACCCATTTCTTGTTTTTTGTGTTTGTTTTTGGCCGCACCCGTTCGATCAACCCGTTGAGCCTGTCACCGATGCTTGCCAGTGAGGCAAACAGTTCTTTGAAACTCTCAGTGGTGAGAGGTTCAGGACTTTCTCCTGATTCAGGGCTGGGTTCAGAACCCTCCGTTGATGTGATCTCGTTGGACAAAGCTGAGTCTTGGTCTGCGGTTGGTTGAGGCCGCACCCGTTCCATCAATCCTTTGAGGGTGCTGCCCAGGTTTGCGATAGAGGCGCCTAGCTGCTTGAGGCTGGTGGTCCATCGCTCCCGAGAAATCAGCTCTTGCTGATCATCCGAACTGAGTGTTTGCCAGCGGTTTTGGGCGACTTCCACCCCGAGCCTGCTCACGAGTAGTGCGCCACAGATCACTGCCAGCATTGGGGGCCCCTGCAAGCGGCCGCTGCTGGTGATCAGCCCCAGCCCCAGCATGAGCACCACAGCTCCCCACAGCCCGTCACGGGGGCGACTGAGTTCAGTGGCAAGCAGCGGTAGCAGGAGTACTGCCAGGCCGAGCAGGAGAGAGAACTCCCCGAGGAGGGTGGCCAGCATCTTTGGCACAACGTTGTAGGCCCATTCTGGAGTGGTGTTTAGAGTTCAGTACGTGCCCATCTGGCGGAATTGGTAGACGCGCTGGTTTTAGGTACCAGTGGCTTAGGTCGTGGGGGTTCAAGTCCCCCGGTGGGCATCCTTTTTAAAGCCCTTGGTTTGATCAGGGGGTATGTTTCCATTTGATGACTCAGGTACTCTCCAACCCGGATCCTGTTGAGGCTGAAGCCAGCTCCAAGTCGGCCTCTCAACAGCTAACGGTGCCGAAGGAGTACCTCGATCCGCCTGCCCCTTGGAATCCCACGGTGGGATTGTTCCTGGGCGGTTATGGCTTGGCGGCTCTAACGATTTGGCAGTGGTGTTTTGGTGATTGGCCTTTACAAGTTCTGGTGACATTGGCGTTTTTCGCCTTGCATATGGAAGGCACTGTGATTCATGACGCTTGTCATAAGGCGGCTCATCCGAATCCTTGGATTAATCAGGTCATGGGTCATGGTTCAGCAATTTTGCTGGGCTTTAGTTTTCCTGTGTTCACAAGAGTGCACCTTCAGCATCACTCACATGTGAATGACCCCAACAATGATCCGGATCACATTGTCAGCACTTTTGGCCCGCTTTGGTTGATTGCGCCGCGGTTTTTCTATCATGAATATTTCTTCTTTCAACGACGCTTATGGCGTCGCTTTGAGCTGATGCAGTGGGGACTTGAGCGCGGGTTTTTTGTTTCCATTGTGATTGCTGGTCTTCATTTTGACTTCATGAATTTTGTTTATAATTGTTGGTTTGGCCCTGCTTTAATGGTTGGGGTCACCCTGGGCCTTTTCTTTGACTATTTGCCCCATCGTCCCTTTACTGCACGGGACCGTTGGCATAACGCCAGAGTGTATCCAAGCAGGATGATGAATTGGTTGATTATGGGCCAGAATTATCATCTTGTTCATCATTTATGGCCTTCTATTCCCTGGTTTGAGTATAAGCCGGCCTACGAAGCAACAAAACCTCTATTGGATGCCAGGGGATCACCTCAGCGGCTCGGATTTTTTCAAAGCAGATCCGATGGATTTAATTTTCTCTATGACATCGTTTTGGGCGTGCGTAGCCACACAGCACGTCGTAGTAAGATGCGTCCACTAGCTAAATTGATTCCCAGCCGCCGCTGGCGGCGCCGTTGGATTGGTTTGTTGCATCGCACTGCTGTCTTGCCAGAACCCAAGAAACGTTGATTATTCAGCCAAAATTTTTGGCACTCTGAAGAAGTCGCCTTCCCGTTGAGGAGCAAGATTTAGAAGTTCTTCGCGTACTGGTGTCTCAGAGACCTCGTCAGTACGCGTCACATTCACCACTTCTACTGCTCGCGTGGTGGGCTTTACGTTCGTGGTATCAATTTCTTCAAGCTGGGCCACGTAAGCAAGGATTTTCTCTAGCTGCTCTGTATAGGTCGCGATCTGATCATCTGGCAGGTCTAGGCGAGCTAGTTGGGCCACTTTGCGTACGTCTTTGGCAGTGATCTTGCTCATGCTGCGGTAAGGAAGCTTGTTAGATCTTCGCTCAACGCGGTAGCCGCTGTCTCTAGCAATGAGGCACCATGCTCTGGCTTAGCGAGATAGGGGTTTGAGCCCATTCGGCCATCCGGATGCCGTCGGCGGAAATCCTCCGGGCCGTGGATCGGTCCTGCAGGGGCTGGCTCCGGTAGAGGCCGTTGTTTGCTGAGCAGACTGGGTTCTATGTGCAAGGTGAGAGCAATTTCGCTGGGAGTGGCGTGCTGGCCTTCTTGATCGCCATATAACTCTCTGGCTGCGCGAAAGACAGAGCCCGCCATAAACCAGTTGGCCAGTTTGCATCGCAGTTTGGATGCTACGGGTAGGTCGTTGCTGATAGCGCTGCTGTAGGCCTGGGCAAAGGCGGCTTTAGTGGTGGCGATATTGCCGCCATGCCCGTTGATCACAAAGATCCGCTCGAAGCCATGGTTGGCAAGGGATATCACGAGATCGTGGATCAATGCGAGCAAAGTGGCGGGTTTTAAGCTCATCGTTCCGGCGAAACCGAGATGGTGTTCAGCCATCCCGAAGGCTTGGCTCGGTGTGACAAGCACCCCTGTGCGACGGCCGACTTCAAGAGCTACTGCTTCAGCGGTGAGTGCATCGGTGCCAATTGCGCCAGTGGGTCCATGTTGTTCGGTGGAGCCAAGTGGCAGGATCACGCCTTTGCAATGGTTGAGATAGTCGTCCACTTCTGGCCAGCTACGCAGGGCTAGGCGAATGGAGTCGACGCTGCTGACGGCGCCGGGCAGGGTGGAGGACATGATTGGGAGGGATGCTTTGACGAGGGCTTATTGGCTGCTGCTGTTGAACCAATGGCTTTGTTGTTGCAGAACTTGGGTTCTGAACAACAGCATGGCGGCCACGCAAAAAATGTGTAGCTCAATCAGAGGACGCTTTAGTGGCTGATGCTTTTCAAGCTGCCTCTAGGGCGTAAAAACCTTGGCTCAGTTGTTCAAGGAAGCGGATCGATCAGAGATTCAAGCTTTAGAGGAAGGTGTTGTTGATGTTAATCAACGGTAAGAGAGGGAATCAGCGCTTTCACCGCAGATTGTGACGCCATGGAGTCTTTCGGTAGTTGATGGCTCAAGAGCATTTGCCCTCATTGGTTCACTTTGACCAAGGGGGCTTCTCTTGCAATGGTGATTCATGAGTTCTTGATTGGAATGGCTTGTTCCAGATTTATTTGCCAAGCTGGGGTCTTTTGCTTGTGGCTTGAGTTGAATATTTAAGGACAATTCTTTTGAATCTAATTCAGATCTCTGCAGGGGTGAGCTCAGATTTTGGGCTGATAGTGAACATATGAACTTGCTTTATAAGGTCTAGTCTCTGAGATTTGTTCTATTGGTATTGCCTTGGGGATGCCCCTCTTTGACCACCGCCTATGGTTCCGACTTTAATTCGAGATGGCTGAGTGGATATTCCTAAGGTTAGATTCGTGGTGGAGTTAATTGTTTTGGCTAGCTGGTCAGCTGATTTATGGAGCGTTTGCTGCCTCGGGCACTTGGTAGCAAGTTGTGATGCGGCCAGGCCTTGCTATCGCTTTGCTTGGTTTTCAAACCAAGCAAAGGAGACTCGTTAATTATGCTTAGAGGCCTCATTTAGATCATAGAAATTAATAACTATCAATAAAAATGACCAGAGCTTGCTGCGCCAATGCGCTTTATAAAGTACAATATTTCTTGATTCTACTTTATCGGGCTAAATAGAGCCGCATTGCGAAAACCATCATTTGCTTCTGTTGAAATATGGCGACCAGCCCTTGAATTCATTCAATGTTACAATAATTATTTGTAGAGAATTTCTAATGATCGACTCAGAGCAGTCTTCTCATAGTGATAATGATCCATGGCTTTTAGACACATTTTCATGGTTCGACCATGACCACAAGAATCCCCGCTACCTAAAAATTTTAAATAGCAGGAAATACAAACTCTTTGGGAACTGGCCATTTCTTCTAAAAGATGCTAGCTCTCAAAATCCTTTAAAGGCTGAATTGAAAATATTGGCACTAGGTGGCTCGACTACATCAATAGTAAACAACAGTACTTGGACGGATCATTTATTTGCACTACTTTCTAAGCGTTATTCATCAGTCGCTCTATTTAATGGAGGCTGTGGTCTGTATAATAGTTTTAATGAATACATGAAACTAAGCAGAGATATACTGTTTATGAATCCAACTCATGTGATCTCTTTAAGTGGAGTGAATGATACCCATGTTTCAGATGCTCACAGCAATTCTTTTGCTGCTATGCTTATACCACCCTTAGTTGGAGGCAATATATACACTCGTCCCAATGCTGACTTCCCTGTTATCAATAGGGTGGCTAGATGGTTAGACGAATCAAAAAATATGGATGCTATATGTAGGGTTCATAATGCACGCTTTTTTAGGTTTTTGCAGCCATGCTTGTGCTCTAAAGGAAATGAATATAGCGCGTTGTCTGATGAACTTAAGGAATTAGTCCATTGGATGGGAGATTTTGGGATGGGAGATGGAAGGGCCAGGGTGGGTCGGGATAATTATATCCAAGCTGTCCAACGGTTTTACTTCAGTCTCGATGCAGCAGCCCTTCCCGAGTATATTCGTGATATCACTAGTATAATACCCAGTGAAAATGACTGCTGGCATGATGCAAGGCATCCCACTGACATCGGCTATATGCGAATAGCTCATGCAATCTTTGAAAACATCTTTGATTGAGAAACAAATGAATTTTTCGAATAAATTTTCATGGAAGCGACATATGGCTTTGAAACTTTTCTCAAGTTTACTTAAAATAAATCATAGATACAATAATAGAAAAGTCATCGATGCCAGTCATTTAATAATCAGAAAAGGTTATAAGTACCCAATCTTATGATGCTTAGAGACGTGTTTCTTGGGATATCCTGTGGATTCCACGACTCTGCAGTTGCGCTTGTAGGTATTGACGGATCTGTTCTATTTGCAAGTTCAGAGGAAAGGTTTACTAGAATCAAAGGAGATTCTTCATGGCCAGCCAAAGCGATACTAAAAGCGCTCGAAATTGCGTCAAAGTCTAATTATTTAATAGTAGGAGTATGTTGCCATGAAAATCCTCAAAAGAATGCACTCTGGGCATTATTCTCTAGCTTCAACCCATTTTTCAATGGACATATTTCTTTTGAGAAAGTATCTTCATCGCTTAGCCGATATTCTAGCCTGGTTTCAAGATTAGAAAGTCTGTTAATAGAATTAAAGCTAACAAAGAATGAGTTATATCTTTGTGATCATCATGTTGCGCACGCAATGGCATCATATGCTTATAGTGATCTGTCTAGTGGTATTATTTGCGTCTTAGATGCATTTGGTCAGGGCTCTTCCGGATTTGTAGGATATATAGATAATAAAACACAACGGATAAGGGTTAAGGCCAGATTTGGCATTAACAATTCTGTCGGCTTGTTTTACTCTTCGATTACTAAACTGTGTGGATTTAAGGTGCTTACTGGTGAATACAAATTGATGGGCCTTGCCCCTTATGGGCAGCCAATCATGTATGACAATATTTGTAACACGTTTGGTGATCCTGATCAACAAAGCTTCAGCACATCAATTCTTGATCCTTTTGCGGATGACCTTGTCAGCAAAGAGTTAGAAAAAGCTATTGGGATAGCAAGCCGAGTGCCAGAATCTAAAATGTCTAGGGATTATATGGACCTTGCTGCTTCGGCCCAAAAATATTTAGAAGATCTTGTCCTTTCAACGCTTAAATATAATTTAGGTACTATCAATAGTGAAATAGATAAACATATCTTGCTTGGCGGCGGTGTAGCCTTGAATTGTAAGCTTACTCAAAGATTGCAAAAAGAATTTACTGACTATAAGATCTCAATTTGTCCTGCATCTGGCGATGCAGGCTCTGCGATTGGAGCATGTTATGCAAAAGCAGCTCAACTAAAGTCAAGCAAGCCAGTGTCTAACAAAAATACTTATTTAGGCAATAGTATTGACTCTACTGAGGTCAAAGACTATCTTGATGTTCTTGGATTTAGGGTTGAAAAAGATCATTCTACTTATCTAGATAAATTGGTCTTGATGTTGTCAGAAGGGGAGATTGGAGCCGTTTTCCTTGGTAAAGCAGAGTTTGGTCCACGCGCACTTGGCAATCGATCGATTCTTGCAGATCCGAGCAAAGCTAATGCACTTAAGAAAATCAATCGATACATTAAATCAAGAGAAGATTTTAGACCTCTTGCACCAATAACTACTCCAGAACTCGCTTGCAAATATTTTGGATTGTCTTTAGATGACGATCTTTTACTTCATCATATGCTTACTTTGGTAGACGTTCCAGCTTCTATTCAGGACTTAGTTCGATGTGCTGTTCATGTTGATGGTACCGCTAGAATTCAATTAATAGGAAAACATGAAAATGCATTTATTTCATCTCTTATATCTTCTTTCTATCAGAAGACAGGCGTCCCGGCCCTCATTAACACAAGTTTTAACCAACGTGGTGAACCCATCGTTGATTCAATAGACGATGCGTTGACTTGTTTTTCATCTTCCCAGCTTGATTTTATGCTCATTGAGAATTCTCTTATCATTAGAGAAGAGCAATCGAGCTTAGCCTTGTCAGCGTACACAAGAATTGAACAGCTTGAATTGGATTGAAAAGCCTTTCCTTTTGCGAGGAGCTATTTCTTGACTATGTATACCCAATAGCAACTAAGTCTTGAGAAAGTAAATGATGTTTAAGTCTCTCCTGTTCTGTCTTGGGACGACGGCCCTTCTTGAAAAGGATTCTTAGTTAAATGAATCTAGGCATGTATGGGCTTGAGATGCTTTGTAATCTTAGATTAAAAGACCTTGATGGAATTGAGGGGTTAGTCGTTTGAAGTAGACTATATATTTGGATAGGTGGTGGATCGTGAATCAAGAAGAGCTGATGCAAAAATGCATGCAGCAGTTGAATTACATAATTAGGGAGGACTAGATAGGTCTGAAATTATTTACTATGAAGTTCTTGTAGTTGACGAGAAAAATTTTTATGCACTTAATTTTTGTGGATATATTCAGCGGGAGAAGAAGAGATTTGATGCACGGATTGACCTTCTGAGTAGGGCGGTATCTCTGCAGCCAGGTGATCCAGATGCTGTCTACAACCGTGGGAATGTTTTTAAAGATGCTGAGAGGTGGGAGGAACCGATTTTTTGCTACGAGAATACTCTTGGTTTAAGGTCTGAATATCCAGAAGCATTAAATAACCTGGGCTTATGTCTGAAAGAAGTAGAGCGCTATGATCACTCAGAGATCGTCCTGCAGCGTGCGGTCTCTATGTAGCCTGCTTTTGCAGGTGCATGCTTAAATTTCGACAATACGTTTAAAGAGTAAGAAAAGTTAGAGGAGGTGATTGCGAGTTATCGGAAAGCGATTGAAGTAAAGTCCGATTTTGCTGATGCGTATTTGAATCTGGGTGTTTTATTGAAGGAAGAGGTTGAGGAGGCGATTAGAAGTCTTCTTCTCGCTGTCAATCTCGATCCCACTTTAAGGACTGGTTTCTTTCAGTTGTTTCATGCATTCTTGGGTGCAGGGAGTGATGGTAAAACATCATTAGTGACTCATTTTTCTTCGATCTGTATCTTGTCGAGAGATTATTGCCTTTGTGGATTCTCAACTTAGGGTCTTCAAAAGAATTGCAGGCTTTGAGAATGTGTGGGTTGGTACTGCTACTGCGTATAATTTTATCAAGTCGCAATCATCTACGAAGGGGCGTTAGAAGATTTTCAAGAGTCTTGAATCTGCGACTCCTGGTTCGTCAGCTGTCCTTCTTTCTTTTGCTGAAGTTGACTGCCGGTCAAATATTCTCAAGTATTGCAACAAGAGTGGTAAGCCAATAGAGGTTTTCTGCTCGCGTGTGGTTCGTCGCTACTTTGAGTTTGTTGATGAGATCACTGCCAAGGGCTTTACGGTTGTGCTGTGTGCTCCATATGGCTCAGGTAGTGATCACAATAATCAAGGAAATGCAAAAGAGCTTTACTACGCCTCTCCCTGGATGGAGGAGATGTTGCATCAAGTCTCCAAAGAGCGCTGTATTCCCTACTTCTCTTTGCATTGTGTGCTGACTGACTCTACTTTGCAAGAAACACGGCTGGAGTTTTTTGATTATCGCTTGCATTTTCTGGGCACAAAACTGATGAGATTTCCTCGGATATCAATTGCATGGTGCTTTCAAGAATGCTTGAAGCAATTAATGAGTCAAAGCTTTCAGGTAGAGCTCTAGCAGTGACCGAGATGAAGGAGATTTCGCTTCTTGGCGAGAGCTTCTTGTGTCTGCTTGATATTTTATCTGATGAGAGGCCGACATTCCATAGACTGGGCTCATGGCCTGATAGCAGCGCAAGAGTAGAGCTCTTGTCTCAAGCGTCTAAATCAATTGTTGTCGATCTGGATGCTTACTTGAATGTTGAGGTGTTGCAATTTTCTTTTGCTGCTTCCAATGCTGAGGGCGTTGAAGTCTGGGGTCTAGATAACAGTGGGGATAAGACTGTCGCAGTTATTAAAGTCGATGCTCAAGCCGAAGACAAGATGAATTGTCTTCGGCTTGATGCAGTCTTTCCTTCCTGCTCGATGCTGCGATATCTCGTCATTACTTGCCCTGAGGGTGTGCTCTCGACTTTGCTGGATTTTGATGTCAGAGGAAAAAGTTTCGTTTTTTCATGATTACCTCCTGCCATATGCCAGAAACCAAGCCACCTTGGGAGGTATGGAGGCACTACCGCTGAGTTTCTATGAGCGTCCTGCGGAGGAGGTGGGTCCTGACTTGGTGGGCTGCAGATTGGTGAAACGCCAAGCGGATGGAAGTTTGCTCTGGGGTGTGATTGTGGAAACGGAGGCGTATTCGCAGGATGAGCCCGCCTGCCACGGCTATCGCAGACGCTCACCGCAAAACGAAACGTTGTTTGGTGAGCCTGGGCGGTTTTATGTTTATGTGAGCTACGGCATCCACCACTGCGTCAATGTGGTCACCGATCGCGCTGAATGGGCCAATGGTGTTTTGTTGAGGGCGATTGCACTGCCGGATGAACCGGAACGTGTCGCGGCGGGTCCCGCTTTATTGGCGCGTCGTTTTGGTTTGGATCGCTCCCATGACAGAGCAGCCGTCACAGGAGAGAATGACGTGTGGCTGGCACCTAGGCCGGCTGCTTTCGGTACTCCAACGATTGTGAGCACAACCAGGATCGGTATCTCTCAAGGACAAGACATCCCTTGGCGTTGGTATCTCAAGAACTGTCGCAGCATTAGTCGCCGTGCCAAGGGAGATCGCACGCCGCCTTTGCAACAAGCCTGGGCTCCTGTTGCTAGTGATGGCCCATGAGCGGCTGGTCCCATCGGCATATCCTCGATCTGGCCAGCTTCTCCCTTGAGGATTACACCTCTGTTCTGGAGCTAGCGCATCGTTTCCGCTCCATGCCTGTCACGGGTGCTCGCAAACTTCCGGCGTTGCAGGGGCGTTTGGTGGCAACGTTGTTTTTTGAGCCCAGTACGCGTACCCGTAGCAGCTTTGAGTTGGCGGCCCGTCGTCTTTCGGCTGAAGTGCAGAGTTTCACTCCAGCCAGCAGTTCACTCAGCAAGGGAGAGACTGTGCTTGATACGGCTCGCACCTATGTGGCGATGGGGGCTGATGTGCTGGTGGTGCGTCATAGCTCGACCAGTGTTCCCGAACAACTCGCGTGTGCTTTAGATCATTCAGGCGAACGCACGGCCGTGCTCAATGGTGGCGATGGGTTGCATAGCCATCCCAGCCAGGGATTGCTTGACCTCTATACCCTTGCCCATCATTTTGATGCGGAGAATCCCTTGCCGGAAGCGCTTCAGGGCAAGCGGATCGTGATCGTTGGAGACGTTCTCCATTCACGTGTGGCGCGATCCAATCTTTGGGCACTCACTGCCTGCGGTGCTGATGTTGTGTTGTGTGGTCCGCCGAGCCTGGTGCCTCAAGATTTTGTCGCTTTTGTCCAGGCGCCACCTCCTGGTCAATCACATGACCCTGTTCAACATCGTGGTTGTGTGGAGGTGGTGCGAACCCTTGAGGAGGCGTTGCCTGGTGCGGATGCGGTGATGACTTTGAGGTTGCAGAAGGAAAGGATGCATCAGCATTTGCTTACTGATCTCAACCGCTTTCATCGTGATTATGGGCTCACCCACGAGCGCCTCAAGTTATGCGGAAAGCCTGTACCTCTGCTCCATCCTGGGCCTGTGAACAGAGGGGTTGAGTTGGGTGGATCATTACTCGATGATCACTCCATCAGTCTTGTCGAAGAGCAGGTGCGCAATGGCATTCCTATCCGTATGGCCTTGCTTTATTTGATGGCAGCTGTTGAGTCTTCCCCAGATCCCTCCATAGCAGCCATCGGCTGAGGAGCTATGCCTGCGATCTGAGTGCTGTAGTACTTCATGGCGGCTTGTAGTGCTGCGTCCGGTGCTGCGATTGAGGGGCCTAAACCAGGCTGCATTGGGAAATGAGCATCTGGGGCATCAATGTCGATGTGCTGGCTGGGCATTCCCGTGAGCAGCATTGATGAGCGTTGTTGAGACACCACGGCGACTAACCACTTAAAAAGCAGCGTGATGCGGTTCTCTGGGTTGGGCATGAAGGCCAAGTGGGCAAGAGCCCAGCACATCCAGCCAATCCCTCCTGAGAATTTGAAGCCACGTAGATCTGCCACCGCTGCTACACGATCAAGAACCGCCATGCTGCCGAAATCAAACCAGTTGAATGTTGGCCGGGATGACCCACTCACTAGTGCAGCGATGTCTTTGCCCACAAATCCGCCTGCTTGCGTAGCTGGGCCGGCCATGCCAGGTAGGGGTGTCTGATTAGTTGTGTGCCGATAGGAGCAGAGGTCTCCAACGACTCGGATTTCGGGATGGCCGGCAACGGAGAAGTCTGGTTCCACAACGATTCGCCCCCCCTTGTCGAGTTCACAACCGATCGAGTCGGCCAAATTGCGGCCGAGGTGCGAAGGACGCACGCCAGCGGTCCAGATTACGGTTGCGGCCTGAACGCACTGATCCCCATTCGGGGTGCTAATCATCACCTCGCCGGGTTGCATGGACTGCACCCTGCCTTTGAAAACCATTTCTACACCGAGTGATTCGAGAGTCGTACGGGCTGATTTCGACAACATTTCAGGCATGGCGCGCAGCACCCTTTCGCCAGGATCAACCAAGTAGATCTTGGTTTGGTCCGGATTGAGTTGTTTGAATTCACGGCGCATGGCATTGCGCATTAACTCAGATACGGCTCCTGCCATCTCACAGCCAGTGGGCCCTGCACCCACAATCACGACGCTCTGTAGGAATTGACGGGCGTTGGGGTCGGGTGTCTGTTCGGCCTGCTCCATCGCCATCAGCAGTCGACGCCGGATTTCTTCGGCGTGCTCAAGGATTTTCATCGGTGGAGCAAAGCTGCGCCATTCCTCATGCCCGAAGTAGGTGCTGCCAGAGCCGGTAGCGAGCACGAGGTAGTCGTAACTCAAGCTTTTGTTATTGAAAACGATCTGTTTGTCTTGCGGATTGAGCTGGGTGACTTCACCGAGCAGAACTTGCACATTGAATTGCCTGCCAACCAATTGGCGTAGGGGGGTGGCAACATCTCCTTTGGAGACAAGGCCTGTCGCGACTTGGTAGAGGAGGGGTTGGAAGAGGTTGAAATTTCTTTTGTCGATCAGAGTGACGCGCACCTCTGTATTGGTGAGAGCTTTGCAAGCACGCACTCCTGCAAACCCACCACCAATAATCACAACATGGGGTGCACGGCGTAGGCGTTCTTCTGGTGGCTCTAATTCGAGGAAGAAGTGCTCTTTGCCCATGCTCCCTCTGATGATGGTTTTGCTTGAAGGATATGGAGCATGTTGGCAATTCCCTTTGAGGTCATGCTTCTCACTTCGATCACAACAACTTGAAGCCTTCTAGGAGCAGGCCGTAAAGCAGACCAATCCTTGCCATGTCTAATAATTGACGGGCCAGAACGGCTCGCTTGGGAGCAGGCCACTGGCGCCGTAATCGCACCATCACTTCCCAAATCACGACAGTGAGAAGGGCTCCGATGGGGTCCATGAGGTCTAACGCGCCACTGATCGTTCCAACCGAGCTGCCTAACAGAAAGGTTATTAATAAAACGATCACAAACAATGAGCTTCTCCGCCATGGGTTCACAGCCCAAAATTCCAGTCGCTCACCTGCTTGACCAACACTGCGTTGAAAGCGAGTGAACTGAAGCTGTTGGGGCATAAGTAAAAACTGGCAGGGTTGGATTGAGTTGAACCCCCATCACCCAGCCTGGAATCCTTCCAGACCCTTTTGCAACACTTGTAGCGTATGTGTCTTCATTCTCTCCAATAGTTAGTGGATTTGAATAAAAAAGCTTGCTAGGGAGGGTGTGGCAAGTGATCTGGGCGATTAACTAGCTTCAGCTTTGGCTTTACGCGATGACTTGCCTTCGAGTAGCTCAAGCAGAGCTTCCATTTGTGCCATCACTCCACGCACCTCGCCTGCTTCGGGGAGAAGGCCATCTTCCATGACTCCTTGATGCATTTCTCGTAGCTCTTGGCGGATGTAGCGAAGATGACTCACAACCTGTTCACGTTTTGATTGCGACATTGAGGACCAGACTCTTCTTCACTCTCTTTTAACGCATGGACTGTCAAAGAGTGCTGGTGTCCGCATGTCAGATTTCCTGCAAGGGCAATTAAGGCAAATGTGAGTAGGGCTGAAGGACGTGTGATCACGGTCATCGTGACAAGACCTGCTAGACCAATCAGAATCTGATGTTTGTGCTGCCGGATACTTCGAAGAGGAAACTCCATGGCCTTAAGACTTGCCTCAGCAGACTTGCATCTGACAAGCCTCTATATAGCAATCGATCTCGTTGAGACCTGAATGGAGAATAGGGGATTCGAACCCCTGACCTCTGCGGTGCGATCACAGCGCTCTACCAACTGAGCTAATTCCCCAGCGGCAGGAACCTAGCGTCCAGGCAGAATGGAGCTGCTCCTTGCTTGAGCAAACTCCATGCGGAACTCCAAGGTGCTTTCCATGGATATTGCTGATGCGATTACTCCAGAACGTCTTGAGGCCTTTGATGATGAGGCAACTGCGGTACTTGCTAGGCGTCTTGAAGATGACGATTACCCCACGCCCTTTGCCGGGTTGGGCGATTGGCATCTATTGAGGGCTTTGGCGATTCATCGCCCTGAGCTGACAGCTCCATACGTGCATCTGATCGATCAGGAACCCTTCGATGAAGATTGAGGCGGCACGCCCTCTTATGGGTCGCCGTCTGCTTGTAGCAGTCACTGGCAGTATCGCGGCTGTTAAAACACCATTGCTGGTGAGTGCGCTGATCAAGGCCGGCGCTGAGGTGCGCTGTCTTGTGACCCCTAGTGCTGCTCGTCTAGTCAGCCCTGTTGCTCTGGCCAGTCTTAGTAGGCATCGCTGCTACCAGGATGAGGATCAATGGCATTCGAGTGAACCTCGTCCTTTACATGTGGCCCTGGCTGAATGGGCTGAGCTTGTCATTGTCGCTCCTTTAAGTGCAACGAGTCTTGCCCGCTGGACTCAGGGGCTTGCAGAGGGGCTTCTGGCAAGTTTGTTGCTGGCTTGTGAACGGCCGGTGCTTGCAGCGGCAGCAATGAACACTGCCATGTGGTCCAACCCTGCCGTGAGGAGGAACTGGCAGGAGTTGCAGACTGATCCGCGCGTGCTGCCATTGGCACCTGAATCTGGGCTGCTGGCCTGTGATCGGATCGGGGATGGCCGCATGGCCGATCCGAAGTTGATTGAGCTGGCTGTGGTGAGTGGGCTTTTGCAGGCTGATGAGACAGGTCGGCTGCAACGCGATTGGCAAGGGCGAAGGTTGTTGGTTACCGCTGGATCGACAGTGGAGGTTTTAGATCCAGCCAGGCTGTTGATCAATCGCAGCAGCGGCCGTATGGGGGTGATGCTGGCACAGGCAGCCCGGCTACGCGGTGCCCAGGTGGATTTGGTGCATGGTCCTTTGAAACTACCTCTTGCTTGGTTGGAGGGGTTGGCGGCCTATCCAGTGACAAGCGCAGATGAGATGCAGGACATGCTGGCTCAGCTGCAGTCCAAAGCAGATGCAGTGGCAATGGCGGCGGCGGTTGCGGACGTCCGTCGGGTTAACCCTGCTCAGACTGAGAAACTTTCGAAGGATTGCTTGCTTCAGTCTTTTTCTCAGGGCTGGGAGCAAGTCCCTGATCTTCTGGCTGAGCTCGTTTTAAGGCGACCAGTTGGTCAGGTTCTGCTTGGTTTTGCCGCACTAACTGGTAATGAAGCTCAGATTCAGCAGCTTGGTGAGGAAAAACGTCTTCGCAAAGGCTGTGATCTGCTGATGGCGAATCCGATTGATCGCCCTGGTCAGGGTTTTGAGGAGGATTTCAATGGTGGTTGGTTGCTTGCTACCGGTGGCAGCGTCCGTTCTTTACCTGTGACGTCCAAGCTGGCATTGGCACATCAGTTGCTTGATGCAATTTTGGAGGTTCAGGTCGTGATTTCGACGCCATCTTGACCCAGTAGATCGATGAAAGGGCGCAGTTGCAGCCTTGGGAATATGGCCAGTCTCTGCTTTTCTCCATGGTCTGAAGCAGGGTGTAATGGTCTTTGACGGTCTTCCGGCAAGCTTTGGCGAAAGGGACTTTCCTGGATATCGCGATGGATCGTTTCAATCTCCCGCAGAAATGACAGCAGGGTCTCTGCCTGTTTGAGCTGATCGGCCACCTCTCGTAGTTCAGCTATCAGTGGGGCTATACGGCCTTTTATGGCGTCTTCGCTGTGGGTGGTCACTGAGCTCGGTAAGCGACGGGTTGTTGAGAGGTGCAAAAGGCTAGCCGTAACGCCTATTTGTGCCCTGTAGGATCCAAACGATCATTTTGGGCGGTTCATCCCGCAGTTATCTGGCCTTTCGGCTTCTTCCCATGCTGTTTCGTCCTTTGCTGGCCCTGGTGCTGGCTTTCTGTCTCACCTTTGTAGCTGCCCCAAGCAGTGTCTCCGCCGCAATCACAGATGGCGCGGGCAATAGCGATTTCGTTGTTGGCAATGAACGCTCTAATGCACGTTTTGGCAACATCGTTAATACCGGTAGAGCAAATGATTGCCCAACCATCGCCGCTGGTTCAAGTGGATCCATCAGCATTGGTTCTGGCGATACTCTCAGCGACATTTGCTTGCAACCGACTGAGGTGCTTGTGAAGGTTGCTCCTACAAAGCGCAAAAAAGCTGATTTCGCTAAAACAAAGATCATCAGCCCATCCAATAACACCACGATTGAGCAGGTTTTCGGAGACATTTCTGGTTCTGGCTCCTTCTCTGAAAAGGGTGGTATTGACTTTCAATTAATTACCGTCCTCGCACCTAATGGTGAGGAAGTGCCTTTTGTCTTCTCAGCTAAAGACATGCAGGTGGATTCAAACAGTTCTTCAATCTCTGTTGGTACTGAGTTCAAAGGCACAACAAGGACACCTAGTTATCGCACCAGCAACTTCCTTGATCCCAAAAGTCGCGCTTTGACTACAGGTGTTGACTATGCCCAAGGCCTCGTTGCATTGGGTGGTGATGACAAGGAGCTTCAGACTGAAAACGTCAAGCGTTATATCGATGGCAAGGGTCAAATCACCCTCTCTGTCGATAGTGTTGACGCTGGCTCTAATGAATTTGCTGGCACCTTCGTCGCATTACAGACTGCTGATACAGACATGGGTTCTAAGGAAGCTCGTGATCTCAAGATCTCTGGGGTCCTCTATGGCCGTAAGGGCTGATTAGAAGACTTCTCATCTCCTTCAATTCCAATCAACTGAATATTTTTCAAGGGGCCTATGGGCCCCTTTTTTTGACCATGCTTTAGTTGCGTCTGCTCTTAGCTGATCAAAACCATCCGTCTGGGAGAATCTCCCGGCATCCCCAGGCTTGTCATGATTGCCAGTCCCTCTGCATCTGCCCAGTCTCCCGGCGTGATCGCCCCCTATGGAGGGAAACTGGTGGATTTGATGGTGGCTACTGATCAGCAGGAAGCTGTCAAATCCAGTGCCAACCATGTGTTGGAGTGTTCAGATCGCAATGCTTGCGATCTGGAGTTGCTTGTCGGTGGAGGCTTTTCGCCTGAGCGGGGCTTTATGCATCAGGGTGATTACGACGCTGTTGTTGCAGGCCATCGCACTCTCTCCGGCTATCTTTTCGGCCTGCCAATCGTCATGGATACCGATCGAGAGGATGTAGCGATCGGTGATCGGGTGTTGCTGAGTTACAAGGGGCAGGATTTGGCAGTTCTTCAAGTCGAGGACAAATGGGAGCCCGACAAGGTTTTGGAAGCCAAAGGTTGCTATGGCACCACCTCTCTAGAACATCCCGCTGTGCGCATGATTGCCACTGAACGCAAGCGCTTTTATCTCGGGGGCACCTTGCAGGGTTTGGAGTTGCCGAAGCGTATTTTCCCTTGCAAGAGCCCTGCTCAGGTTCGGGCGGAACTTCCTGCCGGGGAGGATGTTGTTGCCTTTCAATGTCGCAATCCCATTCATCGCGCTCACTACGAGTTGTTTACGCGAGCCTTGCATGCCAGCAATGTGAGTGAGAACGCTGTTGTGCTAGTGCATCCCACCTGTGGACCAACTCAGCAGGATGATATCCCTGGCGCAGTACGTTTTCAGACCTATGAGCGGTTGGCTGCTGAGGTAGATAATCCCCGCATTCGCTGGGCCTATCTTCCCTATGCCATGCATATGGCAGGTCCGCGCGAAGCCCTGCAACACATGATTATTCGCCGCAATTATGGATGTACCCATTTCATTATTGGTCGTGACATGGCCGGATGTAAGTCCTCCCTTAGCGGCGAAGACTTCTATGGCCCTTACGAAGCGCAGCACTTTGCACAGGAATGTGCAGTAGAGCTGGCAATGGAAACGGTCCCCTCGTTGAATCTTGTTTTCACTGAAGAGGAGGGCTACGTCACTGCCGAGCATGCCGAGGCTCGTGGACTACATGTCAAGAAGCTCAGCGGTACGCAGTTTCGCAAGATGTTGAGAAGTGGCGAGGAGATCCCTGAGTGGTTCGCCTTCCGTAGCGTGGTTGAGGTGCTGCGAGCCACGTGATTCCCTTAGCCCGAATAACATTCTTTCATTACAGGCAGGAGAATCTTGGATAAACGCTGGCGCAACGTAGGTCTTTACGTTCTTCTGGTGGTCGTGGTTGTCGTGGTCGGCACGGCTTTCCTCGGCAAACCTGGCACGACTGAGAGGGAGACTCTCCGCTATAGCGAATTCGTTGAAGCAGTTCAGGACAACCAAGTGAGTCGTGTGCTGATCTCTCCAGATCAGGCCACCGCTCAGGTTGTTGAAAGCGATGGTCGACGCGCGGATGTCAACCTTGCCCCTGACAAGGACCTTCTGAAGTTGTTAACGGATCACAACGTTGATATTGCTGTTCAACCAACCCGCCAGGCAGGTGCTTGGCAACAGGCCGCCGGAAGTTTGATTTTCCCCTTGTTGTTATTGGGTGGACTTTTCTTTCTCTTCCGACGTTCTCAGAGTGGTGGCGGCGGTGGTAACCCTGCCATGAGTTTTGGCAAGAGCAAGGCCAGAGTGCAGATGGAGCCGTCCACTCAGGTCACCTTTAGTGATGTTGCTGGGATCGAAGGGGCAAAGCTTGAACTTACGGAAGTCGTTGACTTTCTCAAAAACCCTGATCGATTTACTGCTGTTGGCGCAAAAATCCCCAAAGGTGTTCTTCTTGTAGGCCCTCCCGGAACTGGCAAAACACTGCTTGCCAAAGCAGTGGCAGGTGAAGCGGCGGTGCCGTTCTTCTCGATTTCAGGCTCGGAGTTTGTTGAGATGTTTGTTGGGGTTGGTGCCAGTCGAGTGCGTGACCTATTTGAGCAGGCCAAGAAGAACGCTCCTTGCATTGTTTTCATTGATGAAATTGATGCGGTGGGCCGGCAGCGGGGCGCTGGCCTTGGTGGAGGCAACGATGAGCGTGAGCAGACTCTTAACCAGCTGCTTACTGAAATGGATGGTTTTGAGGGCAATACCGGCATCATCATCGTGGCGGCCACCAATCGGCCTGATGTTCTTGATTCGGCGTTGATGCGCCCTGGTCGCTTTGACCGACAGGTTGTCGTAGAGCGCCCTGATTACACCGGTCGCCTGCAGATCCTCAATGTGCATGCCCGCGATAAGACCCTGTCCAAGGATGTTGATCTCGACAAAGTGGCGCGGCGCACACCAGGTTTCACAGGGGCTGATCTGGCCAATTTGCTCAATGAAGCGGCAATCCTGGCCGCTCGTCGGGAGCTCACAGAAGTGAGCAATGACGAGATTAGCGACGCCATTGAGCGGGTAATGGTTGGCCCTGAGAAGAAGGATCGTGTCATGAGTGAACGTCGTAAGCAACTGGTTGCCTATCACGAGTCTGGTCATGCCCTGGTAGGAGCCCTTATGCCTGATTACGACTCAGTTCAGAAGATTTCCATCATTCCTCGAGGTCAGGCTGGTGGTCTCACATTCTTCACCCCGAGTGAGGAGCGGATGGAATCGGGTCTCTATTCCAGGGCTTATTTGCAGAACCAGATGGCTGTTGCTCTGGGTGGTCGAGTTGCAGAAGAAATCGTCTACGGCGAAGACGAGGTGACCACTGGTGCATCCAATGACCTTCAACAGGTCGCTCAGGTCGCCAGGCAGATGGTGACGAGGTTCGGGATGAGCGACAAGCTTGGTCCGGTCGCTTTGGGGCGGTCTCAGGGAGGGATGTTCCTTGGTCGTGACATCGCCTCTGAACGCGATTTCTCTGAAGACACTGCAGCGATTATCGATGCAGAGGTCTCTGATCTTGTTGATGTGGCTTACAAGCGTGCCACCAAAGTATTGATCGACAATCGTTCTGTTCTTGATGAGTTGGCTGATTTGCTTGTCGAGAAGGAAACTATTGATGCTCAGGATTTGCAGGACTTGCTGATCCGACGAGATGTAAGGGTTGCCGAATACGTCTAAACACCAGGGTGCTTGTCTCTGGCTTGATAGAAGAGGGGTCTTGATAGGCTGACTATGGGCTCACCCTTTGCTTGATGTAAGGCATAGCAAGGAAGACGAGCTTGAGTGATCTGGCCCGAGATCGCCTTTATTTGCGGTTTTCGAGCAGTTGCATCTTCTCGGAGTTCGGCATAGGCCGCTGGCCTGGTCTGCTCATCCTGGTTGGATGTTTTTGATGAGGGAGCTGTAGGAGTGCTTGGCAGGGCTATGCCTGGGAACCGCTTCTATGAGTTGTCCAGAAGCCTTGCAGTCTGTGGTAGAGCTAGGCCTTGCTTATGCCATGACTTCATCCGTAGGCCCGGGAAATTTATTAGCTGCTTGTGCCTGGGCTGTTCACTCCCATTGAGATCTAGCAGGCTTTGCGTTGTCGATTGCCGGCTCGTTCAGTTGCTCTATGCATCAGTTTTTGGGGCTGACTACTGGCGTTGGTTGGTGGGACCGATGGAGGCTTTACCCTTTGTGGTTGTCGCTGCTGGGCTTACGCTTCAAGGCTTCATCCCTTGGCTTAATGAGGGGTATGACGCTGTTGCTTTGGGACGTGAACTGGTTCAACAGGGGTTGCTTGACCATGTATTGAAGGTTTGTTTGAAGCCTCCGGCAACGACAGACTAACTTCGACTATTTGTTGACATTCGGTTGAGATGCTACATATAAGATAGCTATTTATTCTTCAATGTCTCAGCTAACTATCAAGCTCAGCGTTAAAGCCGATGCTCTGATCGCACAGCTTCAGAAGGAGATCTTTAATCGACGTCGTAAGAAGGTCAGCGCCGCTGGAGTGGTGGAAACTTTGGTTGAAAGCGGTGCCAAGTCTCAATCGGACAAGCGCTTTGCGACTTCCTGGACCAATTTGATTAAGGACATCGAAAAGGCTGCCAAGCTCGCCAATACCCATGGCAGCAAGCCTTCAAATCTCACTGCTGATGAGTGGGCCATGGTGCTGACTCATCGCAGTCGTGGTTCAGGTAAATCAACGAGTAAGACTCCTGCAAAGAAGGTGTCTAGT
>QCLC01000012.1 GCA_003214855.1 Prochlorococcus sp. AG-412-I05 | reverse complement strand
TAGTTTTAGCAGGTCTTGCCGCACGCGGCATCAGTCAAGTTGATGGCCTCAACCACCTCGATCGCGGTTATGACGGAATTGAAACCAAATTGAATGCATCTGGAGCCCATATCCTTCGGCATCAGCCCTCAGGATGACCCTGGCATAACATCACCTCCACGGGAGCGTGGCGGAATTGGTAGACGCACTGGATTCAAAATCCAGCGCCTTCGGGCATGTGGGTTCAAGTCCCACCGCTCCCACTGCTGTGATGGGCACATACAAACGCTTTCCCGTCACTCTGTTACGCGGGAAAGGATGCTGGGTATGGGATGACCATGGTCATCAATACCTTGACGCTGTTGCCGGTATCGCGACCTGCTCCCTCGGTCACAGTGACCGGGCCCTGCGCCGCGCTCTTGGCCAGCAGCTGAAACAACTGCAGCATGTTTCCAATCTGTATCAGATTCCTGAACAAGAGGCTCTTGCCCATTGGTTAGTAGAAAACAGCTGTGCAGACAGCGTGTTCTTCTGCAATTCCGGTGCAGAAGCCAACGAAGCCGCCATCAAGCTCGCTCGCAAACACGGTCATCGCCGTCGCGGCATTGATCGGCCAATCATTCTCACCGCCAATTCCAGTTTCCACGGCCGCACACTTGCCGCCATTAGTGCCACAGGTCAGCCCAACTACCACAAAGGTTTCGAACCCATGGTTGAGGGCTTTGAATTTTTCCCGTTCAATGACCTCCAAGCCTTCGAGCAGCAGCTCAATCGCCTCGAAGCTCAGGGGCCCTCTGTTGCCGCCGTATTAATCGAACCACTGCAAGGCGAGGGTGGCGTCAATCCAGGCGAAGCAAGCTTCTTCCGGCGCCTTAGAGAGCTCTGTAGCCAGCATCAGATCCTGCTGATCTTTGATGAAGTTCAGGTCGGGATGGGCCGTTGTGGTCACTGGTGGGGGTATCAGCAGCTTGGGGTCGAACCAGATGCCTTCACCTTGGCCAAAGGACTCGGGGGAGGCCATGCCATCGGAGCCTTGCTTGTCAAACAGCACGCTGATCTTTTCGAACCAGGTGACCACGCCAGTACATTTGGCGGCAATCCCTTTGCCTGCAAGGCAGCTCTCACAGTTGCCAAGGAGATCGAACGACGAGGTTTGATCTCAAAGGTCCAGCAACGAGGCGCACAGCTTCGCGAAGGCCTCACTGACCTAGTGCAACATTTCCCGAGGCAACTCAAAGGGGTAAGAGGCTGGGGGCTACTGCAGGGATTGGTGCTCCAAGACGAAAGCACATTCACAGCCCCAAATGTCGCCCAAGCCGCCCTTGAAGAAAAGCTACTGGTGATAGCAGCAGGCCCAAAGGTTGTGCGGGTGGTGCCGCCGCTAGTAATCAAACCAAACGAAATCCGCCAACTGCTTCAACGTCTGGAGGCCACCCTGGCGCACTTCCGCTAAGTGGCCAAACCCACAAGTCCAAGCAGGGAAGATTTAAGCGATCTGATCCCTCGTTTTGATCAGCGAGGGATGGATCTTGGCCTTGAGCGCATGCAACAAGCACTGCAGGCCATGGGAAACCCCTGTGCCTCTATTCCAGCCATTCAGGTCGTAGGGACCAATGGCAAAGGATCCATCGCCAGCTTCATTACCAGCAGCCTTAAGGCCGCTGGTATTCGCGTGGGTCTGACCACCTCTCCTCACCTCGTGAGCTGGTGTGAACGAATCAGCAGCGATGGTGAGCTGATCTCAATCGTTGAGCTACGCCAACGACTCACCGCCCTTCAACCCCTTGCCCAAACCCACCGACTCACCCCCTTCGAGCTGTTAATGGCCACGGCTTTTGATCACTTCAGATCCCGCGAGGTAGAGCTGCTTGTGCTTGAGGTGGGCCTCGGAGGACGCCTCGATGCCACCACAGCTCATCCATACAGACCAATCATTGCCATGGCCAACATCGGCCTCGACCACTGCGAACACCTTGGTTACAGCCTGGAAGAGATAACAGCAGAAAAAAGCGCCGTCATCAGTCCTGGGGCTGCTGTCATCAGTGCTCGCCAACAAGCTGAAGTGGCGAGCATTCTTGAAGACAAGGCAAAACATCAACAGGCCCGCTTGCAATGGGTTTCACCCCTCCCAGAACACTGGGACTTGGGACTACCAGGAGTCTTGCAACGGCAGAACGCGGCGGTAGCCAAGGGTGCTCTGGAATCCCTGGCCCCACTTGGCTGGCGACTCAATCAAGACGTCATTCGCACAGGGCTGGCCAACGCCTACTGGCCTGCACGACTGCAGACCGTTCACTGGCAAAGCCAACCAGTGCTCATTGATGGTGCCCATAACCCACCAGCAGCCGAACGGTTGGCCCAAGAGCGGCAGCAGTGGAGCAATCAAGAGTTTGGGGTTTGCTGGGTGCTTGGTCTACAGGCCCACAAGCAAGCACCAGCCATGCTTCGCCATTTACTCAAGCCAAGCGATCTGGCTTGGATCGTGCCGGTGCCGGAACACTGCAGCTGGACGCAGCACCAACTCGCAGCACACTGCCCGGACCTATCAAGCCAACTCCAATCTGCTGACAATGTTGAACAGGTCTTCTCCATCCTGCTCAAACAGAATCGATGGCCAAATCCACCTCCAGTTGTAGCTGGTTCCCTCTATTTATTAGGTGATCTTCTCGCAAAGCAAACCATCAAGGCAGAGTGAAAGGGTGCTGCCGTAAAGCCGATGCCGAGTTTGTTGTCGCAACGTCAAAGCCTGATGACGTTTCTGGGCTGGATGCTTTGCCTGCTGATCGCGATCCCTGCGCAAGCTCTCGACACCAGTTCAGGGGTTGGGCTACAGGATCGGGCTCTATTCCAAGAACGACTGGACTACACCCTCACCAACCAAAACGGGAAAGACTTCCACGCACAAGACCTCTCCAACTCATCCTTCGCTGGTGCCGTTGCGCGAGCTGCCGACTTCAGCAACAGCAATCTGCGTGGCTCGATCCTCACCCAAGGAACCTTTACCCAATCAAACTTCAGCGGCGCTGACCTCTCTGATGCACTAATGGACCGTGTCGACTTCGTCGATACGGATCTGCGCAATAGTGTCCTCAAAGGGGTGATTGCCTCAGGCAGCAGCTTCGCAGGAGCGCGGATTGATGGTGCCGACTTCAGCAATGCGCTACTCGATCTTGATGACCAGCGCCGCCTTTGCCTTGATGCCGACGGCATCAACGAGATCACCGGCATCGCAACCTTCGAGAGCTTGAATTGCTGAACGAATGGCTGTTACAAGCAACCCCTCAGCTTGCCTGGATTGAGCACACCCTTGGGGTCATAACGACGCTTGGCCGCCACCTGATCGGCATCAACAACCCCAAGCCCCCCATCCTCAACAGTGATCACATGCGGGTTGAACACAACAGCCCCAAGCTGCCGGCAATCGTTCATTAGCTGCTCCAACAACTGCCGGCCGCGCCAGCGGACGATGGGTAACGCCGCCAGGCGTTGCACACCCTGCTGGCGCACCGCCTCCAGATGCCAAAGAAGATCATCGCCCCATTGCTGCTTGAGAACCTGCATCGCAGCTAACTCAGGCTGTGGCAAAAGCATCTGCAAGTAGGTCCAGTCAGGATCGACAGCACGCATGTGCATCGTGGTGTGGTTCCAGGTGAGCTCACGCAACCCTGTGCCACCCCGATCAGCTTCTGGCCCCCATACCTTGCAATGCGCTCCTGCCTCTGCTGCCAGACGCTTCAGGGTGCTAACACCATCGGGAGCGACGAGTAGCAGCAGGCGATGCTGACCATTAGGAGCACCACACCAGTGAGGCAGCTGATCGACGATTGGTCGCTCATGCAAGCTACAGAGATGCAGATCAACTGCTGCACGAGCACAGCGGAGAGCAAGGGCCACGGCCTCTGACCAATCCTCACAATCAATCATCACTTCCTGCCAGGGCACAGCCGGAGCGGTTGCCAAGCTCAAGGCCGTGATGATGCCATTGCTGCCGTAAGCATGATTGAGGGCCTCCGATCCAGTCGCATCCAACTGCAACTGTTGGGGCGAATCCTCAGCGGTCACGACCTCCAAAGCCAACAGATGGCCTGGATCCCGCAAGAAACCCCAGCGCACAGAACCAATCCCACCCGAGCCGCCAGCCACGAATCCACCCACCGAAGCACTTCGCCAGCTAGATGGCAGCAGACGCAGCTGCCGACCATGGAGAGAAAGATGTTGATCTAGATCGCGCAGCAAACAGCCCGACTCCACCGTCACAACTCCCGTGTCGGGATCGAGATGCCGAACCTTAGAAAGTGCACCCATCAGCATGACCACCCCCCCCTGAAGAGGAACGCACTGGCCGTAGTTCCCTGTTCCTGAACCTCGCAGGGTCAAAGGGATGCCATGCCTCGTGCAAGCACCAGCTACAACCGCCACCGCCGCCACGGTATGGGGGCGGACAACAACATCGGCGCAACAGCCCTCCAGCTGCTCACGCAATACAGGAGAGAAGTCATAGGCATCCCTTGAAAAGCGCTTCAACTCAACCGGCGCATCAATGAGCTCCAAATCAGCAACGGCCGTCAGCTCGGCATAACAATCGGCAAGGAGTCTGGTGCTGGTCATCGGCCAAACCGCTAAGACAAATTGATAGCGGTAATCCATCGACAGAGCAAACGTTAATCAACCAAGCAAGCCTCCAAAGGGACTAAATCTCTAGGCCTAGCAGCTCATTCAACTTTAGAAACATAAGCCAACTAGCCCCTACCTAAACCTCCAAAGCCACTATTAGTGGCTAGATCTAAATAATATCTCTACCCGTAGAATTATAGTTACATGCGCAAGTTCCACAATCAATACAAGTTTCTCTAACAAAGTCCATCAGCCTTAATAGGCTCACAACTTTCAGGGCAACATCTTCTCTTTCAAAAAGGCTTAATGCCTTAAATTCCATCATTACCACGAAGTCATGATCCCTTCAGTGTTCCAAATAAACATCTCTTAATTTACTCTTCAATCGCTCAAGCCAAGGATCAAGAAAACACTAATGTTGAATAGCAGCCCAAAAGACTTCAACATTCAAACAATAAAACACCTGTTCCTTCTTAATTGAGGAAAGACGCTTATTGGCCTGGGTCTTGCAGCCAGTTTCCATCAACAATCACCTGACGGCGGGGTGGAGCAGCTAAGGCCTCAGCCCAGCTGCTAGCTTCCAAAAGCAGCAGGTTGGCTGGGCTGCCTGGCTGCAATGTTCCCTCCCACGACAGGTTCATCACCCTGGCCGCAGCTGTGGTGAAGGGAGCAAGCCCTAAGCGCTGCCAAGGTGCCAGATGAGCCAACGGCAACGAAAAAGCCATCAATGCCAAAGGGTCAAAGTTGCCAGCCGGGAACCAGGGATCTTGAACGTTGTCGCCTGCCACCGCCACCGTTACACCTGCAAGCTGGAGTTGATGGATGGGTGCCAGAGGTCGCTTCACAGGAGTGCGACGAGGTTGCTTCGACAACAACCAGCCATTGGTCAGCGGCAGAGACACCACATTGAGTCGATGATGCGCCATCCGATCAGCCAAACGACGCACTGCTCCCGGCGGCAACAACCCCATGCTGCTGGCATGACTACAAGTGATCGGCACTGTGATTGACATTCGATCAAGCACCAGCAGCAGTTGCTTTAAGCCAGCCGCAGGATGGCTTTGCGCCTCATCAATGTGTAGGTCAATGCCACAGCCCAAGCGATCGGCAAGTTGCAGCATCTGCCGCAATGAATCTCGCGTCTTCCCCGGATCAAAAGGGGGCACAACCACACCACCCAGCAGACCTCCTACCGCTGCGACCCGACCCGCTAGCTGCTTGCCTTCGCGGGTGCTCCAGTGCTCAATCGGCACCAGAGCGACCCATTGCAACTCCATCCACTCTTGCCACTGACGCTGTAGATCCAGCAAAGCCTCCCAGCTGCTATCGGTAGCTGAACCAAGGCTGTCGACATGACTGCGCATGGCTCTCAAGCCATGCCTCAACGCAAGCTTCAGAGATCTCTCAGCACGCTGCCTCACCCCAATCAACGTGCGGCTTTGACGCTCCTTAAAGTTCGCACCCATGGCACCGCCATAGGTGCCCTGCAGGTTGGGAAATTCAAGCCAGGTGAATGCCTTGTCGAGGTGAGCATGGGGCTCTGCCAACCTCGGCAAAAGCAGCCGCTTCGGCGTTAAAGCATCAGCATCAATCAGCTCAAAAGAGCAAAGGCGTCCGTCCTGCCAACAAACGCGAAGAGGACATAGCCCCTCAGCGGTGACACGTGCTGATAAAACATCCACTTCCCTTGTCAACAAACCACGCGGCACCCAAGCCTCGAGGCATCCCTTGCGCTCCTGGCTCACTCCACATTGCCCGGATCCGTCCGAGTTTGAATGGTCAGGAAACGCCCAGCTCCCGCAATGGTTGTCACGGTATAGGAGGGCAGAGGCAGCTTCGGGAGCAAATTCCGACCATCCCATTTGGTCGTGTAAAGACTGCCCAAAACAAAATTCAGCCTTTTTGTGTATTTGTCTTGCCCTGCAAAGGATGCCAGCACCGGCTGTTGCGCTGCGATCAGCTCTGGGCAATTTCTAATCCAAAGCCTCAACACCATCGGTAGCCCCTTCTGCTCACATAACTCCTCAGTCGCAAGTTCCACCAACTGATCACCTGCATAATCGCTGTAATCCTCCATGGAAGGGTTGGTCCAAACCAACACCACACCACAACCTGCAAGGACTAAAACACCAGCCAGCCATGCTCCGGATGGCCAGCAACGTTGATCAAATGGGTTCTGCAGGATGGCTTCAAGGCGAATTGGTAAATTCTTACCGACGCGGCGGGCGTCGCCAAGTGGTTAAGGCAGCGGCTTGTGGCGCCGCTATTCGGGGGTTCGAATCCCCTCGCTCGCCCTCAACTTTTCCCATGGCTTCACAAGAGTCAAAGCCTCCACAACGAGCAATCCCCAGCTGCAACGCCTAGAAGCTCGTCGAAGCCTGCGAACCGGTCTGATATCAGCCTTCACTGCTAGAAGAAGGCCAGCTGATCATCAAGGCCTCGGGGCAGCCAAATCAAGCTGCATACTGGTGTTAAACAGCATCTACCAGCAATGCTGAAGACACTCCAACGGCTGAGCAACTCAACCAAATAAATAGCGCTCACAGACCTCATCTCCAAGTCAACACAATCCATCAGGGCTCGACACACTGAAGGCGTTGATGAGATTGTTTCGATCGTTCGCTTCGCCTCTTGCCTTGGTCGCCACCTCCGCCCTCACTACTAATCCGGCAACAACCACACAGCATCAAGGCAGTTTCTGGATTCAAACCTTCGGTTGCCAGATGAACAAAGCCGATTCAGAGCGCATGGCCGGAATTCTTGAGGCGATGGGATACCACGAGGCGCCAGCAGAACTAGAAGCGGATCTCGTGCTCTACAACACCTGCACAATTCGCGATAACGCCGAGCAGAAGGTTTACAGCTACCTAGGACGCCAGGCCCGCCGCAAACGAACACACCCCCATCTGAAGCTGGTCGTTGCCGGTTGCGTAGCGCAACAGGAAGGAGAAGCGTTACTGCGACGAATCCCTGAACTCGACCTTGTGATGGGGCCCCAACACGCCAACCGCCTTGAAGCCCTACTCACACAGGTGGACAATGGTCAGCAGGTTGTCGCCACAGATGACAACCACATTCTCGAGGACCTCACCACAGCTCGACGGGACAGCACAATCTGCGCCTGGGTCAATGTGATCTACGGCTGTAACGAGCGTTGTACCTATTGCGTGGTGCCCTCCGTTCGGGGGAAGGAGCAATCAAGATCGCCAGAGGCGATCCGACTGGAGATCGAGGGCCTGGCCGCCCGTGGATTTCGGGAGATCACACTGCTTGGCCAGAACATTGATGCTTATGGACGCGATCTGCCCGGGATCACCCCTGAAGGCCGCCGCCAAAACACACTCACCGATCTTCTCCATCACATTCATGACGTGGAAGGAATCGAGCGCATCCGCTTTGCGACAAGCCATCCGCGCTACTTCACGGAACGATTGATCGAAGCTTGCTTTGATCTACCCAAAGTATGCGAACACTTCCATATCCCCTTCCAAAGCGGTGATAACGATGTGCTTAAGGCCATGGCTAGGGGTTACACAGTGGAGCGTTATCGACGCATCGTGAACCGAATCCGGGAGCTTATGCCCGATGCCGCTATCAGTACTGATGTGATCGTGGCCTTCCCAGGCGAAACCGACGCCCAGTTCCAAAACACCTTGAACCTCGTCGAGGAAGTGGGTTTCGACCAGGTGAACACCGCGGCTTACTCACCCCGTCCAAATACCCCTGCAGCCACCTGGAACAACCAACTCCCCGAGGCGGTGAAAGTGGAGCGACTCAAGCAACTCAATGCGCTGGTTGAACGCGTAGCCCTGCAGCGCAATAGCCGCTACTCAGGCAAGGTAGAGCAGGTGCTAGCTGAAGGGATCAATCCAAAAAAACCACAACAGCTGATGGGACGCACCCGCACCAACCGGCTCACATTCTTTGCGGCCGAAGGCCCCCAAGGTTGCCGCTATAACCCAGGCGATCTCGTCGACGTTCAGATCAACAGTGTGCGTGCTTTCTCCCTGAGCGGAACCCCTTGTGATCAAACTAGAAGTCGGCACTGATACCTTTGGTCGCTAACCCCCACGGCCTTGCAGCATCTCCATGCCTTCCTCCCGCACCTGTGTAGGCGTGGTGTTCGGCGGCGCGTCCGAGGAACATGCCGTTTCAATCCGATCAGCCATCACCGTGGTCGGTGCCCTACGCAGCGGAGTGAACAACAATCGCTTCGAGGTCATTGCGATTTACATCGACCAACGAGGCCGCTGGTGGCCAGCATGCGTGGCTGAAGCAGTGCTGAAGCAAGGTCATCCCGCCAAACCGGAACAACTGTCGACACCCCTTGCCCCGCAGGGCTTTACCAAACTGCCTGAGGGGAGCGAAAAGGTACAGGTCTGGTATCCAGTTCTACATGGTCCCAATGGCGAAGACGGAACCGTGCAAGGCCTGTTCACCTTGATGGGACAACCTTTTGTGGGTTCAGGCGTACTCGGCTCTGCCCTCAGCATGGACAAGTTGGCCATGAAAGCCGCCTTCGCTGCAGCAGGGTTACCCCAGGTGCCGTACGCCGCCGTTGATGCCGCAGATCTCCTCGAAACTGAATCGCGGCAAGACGTCGCCAAACAGTTGGAGGCAAAACTCAAATACCCATGTTTTGTCAAACCCGCCAACCTGGGTTCTTCAGTCGGTATCAGCAAAGCTCAAAACCGCAACGAGCTGCTTATCGGTCTCGACAAGGCTGCCAGCCTGGATCGGCGCATTGTGGTGGAGCAGGGAGTGAGCGCAAGAGAGCTTGAATGCGCTGTCCTAGGCAAGCGTGAGCTGCAAACCTCTGTCGTAGGGGAGATTTGCTTTGATGCGGACTGGTACGACTACGACACCAAATACAGCGAAAATTGCAGCCATACGCTCATTCCAGCGCCTCTACCAGCGGGAGTTGAAGCACAAATCCGCACACTGGCGTTACAAGCCTGCCGCTGCGTAGCCGCCCATGGCATGGCCAGGGTCGACTTTTTTTACAACGCTGCACGCAATGAAATTTGGCTCAATGAGATCAACACCCTGCCAGGCTTCACATCTCAGAGCATGTATCCAATGCTCTGGGAGGCTTCTGGTGTAACGCTCGAAGAGCTCGTGAGCCAACTTGTGATCACAGCGGGAGAATAAACAAGTTCCAACTTGATGGCATTCCGGACTTCCATCTTTGACCTGCCAATGATTCACGGTCTGCTCTGGTTCCCCCTGCTCCTGGTATTTGTGCTTCTCACTGCTCTCGGGTGGCTAGAGAGGCGGCGGCAAAACCTCTTCCGCGTCTGGGCTGAGGACTCTGAGCTATCCAAACTGGACGGCTCAGGAGCTGCTCGACTGAAACAAGGCATGCTCAGCTGGAGCAGCTTTGAAGCAGGCCGTTTTCAAGAGCAGGGCAACTTTGAAGTCACCAAGTTGGAGATGCTTGAACTGATGGCCCTGACCTCAGGGGAAGCCCCTCTCACGCAAGAATCTCAGGGCCGTTGTCGACTTCGGCTAATCGGCAATGGCCAAGAAATGGATGTGCCCTTTGCCGATGCAGAACAGGCTCGCCGTTGGCTGGATCAGCTGATGGCCCGAGCACGCTGTGACCTGTGAGCTCATCCACCCCTGATCGACGGCCTGCAAACGGCCCAGGGGTAGAGAGGCGGCGCCGGTTGCGCCAACAACGCCGCCGAGAGCAACTGATCTACCTCTGGCGAATGTTGACATTCATCTCTATTGCCGCAGGCCTGGGATGGGTACTACTCAGCCAAGGATGGAGCCTCAACAACGCCAAGCAAATCCATGTGCAAGGCAGCCGCAACATCCAAACAAACACCGTGATCAAGGCCGGTGAGCTCCACTTCCCCCAGCCACTTCTTGGTTTCAACCCCAAAGAACTAGAGCAGATCCTGCTGCGCAAACTGCCGCTCAACTCGGTCGTCGTGCAAAGGCGCCTACTCCCTCCAGGAATAGATGTGGCTCTTCAAGAACGAAAACCCGTTGCTTATGCACTACGAAAACGCGCCTATGGCCAAGAGCAGGGCATGGTCGACAGCACTGCGATGTGGATACCACTCAACGTGGCAAAACAAGGCGAGCGTCCCTCTACAAACTTGACTGTGGAAGGCTGGACGGCCAACAAACAGCAAGCCATTTCCCAGGTGCTTGAGCAACGAAATCAGCTTGGCAGCCCCCTAGAGCGAATCCTCGTGGCTCCTGATGGAGAGCTCAGCCTGCAAACCAAGACCCTTGGCCTGATCCAGCTAGGCAGCAATAGCACCCTGCTGAAGGAGCAACTAGAAACTGTGGCCCAATTGAGCAAAACCCTGCCGTCAAGTTTTCGCCATAAACCAGGCACAACCATTGACATGAGCGATCCCTCCAAACCGGAACTGCAAATGCCCCAACCTTCTAAGTGAGATCAATCGTCCTGCAAGGCATGCCAAGCAAAAGCAATGCCAGATGACCTGAAATCGCCAAATGTCAGTTGCATAGATGGCGCAAACAATCAACTGTGTTGAAACTTTCAGCGAAAAGCTCCAACACGGACATAATGCATCAACACCTCAATGATTCGACATCGACAATGGAGATGGCGATCAAAAACATGTCCATGTCCACCTCCATGGAGACCGCAGGGATCCTTCCCAGCCAATCAGCTCGCATTGAAGTAATTGGCGTCGGCGGAGGCGGAAGCAATGCCGTCAACCGCATGATTCTCAGTGACCTCGATGGTGTGAACTATCGGGTTATGAATACGGACGCTCAGGCCCTGCTTCAGTCTGCAGCCAGTAACCGCGTGCAGCTGGGTCAGACCCTTACGAGGGGTTTAGGAGCTGGCGGTAATCCCAGCATCGGTCAGAAGGCGGCGGAGGAATCTCGAGCAGAACTTCAACAAGCTCTGCAAGGAGTCGATCTCGTCTTCATCGCCGTTGGCATGGGTGGCGGGACCGGCACTGGTGCCGCTCCAGTGGTTGCCGAAGTTGCCAAGGAAAGCGGCGCGCTCACTGTGGGCATCGTCACCAAACCCTTTAGCTTTGAGGGACGTCGTCGCATGCGACAGGCCGCTGAAGGCATTGGCCGTCTGGCCGATCATGTGGATACCTTGATTGTGATCCCCAACGACCGCATTAAAGACGTCATCTCCGAAGCTCCCCTTCAAGAAGCCTTCCGAAGTGCAGATGACATCCTGCGTATGGGTGTTAAAGGCATCAGCGACATCATCACCTGCCCTGGCCTTGTCAATGTGGACTTCGCCGACGTGCGTTCGGTGATGACCGAAGCCGGCACGGCCCTGCTGGGGATTGGTGAAGGTTCAGGACGTTCCAGGGCGATTGAAGCGGCCCAGGCTGCCATCAGTAGTCCGCTACTGGAGGCGGCCCGCATCGACGGAGCCAAAGGTTGCGTCATCAACATCAGCGGCGGTCGCGACATGACCCTTGAGGACATGACCTCCGCATCGGAAGTGATCTACGACGTGGTCGATCCAGAAGCCAACATCATTGTTGGGGCTGTAGTGGACGAGAAACTCGAAGGTGAAGTGCACGTCACCGTGATCGCCACAGGCTTTGAAGGCAACCAGCCTTACCGGAGCGAACGCTCAATCAACAAGATTGCCTCTCAATCGATCTATAGCCAGCCTGAAGCCAACGAATCGGGTGCACGAATTCCCGAATTCCTGCGCAAGCGCCAACCTCGCAACGATAACGAGATCTAACCTTCATCCATTTGGGTGACCCGGAGTCCACGCCTGTCACGAGCATCCCGTGTGGCTGCTCCCTTCCGGTCCTGACCAGATTTAGGCGTCGCGGCCGCATGGGTCCGAGTCAACACGATGCTAGCAATGGACCCTCGAGGGCATGGAGAAGCAGATGCGCCCCAGCGAATTAACTCAACTCAAGCAGGACGGGCGAGCGATCAGCATCCTCACAGCCTGGGATGGCTTAAGCGCGGCCTTGGTTGAAGCCGCTGGAGCCGATGTGGTTCTCGTAGGAGACTCGCTAGCGATGGTGGCACTGTGCCATGCAACCACCCTGCCTGTGACAGTGGAGCAGATGCTCCACCACACCCAAGCGGTGGGTCGGGGTTTCACTCGCCCTCTGTCACAACAGCCCCTCGTCGTCTGCGACCTCCCATTCCTGAGCTACCAATGTGGAGAAGACAAGGCTGTAGCTGCAGCTGGAAGCCTGCTCAAGCACTCCTGTGCAGCCGCCGTGAAGCTAGAAGGAGCAGAGCCAGAAGTCCTAGCAGTCATTGAACGTCTGGTGCGGACGGGGATCCCAGTCATGGGGCATTTGGGCCTCACTCCACAAGCAGTACATCAGCTCGGCTACCGCCGTCAGGCGGAGGACCCTCGCAGCCAAGCGCAAATGCTGCAACAAGCAAAACAACTTGAGCAAGCGGGCTGTTTCGCCCTGGTGGTCGAACACGTGCCGAGTTCCATCGCTCGTTGTCTGAGTCAACAACTCACCATCCCCGTGATCGGTATCGGCGCTGGCGAAGATTGCGATGGACAGGTAAGGGTCACCGCTGACCTGTTGGGACTGACTCCCAACCAACCCCCCTTCAGTCCGCCATTGATCCAAGGTCGCCAGCTGTGCGTAGAAGCCCTTCAAGGTTGGGTGAAGCAACTGCATCAGCAGGCAAAGACTGCCACCACAACAACATCTCCACCAGAACCTGATTGCTGATAGCCATCCCCTCGGGGTCACTGAGCTGCCAACGTCGTCCATGCAGCTCTAACCAGCCCCGATCCAACGCCGCCTGCCAGCGCACCTGCAACGACGGCAATAGAGCGTTGCACTGCTCATGAGTCCAGCCCCAAGCCCTACTGAGGGCCTCAAGATCCACTCCCTCACGGCAACGCAAACCCACCAACAACTGTTCATCCAGAGGTAAGGGTCTTGCTTGAGCCGCAACTAGAGAGGAGTCCAGTCCTTCTGCCTCCTGAACCTCAATCCAGCTGCAGTAACCATCCCTTGTACGCGGACGAGCCAGCCTCTGGCCCCAGGGCGCACTGGTCGCACCCTGACCAAACCCCCACCAGCCTGCTCCACTCCAATACACGCGGTTGTGGCGCGAGGCGTGCCCTGGCAAGGCGTAATTGGAGATTTCATAGCGGCCAAATCCTGCCTGACCAAGCAAGACACTGGTGGTTTGCATCTGTTCAGCTGCTAAATCATCATCGGGCAAATCCAACTCCCCCCGCCGCTGACGCCAAGCAAATACCGTGCCTGGTTCAACAGATAAATCGTAGATCGAAAGATGAGGTGAACCAGTATCAATGGCCTCAACAAGCTGTTGCTTCCATGCCACCAACTCCTGTCCTGGCAGGTTCTGGATGAGATCCAAACTCCAACTTTTCAGCTCTCCACATTGATGAGCGTGATGCAACCATCCGCAAGCCTCCATTACATGGTGGCGACGATGACGGCGCCCAAGCGTCTCGAGCATTGCATCATCGAAACTCTGCCCCCCCAAGCTCACCCTGTTGACACCAGCCGCTAGCACGGCCTCTAGATAAGCCTGATCGAAACTAGCTGGATCCATTTCCAGTGTGATTTCTGCACCAAGCTGAACGCCAAACCGTTGCCGTAGCTGATCCAACAGGGCACCAATCTGAGCTGAGCTGAGTAGAGATGGTGTTCCGCCGCCGATGTAAACCGTGGCCAGCGTTGGCCCAGGCTTGACAAGCGCAATCTCCCGTTGCAATAGCTGCAAATAAGACTGAATCGAGGCGCTGCCAGAGCCCTTCGCCCCATTGGCATGATCGCCAAGCGGCACGACAGCGAAATCGCAATAAAAGCAACGCCGATGGCAGAAAGGAATGTGCAGATAGGCACTGCGAGGTGGCAACACAGCAAGACCGTCTCTCATCAATCAATCCGCAAAAGTGCGGACATCTGCCCGGGCCAAGTTCCAGAGGATGGTGCATGCTGCGTGCATCCGGAGCAAGCAGACACGATCTGACCCCATGGTTGACCTGCTCATCCTGGTGCTGTTTCTGATCTCTGGCGCAGCCACTGGCTGGCTAGGAGTTGAGCTGTTGCCCGAACGGCTGCTGGAGCAAACGATCAACATCGATCGACTGAGGTTGGTCCTGAGTGGGTTGAGCGCCTGCTTTGGACTTTTGGCTGGATTCTTCTTCCAGCGACTGCGGCAAAGGCTGATGCAGCAGGTTCGCACCATGCCCACCGACCTCTTGGTCAGTCGAGCCGTAGGCCTCATTCTTGGCCTACTGGTTGCCAATTTGCTGCTGGCACCAATCCTGCTTTTGCCCCTCCCCTTTGAGGTGGTGTTGGTGAAGCCTCTAGCCGCAGTACTGAGCAATGTGTTCTTTGGGGTCCTTGGATACAACCTGGCGGAAGTCCACGGCCGCACCCTGCTACGCCTGTTCAATCCCAACAGCACCGAGGCGTTACTGGTCGCCGATGGGGTTCTAACACCTGCCACTGCAAAGATTCTCGACACCAGCGTGATCATCGATGGCCGCATTCATGGACTACTGGCCTGCGGACTGCTGGAAGGTCAGGCAATCGTGGCCCAAACCGTGATTGATGAACTGCAACAGCTGGCCGATTCAAGCAATGCCGAAAAACGAGCCAAAGGTCGACGCGGTTTGAAGTTGCTCACTGAATTACGCGAAACCTATGGCAGACGGCTGGTTTTAAACAGCACCCGATACGAGGGATCGGGCACTGACGAGCGACTGCTCAAACTCACCGCCGATACAGGCGGGATGTTGGTCACTGCCGATTACAACCTCGCCCAAGTCGCCAAGGTCAAAGACCTCAAAGCCATCAACCTCAGCGAAATCGTGATCGCCCTGCGACCTGAAGTACAACCAGGCGACGAGCTGAAGCTCAAGATCGTCAAACAGGGCAAGGAAGACAACCAGGGGGTGGGCTATCTAGAAGACGGCACGATGGTTGTGGTAGAGGGCGGCAGAGAGGCCATTGGACAGCGGCTACCCGTTGTGATCACTGGAGCGCTGCAAACCCCTACCGGCAGGATGGTCTTTGGACGGTTCGAGAAAAATCAGCCAACCCGCAAATCAAGTAAGACCAGCGAGCACCCACCGGCTAACCCCCGCTAGTCTCCAAACTCCGCCAAAGATGTGCTGCAGATGACGGTGTCCGCTCCCTACTACGGCGAATCAACCGTGATGCGTACACCGCCTCCGGATTTGCCATCGCTACTTCTCAAGGAACGCATTGTCTACCTAGGACTGCCCCTGTTCTCCGACGACGATGCCAAGCGGCAACTGGGCATGGATGTGACCGAACTGATCATTGCCCAACTTCTCTATCTGGAGTTCGACAACCCAGAAAAGCCCATTTACTTCTATATCAACTCCACTGGTACCAGCTGGTATACGGGTGATGCCGTCGGCTTTGAAACCGAAGCTTTTGCGATCTGTGACACCCTGCGTTACGTCAAACCCCCTGTCCACACCATCTGCATCGGCCAAGCAATGGGCACGGCAGCGGTAATTCTCTCGGCAGGCACCAAAGGCCACAGGGCCGCCCTTCCCCACGCCTCAATCGTGCTGCACCAACCTCGCAGTGGGGCCCAAGGTCAAGCGACTGACATTCAGATCCGTGCCAAGGAAGTGCTGCATAACAAGCAAGCCATGCTCAAAATTCTTGCCAGCAATACAGGCCGCAGCATTGAGCAATTATCAAAGGATTCTGATCGGATGAGTTATCTCACCCCTGGGGACGCTGTCGAATACGGCATCATCGATCGAATTCTCAGCAGCCGTAAAGAGCTACCCAGTTCAGAGTCACTGAACTGAACGATCCACTGCAACCCTGGACTCAACCCTTCCAGGCTCTATCTCAGATCATTCCTAATCCAGTTCTGATTTCCTCCTTTCTTTTTTCACCATGCCGATCGGTACCCCAAGCGTTCCCTACCGTCTTCCCGGCAGCCAGATGGAGCGCTGGGTTGACATCTATACCCGCCTTGGGGTGGAAAGGATCTTGTTCCTTGGCCAAGAAGTCAGTGATGGTGTTGCCAACAGCTTGGTAGCCCAGATGCTCTACCTCGATTCTGAAGACAGCACAAAACCGATCTATCTGTACATCAACTCCCCAGGTGGATCAGTCACTGCTGGCCTGGCGATCTACGACACGATGAAATACGTCAAAAGTGATGTCGTAACAATCTGCGTTGGCTTGGCAGCTTCGATGGGCGCCTTCCTTCTCACTGCAGGAACCAAAGGCAAAAGACTCGCCCTACCGCACAGCCGAATCATGATCCACCAACCGCTGGGTGGAACCAACCAACGACAAGCCAGCGACATCGAAATCGAAGCGCGTGAGATTCTGCGCATCAAAGATATGCTCAACCACTCCATGGCAGAGCTGACAGGTCAGACCTTTGAAAAAATCGAAAAAGACACCGACCGCGACTACTTCTTAAGTGCAGCCGAGGCCAAAGATTATGGCCTCATTGATCGTGTGATTGCCCACCCGAACGAAGCCTGATGCGTTGATTGCACTGACAACCGAGAAGGACTATTGGGCCTTCAGCCAAAACCATGGGGCCCTTGCGTAAGCTCTGACCTTGCCCTGAACGCAATCCAGCCAGGATGGCCCAGCTCTTCTACGACTCCGATGCCGATCTCGGCCTACTCAATGGCAAGACCGTCGCCATCATTGGCTATGGCTCCCAGGGCCATGCCCATGCCCTCAACCTCAAAGACAGCGGCGTAGAGGTGGTAGTGGGCCTATATGAAGGCAGCCGCTCCGCCGAGAAGGCCCGCACCGATGGACTGGAAGTGCTCAGCGTCGCTGAAGCTGCAGCCAAAGCAGACTGGATCATGGTGCTACTACCGGATGAATTCCAAAAAGATGTTTATGCAAAAGAGATCGCCCCTCATCTGAGTTCAGGCAAAGTGTTGAGCTTCGCTCACGGCTTCAACATCCGCTTCGGGTTAATTCAACCGCCAGCCGATGTGGATGTCGTCATGATTGCTCCCAAGGGGCCTGGCCATACCGTGCGCTGGGAATACCAAAACGGGCAGGGCGTCCCAGCCCTATTCGCAATTGAACAGGATGCCTCCGGCCAAGCACGTGCACTGGCCATGGCCTACGCCAAGGGCATCGGCGGCACCCGAGCGGGCATCCTCGAGACCAACTTCAAGGAAGAAACCGAAACCGACTTGTTCGGCGAACAAGCCGTGCTCTGTGGCGGGCTCTCAGAGCTCGTCAAAGCAGGCTTTGAAACCCTTGTAGAAGCTGGCTACCAGCCTGAGCTGGCCTACTTCGAGTGTCTTCACGAGGTGAAGTTAATCGTGGATCTGATGGTGAAGGGCGGCCTTACTGCCATGCGTGATTCAATCTCCAACACTGCCGAATACGGCGACTACGTGAGTGGGCCAAGACTGATCAACGCTGACACCAAAGCTGAGATGAAGCGCATCCTCGCTGACATCCAAGACGGCACCTTCGCTAAAAACTTTGTCGCCGAATGCGAATCAGGCAAACCTGAGATGAAAAGGATTCGCGATCGCGATGCCGCCCATCCAATTGAGCAGGTCGGCAAAGGTCTCCGATCAATGTTCAGCTGGCTGAAAACAGCCTGAAGCAAAGATATTGCTTCAGGCTGTTTTCAGTGCTCGGCTGGTTATAGACACAAGGCAAGCATTGTCCGCTGATTGTTTTGCTCTGCGACGCTTCAAAGGCCCGTATCGTCATGGCAAAACAATCGAGCTTCACCACCTTTCTTATAAGAAACGGGACAAGTTCTCAATCAGGTTCACTTGCAAAGTCTCCACCTAACCCATAAAGAATTGCGCTTCGTCAAGCTGGGAGCAAGATACAAATAACATCAAGCTTCCCATAGGAAACTCAGCTAAAGCTCTCCTGTCAGGCCTAGCAAGGACGATCCAAGACCACAGAACCAACACTTTCACCGTGAACAACTTAAGAACCGGTTGGATGTCTGCCGAACAGCGTTTAGTGAGCTGGAGTTGTTGTTTTGCATCCATGAGTTTGATAGGAGTCGCCAGCGCCTGGCTACTTGCTGAACTGACTCCATCACCATTCGTGAATAGCCTTCTGGTGGCTGCTCGCAACATTCCTGCATTTCTGCCTTTGAAGCGGCATATCAAAGGGTTTCCGCTGATGGTCAGTGCGGTCCTAATGCTCGAGCTAGTGGGCGTCTGCCTGAGCTGGCAATGGCTCAATCCATCTCTCCTAATCTGCATCACGCTGATAGGGGTATTCGTCCTCTCAATTGGCATCACTATCGCCATACCGCCTCTCGTTCAAAGGGTGCTGGAAGGCACCAATTTGAGCAAAGAGCAATTGCAATACGGCAAGGATTTAGGCGGCCTGAGCGGCACCATCCTGGCTGGTCTTTTTTATCCAGCCTTCATGCAGTTTCCGCCCGCGCTGCTTCTGATGCTTCCAGTCATTCCCTTAAGCCGATCAACACCTCATACAACGGCTCAAACCGACATTTCTCAGACGCAGCCCTCCATGAGCGCCCCTCCACTCAAACCATGGAGTGCACTCCATGGTTTTCTAGATGGCGCTTTGTTCGCACTTTTACCCCTATGGGCGCTCACAATCGATCAGAACAACTTTGTTGACTTCTCAATGATCATTGGGGCTTTCATGATCGGTCGACTGCTTCGAGGTCTGCTGCCCAAGCTCAGTGGAGCAATGCTTTACGGGCTATGCGGGCTGATTCTGCTGAGCGCATTTGTTCTCAACACACCTCTATGGCTTGATGTGCTTCTATTTATCCCCTTAGGTGGTCTGTTTGTCTCAGTTGATCTTTCTCTTATCGAACATCTTAAAGGCCAAGGTGATCTATCCCGGCGCATGGATATTCACCATCGTTCCAACAAAGTTGCAGCGGTGGCAGGTGGTCTTGTGATGGGAGCCAGCGCACAGATCTTTGGGCTAATCACAGCCATGCCAGTGCTTGTCGTTCTTTTCCTATTAGTCGCTGCTATCACATGGCGCTGGCGTCCGCCTAGTTGCTTTCAGGCATGAGCGATGAGCTGCTGCCTTGGTCTCTTTTGGCAGCTGCAGCAGGTCTCGACCTGCTGATCGGTGATCCGCGCTGGTGTCCCCATCCTGTGGAGTTGATGGGAGCTGTGATCAAATATCTGCGCCATAGTGCCGAAGCGATTGCCGGGAATCGCCCCATGCTGCTGCGCATTGGCGGCGTTCTGATCACTGCTGTGCTGGTCAGCGGCAGCGGTGCACTGGGTTGGGCAATCGAACGCCTCGTCCTGCAGGATGGCATCGCCCCAGCCTGGCTCGGGATCCCCCTGCTGGTGATCGCTCTGGCCAGTGCCCTCGCCGCCGGCAGCCTCCGCCACAGCATCTTGAAGGTGTTGAAGGCACTGCCCACAGAGGCGGGAGGAGACCTGTCTATCGCCCGTCTGCAGCTGAGCTGGATCGTGGGACGCGATGTAGCCCAGTTGAATAAGCAGGAAATTCTGCGTGCTAGCGCTGAAAGCGCAGCCGAAAACGCCGTGGATGGGGTGTTTGCACCGCTGTTTTGGATGCTGATCGGTGCTGGCCTCTGGCATGTCTCCAATGCATGGCCAGGCCCTCTAGCGCTGGCCTGGAGCTTCAAGGCCTCCAGCACCCTTGATTCGATGCTGGGCTATCGGCAGGGAAAGCTGCAATGGCTGGGCACTGCCGGAGCACGACTCGATGATCTCCTCACCTGGCTCCCCTGCCGCCTGGTGATGCTCACCCTTCCTCTAATCAGCAAGCCTTGGCGCCAGTTGCCGGCTCTGGTGATGGCAGCGGAAAATGACGGAGCCTTGGATCACTCCCCCAACGCCGGACGGTCCGAAGCGATCTATGCCCACTGTGCCGGAGTGCGAATGGGCGGACGCAACCGATACGGCAACCGATGGGTAGACAAACCCTTGCTGGCAATCGATCAACCACCGGCAGACCCAGATGCTCTGCAGCGCATCCTGGCACTCACCAGTTGGCTTGAACTGGTCTGGATCATGATTGCGCTGGTTCTGCTCTAACCAAGCCAATGCGAATGATCACCGCCACAGCTCTGCTGCTGCTGTCGGTGCAGATCCCTGCTCAGGCAAAAACCACCAGAACCTTGAGCGGTTCCAAGCCCGCCGAAGTGAAGAAGAACGCTCGTAAGGCTGGTTACAGCTATCCGGAAAGCGAGATAACGTGTTCAGCTCGTTGCAACCAGCGCTGGGCACGAGACTGACCCCTTCGCCTCAGTAGGCACCGCGATCCATAGGCAGCAACAGCACACCAAAGGTGCGCAGAATGATCGCTAAGTCCAACATGAATGAGCGCCCCCGGGCATAAGCAAGGTCAAGGCGAACCCGCTTGGCATAGCTGAGATTGTTGCGACCACTCACCTGCCATAGACCAGTCAGCCCAGGGCGTACAGATGCAACTTCATGCATAAACTCCCCATAGCGTTCAAGTTCTTTATCAACGATTGGTCTGGGACCAACCAAACTCATTTCACCCCGCAGCACATTCAAAAACTGAGGCAGTTCATCAAGACTGGAACGACGCAAAAATCGACCAATTGGTGTGATCCGAGGATCCTTACGAAGCTTAAAATCACGCTCAAACTCAGCCCTCATCGAAGCAGATTTAACAAGCAAATTTGCAAGGATGTCGTCTGCATCTGCTCTCATCGTGCGGAACTTGATACAGCCAAAGTGTCGATAATCACGACCTACCCGTCGCTGCACATAAAAAACAGGCCCAGGTGAGCTGAGTTTGACCAGCAACGCCAAAAGGAGAAAGACAGGAGAGCCGAGGCTGATCACAGCAAGGGAAAACAGCACATCTCCAGATCGTTTAATCGATCTCCCAAAGCGACTCTGCTGACCAATCAAGGCATTCGCAGGCAACGTTGAGGCTGGAGCTGAAAGCACCTCAAGATGACGACGAGAAGCTCCTCGGCCCAGGGCTCTACTACCCCCATGAAACACAAAGCGCCTGGAGGCCAATCTCATGATCTCTCCAAGCGGCTCGCCTACTCAAGATCAGGATCGAAACTCTAAAAGCTCCACAGGGTCACTCGCAGCAACGGCACAGGCCTGCTGATGTTGTTGCCAGGCCTGACGCAGTGCAGTCTCAAAACGCGACGCAAAAGCTTCCGGACGGAATTGTTCTGCGCAAAGGCGTACGACTTCAGGGGGCAACTGCTGCCAAAGCTGACGTTCCTCAAACCAGGCAACCGCCTCTGCGACTGATGCGACTGTCTGTTCAGGGAACAAGACCCCTGTTGGGTAAGGCCTTCCCGCCGCCGCACAACGCACGGTATCGAGTAAGCCACCCCTCCCCAAGCCAATCACTGGAGCACCCGCTGCCATGGCTTCCACTGGTGCAATCCCAAAGTCCTCCAAAGCGGCATAAACGAAGGCTCGGCAACTTGCCATCAAGACCTCCACCTGCGTCTGGGTTTGACGACCGAGCAACTGCACTGTGGGACCTGCCAACTCTTCTAGGAATGTCCGCTCCGGTCCATCGCCAACCACCAACAGTGGCAAGCGCAATCGATTGAAGGCCTCAATCACAAGATCCACTCGCTTGTAAGGGACGAGGCGACAAACACAGAGGTACACATCATTACGAGGCTGATCCCAGCGGAAGCGATCCACCTTCACCGGTGGATGCACCACCTCCGCTTCACGCCCCCAGAAACAAGCAATCCGCCGCGCTGTAAAGCGGGAATTAGCCAACAGATGATTCACGCGCGCACCACTGAGCTGATCCCACTGCCTAAGAACATGCAATTGCCAACGGATCAACGGCCCTAAACCGCTTTGCGCCAAGGCCGAGCGTCGCAAATAGGCATGCATCTGATCCCATGCATAACGAACGGGAGTGTGCACGTAGCTCACATGGAGCTGATCAGGAGAGGTGAGGACCCCCTTGGCCACAAGATGGCTGCTGCTGATGACCAAGGGGTAATCACCCACATCTAACTGCTCAATCGCAAGGGGCAATAAGGGCAGGTATTGCTGCACATGGCTCACTCCCCAGGGGAGATGTTGAATCGGACTGGTCTGAATGGCGCGACCTTCCAGCCAGCTTCCTGGCCTAAGGCTTTCTCCATCAACCAGAGCTGCCAGGTCTGGTTGACAGCCCAATCTGAGCAACAGAGCATCAATAGATTGCACAACCTGCTCAGCACCCCCCACGGCACGGGGCGTGAACCACTCATGCACCAAAGCAATCCGTTTGGGCAAGTCTTCTGGGGCCTTGCCAGCCATAGCGGATTGATCCTCAGTTCATCACGAAGTCTCTCAGCCGATTGCAGCAAAAGTGCTGCGTTCCGAAGCTGGGTTAAGCCCACTTGAAGCATGCCGATCAATTCCCTCCTTGAAGATGCCCTCAATCAACCTGCGATTGGTGAAACTGGGCGCTTTCGCTGGCATGCCACTCCCGTGGGCATTGCAGCTTTATGTAGACAACAAAATGCCCCACTCACCCCCCCCTTTGAAGATGCACTACAAGAAGCTCTTCAAGTCGGTTTGGATCTAAGTCGCGAAGAGAGAGAATTCCACCAAGTCAGCCAAGGCCTTGTGCTTCTGTTTCACTCCTGAACGCCAGGCCTAGTCAGCAACTCCCGCAAGGCTCGATAATGGAGGCAGGATTCTCCGCCAAGCCACTGGCTCAATTGCATGCCTTGGCAGTTCTGGATCGATCGCGGCGGAACCTTCACAGATCTTGTCGGAATCAATCCCGCTGGAGAATGCATTGTCCGCAAGGTGCTCTCGGAACAGCCAGACCAGCCTGGTGATCCAGCCGTCCGAGCGATCCGGGAGGTGTTGGAGCTCAAAGCAGGACAACCAATTCCCATCGGCTTAATTGAAGAAGTGCGCCTCGGCACCACCGTGGCCACCAATGCTTTGCTTGAAAATGCAGGAGAAGCGGTTCTTCTCTTCTGCAATCGTGGTTTCAGAGATCTGCTCCGCATCGGCGATCAGCATCGGCCTGAATTATTTGCTCTACAGATCCGCCGCACGCCCTTCCTGGCACGAGCCGTGATCGAGGTGCCAGGCCGCCTCGATGCCAAGGGGCAAGAAATCGAACCGATCAGCTTCGATGTAGCCCTAGAAGATGAAGTGCGGCGGCATGCCAAGGCAGGCTTGAAAAGCTGCGCCATTGCTCTCCTACATGCCTACCGCAACCCCGAACACGAACTGCACTTGCAGGACTGGTTAAATCAGCTGGGATTTAACTCCGTGGTTTGCTCCCATCAGGTTTGCCCCCTGCCACGCCTGGTGCCCAGAGGACAAACCACCCTGGTGGAAGCAAGTGTTTCACCAGTACTTTTCAAGTATCTAAACCAAGTCCGCAAGGAGCTCGGACCGTCAACACGTCTCCGCATGATGGGCTCAAGCGGTGCATTGCTGACACCTAAATGGTTACTCGCTAAAGACACAATTCTCTCCGGACCGGCAGGGGGGATGGTTGGTGCTGTCGCCGCAGCACGAGCATCAGGCCTCACCCAACAACCTCTACTGGGCTTCGACATGGGCGGAACCTCCACCGATGTGTTTCATGTTCCTGCCAGGCAACAGGAGGAAGACTGGCAGCGCAGCCCTGAAACAGAGGTGGCGGGCCAGCGCTTAATGGCTCAGAGGTTACCAATCCACACCGTGGCAGCAGGGGGTGGATCAATCATCAGCAGTGAGGGCGAACGGCTACAGGTTGGGCCTCGCTCAGCTGGTGCTGACCCCGGACCAGCCTGTTACCGCCGTGGCGGTCCACTAACGATCACGGACGCCAATCTCTTGCTGGGTCGCCTACAGGTGAACGAATTTCCAGCGCTATTCGGCCCATCGGCTAACCAGCCCCCAGACTTATCAGTTGTGCAAAAGCGCTTTAGACAACTAGCGGAGACGATCGGCAGCACACCAGAAGACAGCGCAGAAGGTGCCTTAGCAATCGCGATCGAACGCATGGCTGATGCAATCCGACAGGTCTCGTTACTACGCGGTCATGACATTCGTGGAGGCGTGCTTGTGGCCTTCGGAGGGGCCAGTGGGCAACATGCCTGCCGGCTAGCAGCTCAGCTAGGACTGAAGCGAGTGCTGTTTCACCCCTTAGCGGGCGTGCTCTCAGCCTATGGAATGGGCCATGCCCGTCAACGTCAATTACGCGAAAGGTCTGTGCGTGAACCCCTTAACGAAGACTTATTAGACAAACTTCAGCAGCTCATCAAGCTGGAACAGACGCAAGCAGAACAACGCCTAAAGGAATCAGGAGACCTTGCAAGTGCTGTTGATTCAGCTCCACCAAAGCGTTGGGCCCGCATCGAACTGCGCTATGCATCCAGCGAACAAGGCTTGATGCTCTCGCTGAAGCCAACAACTTGCATCACGGATATACAAAAAGCATTCGCGGCCGCTCACCAACAGCGCTTTAGCTATATCCCTCCTCACAATCAGCCTTTAGTGGTGGAAAGGCTCGAAGTCGCAGTAGTAGCCCCTGCATCCCCAAGCGATCAAGGCCGATCAAGACGAGGTGATGTCCAACTGCATACGCCTCCAACACGGGGCGAACATCAACATGCTGAGGTGCATTGGCCAGGTCTTGGCTGGCAGCAGGTGCCCCTCTATCATCGCGATCGTCTGATAGCAGGGTCTGTACTAGAAGGGCCAGCGCTGGTCTTAGACGCTACAGGTTGCATCGTGCTAGAGCCCAGTTGGCGAGCAAGCGTGGATCAACAAGGAGCTCTTGTACTCGATGTCATCACTAAAGATTCAGTAATGACCAGGCAACCTGTGTCACTGGCCAAGCAAACGCCCGATCCAGTGTTGCTGGAGTTATTCCATCATCGCTTCATGGCCATCGCCGAACAGATGGGGGAACGACTACGTCAAACCAGTCGTTCAGTGAACATCCGCGAACGGCTGGATTTTTCTTGCGCCTTATTCGATCATCAGGGTGCACTCGTCGCCAATGCCCCTCACATTCCGGTTCACCTTGGCTCGATGGGTGAATCAGTCGCCGATCTTCTGGCACAGATTAAGGATGGCGAACACGGACCACTGCGCCCAGGCGAGACAGTACTCAGCAACGATCCCTTCCACGGCGGCACCCATCTGCCAGACATCACAGCAATCACACCTGTGTTCACCACAAGCGACAAACCAAGCTATTTCGTCGCCTGTCGTGCGCATCATGCCGATGTGGGTGGACTCACGCCCGGTTCGATGCCGCCCTTTAGTCGCAGCATCAAAGACGAAGGACTCCTCCTCCGTAACGTGTCTTTTGTGATCGATGGTCACCACGACCGCAAGAGCTGGGAGCAAAGGCTTCACAGCGGCAACATGCCACCACGAAACCCAGCCGAATTGCTCGCCGATCTACAAGCACAAGTCGCCGCCAACCAGTTAGGCGTTCAACAGCTGACGGCTCTTGTCGCCAGCACAGGTGATCGGCAAGTAAACAGATACATGGCCTTTGTACAGGCCAATGCGGCCGAAGCGGTGCGCAAGGTGATCCAAACATTGAACGATCGCGCCTTCTCAATAGAGCTCGACAATGGCGCAAAGCTTTGCCTGAAGATCTCAATTGATAAGCATCAGCGCACAGCAAAGGTTGATTTCACTGGCACCTCAGCCCAGGGCTCTGACAATTTCCAAGCCCCGCTGGCCGTCACAAAAGCAGCGGTACTTTATGTCTTCCGCTGTTTAGTGAAGGAGACGATCCCACTCAACGCCGGTTGCTTTGAACCGCTTGAACTGATCGTTCCCAATGGCTGCTTGCTCAACCCGCACCCACCTGCAGCAGTCGTAGCAGGAAATGTGGAGACCTCCCAAGCACTCTGCAATCTATTGTTCGCGGCCCTAGGGGTTATGGCAGCAAGCCAGGGCACGATGAATAATCTCAGCTTCGGCGACAGCAAACATCAGTATTACGAAACGGTTGGCGGCGGTAGCGGTGCTGGCCAAGGGTTTGATGGTGCTGATGGCATCCAGACGCATATGACCAATTCCCGCCTCACGGATCCAGAGATCCTTGAGCAGCGCTATCCAGTACGGCTGGAGCTCTTTGCGTTAAGGCATGGTAGTGGCGGCCTTGGGCGATGGCGTGGTGGTGATGGGCTGTTGCGACAATTTCGCTTCCTAGCGCCAATGACAGCGTCGATTCTCTCTGGATCGAGACGGATTGCACCATTCGGGCTATCAGGCGGCCTGCCGGGGGCGTTAGGAGTAAACCAACTGGAACACGTCAATGGAAAAAGAGAGCCGCTGCAAGGATCCGCAACGATCAACATCGAAGCCGGAGAGGCGTTGCTGATCAGCACCCCAGGCGGTGGAGGCTACGGCACACCGCGTGACTAACCCTCATTGGCGATTCATCAACTCATCCACCTGTCGCTGGTCTGTATCAACCAACGATTGAACCAATAAAGATCAGAAGCAAACAATGAGCTAAGAGATCACCAACCGGTCAGAACCAATCAGAATCAGAGGCATTATCAGGATCATTCTGCTGAGATTCACGGCGGCGGCGTAAAAAATGTCCACGACCACTATCCAACCATCCAGAGCCAGAATCATTCCTCAACCGCCTAGTGCGATCGGAACGACCATCCCCCTGAAGAGTCTCCGAGCCAGTGCCAAAGCTGGGGTTGGGATGATTTGAAATTGCACGCTGATACATCTGCTCGTGCATTCCGTCATCACCAAAATCAGCAACTTCAGCAACAGACGAAGTCGGAGAAAAAGGTTGGGAGGCGACGTCTTGATCCTGGCGGAAAGAGCTATATGAGCGATCAGAACTCCTCTCAGAAGCATCGCTCTGCGGCACATAGACCGGTTCTGAGAACGCTAGTGACAGCCAACCTCCCTTAGGAAGCTGATAGCCCAGCTCAAGGAGATAGTCACGGCCGCCCATCGGCACAGGCAGGAACCACTCATGAGCCTCGCTATCAACAAGAATTTCTTTAATCGCATGCCGACTGATCAAGGCATCGGCGTGGCTGTACAGATCGACCAGCCGCAGACATAGGGTTGTTGCCTTTGATTTTTTTGCCCGTTGGTGATCAGCTTTGCTGATGCTCCAGCTGCAGCGTGCCCACTTGGAGTCTTTGGGCTGCAGTGAAACATGGCTGAAAGCCTGGATCCGATCCTCAGTCCTGCTGGGCTGCTTAGCAGAAGCCTTTGGAGAGGCCTTGGCAGCCCCCTTTGGCTTAGTGACAAAGGCTTGAAAGCGTTGCTGGATTCCCTGAACCAGGCTAGAGACCCCTTTATTAGTGGACTTTTCTTGGCCTGTCACAGGAAGGTCAGCAGAAATCAAGTCAAATCATTTAGGCCATTTTTGGCCTGATAAAAGCTTTTGCCAGAATCTCCTGACATACGCAGAACAAACCTCGGCTGGAACAAAAGCCAAGAGCCCAGCAGCAATCAAAACCTTTTGATCGTGGCGATCTCTAGCAAACACTGCTGAACATCCAAAAAGTTGAGAGATCGTCCTCGCACCAAGGAAGACGAGAGAATAAAGGGAGATCTATGCCAAGAATTGGCTCTAAGTGGTTCAAAAATCCATGCACACTGAACCATCTCTGCTAAAATTAATTTAATAAAAAGACTGATTTCAGAAAAAAATAATAGAAACAAGACTATTTTAAATCCTATTGATTACTACTAGAGACCTTCTTCTTAGTAAGGCCAGCGACACTAGCAAGTACAAACATCCCGAGTAGAGCAGCTCCAAGCATCAAACCAGCCCCCTGACTTACTCCAGCACCGACAGCGACAATGATGGAATCACTAATCAAGAGACTTACAATTAATGCTGGAGTAAAAAGACGCCAACGTGTTCCACCTATTCCAATGGCGTAGCTCAGGAAATCAAAAAGTCCAGTCATTAAGAGTCCGGTCATCAGGAAAAAGTTTCCCTCCAGTTGATTTTGATTGAAACCTTCGATTCTCTTCATTGCTTTAACTCCAACCAAGCGGCGAACAGGCTCCCTTCCATAGTTTCTAGCGATAAAAAATGCTGCTTGACAAAAGATAAGATCAGCTAAAACAATTGTTACGTATCCTGTTTTAAATCCCAATAGAGAGCCTGCTAAAAGTGAATATGCAGAACTAGGTAAGGCAGGTAAAATGATACTAATCCCTCGAAGTAGCATTATCCCCAAAGGAGCCCAGATGCCCATACCTTCCACCGCATTACGAAGCGGCTCAATGCCATATGTCTGTATGAGGTAAACCAGAACAACAAATGCTCCTACCCAAAATGCAATCAGAAAAAACTTACGCAATTTATTCATTTTGAAATGCCTCGAGCAATTTTCATATTTTGCACCAGAGACGAAGAATCAAGCAACGGAGAGTGTGTCAGTCGATATGATAATTCAAAATAGATTGCAACGATCCCAAATCCACAGGGTCCCAGAAAGCCTAACTTGTTACAGCAGACTGTGCATTTGATGTAACACAGTAAGCTCAGATGCTAGAGGATAGGACCTTAGCAAAAATTTAGTTTCCAGGTCAAGATGAAAAAAGAGGCCTTGATATCTCAAGCCAAGCAAGCTATAGGTTTCACAAATGACTACGTTATTGAGCAGGCGGAAAAGAACTCCATCAATTTTATCGGCATTGGCAAAAATGATGGATCTCTAAGTGACATACGAATGATGCGCACGGCTTTCGAGCCAAGTTCACTATGTGGGAACCAGCATGGACGCAATATGACGATAAGCTTAGACACTAGGTAGCAGGGTATTGACATATTTGAGTTTGATAACGACGGCATCACAAAGAATCATTTGAATGCTCCTTCTGCACAAGCAATAGTTGCAGATGCACTATCAAGAAATAAGAGATTATTATACATGTTTGGCGGCTCTACCATGTTTAGACAGGGCTCGAGACTACACAGCTTCACGATACCATCTCTAGTGGAAACAATCATTAATGATGACAACAGCGATGAACCCAAAGTCGCTTGCATAAATTTTGGACTGGGTGGAACATGCTGCTCCGAGGCTTTGCACTTACTCATTCACAAAGCATTAGAACTAGGCATACCTAATGATGTGATATTTTACGATGGAGGGAATTGCGCGAGCTATCTACCACTTCAGTACTTTGCCGAAACAGATGAAACAAGTCATCGATACCTTATTCATAAGGGGGAAATAAGCCTGCACTTAGAGCAGAATCTCTATCTTGCCAGTTCATTCAATCCCAATTACTTGATTTACAGAGCAATCAAAATCTACCTCCATTAAACCGTAAATAATAATTTGACGCAAATAATAGACAAAAGACGATTTGCTTTTAGAGTAATCAATAGACTTTTTCCTCTTCGTTCATCTGCAAAGGTTCCGCATATCATTAATTCTCTAGCAACATCCGGTGTGGCTATGGAAGCTTTTAAAAGCGCAATGGATAAATTCGTAGCGATATACAAACATGTTGCAGCGATATGCAAGTATCATCAAATAATGTTTAATCATTTTCTTCAGCCGTTGGTATTCAGTGGCAACAAGATCCTTACCCAAAATGAGACTGACTAAAAGCAGACGGGATTCTCAAGAGTATTCGCCAAAGAACGTGCACCATTCCAGATCACAGTCAATTGCATTGACCCAGGACCAATAAAAAACCAATCTCCTAAAAGGAATCACTGACGATCAAATCAAAAAGATATTAGAAAGCCAGAACATAACACAGACCAAGAATCCCTCTACAGTTGCAGAAATAGTAAACCTACTGCTAAGAGAAGAATCTAGAAACATTACAGGTTAAGTCATTAACGTGGGAGGAGTCTGATATTCTTCAAATATCTACAATAAGTTTGGACGGATGATGATCACCTTTTTTAAAAATAACAAATAAAAAGATCTTGGATTTAAAGAAATGAACGACATCTTTATTAATGGCATAGATAATATTAAACGGATGATATTGTTGCTCTGATTGGCTACTTTGATGCTGAGCCCATAGCTACTCTTCTGAAGCTAATCACAAGAGGAGCTATTATCGTACCGCTAACAAATGAGACACGAGGACAGCACGATTACTTTACAAAGGAATCACACGCTCAATACATGTTTGGAAAAATAAACGGGCAAAAGTAGTTTCTTATTTGCAGAAAGAGGTTCCTTTACTTGACTCTTTACGTAGTAAGAAGCATCGAGGTCTAATCCTATTTAAAACTGGAGGTACTGGTAGACAAAAGCAATTCATCATGAATTGTTCCGTTTATCTCAAGGTACAAGACTCCAAGCTCTCCACTTAAAGCAGTTTCATTCATGCTTTTTGATCATATTGGAGGGAACAACACTCTAAATCATATATTCTGTAAATTAGGGCAGATAGTTTCCATCCAACAAAGGACCGTCGAGTCAATTGCAAAAACAGTTAAGGATTACTCAGTAGAGCTTTTGCCAACAACTGTTACATTTTTTTCGTATGCTGTCACTGTATCCAGGCATTGAAGAAATACTAGGGAATTCGCTAAAAATTATTTTTTATGGGACAGAAAGAATGGATCAGCCAACTTTAGAAAGACTTTATTATCAGTTTCCTAAAGTCGAATTTCGCCAAACATATGGAATGTCAGAATTAGGGATACGGAGAATTAAATCTAAATCAAGAGATTCTCATTATATGAGTGTAGTAGGAGAAGGTGTTGAAACAAAGATCCTAGTCGATATTGTGCATATCAAGGCAGAGAATAGAATGATTGGTTACTTAAATGCGCCCTCCCCTTTTGACGAGGAACTCTGGTACTGCACAAAGGATATTGTCACATCAGAAAATGATGGTTATCTGACAATAACGGGGAGAGATAGCGATGTTATAAACATAGGAGGTCTTAAGTTTATGCCATCTGAAGTGAAACGTGAATGTCTTGGGATTAAAGGCGTTAAATGCTATGGTATGGTGATTAGGGAGAGGTAAAGGAAGAGGCATGATTGGAGAATACATCTATAACAGTGGGCTTGTTTCATCAAGGTACTCAGAGCATGGTATAGATAGCTTCAAAGAAGGTGAGAATATCATCAAAGAATTAACGAATAATTCCGCTATAATTCTAGTGCTAGAAGATAAATCTATATCAAGCACCCTAAGTATAATATCTGCATTACGAGCCAATAGAAATTTAATCCTGTTTGATGTAAAACAAGTATGTAGAAACTTTGATAAAATACTAAGAACATTTGACCCTGACTTAATAGTTGGTTCTAAAAATACTATTTCGAATTGTGGTTTAGAGAATATCAAATCGTGTAGTCTTTTTTCCTACAGTGATAGAAAGGCCAAGTATAAAGATCAATTTGAATGTAAGCATCAACCATTAGTTTTTTTAGGAACTTCTGGAAGTAGCGGTAACCCCAAACTAGTAGGCCTAACGCACAACAATCTTATAGCCAACTGCAAATCAATTAGTAACTACCTAAATCTAAATGAACATACTAAAACAATAAACAATCTACCTATTAGCTACTCATATGGTATGTCTGTGCTAAATACAACACTTTTCAATGGAGGTACATATATATGTAGTGATGAAACATCTTATGTCAGGGAAGAGTTTTGGATGGACATGAAAGAATTCGGTATTACCGATTACTCGGGTGTGCCAAAGCTGTATAGGGATATAATCTCGTATGATCTACTTGATATGATACCCAAAAGTACTAAATGCTTAACACAAGCAGGCGGTAAATTAGAAATAGCAATTCAAGAGTTACTACTCAAGTGGTGTCAAAGTAGGAAAGCTCGTCTATTAATTATGTACGGCCAAACTGAAGCCACTGCAAGACTAACATACCTCGATCTAACCCTTGAACCGAAGAAAATAGGTAGTGTTGGTAGAACTATAGATGGGGTAAAACTTATTCTCGATAAAGACAAAGATAATCAATTAGAGAATGAACTGATATTTACTGGTGAAAATATCTCGCTAGGATATTTCATGGACAAGAATGATATTTTGAATCCTACCGATCAAAATAATAAAATACTACATACTGGAGATCTAGGGATAATAGACAATGATGGATGTATAACAGTTACAGGTCGCGAATCACGATTCGCAAAAATTGACGGTCAAAGGATATCACTCGACTATTTGGAAGAGAGTTTGAGAACAATTGATGTTAACATGGCAATTGTATCTGATGACAATTACATTTATATTATTTGCGAAGGAGTTGATTCTAAAAAGTCAGAACAGATTATAAAGTCATGTAAGTCATTGATAGGGTTAAACAAGAGGAAATTCAAGGTAATTAAAGGTGAACTACTAGTGAATACAAGTGGCAAGATTCAATACTCTAAAATGCTTAATAGTGTAATGAGGGGAAATGGAGATTAATCTTGGAACATACTAATCATTTACAGGCAATAGGAGATTTGCACAGTTGGCATTTCGAAAGATGTGCTGGCTTTCAATCTATCGTTGAAAGTTGTGGATGGAAAGGAAATCTATACAAGAAGCCTCAAGATATATATCTTCATTCAGGTATTTTCAAAGAAATAAAGTTAATAAGCATGGATGTTCAGGATGACATCTTGCTCTTAAAGTCTTCAGGAACATCTGGAACTAATAGAAGTCATATTTATACTGACAGGTTCACCCGTATTTCCCAACAAAGAGCTCTTCAAGAGATTATAACCAAAGAACTATTAATAGATATAAAAGATAAACCTGCCTATTACGTAATAGAAAATCCTAAGACTATTCAAGGAAGAGGTATAGAAGAGGTTGGGTATGATGCTCGTTTCGCTGCTATCAAGGGCTTTTCAACCTTTGGTAAGGGAATGAAATATCTATTAAATGAAAACAATGAACTTGACTTGAACTCACTTGAAAATCTTAGAAATGAAAGAGGAAACGTATTCATATTTGGTTTTACAGCTTCTGTATACTTATACTTTATACAGAGATTAATATCATTAAATATCCGTATATCTAATAATGACGTTATACTACTACATGGAGGAGGCTGGAAAAAGTTGGAGAAATATGGAATCAGCAATAGTGAACTTAAAAAGAGTGCCGAAAAGACAATTCCTAATATTAATTGTGTTAACTATTATGGAATGATAGAGCAAACAGGTTCAATCTATGTGGAGTGCAAAGAGGGTTTTCTACATACAAATAATTTTGGACTAATAATCACTAGAAATAACAATTTAGATATCTGTAAATATGGAGAACAAGGCATAGTACAAAGTTTATCTGTACTTCCAAAAAGCTACCCAGGACAATCAGTACTTACTGAGGATATAGGAATCATCTACGGTAAAGATGATTGCAAATGCGGCAAAGGTGGTCTATATTTTAAAATCATTGGAAGACTTCCAAAGACTGAAATAAAAGGCTGCAGTGATGTATATTACTAGTAAATCTCAAGTCAAGGAAATAATAGATCAAGTCTCAGAAGATTATTGTATTAATATATCTAAAAGATTGGAATCACTAAGATTACTTAGTAAGTCCCTATCTAAGCTTTCTATTAAGCTTAGAAGTAATGAATTACTAGCACTAGTAAGATTCATTAATGAAGCTATAGATCAGTCAGAAGAATGGTTTCAAAGAGCACAAAACATGGTTTTGCCACGTGGCTCTGTCATACACATTCCCTCTTCTAATATTACACTTATGGCTATTTATTCATGGTTACCATCATATATTGCGGGAAACATGAATTATATTCGACTTAGCAGGAGGATTGATGAGGAATATATTAAGAATGTTATATCTGAAATTGATCTGGCGATTGGAGTAGATGAATCAAGGCGACAAATATTCTATTCGGGAAAAGTTGAAGATGAAATAACTGCGATTACGAGTAAGGTTGCTGATGCAAGGATAATTTGGGGTGATAATGAAACAATAAATATGATCAAGTCGAAATATCCAACTAATGCTAGTATAGAGATAAATTTTAAAACAAGATATTCAGCTAGTTTAATAGATTCCCGATTTTACCTTAACTCTGATGAAGATAGCAAAGAAAGGCTCTCTAGACAATATATGAACGACTCTCTACTCTTATCCTTTAATGCATGCTCATCACCCCACTATACATTTTGGCTAGGCAGTGATTCAATTAATATAAAAGCTCAGAAAGATTTTATATGTAAGATAAAGAAGCTGACTAGTATGCAGGATATAGCCACCGGAGCCATAACAACTGAAAATATTAGAAAGTTGCAAACTAGTGCTGCTATTGATAATCTTGATGACAAGGTATTGGAGATAATCAGAGGGAAAGGTGTGATAAAAGTAAGCTCAAAAAGAAATAAAAGACTTAGAGAAGATTTGCTTAAAGGTTTTATCTATTATATAGATGCTAAAGACTTGAATGAATTATCAAATATATTCCCACATCGTATACAGACTTTAACCTATATTGGCATTATAAATAGTAAAGTAATTAATCAATTCCTGGAATCATTAGGAGAGAGAGCTCCAGATAGGTTTGTCCCGACAGGTGAAGGGCTCAAGTTTAGTTTATGCTGGGATGGGCAGAACTTTCTAGAAAGTCTAACCAGGAAGGTATGTGTAACATGACCTTGGATTCCTCCCATCTTATTGAAATACAGCCGAATAGGGAGCCCTATCTATTTATAGAGAATGTACTAGAGGTTAATGCCAAGCAATCTGCTATAAATGAAATATACATGAAGCCAGATAATTGGTACTTTAAATGTCATTGGGAAGGAGACCCAAACATGCCAGCAATGATGCAACTCGAAGCTATGACCCAAACAGCCTCACTATGCTTATTTTGGGCAGATAAACCACCAAATAAACTTTATGTAGTCTCAATTAGCTCTGCTTCATTTAGAAAGAAAGTAACTCCAAAGATGACTATTAGGGTTAATGCGGACAAAATAAAAGAGGATAGAAATATATATACTTTTAAATCAGTAATAAGGGATAAAAAAAGCAACGTACTTATTTCAAAAGCAATATTTGAATTAATGTGGCCTAAACAAAGCGACTAAGAAACTAAAATCGAAAGTATAGTTTCCTGAAGACATTTAACATCTAGTTTGCATTGTTGTAGCATATATTCGTGGCTTCCACAACTTAAATATTTATGAGGGTGAGTACTAGCATGGAGTGGTTTAAATATCGAGTTTTTAGCTAGTGCCATTGATGTAAAAGAAGCCAAGCCACCATACATAGATTCATCCACAACAAAAACCGAATCATACTCAGAAGCTAACTTAGCTATTTGATCTGTGGTATTCGTATGATCAAAGAATGGAACGACATAATGTGACAATAAAGATGAGTAGTTCTCTGGTAGTAAATTAATTGCTTGAACTACATTGGAAGATATGCTGCCTGTAGAAAGTACTAAAAGTTTACTCCCAAGATTCGATATTTTTATTGGAGAAGAGAAGTCAGTCGTAATGTCGGTTTTATGAACTGGTTCAACTTTAGATGCACCTGTAAGTCGAATATATGTTGGCTTACGCTGTTTAACTATTTCTGGTAGAAATAGCTTTAATTCGTATGCATCTGAAGGAGAGTAGACATAGATATTTGGGATAGAAAGTACAAAAGGAAGATCCTCAACACAGCAATGGGTATATCCTAAATATCCCAAACTAAGGCCACTGGCTAAGCCTGTAATTACAATTGGAAGATTCATATAACCTAGAGATAATCTAACTTGTTCAGCTGCTCTGAGGATAAGGAAAGGTGCAAATGTTGATGCCAAAGCTATTCCTCCTCCCGCTACATAACCAGCGGCAGCAGCTACCATGCACTGCTCTGAGATTCCACAATCAAAGAATGAATCAGAATGTGAAGTCTTAAATCTATCTAGACCTGCTGAAGTTGAAGTATCTGCTGAAAAAATAGTTAGATCTGGATATAGCTCTTTTAAGGTTAAAGTAGTTAGTCCATAAGTTGCCCTCATCCCAACTACATTAGATCTAGTTGATTCTTTTCTTGAGTATTTAAAAAGACTTGGTTCGAGCATATTTTTAACCATGAAGCTCGTCATACATAGACTGAGTTAGGATTCCATGATGCCAATTATTATTATTCTCAAACAAGGGGAATCCCTTACCTTTTATTGTAATACCTAGGATGATCTTTGGTTTATTGGAAGGCTGATTTAATGAATTATAAATCTCAAGATGATCATGACCATTGAGCTTATAAGCTTCAACATCATATGTTCTTATCCTTTCGAATAATGACTTGTATTGATCATGTGAATAAAGCGATTTTTGTGTCTGCTGCCAACCATTGCAATCAATAAATATTATTAAGTTAGGTAATCGTAGTTGACCTATAAATTCCAAGCACTCCCAAATCAGTCCTTCATTACATTCTCCATCTCCTAGAACAGCTACAACAGGTATATCTTTTTGATTGGAAGGTGATTGGTTACGAAATAGCGCTAAACCAATTGCGTGGGCAAGTCCATTGCCCAGGCTACCTGTGCTAAAAGTAATTCCTATGCTAGGGTCTCTACAAGGGTGTCCTAGATACTTAGAACCATCTTTTTCAAATGTGTTTATAACATTTTTCTTCTCGACTAATTTGGCCTGTATAAGCAATGAATAAAGGGCCAGGCAGGCATGACCTTTAGAGAGTATAAGAGACTGCATATTAGTTACATTCGCAGATAAGTCATAAATATCATTAGCAACAATCAAGAAGTCTATGCAAGAAAGTGCTCCGCCAATATGTGATGCATTGCTGCCACCAGCTAAGGCTAATTCAAGTGCGATATATCTCAAATCATTTGATCTTTTAACTAATGATGCAACCTTATGATCAGAAATCATCAAATGCCTCCATCTACAGATATCACCTGACCGGTAATATAGGAGGCATTATCAGAACACAAGTATAAGATTACATCTGCTATTTCAGTAGGGGTGCCAACTCGACCCAACGAAAGTGTCTGTGTAAAAATATCTATTTGATTGTCATCAGTTGAGTTCCTCATTAAATCTGTATCTGTAAGCCCTGGTGCAATTACATTACATCGAATATTGACGCGACCAAGCTCACGTGACATAACTCTAATAGCAGTACTGAAAGCTGCTTTTGATGCTGCATAAGCGAGTCGGCCTGAATTGGCATCTATAGCAGCCGAACTACTTATCGCTACTATTGAGCCCTTTTTCTTTCGAAGATAATATGATTTCACAATGGACTGAGCAATCGTAATATTGCTAATATAATTAACTTTTAGATGATCAATTATGCTGTCAGAAGTTGTCATGAGTGCTGGTGAAGTTTTGATAAAACCAGCATTTAAAACAAGATGGTCTATTGAATTACTTTGTTGTTTTAGTCGTTGAGCAAAAGTTTCTACTGAATTATCGTCTCTCAGGTCAAGTTTAATAGTTTGAAATTGATTCTTACTAATATTTGTAATAGCAGAAACTCTAGAAATAAACTTTTCCGGATCCCTTACTGCTGCAATAGGGTGAATAGATTGCTGAATGGCTTTTAAAAATGTTTGGAGTCCAATACCTGATGAGGCTCCTGTTATAAGAATATTATTCATAAGAGGATCAATAAATTATTTAATAATGTCTTGGAACTGGGAGAGATATATCATCAGGTAGTATCTCTTTATCAGAGAATAAATCCTTAATCAACTGTGGAGCAAATATAGTTGTGTCTTCTTTTGCCATAAATTTCTTTATAAATGTAGTATCTTCCCCTGCGAGACACTTCTCACTATATTCTCTAAAATATTTTACTCTAAAGCCATTCTCTGATATTTGCTTTAATGATGATTCAAATATGTTTCCGATTTTAATATGAACATATGGACATGGCAATACATCACCAATAGGTGTTATATATAGCCTGTTAACTGTATTGCAGCCGATGACACCCTCCCGATTCCGATCGAAAGGGTCCCAAAGATTCCTGAGTATATTCTTATAATGTTTTCTCATATTAATTAGATGATGACTATCCTCATCATTAATGCATATCTCATGCATGTTACGCCACATACCTCCAGGGGTAGCAATGTTAAGTAGTGTTGTATATCGATTGTCCTTGGAATATTCTAGAAGAAGCCTAAGGTCATCTGAGTCAACATTATATCTACCTACAGTGATGTTCAGATATGGAGCAATTCCTTCTTCTTGAACTAATTTAAGAGCATTGATCGCTCTTTCCCAAGAGCCTTTTTTCCCTCTGAAAGTATCATGAGTTTCAGGGTCCATACTATCTATACTTACAGAAACTCTGTCTACACCCAATTCAGCCAACTTTTTAGCTATTTCACTTGTCATAAAATAACCATTAGTGGTTAAGTAAACATAGAATCTTTCTGTTCCTAAAGCATTTAAGACATCGAAGAGATACTCCTTATTTAATAATAGTTCGCCGCCTTGCAAATCTATTTCGAAAATCCCCAATTCATCCGCTTGATCTCCAATGTCCTTCACCTTCTCGACAGGTATCCTATCTTTTGTATTCAGTCCTTGAGGAGAAAGAGTAAAGCAATGCTCACATTTTAAATTACACCCATTATTTAGATTCATATCTAGGCCCCTTTGTTTTAGGCCTATCTTTCCATCGTTGTTCTTAACGTAATCATGAAAATCCCTAAATTTTTGAACTACTAGGGGCTTTTGTAGTAAGGACATTTTGACTTAGGCTGACTAGGTGAACTAGGGTTACGAGTTTAAAGAGTAATTCTCACATTATAACGAGCAAGAATATCTACACCTTGATTATATGACTCAAATTGTATTAGGTCCTCCGTCTTAATAGTTATCCCAAATTGTGCTTCCAACTCTGCCATTAATGCCATATGGCCAATAGAATCCCATTCCTCAATACTTTGATACTTAAGTGTACTCAGTTGTGACTTATCTTCTAATTCAAATGCTTCAACAAAAGCATTTTGATAACATTCTAAAACCTTGTCCATTTATGCGAATTAAAAGCAAAATATGTTTTACATTAGCACACTAATAGTATTCTGTCAACTTCATAATATGGATCGCAACAGCAAGAGTAGATGAAGTGGGTAATTCAGAATTTCTCCTGCAAGGTTGCTCTTTGCGTATAATATATATGGTATTATTTGAAGACTCAAAATAAAATGGTTTTATCACAATTTTATCCCACTCATAACTAAAGACTCTACTAATGAAAGTACTTATTATAGCCGAAGCTGGCGTTAATCATAATAAAGATATTGACTTAGCTTATAAGCTTGTAGACGCGGCAAAGTCAGCAGGTGCTGATGTTATTAAATTTCAAGCAGCTATCCCTTCAGAAGTTGTAACTGAAGAAGGCATTATGGCCCCTTACCAGATATCAAATAGCAAGCGAGAGGAAAGTCAGCTTGAAATGAGTAAGCGTCTCACCCTTGATTTGAGAGTCTACAAAGAAATTAGCGCATATTGTAATCAAAAGAATATCATCTTTGCGGCATCAAGTTTCGGAAAGAAAGCAACTGAATACCTGTCAACATTAAATATTCCTTTCTGGAAAATACCATCTGGTGAGATCACAAACTTACCTTACTTGCGTCAAATTGCTAAATTTAAGTGCCCAGTAATTCTTTCAACTGGTATGGCTACATTAGGTGAAATAGAGTTTGCACTAAATATTCTTGAGCGTGGAGGAGTGGCACATAAAGACATAACAGTTTTACATTGCACAACAGACTATCCTGCGCCGCTAGATGATGTAAATTTAAATGCTATGAAAAGTATTGCAGAGGCCTTCCAGGTAGCAGTAGGATATTCAGATCATACAAACGGAATAGAAGTTCCAATTGCTGCAGTTGCTTTAGGTGCCACCGTTATTGAAAAACATTTAACATTAGATAGCAATATGGAAGGTCCAGATCATATGGCTAGTCTTGAGCCACATGAATTTACCGCGATGGTCCAATCAATAAGGAACATAGAAAGTGCTCTTGGAAATGGAATAAAAGCTCCTAGTAATAATGAAATAAGGACAATACCAATTGTTAGGCGTTCGATAGTTGCTGCCGTACCAATAAATGATGGAGAACTGTTTTCGGAAAAAAACTTAACTGTAAAGCGACCTGGCATAGGCATATCGCCACTTAAATGGGATCAGCTAATTGGTCGCAAGGCTTCAAGGTCATTTAAAAGAGATGAACTAATAACTTGGTAATGTCATGAGAAAAATCTGCGTGATAACTGGTTCAAGAGCAGAGTATGGTCTGCTAAGATGGATTATTAATGGTATTCTTAATAGTTCAATTCTAGAATTGAATCTGATTGTTACAGGAATGCACTTATCGCCTGAATTCGGTTCAACTATAAAGGCAATTGAGGCAGATGGTTTTAATGTAGATAGGAAAGTAGAAATGCTACTAAGTTCAGACTCCCCTGTAGGGATTTCAAAGTCAATGGGCCTAGGCTTAATTGGTTTTGCAGATGCATTTTGCCAAGTAAAACCAGATCTTGTATTAGTTATTGGAGACCGTTTTGAAATATTCTCAGCTATTACGGCTGCTATGGTTGCAAGGATTCCTGTTGCTCACATTGGTGGAGGGGATACATCACAGGGTGCAATCGACGAAGCCATAAGACACAGCATCACCAAAATGTCTCACCTGCATTTCGTCGCAACAGATACATATCGAGATCGTGTAATTCAATTAGGTGAAAATCCTGAATCTGTTTTTCTGGTTGGTGGTCTAGGGATTGATAATATTTTAAAACTGAAATTACTAAGTCTTAAAGAGCTAGAAGAGAAACTTGATTTTCGTTTTAGTGATAAAAATCTATTAATCACTTTTCATCCTGTGACGCTTGAAGAAGAGACCTCTTCAGTGCAAATAAGAGAATTGCTATTATCTCTTGAAAACCTAGAGAATACCAACCTGATATTTACAATGCCTAATGCAGATACAGAAGGAAGAAAGATATTTAAATATATTGAAAATTTTTGTAAGGATAAGAGAAATGCAAAGGCATACAAATCACTTGGCCAACTTCTTTATTTATCTTGCTTACAATATGTAGATGCTGTTGTGGGAAACTCTTCAAGTGGATTAACTGAAGTTCCGAGTTTCAAGAAAGCTACTATCAATATTGGAGACAGGCAATTAGGAAGGTTATCGGCATCAAGTGTAATTAATTGTGATGCAAATTCGAATGATATATTGAAAGCAATTGAGAAATCATACTCAATAGAATTCACATCTATTTTAGAATCCGTTAAAAACCCTTACGGCGATTCATGTGCCTCTGAGAAAATTATAAAGCTTCTAGAAGAGTATCCATTGCATAATATCCTGAAAAAGAAATTTTTTGATGTTAATTTAAATCATACATAACAAACCAGGTGAATCAATAATAAATATTGATCAACTCTTCCTCTAGCAATACTATATCCCTCCTATATAGAATAATAAATATTAAATGAATATCATAAAGCCAATCCTCAATCTTTATGCTATTGCTGCATGAGTGACTGGATTACTATTATGGAAGAAGCAATAGAAAATCCCCAGAGGATCATACAGCCAACTAATCAACCTAACTTTAAATAAAAAGTATAGTTAAAACTTAGTATTTGGCTTATAATATATATATGAAAAATCAAAAGTCAAAGATCTCAAAGCCTGAAAGACCTCTTTCCTTATGTGGCTGTGGTGCTTTGGCTGTAGAGATAATTGAAGCCTATTTAGTTATTGCAGATCTTAACAAAACTTCAGCATTTGTCAAATATATAGTTGATGAAAAACATGACAAAGGATATCTTAAACAGATCGATAATTTATTAGATCATTTTAACATCAAGGAACGACCTATATTGTGTTCTTCCTTAAAGGAAGTTGAATCTGAGAGTTCAGATTTTATTATTGCTATAGGCTCATGCCCAATGTTAAGGGATAAGGTCTATGGAGAACTTGTCCAGCGGGGGCTTACTTTAAAAACAATTGTCCATCCAAGTAGTTATGTTTCTCCAGGAGCAAAACTAGGGGAAGGAATATTTATCAATCAAAGCTGTATAATAGGGTACGGGACATTTATATCTGCCAATGTTTTTATAAATAATTTTTCGATAGTAGCTCATGGCTCAACTGTAGGTCAAAGTACAATAATTAGTCCAGGTGCGAAGCTGAGTGGCGATGTTGTTATCGAAGAAATGTGTTCAATCTCTACTGGCGCAGTTATTGATAGGGGAAGCCGCCTAAGAAAGAAGTCCGTTGTTTCAGCACTTGCATTCTACTCAAGAAAAAATGGTAAAGAGAAAGGTCTTTATATTGGTAATCCCGCAAGAGAGTGTTCAAAGAGTCAGTAATGAAGCCTTAGATATTCACTAAACGTGAATATATCTGCCTAAAACTTTATAGACAAGGCATATTGCAGCTTTTAGCAAAGAAGTTCAAATACAGGGATTAACTTATAAGGAAAAATCCGCGTTTGATCAATTCGCAAATACTTCTTCCATTCACCATATGAGTATCAAGTTTCCCTTCCTTCTGAAGTTTGTGACGCACTTATCTTATGTCATATTGCCATGTATAAAAAATATCACCAGAAGACTTTGATTCTTTATTATAGTTCTCCCAAATCACTTTCGAAACCTGAACAATTGTACCTATATTGTTGTTTAAATCATCTAACAATTATGGTAATTCATCCCATCTCAAACAAGGATTATTTTTAGGGATATGTTTTGATTTAGTTAATCTGCTACTCATTGCTGGATTAGGACCTTCTAACCAACTCCTATCAATCGCATATTCAAAAACTTGCCTGATAACCAGTAAAACTTTATCTGCCTGATTACCAGCACCCCTCTCCTCTATTGCGTCTTTGAGTTTTAAGACCCTATCCCTACCACCTTTATTCCAAGAGAACTTTGCTATTGGAGTATTGCCACCAAGAGCAGGAATAACTTGATTAAACAATTTATTTTCATAATCTTTTTTTGTGCTTGGAGCAAGAACTACTCTTGCCAACCAACCTTCAACAGCATCAAGGAAGGTTCGATTGTTTGCTTTATCTACAAATAATTTCTTCTCTTCCTTCTGTAAATCTCTGGGGTCTCTCCCTTCCTCTTTACTCAAAACTCTCAATCTATTCCATTCATCGCGGGCATCTTTTAAAGACCATTGTTTATATCCAGTTCCATAAACCCCAATACGAACCTCTATCTGCTTATCTCTCCAACGCATCATCCCTACAAAGGATTTGCTGTTTTTTGCTTTCTTATTGCTCTCTATAACCAGAAATAAAGAGTTCCCTACGGAGTGCTTCTGCTTCTTCTCCGTCGATTTCAGGTTCTTAATTTGTAAGTCGGTGAAGGGCATTTGGAGAAATCCCACAACACCAGTTTATATCCCGCAACATTATGCGTGAAAGCGAGGGATGATTAGAGCAAGTCAGAGAACAACCAATCCCTCTAATGCGTTGCCGTAGAAGCGATTAGGGAAGGTCAGCACCTGCTAAACTCAATCCCAGAACGGAGAGGGTGTCCGTCGATCTGAATGGAATATACACTGCAGCAAACCAATCGGGACCACTTAGCAAGATCGATAAGCAATATCCACCAACATTTCCACCATACATTTATCTATAACGAAAGTTGCTAAATTTAGCAATATGCGATATAATAAGAAGGAGGATTAGGATATCTATCTAATGACTTATGAAATAAAATTTCTGCGATTGAATCAAGTAAAAGAGATGACATCGATCTCCAAGTCGACGATTTACAAGATGATCGCCGAAAAGAAATTCCCAAGACAAATCCAGATTGGACCTCAACAGGTTGTTTGGACCAAGCATGCCGTGCAGGATTGGATGAATCAGAAAATTCAGGAGGCAGCGCTTTGAGTCAACCAGTCGCCCTGTGCCCCTCTGAATGGTTCTTGGGCGCTCTAAGCAACCTCAGGCGCCCATCCAACCTCCAGTTCCCTTCGCATGATCCATTGAGGGCATTTGCTGTTGAGGTGCTCTCCTTGAGGAATCAGGCGTTGATGGATAGGACAGGTCAATAAGGTCTGGCACTGCTTCCCAACGGCATAGCGGAAGTGGTTACAGGTCATGCACACCGCTCCTGATCGCGAGGGTTTGAGAGTGCCGTCATCCATGCACTGCCATTCCTCTGGGTCAGAAGAAGGGATTGGCGATAGTTGCCTGCCTGAGAACCGTGCCATCGAACCCTCGCTCCAATACGCCTGTACTAGTCCAAAAAGGTTGATTGGGTCAAGTGGTTGCTGGTGACTGCTCTGATCTCCGTGCTCAGGAGGGTCTGGCAGTGCAATAGGGGCAAGGATTTGCAAAAGAGTTATTGATGTGCCGCTTCAGAAGATCTGATTTCCAATCCAGAAAAGAACATTCACTATTTGATCAATTCCCAAATGCTTCTTCCATTCACCATATGAGTATCAAGTCTCCCTTCCTTTTGAAGTTTGTGGCGCGCCCATCTTATGTCGTATTGCCATGTATAAAAAATATCACCAGAAGACTTTAATTCTTTATTATAGTTCTCCCAAATCACTTTCGAAACCTGAACAATTGTACCTTTCCCCTTGAGAAATTTAAGTGCATCTACCAGTATCCAGACCATGTCTTTTTTTCTGATAAAAGGAAGGTTTCTTTTTTTCATTTAAAAGATTCACGACAATGAAAATTTGTGCAGAATTATAGAGATGAAATCTCTTTTAAGCAAATCATGCGATCTGGTTAATAACAGATCTAATGAAATAGATAAAATACAAGTAAATGCTGCAAGGATCAAATCTTCTTATTCTTATGATTTCATAGGTCCTATCCTTCGAATCTAATGCAGGGAAAGAGTCTAGAAATAGTGTTAAAACAGTTGCAAGGGTTATTTTAGAGATTGTCTAGTTCGGTCTATATCGATCGTACTTTGGGAGAACCGAGAACCATCCTCTCCATTTCAGGGGTTGTTTTATGCCCTCATCTCATATTGCGGCACCAGGCAATTCTTTATTGACAAAACTGTTTCAGTGCTTTGGTCGCATTTGTATTACCTAATGAGGATGCCTTCCTCCAATCCAAACACATTCCTTGATATTCTTCTAGATCACCCTTGGCAAAACCACGCCACATGTAGGCATCGCCATACTGCGGATTAATTGTGAGTGATTTATTGAAATCAGCAATTGCTCCTTGATAATCTCTTAAGGCAATCTTAGTAACACCACGATTGGTATAGACACGATAATTGTGCGGATTAACTGCTATTGACTTGTTTAAATCAGAAATTGCTCCTTGATAATCTCCTAATTTATCCTTAGCGCGACCACGATTGTTGTAGGCATTGGCATACTGCGGATTAATTGCTATTGCCTTGTTGTAATCTGCAATTGCTTCTTGATAATCTTTTAATTTATTCTTGGCAATGCCACGGTTGTTGTATGCCTCAGACAGTTCCGGGTTAATCATGATTGCTTTACTGAAATCAGCAATTGCTCCTTGATAATCTCCTAATCCTTGCTTGGCATTGCCAC
>QCLC01000011.1 GCA_003214855.1 Prochlorococcus sp. AG-412-I05 | reverse complement strand
AAGAAGCCTGTCTCGAAGCTTTGGATGAAAGAATGCAGTTCAAATTTGCTCAGTATGATCAGATAGTTTGCTACCTAGAAAATAGGGATGAATGTATGGCTTCCGTTTAGTTTACTGACTATGCGTGTGATTGGATTCAAGAAATAGGCGGATACTGTAATCAAGTCTAAAAGTTGAAGATCCTAACCGTTTTGCAATAGATAAACCATTAATGTGGGACAACTGAAAACATACTTTCCCCCTTTCTTCATGCAAGGCCTCTATCACGTCAATCAAGCCTTCTGGTCAGAAGGCGGAAAATCTTCAATATGATTTTTTGCTCTTTTGACATTAGCGGATGGATAGTTTTGCAGTAGTGAGGAATTCTTGCCAGCCTTGACTTGCTCAAAACATGTCAACCGATAATTGATAAGCCTTGAATGTGTGTCATATGCGCTATCGATTCTAGATGTTGTGGCTGTGGATCGGTTATACCGGTAAAAACAATCCCTTTGCATGAAATTCATGGACTAAGTCAAGGGTAGCAACCCTTATTGCCGATAACAAAACATAGACCTCGGATGCATGAAAGGCTTTGAAGCTAGCGAAAGTCATCAATTGCGACTTGAAGCTGCGCTGGACGATTATGTTTTTTAGCTGGAGAGGTTTAAGGCTAACATTGATCGATGGCCATTGTTGCGGACCTACGCAATTGGCTCGTACCTCTTGAAGGTATCAATAATCGCAAAATGTGTGGCGTAATGGATCCTGGAATTGGCTCTATTTTAGTGGTAGACGGCGATGAACAAAGGCATTGTGACAACTCATGCCTGAAAATGCCCCTACTGTTTGATTGACGGCTGTTGGTATTTGAGATAAGGCAATGCATCCGAGTAAAAGAACGACCCATTTTTGATAGGTAGTCAATGAGATAAAGCCTTTACTTAGCCTTTTTTTGAAGTTGGTTCTGTTGGTATTCATTGGTTAAGTTCTTGTGTTCGAAATAGGTTGTGGACTCTTTAATTTTTGATAGTGACTTAAACAGTAAAGATTGCTACGTATCGCTTCATTCCCTGTAGCAGGGGTGGCTACATCAATTGGTAACCAGCGCCAGAAGCATTACAGAAACAGAGTTTCAGGCATGCATGAAGTTTGGCATTGCATAACGTCTGCCATATTCAACGCTATATCTTGTCTCATTGGCATCCTCTGTCGTTTTTTGATTATTTTTGTCCAAATGAGAATCTATGAGAATCACTTTTGAGCTTCCTAAAGCACCTTTGTTAGCAAGCCATCTCGGGGTGTAGGGCTAGGCAGCATTTGCAGAGTGAGGTCTTGGTCAGGGATCAAGACAAGTCGTAACTGGTGAAACAAGCCGACCACCATCAAGCGGATTTCAAGTTCCGCTAGTGGTTTACCTAGGCATACACGCTCTCCTCCCCCAAAAGGCAGCAGGGTTGCTGAACATCCATCATCTAGGTGACGTTGGGGACGAAAGGCTTCCAGATCGCCAGATCCACAACGGTTAGAAGCTGCCAGCGCAACCTGTACCACACGGTTTTTTGGCACCACCACGCCGTCGATCACCAAGGTGCACTTGGTGCGGCGAAAAAAACCTCCTACAGCTGGTGTGAGTCGCATGACCTCACAAACGACAGCGTCTAGTTTTGGTGCGTTGGCCTTGTCGTATGCAGTGGTGGCCTGCTCGGCCGCTGGAGGCCAGCCAAGCCCATCGATTTCCTCTCGTAGCCACGTTTCCACTTGCGGGTTGAGAAGGAGCTCCCGCATCAGACAGCTGAGCGAAGAAGCCGTGGTCTCGTAGCCCGCGAACAGAAGAAGCAGAAGCTGCTCCACCACGTCTTCGTCCGTTAAAGGAATACCTGCTTCGTCGAGACCTCCAGCCAGCAGATCAAGTCCACCGCTGCCATTGGACGCTGTCAAAAGTACCTTTTGAAGCCTCTTTAGCAACCGTTGCCGTGCCTTAAGCGCTTGAGCAAAGGAGCTACCGGGTAGAGCGATCGGTATTGAGAAGAGGGCCTTGGTCCAGATCTCGAAATCAACGAACAACTCATCGCGATCTGTACCCTCCAATCCCAGAACCGTAGAGGCGATCACTGAGAAGGCGAAACGACGCATTCTCTCTGCTAGAGGCAGAGCTGTTTTTGCAGCTTGCAGTTCGTCGGCAAGATCTTGAACCATGCTGATGATGCCAGCGCTGTAGCGCTGTAGTGCTGAGGCCGAGAACAGTTGGCCTATCACCCTGCGGCGGGCTCGATGGGAGGCTCCGTTGCGGTTAGCCAGCGAATGGCTGCCCAACAGCTGCCGAACACTCTCCGGCCACCAACCTTCTACTGCTTCGGGCTGAGCGAGTAGATCACGAATCGCTTGCCCGCCCTGAATGAACACCATTGGCTGTCCGAGCAGTGATGTTTCAAAAACATTCCCGTGACGCTTAAAGCGCTTCGTTGCAAAGTCTGGATCGCGGAAAAATGCAAACGCTTCAAGTACCCCACTCAGGGCAGCTGTATTGGGAAGAGGGCGAAGCTTGGCATCATCAGAACTCGCCATAAAATCTGCTATCGAACAGCAAAGCTAATGGGGCGGTTGAGCGCACCTTTAATAATCGACGAAACCCAATAAGCCAAACAGGGGCTTAATACGTTTCTATTCCTAAACCACTCGACCCAATGATAAAAACTCCAGACCCTGGCATGAAGAAGGGTACCCGCTTTGGATGCCCTCAAGTCCAGCACTCATTTTAAGGATATCTGCGTCCTAAGACTCCTCATTCAAATGGAACCAGGTTTGATTGGGGGGCAGGAGGAATAACTGCTCCTTTTCAGTTGCCTCCATTGCAGAAGCGAACTGCCTCAGCATTGCTCTTGCCTGTGCCGATGGTTTCCTCCACGCAGCTGTTGAATACCTTGCTCTCTTGTGTGATGGAGCAGACACCTAGAGCAATTGCAGCAAGGGAGATTGCGGAGACAACGGTGGCGGTGATCTGAATAACTCCATAAGCAAGCATTGAGCTCTTTTTGCTGATGCAGTTCTTTTTGGTCGTGGTCTCTTCAGTCATGGATAAGGAAAAGGCTTCAAATAGCCTATGAAGATCAATTGCTTAAAGATGGGATACAGAAGGCAGTAATAACCACACTCATGGGCATTTTAATCAGCATGGAGGTTTGAACAGCATCGAAAGGCTCAACTTTGAACGAATCTCCTCGCCTCAGAGCATTGACCAATGGCCAGGCACTAACTACTCTTTCTCAACTATATTTATGTCTAATATTATTTGTTTTTGCCGATGGCTAGAGTCCTGTTTGGATAGTTGCTTTGATCACCCCTGGCAACCAGTTCCTCAAGGAGGCAGTTTTCATTAGGTGTTGTCTCCAGAGATGCTGATTAGATCTAAGACACATATGTCAATGGTATTTTGGCTTGATGTCAGGCTCGATTCAACGCAATAAGCTCGCTCTAATAGGCCAAGCCTCAAAGACATAGGCAAAGGATTGCAGGGTGGTTATAGGGCTTCTAGCAAGACCTCGACATCGTTAATAGACTTTAGAGATTTATGCCTTTCGTTGAAAAGCTTTTTTTGTTAGATATGCTAATGGAGAATTGGGAGGATGGATCAATTGCCAGAGGTGTCTCCCGGCGTAGTAGAAACAATTATGGCCTTCATGATAAGTGCTTGGATTTTCCTATTGCTAATGCCGGCCGATCACAATCAGAACTAGTAATTGGTGGGATTGTTTATTCCAGCAAATTTCTGGGACCCTAACATCTCTATCAATATCGCTACTTGCTCACTACTATTAGGGTCCTTTGTCATGGCTGGAGCTGGTGGATGAGGCCTTGGTTTCAATTAAGGTAGGGCCTTTGGCTTTTGCTTATTCTGTTTGCTGCCCGTATCATTTGATTGGGTATGCCTGTGTTCATATTAATAGTGATTTGGCTTTGGGATTCATCTTATGGTTTGTGATCGGGATGGAATTCTTAATCAATTGAAAGTAGATTGATGTTTACTTATAGTCAAGTTACCTATGAATAATGGCATCAGCGATGACAGTTTTCAGGTTGAATTCTGATGATTAATTGGTTGGGAGAGAGGTATTGTGCCACTAACAGGTTGAAGACTGGTTTGCAGGTTAAGGTGACCACTCTCAGCCTTTTAAAAAATCTCACAGTATTTTCGAATTGCTGTTCAATGCTTACTTCAATAAAATTTATGGTTCAGATTTTGGTCGGCGGAGGCGCATCTTTGTCTCAGTCATTTATGTTCACTACGTCTTTGGGAATTGTCTATTTTTTTGGAAGTCAGATGGTTGTTATAAAACACCTGAAGAGCTTGTCTTTCCCATCTGATCTCGATTGCATAGTTTTGATGATCAAGCTTGCATGAAAGACACAACATTCGGCTAGCATTGTCTGATGGACCCAACGCCAACTACGCAGTTCATCACTTACTGCGCTGAGCAAGAGTTTGGAGAAGACGCTGAAGTCACAAGAGTTAGAGACGAACAAGGTAGAGCACCTTGCAGGGACAACAAGTACCTCATCGTTAGTGCTCAGAAAACCTTCTATGAGTTCAAAGGACTGGTCAACATCAATGGCATCACATTCGGATTTCAGGCCAAAACATTCAAAGCCAAGCCGCCCGAGTGGACCTTTAAGCCAGAGGCCCTTCTTAAAGAGCACAAGAGGTCCGCATAGGTTCCAACAAGCAGCAATGATGGAATGGGCCAAGGGTATTCCGAGCCTTTAGCCACCGTTGCAAAAGCGAGTCGCCCCGGGAAGATCGTATTCCTTGTAACTGTGCATCTCAATCATGCAGTAAATCCTGAGAATTGCCTCAGTTGCAATTGGAACTTGGGTTAGGGCGAGCAGGGCCAATGCCAGTCCTGTAACCGGTGCATGGATGTTTGCTGTAAACCAAGGTTTTTTGGTCACGGAGCTCTGCGGCTAGAGACGCTTCAAGACGAAGCAACTCTGCCTCACGTATGGATTTGGTCTAATCCAAGTTTTAAATGCTGGGGGAGGCGGAGTTAAAGCTTCGCCTGCGCTTTCAACGCGCAAGCCATAGAGGCTTCTACAGGGATGCTAATAGATGTAATTGCCTATCAATGGTTAGCGCTAAGGCGTTGGAGCTTTTATGAATGCAGAAGCAGTATCAAATCAGCTCACGAATGGCTTTCTCTGGCCAGTATTGCTTGGGGAGGTCTCGAAGCATTTGGAAGTCTTCGAAGTCAAAACCTGGGCCAACACAGCAGCTCACCAAGGTATAAGAGCCTTGGCTGCAAGCAGCTTGCCAGCATCCTGCGGGGATCATCTGCATTGGCTGTGTTATTCCTAGCTTCAATCTGACGATTTCATTGTTATTTGGATCTAGTCGCCACAGAGAGAGTGGTGCTCCCTGAAGGTGAATCCAGATTTCATCCGCATTATCGACACGATGCCAACAACTTTTCTCACCCTTGCCTAAGAGAAACAAGATCCCCGTGATGGCATTGCGTTGATGGCCATCACTTTGTGTCACTGTTAGACCACTGCGGATGACTTCCCGGTACCAGCCTCCCTCCGGATGTGGGGATAACTGGAATTGGTCAACGAGTCCCAAGATTCTGCTGTCTTTCAATTGATCCAAGAGATGTCTCGCATGTCCTCAGAGTAGGCAGAGTGTTCTTGGTAGTAGGAGGTGTGGGCGTTGCTCTGTCTTTGCGTCAGTCATTTGACTGGTCTGAATACGAATGAGGATGTTCGCCCGTGTGGTGAAGAAGATTAATGCTTACGGAATCAGTTTAATACTAGGGATCTTTGCGGTAGGGTTGATTTATAATGATGAGAAGAACTTGCTCAAGAGAACTTGTGCGATGAATAGTGCTAAAGATGCACATTCAGAATTCAGTACTTACCTGAATAAGGAATCTTTCAGCAGGTTTTGCATTGGCAAGGGTGATCGTGTAGCATTTGAACAGATGGAAATTTATGATGACTGATCAAAAGCGTGATGCGGAGTCGCCCTTGGCAAGATTCATTAATTGGATTAAAGGAATAATGGGAGGCATGGGAACTGCAGTTGTGTCTGAGAAGAGTAAAAATGTACCCCCTAATATTGGCACCCAATCATTTAAGGATAAGCCAAAGAAAGGAATTTTATGAACCTATGATGAGACGGCAACCCGCTACTTACTATTAGAAGACATAATCTTTGCCTTGTCTATGGGAATCGTTGCAGCTTGAAAATCGAATAAAATGTGTGCAAATTGTTAGCACTGATTGCTCAATATATGCTCAGAGCTTGCATGGCTAGCGTTTTATTGCATCATCTAGAAAGCCTATAGATTACTAGTTAATAGAGGTGCCTGTGAACATTACAAAAACAACATTGATATACCCAGTGATGGATTGATTTTTATTTCCTTTAACTGCTCAAGTGAGGCTGGATAAGATTAGTTAGTCACTATAGGCTAGCAGGTGGGTCAGGACTTCTTGTCACGCTTGATGCACAAGATCAGAAGTTGTACAAGTCTCACATAGGTTTGATTAGATACTCAAGTTGGATGACTTCAAATGGCGGACTCTTTTCTCGTCTTCTACGGAGGAGATCTTCACGGAGTCACACTCGGCCACTTTAGAGCATCATTCCAGGAATCACTTCTTTTTCATAGTTTCTAGGGGCGAGGCTGCTCGGACAATTGGGTGAAGGGGGTATGGTGCGTTTTGGCCTCGTAGAGAAAAGCCTTGGCTTTCCCCCCTCTCAGTGTCTGGTTAGGGCTTTTGCTCATTGCGATTGGCGTATGCGTGGGTATTGAGTTTCAGGTTCGAGTTGATTCAGATTCAGATTCAGATTCAGATTCAGATGAGTAGATACCACTGCCCTTTCTGCTCAAGTCGCTACCAGATTCATCAGCAACGGGCGGATGGTGTGTTGGTCTGCGGCCAATGTGGAGATCCTTTAGTCAAGGTTCCATTCATTAGGCCGACTCAGCTCGTTGGGTTAGTAGCAGCTGCAGCATTCATTGCACCCTTGCTGTTGATGGTATTTCTGTTCATTCAAGATGAGCAACGCCCTGAGCTCAAGCGTCCTTTATCGACAATGGCAGCGGTGTCTACTCCTGTAGATCTTTGTTCTTGGCTTAGTTGAATCCTTTTACGATGCCTTATTGGTAATGTGCATGCAAAAAATTAACTGGCTTTGTGGCCATTGCCGGTAGTGCTAACTCTGAGAAGTAAACAACATTAATTAAGCTTTTTCTACCTTTAAATGTCACCTGCTTGCTGCAAAGGTGTTCTTTCTGGTTCTACTTCTTTGCATTGTCTATGTCTTAGGGAATGGATCATTACCCATCAGAATTCAGCCTTAAAGGGATATGGGATGGAGTTGACCAGTTCATAGAACGTCAAAACTGATCAGCCACGTCAGTTTGGTCGGCCTGCGCAGTTACCTTTCGGTGCAGTGGAAACGAGCTAGAGCTCATACTCCTGCTCAAAACGCTCCAGTAGCCCCTTGTAGAGGGCCAGGGTTCCCTCTGTCTCCTCGCAGAAGCCCTTCAAGACATAGCTCTCTGAAAGGTGAGAGGCTGCGGCGTTGATCTGCTCGAAGCCAGATAAATATTCGCCCTGAGTCTCTTCATCGGCGATGTCGTAGATCATCGCCATCACCAGCTCCACCTTTCGTTGAGCCGCTGCGATCTCCGCTTCCATGTCCTTGCTGAGTTTGCGGCGCTTCCTCGGCATCTCTCCCTCTAGATCCAGCAAAGAGACTAAGGGAGTGGCAGTTTTTAAGAGCAACCTCTCTTCTCAGAGGTTGCTTCTCATAGGAATTGGTGTTGATCTAGAGATCAACCAGCAAGCGAAAGCCCAAATAATTAATTTTGCTCCGGTTCCGAGCTCCCCGCAATCAGCATTAAGACTGATTGCCATCAATAACTGACAGGGCCAAAGTAAGTCCATCGAACACGGAGGCGCCTAATTGGACGACACGCCACCTGAGTACGCAGCAGAAGCAAGCTGACTTCTGGCCCCTGCTCCAACAGTCTCAAAAAATCGTGGGCTAATCGTCTGGTGCGACAGATTTGATTTGTGCGTCAAACCAGTCGAGCCTCCTCTGCATCGTCCTAGGTGCCCTTAAAGGAGTTTTGACAGCCACACACCTGGACAAATGGCCCCAGGTGCCAATCCTCAGAAGCTTCGCTTAATCACTAAACGACATTAAAAACCGACCCCCCTTTTCTAGAGTGGGTCGGTTTTTTTATGCATAGAGGGAGATTTTGTCTTATGCCATGATTTTGCAAAGATTTTAAATGTGATTTGACATCGCCGCTTCATTTGTGAATCATTCATTTGAATAGATTGCTTTACCTATTTAGTTTTGGGATTAAGGGCTTGCAAAAGCTAAGTACCAATTGGGAAGATCAACACCATGATTGATGTCTTCTAGCAGCTTGGCTTCTATTCATATGTATTGAGTAAAATATTGCGATGGTCTACTTGCATATCTCAACCATGAGTTGATCGTTGTAGCTCTGCTTCATAAGTACGTTGCCAAGTTTCATGCAAATCTGTAAAGAATTTCCTTTCAGCTGGAGATGTCAGAGGGCTAAAAGGAGTGGAGTGATCCTTGCCCAGGGGAGGAGGAATCCGAGCGCAAATCCAGTTAAAAGGCCAATCGCCCAGCCCAGCCAGAGCATCTGGTAGTTGCTCAACAGAAAGTGTTGCTGAATTTCTAGATGGGGTTCTTCTGTCTAGGACGATTAGATCTATCAATCAGTCCTACCAGTGATAGCTTGGTGTGTATTTGGTTTGTTTGCAAAACCTTAGAGATGGTTTCATGCACAGTGATCAATTGTGAATGAATCCAGTCACATTCACTGATCGCTTGATCAACGCATGGATTGGCGTAGGTTCTCTTGTTCAGATGGGGGAGCACTAAAACAACTCAACGAGCATTGCTATGAGCTATGAGGTTGTCAATTGCAACTTGAGGACTTCAATCACCACAAGTGATGCCAGGCTCGCCATTGCAAATCTTCCGTGCAAAAGCTCGACTTGGCTCAATCGGGCGAAAGTCATGATGGAAAACCCCTCTAACGATCAAAGAGAAGAGCCGTCGGTGCGAAAGGCGACGATAGATCTCCATTACATAAAGACAGGTCACTCAACCTGCGTCAATAGGTCAATGCACTGGGCAACTGGTTTGATCGGGCGTTGATCTAGTGCAGCATTGCATTAAAGCTATTCAACACCAACGTGCTTTAACTAGATCTAGCTTGCAACCTTGATTTGATTCGACTCAATCGATGTCTTCTAGCAAGATTGCGTATACCCGGTATTCAAAATTGGTGGGTCTGCAGAGCTTGTTTACTCCTGACCCATCACTCGCTAGTCTGTTGATACAGGCAACCAATGCTAAAGCTACTTAGAACTCGCATGAGAACCACGTAGGTTTGTTTCTTGATGAGTTCCAGTGCATAGAGAGCTTTGAGGAAAGAACAGAGCCGAACCAAGTCATAACTAGAACATATGATGAAAGTTTGCCAGTCAATTCCGGCGATAGCTCTAGACTTTGTTGAAAGTTAGACTAAGAAAGATGGCCTGAAAATGATATCTCTTTGGATGTAAATTAGCGCACTAGATGATCAGGCATTTCAAGTGAGTTTCAATCAATTGCCTGGCACGACTGATTCCATTTTTCTATAATCAATAAAAATCAAATCATTTACAAACGAGTTCGACTTATTGGAGAGAATCGTCAATTCTTAGCGGTCTGTTTGTATGTAATTCATATTATAATCTATTTTATTCTTGCCATCTGTTCTTTCGAGAGTTGATATTCTTCTTTGCCGATTAAGCCTTGTTCATATAGCCGCTTTAGCTCTTCCAGCTTTTGAAAAGGCCGCTTGGCTCCAATTGCAAAGAGCCACCATCTCACCAAATATTTTTCCGACCGCTGTGTGGAAAGCGTTTCTGCCATCTCATTCTTTGGTATTTTGGGTTTGGCGACGGTGTCGCCGTGAACCCAGTCTTTTATTTTTAGATTTAGACGAATCATTGAGGGATGCCATGGTTGAGGCAACTCTCCTTGAGTAATTCGATTTCGCATCAGAATAGACATCGCTTCTCGTTTGGCTTGACGGATTCCCGATTTGTAGAGGAATGGTCCAGCAACATATGTAGTCAAATAGAAGACTACTTTCCATTGTTCTGAGGAAGGCCCTTGCCCTGAGACTCCGAAAGTATTAATAAATGCTCCAATGACTAAGCATATAAGTGCTGTTCCTCCAATCCCATAAATGATTGGGGTGATAGATCTTCTGGATATGGCGTAATAAATCAGGACAAGAGGAACCCAAGCTGATGACAATGCATAACCCCAGCCAGTGTCTTGTTGACGCTTTCTGAAAGCTCGGATTTTTTGGGTTGAGAGTGGATGTACCATTTAGCCTGCTCAAGAACTATTTAATAGCACAATATCTTTCTTGCCCTTTTACATAGTGATGCAAGTCAAGAATAGTGGAGCAGGCAGTAGATGCTGAATTGCAGTTACTGTTATTCATAAGGGGTAACTTCCTTTCAACTCTTTGCTCAATTATTAGCTGATCACTCCCAAAACCTTTTGCAGGTCAATAAGTTCCAGCATGCAAGCATATATGCCAGTAGATTATTATTGAGAAATCTAAATCACTGCTTTTGCATATGCAGTCTATTCCGGTAGTCATGGACAATGTTCGAATCAATACAACCTCCCATCCACTAGTTGGTCAAAATTAGCCTTTTTGGGATGATTACCATCTGAACTTCTGAGGTTAGGGCAGAAAAAAGAGGCCTTGATTTACCTCTGATGCTTTTTGCAGTGTGCAACAATAAGTTATTTTATTAGTGGGGTTAGATTGTATGCATCTGTTTCCTACAGATTTGTTCCTCGCTAGCGTCATGCAACGTTTTGCGCTTGCAGCCTGAATGATTCATGAAATAGTGAGATAATTTACTTGGCTTGTGTATCCCTGGCAAATGCATGTGCTAGATCGCGATATTTTGTTGCCCTCTTATGATGTCTTAGTAGTTGGCGCTGGGATTGGTGGACTAACTGCAGCAGCACTTCTGGCTAAACGTGGTTACAGAGTTTTGGTGGTAGAGCAGCATTATCTCCCTGGCGGATGCGCAAGTATCTTTCGCCGTCAAGGGTTTACATTTGATGTAGGAGCTTCTCTCTTTTTTGGGTTTGGAGAAAAAGGCTACAACCCACATCAATTTGTCATGAATGAGTTGGAGGAAGACATCACTCTTGTGCCGATGGATGAAACCTTCACCATTCATCTAGATCAGCAAACCAAAGTCTCCATGTATACACAACGGGAAAGATTTTGGGATGAAATGTGTTCTTGTTTTCCACACCAATCAGAACAAATCAAAGCATTGCTAAGGGAATTCGAATCTTTTTATCATGAGTCATTGGATAGCTATGGTGGTCAGTTTTTTGCGCCAGCGGAAACGCCACCGCAACATGGCATCAATTTGATGTTTACGCGCCCTGTCTATTTGGCAAGGTTGCTCACTTATCTGCTTTCAACTCAAGAGCAACTATTTCGCCGCTTTACGCGTGATCCGCAGATTCTCAAACTATTTACGCTTTTAAATCAAAATATGACCACTTGTGGATTGGATCAGACTCCTGCCATCGCGGGCCCAATGATCCACGTCGAATCTTACACAGGTGGTTGCTATTATGCTCAAGGTTCACCACAGACTCTGGCGAATAAACTAGAAAAAGCCATTCATAAATATGGCGGGCATATATTGTATCGCAATCGCATTGACAAAATCTTAATTGAGAAGGGGAAGGCGATTGGCTGTCAGCTTGAAAGTGGTCTTAAGATTAAATCTCATACAGTAATTTCAAACACAACAATCTGGAATCTTTATGGTAAGTTGATCGATCGCCAGCATATCTCCCGCCGAAAAAGAAAGTGGGCAAAGAAATTTAGGCCAAGTTATAGTGTATTTGGTGTTTATCTAGGTGTTAAAGCTGAAGCTGTACCCAAGACGATGAAACCTACCCAGATTTTACCTTATGAGGACGAAGGTTTTTCCAGTTATCTGACAGTCTATGTTACTTCTATGTTGGACCCTGAAGCTTCTCCGCCAGGGACCCATACACTCTGCATATTTCTACCGGAAGCTACTCCAGATATCACACTACCAACTGATGGTAAAGATAAATATCATACTCGTGCATATAGAGAACAAAAGCAGAAAAAAGCATCCGCAATTATTGATTACTTAGAAAAGAATTATTTTCCAGAACTTAAACAACACATCTTGGTTCAGGAAATAGCTACCCCACAGACCATTCAGCGCTATACCCTTAAAAGTCATGGCTCTATTGGTGGACCGCAAGTGAATATGCGCCAAAGCTATATGAGTCGGCTGGCAGCTCGCAGTGATTGGCAAGGACTTTATTGTGTAGGGGATTCCACCAGTCAAGGGATCGGCGTAGTTTCTGTGACTGTCTCCGCAATCAGTGCAGTCAATGCCATTTTAAAGGATCTTCGTCAACCTCAATATCTGCCATTAAAGCATTATCCTCAAAATTATGTGCATTTTGCTAAAGCCTCTCTAACTCAAAAACAACACTCTGCAGATTTGATTCCTGACCATCAGGTGATCAAAACTGTGGAAGTAGAGCCCCGAGCTTGTCTATCTCCCCGCTGCGTTCGTGCTGGTCCAGATAGCACTCATCAAGCCCATATCGCACGTCTGGTCGAAGCTGGCAATTGGCTCGGAGCTGCCCAGTCATTACGTGCTGTGAATCCACTTTCAGAAACAACCTCGTACCTTTCCCAATCAGACGATTTTTGTGGTCCTTCTTGTTCCCAATTGTTATGTCCTGACTCTTCTGTTCCTATTAGGTCATTAAATCGCTATGTATGCGAGAAAGTCCCGAATTACATACCAGAGATAGGGATAGATAATGGTAAGCGAATTTCTATTGTTGGGGCCGGTGCAGCTGGCCTAACATGTGCACATTATTTGGCGCAGTTAGGCTACCAAATAGATATCTACGAGAAAAATAGCGAATCAGCTGGAATGTTGAGTTGGCTTACTCGCACGTCAATGGTTCCACATTCTGTATTGACTCGTGAAATAGCGAACCTATTATTGCCGTCTATTCATATTTATTTTGATCAAGCTTTAGGTGAAGACATCACAATTGCTCAGCTAAGACTTCAATATCATGCAATATTTTTAGCCTGTGGTCTAGGTGAGAAGCGAATCCAGGCCAATAATATTGACCATGCTTGCAACTTGATTCATGGCCTGATGTTTTTAGACGAGTTTTCTCATGATCCAACCATTATTAGCGAAAAGAATTTTACGATAATTGGCGCTACATATCTTGCTATTGATATCGCAAGGTTGGCAATTCAAAATGGTGCAAGCAAGGTTTATCTTATAGACGAGCAGGCTCAGCTTCAATCGAAATCAGAGGCCAAGCTTTTAAATGAAATGCAACAGCTTGGAATTGAAATCCATTCCAGAATAGATCCAATCGCCTTGTCTGAGCTCTGCAGTTCTTCTCATCAGGTCATTATGGCAGGTTTGGAACAACACCGTATTGAATCTCAATTAAGGGACCATCTAAGCGCAAGCCTTATGGTTGACATTGACGCCTTGGTTGACTTCGAGACGCTACAGGTTCCTGGTCAGGTCAATGTATTCGCCGGTGGAGATATCATTAGAGGCTCCAGTAGCATTCATCAAGCAATTAGAGATGGTCGCAAGGCAGCAATAGAAATCAATCATGCCTTAATAAAGAATCACTCTTGATACTCCGAATAACGAGTTCACACTTAGACTCATGGCATTATTAAAAATGGAGTATATTGGATAAGTAAATGAACATGAAACGATGCTTCGGCTTGACTAATTCTCTGCGATCTTTGGAAGAATATTTATTCTAACCAACGATATGAGCTTTATTAGTTTAATGATGCTTCAACGCCAAGATAGCGTTAAGCGAGTCGAGCAGAAGCTATTTCACTTGCGCATACGGATTGACTCAGATGTTTAGTTGGATGTAGAGCTCAAGCAGGGAGAAGAAGACCCTGATCATCTTAGATCATTTCTCATTGCCAATTGTTCAACAGTTCTGACACTTACTGTCGATAATGGTCAGATTGTAAAGAAGATCTATAAAGCGCCGAATGGTGAGAGAATCTTAGTTAAATGCACATGGTTTTCGTATATTCTTTCTGCTAACCATTCTTCTCTAAATAAAGCATGCTTGGAATCATCCCCTTCATTGTTAAAGAGATACGCCGACTTGCCTAAAATCTGCTTTTGCCAGGCTAATTGCTATGATAAATCATTCTTCGGAGTGCCTTTTGCTGCTCGAGAGTGTCTTTGATGAATTTTGGCTAATATGATCTATTATTGCCTGCAATAGCATTATCATATAAACCATAAGATGAATGCTCGGGTAAAGTGATTCTTAGGAATGGCTGGAGTATACCTTTGCTATTAGTATGAAAGTACAGAGCCTTACGCCATGTGATCTGGCTTTGATTTAGCGATCAGATTAAGCATTTTGTGGATATTCTTGTGCTCACTGACAACGTCTTGGTTCTCTACTCAATCAGCCCCGCCCTCGAACGGACACTAAGCCCTTGTTAGCTCAATAAAAGGCAGGCAAGGCGGCATTGGAAAGCGATTGAGGCTACACAGCAGTCCACGACCATTGATCCAACACCTAACTGGTTTATTCTCTCTTGCGCAGCCGTTCTGGAATAAGATGAATATGAGGTAACTGCTCATGATTCATTTTACTCAAGTTTCAACAGCTCTGATTGTCGCCCTTGGGATGGTCTTCATGTCGAAGGTGGTGATGACACTCGTTGCTGACATCGCTTTGTTTTCAAGCCTCAAGGGCTTGATGCGCTTGATGGTGAGAGGTAGCTATGCGACAGGCCGTACCTTTGGCATCTTCTATTGGCGTTACCTGCATGGTCCGTTCCGTATGTTTCTGATCCTGCTCATGGCGCTTATGGTCACACTAGTCATCCTTGCCTTCGATACTTGCAGGCATATCTGGCAGCATCGCCTTAAGTTAAGTCCCCCATCTGTGGCCCGATTGTCTCCAGCTCATTAATCTCTGATTGCATTGCCTTAAAGCAAATGCATACCCCAGTTTTTTGCTTATTATTCAGAGCTCCAACCACCCTTAGTCCACTTTCTGTTTCCCCTAAGCATTGCTTCAACTGCTTTTGTGAAAGTGTTTTCGTAAAATCAGTAACGCCAGCATATGGTCTGGCCTGCATGCTTTACGGAAAGGAATAGCTTCCAATTCAAAACCTCAGCGGAGAGCCGCTCAACAAGAAATGCGCTTAGTTCAGCTTAGTGACCCTCACCTTGTCGCCTTTAATGATCAATTGGTGCGAGGTCACAATCCGCTTTTGAACTTCCAGTATGCGTTGCAACAGGCAAGCTCTCATTCTCCGGATCTGCTGTTAATTACTGGAGATCTTTGCCATGACGAGAGCTGGTGTGGGTATGTTTTATTGCGTGATGAATTGCAGAGTCTGAATCCATCAACAAAGGTTGCTGTTCTTCCTGGCAACCATGACAACACTTTCTTCATTAAGGCGGCCCTTGGACGCCATGCCTTTACAGCTCCCGCAGACTTGAATGTTGATGGGGTTCGTCTCATTCTTCTTAGTAGCCATGTCTCAGGCCAAGTCGCGGGTCAACTTGGTCAATCACAGCTGCAATGGCTCGATTCGCGCTTGTCAGACATTGAGCAATCTGGCAGGCCATTAGTGGTGGCATTGCATCATCCACCTTTGCCGATTGGCCATTCTTGGTTGGATCCCCTTGGTCTACTGGATGGTGAGGCGTTGATCAATCTACTCACTCCTGTAGAAGAGTTACGCGCTGTGGTATTTGGGCATATCCATCAGCACTGGCAAGAGGTATTACCTGGGCGTAAGGATGTGTTATTGCTGGGTTGCCCTTCCACTCTTTGCAGCTTTGAGGCTGCACAGCCATGCCCTTTGGGACGAGAAGATGAACCTGGAGGGCGTTTGATTGAGTTGGATGAAAGCGGAACCCTTTTTGAAATGCTGCTGCGATGGTCAAATCCTGATCTTGATCATGGTGATGTTACTCGATAACCAGAATAGAGTCGAAGGCTTTATGTTGTGAGTACGAATATATCTTTCTAAGACATCCACTAATCCTTAACTCTCAATACAGCAATTGCTGTAGAGATAAAGGCTTTGATCCCTTGATATGCATGCGCGCATGTAACCGATTCTGCTTTGGCAGCGTTTAGACATAATTATAGAGCGATTGATGTAAGAGCTGATGACATCCAATTATCTATCAATGCTGCCCTCTATCAAAGAATAATTGCTATCTGTAGTGGTCTTTGGTTTGCGATAGTAATGCAAATCCTTAGAGAAAAAATCTTGGGAAGAACATGGGAGATGTAAGTCAAGCTAGTATTACCTCTCAGGCACACCAACCTCATCAATAGCCCTCTCGTTGGTAGAGGTCTTCCCTGGCGAACACTTATTCTTGATGAATATAAGATCAACTATAATTGTTACTTTAAGTCTCATCATATTAGCCTCTTTAGCAAGGCCACTTCTTTGCTTAATGATTTGGCTAATGATCCATCTATCTGCCGGCCGGAATAACCCGTTCTGAGATTCCAGAGCAATCAAGGCTGGCATATGTATCCACGCCAGTTTTGGAATTCTTGCCTGTAGCTCTTGCGCAGAGAGCTTTTTGTTCTTGCCTATCTAGCATGGCGTTAGTAAAGTCTGCCCCATCAATCAAAGCACCCGCGAATTCACTCTTCCTTAGATTCGCGTTGCGTAGGATGCTTTCTGAGAGGTCGGCATTGTCAAAGCGAGTGGCGTATGCCAGTACATCCTCTAAGTTTGTACCGTGGAGATTGGCATTCTTCAGAGACGTTACGCTGAATGTAGATCCACTCAGATCAGCCTCGCTTAAATCAAAGCCAGCAAGATCATATTTTACAAATTCTGCTGTTAAGGGTTTGCCATCTTCAACTTGTTCGAGAAATGGATATTTTTTGCTGAGAGCATCTAGGTTGTTCCTAGTCTCTAACATCGAAGGATCAGCTCGACCCTGATCATTCTCCCACATGCTTGGATAAGCGGCATCAGCTGCCAAGGGCAGGGTCAGATAAATAGAAGCGGCAATTGGGATGAGTATTCCCAGTAGTAGAGATCGCAGGACCGAAGACTGAATCTTCCGCATTGGCTTGCATCGTAGAACTATCTGTCGTCTATTAATATCTCATTAGAGGTAGATTATTGCTGTATTCAAATTGCCAGCTTAACGTAATATATCTACGGTTTAAGGTTGCTCTTGCTACTTCTCGGGTCTGGTCTAGTTACTGCTTATTGTCTGATTTGATAAGTGCTTTTGATGGCCATTCCCTTCTCTCCATGATGCTTAGACTGTTTTCTGTCCAGTGAATAATCATTGATGTTTATATATATATTGCCCGAAATTGTGATTACTCTCCTCTCGTGCAAGACCTTGCCATTGGGAGGCTAATTCTTCAAAGCTGCCTAGGATCGCATTTGATTGCTTTAGGCAATTCTGTAATCATGATTGCTTCATTCTCAAGTTCGATCTTTAATAGTGAGCAGTAATGTCCCTTGTGGCTGTAAATTTATTGTGCTGAAGATATGATTTCTCGGTATTGGAGGTATTCGCTATATTGTCCAGATCGTATTCTTTATTATGGATGGCACTCTACACCTTTATGCCGATGGTCTTGTGAATCGTTGATAGTGTTCTTTCTTGCAGGGATGAACTTCTGATCCATTGTATTGCGGATTTCCACTCAATTAAGGTGTGGAAATAAGCAGATTTCGTCAAAATATTGGTAGCCAATGTGTATTGGCCTATCGTCGCTATTCACCTAGCTTCTATTGATTCTGATGATGAGGTGATGTTGATGATTGCCGCTAATCCAATGCATACAACAGTAAGAATGCCGCAAAGCTCTGTCCATCCAAGCAGTCCCAAGCGAGTCACTGCTAGAGGTGCTACAACAGTGATCACCCCACCAGAGAGAATTGGTTGCAGGATCAATTGTTTGATCGAAAACACAGGTAAGGCTTTTGTAAGGTTGCGGGGATCGGCCAGCCGTAGCAACAAAAGGCCACTCGCAGCTACTCCAGTGGCCTGTCCGAACTCGGTGATCGAGCGCTCGAACCATTCCTCGCGCAGTGTGAACCTGGCCACAAAGAGCATGATCAATAGATTCCAGACCAGCCCTGTTACAGACAACACAGCTAGCGGAAGCCAGTCGTTTCGCAGCAGTGGCAGATTCAGGCTTGCCATTGCGGTGGTGATCAGCAGATCGGTGGCCAGGATGCCGATTTCCCGTTGCAATAACTGTGATACCCATTGAGTTTGCCCTGAGACTTCCAGGGCTAGTCGGATCAGTAGTGAACCCCCTAGTGCAAGAGGAAAGACTGGGAAGACGTGAATGACTTGCCGGTAGAACTCCCCCAGCCAAGGGCCCAATAATCGCAAGCCTTCGAGCATCAACACGCCGCAAGCCACAGCGGCTCCAGCCAGGCCAAGATTGACGGCCAGCAGGCGAAGTTGTTGGCCAAAACTCGTTTCTTCTTCAACAGCTCCTGTGTCTCCGATTTCTGTGGGGCCATGGGGGGCAACCCATCCACGCCACCGGCCGAAAATCACCAGGACACTACCCAGAAGGGTTGATGTGAGCAGACCCACTGTTGCCATTGCCAGGCCAAGATCTTGGCCACCAGGGAAGCCGAGTTCGCGAAAGCTTTCACCCATAACGGCCGCTGCCCCATGGCCGCCCTCAAAACCCACTTCAATCAGGCAGCCCATGAGCGGATCAACCCCCAACATGGGAATCAACACCAGTAAGACCGCTACGCCCCCAACTAGGTATTGACCAAAACCGAGCATCATTCCCAGCATGGCCTGGGATGCCACAGGCTCCCATAAGCCTTGACCTTTCGGGAGGGGGCGCCCGATCATCAAGGTGGCGAAGACCAGGGTCAGCAACGCTGTTGGAACTTCAGTCCAGATGTCCGTTACGCTCAGTGGCAGCAGGGGTAGGGGGCCATAGGGCCCCAGCATCAGTCCTGCTGTGCCGGCCAACAGGGCAATAGGCAGGCCTAGCCGCTCCAGTCGCAGGGCAGGCTCGAGCCTGCGCCCCAAGCTCAGCAAAAAAGCCAGCACAGTCAGCAGACTTAGGGCCAGCCACAAATTGGTTGGCTGGGTGGCATGGAGCAGGCTTTGCAAGCCGTTAACCATGGGAGTCGTCTAGTGGCTTTAGATCAAAGCAGCGGCTCAGATGGTGTTTTGTGTTTTGGAGAACGTCGATATGTATTGCGCCATCGTGAAAGCCATGACTGTCGTATGAAAAGGGTTTTAGTCTCAGCGCTCCTTGTTGGCTTGCATGGCTGGAATTGAGAGCTTGTGCCTGCTCAGGCTTGAGTGTTGTGTCGCTTTTGTATGAGTGGATTGGCGGCGAGTGCGTCATTGCGGGGAGCCATTGGTGTTGCTGTGCTTTTTTCTGCTGGGCTAGTTCTCGATGCTGAATCCCCGCTGTTGGCTGAGGCGTTTGCAGTGAGTGGCTTGTCTTCTTTGAACCAATCAGGGTCAGGTAGAGCAGTATGAAGGGCGCCCTGCAGCAGATGTCCGATGGCCATGCTCCTGTCTATAGCGTAAACATCGCAATAGTCATCGAGGCAATCCAAGACCTCCTCTTGAAGTGAGATCTCAATTCGCGTAGCTGTGTGACGATCGTTAGGTGGAGTGCTCATTGAGTTGTCATCTCGGTGTGTTTGTGCCGATTCTCATCGGCCAAGCTGGGGAAATGAGTAAGGGGAGGGTATCGCGAAGCGCTTGAGGGTCCATCGACTTGCAAACTCCCAATCCAGGGATTGGGTATGGCATTGCCCAAAGAACAGGCATTTCTTTTAAGACAGATCACCTGTTGAACTCAGTAGGGTTGGGGTGGCTTTTTGGGATTGTTGTCAGAACGGCGCAACCTGATCTGAAGCTGATGAGCTGTGGAGAGCAGCTTTGACACCCTGCTGGAGACCTTTGCCTCTTGGAAACAATTGAAGCCGACGTGGTGATCGTGGGTGGTGGCCCAGCTGGTTGCAGCTGCGCGCTTTACACATCGCGTGCCAATTTAAAGACAGTCATCCTTGATAAGAATCCTGATGTAGGAGCCTTGGCGATTACCCATCAGATCGCTAATTATCCAGGCGTTTCCAGTGAAATGAGTGGCGAAGCGCTACTGGCTTTGATGCGCGAGCAGGCCGTTTCCTTTGGTAGTGATTATCGCCGTGCCCAGGTTTTTGGTGTGGACGTGAATGGTGAATGGAAGACGGTGTATACCCCGGAAGGGACTTTTAAGGCAAGGGCGCTGGTTGTAGCGACTGGCGCTTTGGGGCGCCCAGCATCATTTAAGGGAGAGGCCGAGTACCTTGGCCGCGGCGTGAGCTATTGCGCTACCTGTGATGCTGCCTTCTATAAAGGACGTGAGGTGGCTGTTGTTGGGGCAAACAAAGAGGCAGTTGAGGAAGGACAGGTGCTGACCAAGTTCGCCTCGAAAGTGCATTGGCTTACCACGAGTGACCCCAAGGAAGATGACGTGCACGCGCAATCCTTGATGACTCAGCCAAATGTTCAACACTGGAGCCGCACAAGATTGATGTTGATCGAGGGAGATGATGCTGGGGTGACTGGCATCAAGTTGAAAAATCGGGCTCAGGAGACAGAGCAGGACTTGGCCGTTGAAGGTGTGTTTGTTTACATGAGTGGCTCTAAGCCAATCACTGATTTCTTAGGTGATCAGGTGGCTTTTAAAGAGGATGGTGGCGTCGTGGTAGATGACTTCATGGCCACAACAGTGGACGGGGTATGGGCTATTGGTGATATTCGCAACACCCCGTTTAAGCAGGCGGTGGTGGCCGCATCAGACGGTTGTATTGCAGCAATGGCGATCGATCGATTCCTGAATAGCCGCAAGGGGATTCGTGTTGATTGGGTGCATTAGTGAGGACGCACCTTTGACCAGGCTTTGGCTTGCGGATTTTTTCTCCATAGCTGATGAATTGTTCGATCAGGAAATTGATTTTAGAGTTTGAAGAATGAGTTTTTGTGTAGAGTAAGATTAATGAGAGGTAATCCTTGGGGCGATTAATTGAATTGATTTACATGCTAGCTAAAGATTAAATTATAACCCTGGAAATTCTGGCAATATCAATCCGGGTTTTAATATTTTCTTTTCAAGGCCACATTGCATTGCATACGCAAGGCATCTCTTGTGTGAGTATTTCTCGGCACTTGATGGCAACGTCTTGGTGTTCTTTTTGGGTGCCATGTGCGGAGCGCAGATCGATATAATGAAGCCAAGATCTAACGTTCCCTGCCATATAGATTTTCGTGGGAGTTGCTAGTGGAAGAACTTCTCTTGCGCATTCTTTTGCTACACCAGCTGCAAGCATCTCTTGGTATAGGTCGCGACTTTGTTGAAACAATAAGTTCGCTTTTGAACTCAGTTTTGATACTGTCTCTTGATCAAGATCGTCGATGCTGCTTTGCCTATTTTTTATGTCTTGCCTGCGTAGTGAAGGCGGCTTAGCAAAGGCCATTGTTGAGACATCCGCATAGCGCTGACTAAATTCTTGAAAAGAGAAGCTTCGATGTCTGAGGATTTGCGCTGCTATTGCTCGGGTCGTTCCTATCTCCATAACTATATGGGCCATCTCGAAGGGACTCCAGTGACGATGTTTGATCAGATAGCGGATAAGCCGTTCGCTATCAGGATTGTCTTGATTTTGAGGATTAGAGACTCTCGCACAGTAAGCAATGATTTCTTCTGCCTTGGGCGTTACGGAGATTAAGGATACGGTGTTCATGAATCTGATGATTGGGAGATTGAATGGTTTGGGTTTGTGATTGGCTGTTTTTGGGGATGATGTTTTTGTTGAGCCTTATCCTTCGACTGAGAGCGAAATGGTTGTGCATCCAGCAGGATCATTCTTTGTACGACTTGGGTATTCGTGAGAATGCTTGAGGCGGCTTGAATCGATTGATCCCTGAGTCTTGACCTGCACTGCCATACAAAGATTTAGCAAATTTATTGGGTTGATGAGACCTGATCGAGGAAGTGTTAACAGCTTGCTGAGTTTACCTTATTCTTTCAGCTTGAATTTTGTTGGCAGTTGCACAGAACTTTGCTGTAAAATAAATTCTTTGAAACGGAGTCAAAGCCAGTTGATATATCAACATAAAAGTGTTCGTCAGTGAAGCAAGTGATGAATTAATTAGTCTTCTCATGAATGGCTTAAAAGTCTTGTTGTTTGCCTTGAGTTGATGCTTTACCTTTATTGTCCAAGTTCTGTCAAGACCTCTTCAAGGGCTTCTCATTTGCGCATTCAACTTTTGTTGACAACAATAAATGTTTGAATTGTTTGGTTAGCTGTGACTTGATGATGTGACTATTAAATAACTTATCTCTTGCTTGGTAGATTCAGGCAAGTGACTAAAAAAATAATTCATGGGCTGTAGTGTTGCATCTTCTTCGGGAATAGGAGATTGCTTTAAGGATGTTGGCTTGCTCTTTTGTGGAGTTCTCGTTGTTGCATCGCCAAGGGTGTCTAGGCTTATGCAGGTGATTGTTTGCAGATAATTCTCTGGAATTAAAGCGAAGTTGTCTAATGATTTAAGATTGAAGCCCAGCATTAAGCGCAAGTTCCTGCTTGATTGGTGCTCACTTCATTGATGTCTTCCCCGATGCTTGTCTGTTGGTTGATGTCAACAATCTGTTCGTTATTCAGGGCTAACAGGCATCTCTGTCCAGATTGCTAGCTCCTCGATTGACAGCACTCCTTCACGTCGCTTTCCGTTTGGGAGGATCCATGTGGGAACAACCCTGACTTGGGCTTTTTGGCAGTCAGCTGCTTGATTTGGTAGGAGCTTTGGTTTGCCACATTCCACATAGTTGAGTTTTTTGCTCGCTTGCTGACCAAAAAGGTTTTTCTGGAAGAAACAATGGGGACAGCTCCAGGAGCCGTAGAAAACGGCTCCGATGGTGTTGAGATGACGAACCAAGCTCAGTTGTTCGCTGGTTGATGTTTTGAGAGGCTCCCCTAGGGTGTCAGCGCCATCGCCTGCTCGGGTTTTGGCAGCTTGCAGTGAGAGACTCAGCCCCATCGCTGTGAGGAGGGATAGCCATAACTTCATGCCATGGTTGCCTTGGAGGATTTGTGGCCGAACCATGGCAGTTGAAGATTGGGGTTTGTCAAACTTAAGCATTATCAAAGCGTTCGGGCTTCCCTCCATGTAGCACCGCGCAGGGTTACGGCGAAACTGGGAAACTGAACAGATGTAGGGCCTCGTGCCAAATCAACGCCATGGCCGGCAGCGGCTACCGGGATTATTTCAAGGTTCTCGGAGTTGAGCGCAACGCCGATAGCGATGACATCAAGCGAGCATTCCGCAAGCTGGCGCGCCAGTACCACCCTGATGTGAATCCCGGTGATTCGACTGCTGAGGCGAAGTTCAAGGAGGTGAGTGAGGCATATGAGGTGCTTTCCGATCCGGATAAACGCAGTAAATATGAGCAGTTTGGCCGCTATTGGAATCAGGCCAGTGGCATGGGTGGTGGAGGCCCTGCCGGGGCTGGTTTTGAAGTTGACTTTGGTCGTTATGGGAATTTTGACGACTTCATTAATGATCTTTTGGGCCGTTTTGGTGGGCCTCAAGCTGCTGCTGGTTTTGGCGCTGGTTTCCCTGGTGGTGCAGGCTTCCCTAGAGGGAGCTCTCGTGCTCCGGTGAATCTTGATGCCGAAGCTACCTTGAAGGTGAGTTTTGCTGAAGCGTTTCGCGGTACCGAACGCACCCTTTCTGTTAATGAAGAACGAGTGCAGGTGCGCATTCCGCAGGGAATTAAACCTGGTTCGCGCTTACGCCTCAAGGGAAAGGGCAATCTTCAACCTGGTACTGGCCGGCGGGGTGATCTTTTCCTCAATATTGATGTACAAACCCATCCCTTATGGCGGTTGGATGGTGATCAGCTGCGGGCCGATTTGCCCGTTGCGCTCGATGAGTTTGCACTGGGGGGTACGGCGACTGTGATGACTCCTGATGGGGAAGCTCAGGTGACCATTCCTGCAGGAACCTCTCCAGGCCGCAGTCTGCGGCTTAAAGGCAAAGGTTGGCCTTTGCCTGGGGGGCGTGGTGATTTGCTCTTGACCCTCAACCTGAAGTTACCGTCTCAATGGTCTGCCGATGAGCTTGAGTTGTTGAAACGGTTGCAGCAGTCCCGCAGTACTGACCCCCGTCAGGCGTGGCTTCAGATGGCTCCTCTCTGAGGTGAGAGTTACGCTCACGAGATTGTTATGCGGTTTTGATGGAGCTCACTTATCGCCCTCGGCGGCTGCGTCGTACTCCTGCCCTGCGTTCCATGGTGCGGGAGCACAGCCTCACTGCTGCTGACTTTATTTATCCCTTGTTTGTTCATGAGGGAGCTGATGTGGAGCCGATCGCTGCCATGCCAGGAACCAATCGCTGGAGTCTGGATCGATTAATGGGAGAAGTTCAACGGGCCTGGGGTCTGGGCATTCGTTGTGTGGTGCTTTTCCCGAAAGTTGCTGAGGGCCTCAAAACTGAAGATGGGGCGGAATGTTTCAGTGAGCATGGGTTGATTCCGCGGGCCATTACGCAGCTCAAACATGAGCTGCCGGACATGACAGTGATGACCGATGTGGCTTTGGATCCCTATTCCTGTGATGGTCATGACGGCATCGTGAGCGCCGAGGGTGTGGTGCTTAACGACGAGACGATTGAACAACTCTGTCGTCAGGCTGTGGTTCAGGCTCGTGCTGGTGCTGACCTGATTGGACCCAGCGACATGATGGATGGTCGCGTCGGTGCCATCCGTGAAGCTCTTGACGACGAGGGTTTTGAGCATGTGGGGATCATTAGCTATACAGCGAAATACTCTTCGGCGTACTACGGCCCGTTTCGCGAGGCGCTTGATTCAGCCCCGCGGGTGGCTGGTGGCAAGCCAATCCCTAAAGATAAGAGCACATATCAAATGGATCCAGCCAATGCTCGTGAGGCCATTACTGAGGCTCAACTCGATGAGCAGGAGGGTGCAGACATTCTCATGGTGAAGCCTGGCCTGGCCTATCTCGACATCATTCATCGTTTAAGCGAAGAATCGGAGTTACCCATCGCTGCTTACAACGTGAGTGGCGAGTATTCGATGGTGAAGGCTGCTGCAGAAAGGGGTTGGCTCGATGAGCGGGCGGTGGTTCTAGAAACCTTGTTGAGTTTCAAGCGAGCTGGTGCCGATTTGATCCTCACCTACCACGCTTGTGATGCAGCCGCTTGGTTACGGCAGGGATGATTGGCTGCTTTCAAGTTCAGTGGGGCGCAAGAGCGTTGAAATGAGCGCTGTAGTCATGAGCTCTGAGGTCTCGACTGCTTCGCTTGCCTTTCAGGACACACTCAAGCAGCTTGAATGGCCACGCTTATGTGAACACCTCGCTGAATTTGCCAGCACCTTGCAGGGCCGGCGTCATTGCCAGACTTTGTCGCTGCCTGCCGATTTGTCTGACAGCCGTTTGCGCTTGGCGGAAACTCTTGAGATCGGTGCTTTGGATGGTCTGATTGATGGAGGCCTCAGCTTTCAGGGTGTCCATGACCTTGGCAATATCCTGGCTCGCTGTACAAAAGGTGGTGTGGCTTCTGGCGAAGAGCTTTTAGCTGTTGCCGACACCCTTGCAGCAGCGCGCCGCTTGCGCCGCCAGATTCATGATCCAGAGCTTCGTCCCACGATCTCGGCGCTGTTGCTGGATGTCGCAACGATGCCCGAGCTGGAACGGCGACTCAAATTTGCATTGGAAGACGGTGGTCGGGTGGCTGATCGCGTCAGCTCCAAGCTCGCTGGCTTGCGACGACAGTGGCAAGGTTTGCGTCAGGAACGTCGCGATTGCCTACAGGAGGTGATCAGGCGTCATGCGGCCATGCTGCAGGACACTGTGATCGCAGATCGCCATGGCCGGCCAGTGCTAGCGGTGAAGGCCGCCGCAGTGTCTCAACTGCCCGGCCTGGTCCACGACAGCTCAGCATCTGGCAGCACAGTCTTTGTTGAGCCTCAGGTCGTGATCACCCTGAGTAATCGTCTTGCTGAATTGGATGGTCGTATCCGAGAGCAGCAGCAGCTCGTCTTGGCAGAGTTGAGTGCGGCGGTGGCTGAGTCCGGCGTATCGATTGGGCGCCTGGGAGAGGTTCTGCTTCAACTTGACTTGGCTCTAGCTCGTGGCCGTTATGGTCAATGGCTTGGGGGGGTCCCCCCTACGTTGCATGCCGAGGCTTCAGCTCCTTTCAGCCTTCAGGAGCTGCGACATCCCTTGCTGGTTTGGCAGCATCGCCGTGACCATGGGGAAGCTGTGGTGCCGATCAGCGTTGAGGTCTCCTCCACCCTGAAAGTGGTCGCGATTACAGGACCCAACACCGGTGGAAAGACTGTCACGCTTAAGAGTGTTGGGCTGGCCTTGCTGATGGCTCGGGCGGGTCTCTTGTTGCCTTGCACAGGGAGTCCATCAATGCCCTGGTGTGCACAGGTGCTTGCTGATATCGGTGATGAGCAGTCACTACAACAGAATCTCTCCACATTTAGTGGCCATGTGAAGCGCATTGGCCGCATTCTTGAAGCCTTGATCGAGGGGCCTGGTCCAGCTTTGGTGCTTCTTGATGAGGTCGGGGCGGGAACTGATCCCAGTGAAGGGACGGCCCTGGCCACAGCCCTGCTGCGCACGCTTGCCGAGCGGGCTCGCCTGACCATCGCGACAACTCATTTCGGCAAACTCAAGGCCCTCAAATACGGCGATTCTCGCTTTGAAAACGCTTCTGTGGCCTTTGATGGTGAGACGATGTTGCCCACCTATCGACTGCAATGGGGAATCCCTGGTCGCAGTAATGCCCTCCGCATCGCGATGCGGCTTGGCCTAGACGACGCAGTGATTGCTCAGGCCCAAGAGCTGCTGGGACCTTGTGGTGATGGAGAGGTGAATGAGGTGATCCGTGGTCTTGAAGAGCAACGCAGCCTTCAACAGGCAGCTGCTGAAGATGCCGCGGCTCTGCTGGCACGTACGGAATTGCTGCATGAGGAACTTCTCAGTCGCTGGCAGAAGCAGCGCAAGCACTCTGCAGCTTTGCAGGAACACGGCCGCCAGAAGCTGGAGAGCTCCATTCGAGAGGGGCAGAAGGAAGTCCGTCAGTTGATTCGCCGGTTGCGCGAGGGTCGTGCCGATGGTGAGTCCGCACGACGTGCGGGTCAGCGCTTGCGTCGCATTCAGGCTGACCATCGGATTCAGCCTCAACGCAAACAGCACATTGGCTGGCGTCCTGAGGTAGGAGAGCGCATTCGGCTGTTGGCGCTTGGCAAGGCGGCAGAAGTGATTGCTATCTCTGAAGATGGCAAACAACTGACAGTGCGTTGTGGAGTGATGCGCAGCACTGTGGAGCTGTCTGGGGTGGAAAGCCTTGATGGCCTGAAGCCAAGTCCTCCAGAGTTGGTGGTGAAGGTGAAGGTCCGTTCAGGTCTTGGCCGTGGCGCGGAGGTACGCACGACTCGCAACACCGTGGATGTTCGCGGACTGCGGGTGCATGAAGCCGAGGTTGCCGTTGAGGAGCACTTGCGCAGTAGCACTGGTCCGATATGGGTCATTCATGGCATCGGCAGCGGCAAACTCAAGCGAGGGCTCCGCCAGTGGCTTGAGACCGTTCCTTATGTGCAACGCGTAAACGATGCCGATCAGGGTGATGGTGGAGCCGGTTGCAGTGTGATTTGGCTGCATTAGCCCAGCATGGGCAAGAGGAGTTTGCGCTCGTTTGGGTCTTGTTCAGTGTTGTCTTGAGCTGTCATTGCGATGGCTTCCCCGTCGGCAGCAAACAGTCGCCAGCCTCGAGGATCTGGCTCTAGATGCAGGTTGCTTCCAGCGCTGAGCGAGAGCTCGGGCGAGGCCCTCACTTGAACGAGATGGTTCCCGTCAACAAGTTTGCAGGTGATCAGTTGTTCATTTCCTAAGACTTCCAGATGACTCACGATTGCGGCGAGATTGCGATTGGTGGAAGGAGCTACGCGCAAATGCTCCGGTCGAAGACCAGCGCTGAGCGGTTGCCCCTCTTCCAGATGCAGCAGCGCTTCGGCCATTGGTCCTTCAACCGCTAGGCGACGATCACCTAGTAGGAGGGTATTGGCTGGGCCAACAAATACTGGCAGTACGTTCATGGGCGGACTGCCGATAAATTGCGCAACAAAAAGGTTTGATGGCCATTGATAGAGCTCGATTGGCGTGCCCAATTGCTGTAGCTGCCCTTGATTCAGTACCGCAATCCGATGACCCATCGTCATCGCCTCGACTTGGTCGTGGGTGACGTAGATGGTGGTGGTGCCAAGTTGACGCTGGAGGTCAACGATTTGAGTGCGCGTGCTATTGCGCAGTTTTGCGTCCAAGTTGCTGAGTGGTTCGTCCATCAGGAATACAGACGGCTCTCTCGCCATTGCCCGGCCTAGAGCAACCCGTTGTTTTTGACCGCCAGAGAGTTCTTTGGGTTGGCGATTGAGCAGTGGTTGAAGCTCCAGGGCTTCAGCAATTTCCCTTGTACGGGCCTCGATTCGCTGCTCTCGGATAGATGAAACCTGCAGAGGTCGAGGAAAGTTGCGGGTATTGCGATGAAGTTGGTCTTGCAGGAGTTGGCCTAGAGATCGCTGCTGGCTGCGCCGTAGGCCGAAGACCAGGTTGTCACGCACACTTAAGTGGGGATAAAGCGCGTAGCTCTGGAACACCATCGCCACGTCCCTTTGGGCAGGTCGTAGCTGCGAGACAGGTTGTTTGCCTACGTAGATCTCGCCGCTAGTAGGGGCTTCGAGGCCCGCGAGCAGCCTCAGTAGTGTGCTTTTGCCACAGCCGGAGGGGCCAACCAGCACAAGGAATTCACCATCGTTGATTTGTAGATTCAGTTGACGAATGACCTCAACAGAGGGTTCATTCCGCCTGCCTGGGTAGCTCTTGTTGAGAGCCTTGAAGCGAACGCCGGCCACTCACAGTTCCCTGATCAGGCTGATCCTAGGGTTGGAGCTTGGCCAAGCTGGGCGCCTGCAGTGCAGTTCATAGATCAGGCACGTATCACTGTTAGAGCAGGCCGTGGTGGCGATGGGATCATGGCGTTTAGGCGAGAGAAGTACGTGCCGGCTGGCGGTCCCTCTGGCGGTGATGGCGGTGATGGCGGCAACGTTGTTCTGGAGGCGGATTCCAATCTTCAGACCCTGCTTGATTTTAAGTACAAGAGACTTTTCCCAGCGCCTGATGGTCGGCGGGGTGGTCCGAATCGTTGCACCGGTGCCTCAGGCAAAGACTTGATCATTAAGGTGCCATGTGGCACTGAAGTGCGTCATCTCTCCACGGGCATCCTTCTTGGTGACCTCACTCGATCTGAAGAGCTACTTGTGGTGGCTTTTGGAGGGCGTGGAGGGCTGGGTAATGCTCATTACTTGAGTAATCGCAACCGTGCTCCTGAGAAATTCACGGAAGGGCGCGATGGGGAGGAATGGTTCCTTCAATTGGAACTCAAGCTATTAGCTGAGGTGGGGATCATTGGTTTGCCGAATGCTGGCAAGAGCACTTTGATTTCTGTACTGTCCGCAGCTCGCCCCAAGATTGCTGATTATCCCTTCACCACATTGGTCCCCAATCTCGGTGTTGTGCGTCGACCTAGCGGAGATGGCACAGTCTTCGCTGATATCCCTGGCTTGATTGCCGGTGCAGCACAAGGAGCAGGTCTAGGGCATGATTTCCTTCGCCACATCGAACGCACCAGGTTGTTGATTCATGTGTTGGATGGTGGCGCAGAAGATCCAGTTGAAGACTTGCTGGTGGTTGAAAAGGAGCTGGTTGCTTATGGCCATGACTTGATTGAAAGGCCACGGCTGTTGGTGCTTAATAAACAGGAGTTATTGGATGAACAGCATCAAGATCAGCTGGTTGATGCCCTTCAAGCAGCGAGTGGTCGACGCTTGATTTTGATTTCTGCTGCAATGGGTATAGGCCTTGAGAGGCTTTTGGCGCAGGTATGGAAGGAACTTGGCGTCTGAGTCTGATCTAAGAGACCACATCCAGGCTTGTCTGTTCGCGGGTCATTGGTCATAACTGGAGTGAAACTATTGATGTCATGACCTTTTACAGCTGCTTTGATCAGCAGGGCAAGGAGATTGCCCGTTGTCAGACCCATCAGGAGATTGAGGCTCTGCGGCGGATGGGACGTCCCATTGCTGAAGTTCGAGAAATGAGCAATGAGGAAGCGGTCGTCTGCTCACTCACCAGTAGTCCGTCCGACTTCAATGAGGATGTCTGAACAGGAGCAATTTTGATCTTCTGTGAGTTCAATAACCAAAAAAGCGGGCACAAGCCCGCTTCTTGAGATCATCTCTGAGACAAGTTTTGTTTGTCGATCAACTCAGTCGTCGTAGACGCGACACTCGGGCTCATCTGGATTGGCGTCACAGAACAATTCCAGGGCATTGGGGTCGTGTTTATCGTCCGGATGGTGATCCTTGTATTCCTCTAGGGAATGGATTTCGTCGGTGAGATGGCGCACCTTGGCGTCGTTTCCTTGGGCTTTGGCGTTTTGGATCTCTGATTGATCCTTCTGAATGTGCTCGTCGATGGTTTTCATAGGGTCTTGGCCTGCGCCGGCCTCTATCACTGCCACAACATAAGCACTTTGATCAGTTGCGCCATGGGGGGAGGCTTGACTTGGTTTCCGTTACAACACCATTGCCAAGGCTTTTCACCATTGGCTCCCAGCTGATTAGGCAGATTGAGGCTGATGGCATGGTACGGATTAGAGACCGGCAGGATCGTCATTTCATCGATCAGCAGGGAAGGATGTTCTGGAAGAACGGGTCAGAACAGGCTTTGCTATCTCTCTACAAAGAGACAATGGCGCAGTGGCCTCAGCTTTGCGGATGTATTGGAGTGGAAGTCATGTGCTCTTTCTGGCTAGGTCCGTCAATGCTTTCGGCCCATCGTTGAAGCTTGCGATATTTTCGAGCAGAACCCATGTGGTTTGTTCTCAAGATCTAGATCTGAGGCCGAAGGGGTCCAGATGGGCCAGCATCGTTCTGTAGATGATGACCGCCCAATTGTCATGAATTTGGCTGATGTTGAGTGATTAAGGGTAAAACTTGTTTCTTGGAACAGTGCACTTATGAGCGACTTCCCTTGAGTCAGAGATGGCAACCAGTTGTCAATGTTCTCATGCTCTGATTAACACAATTTTATTAGCCAGGACATTATCTGATGCAGAATTGTGCCAGACCCATCGACGTTGGCGCCGTCTTATGCAGTCAGTTCGCTGAGTTCGAGCCAGCGCTCCTCAGCTCTGTGCAATGTTTCGATTAGTTCGGCTAATTGTTGACTGAGCAGAGTCAAGTCTGCGTCTCCATTTGTCAGATTAGCCTCAAGGTTAGAACGCTTGGCTTCAAGTAGTGGGATGTCAATGTTTAGAGCTTCTAGTTCACGTGCTTCCTTGAAGCTTCGACGCCGTGGCTTGCTAGTTTCTGTGGTTTGGGATGAAGAGCTTTCTGCTACTTGTGAGGATCTTGTGGAAATTTTAGATGGGCCAGAATCCTTTGAAAATCTGTTGGGTTTGGGCTCATTTATTTCGTTGATCTCACGCTCTTGCCGTCTTTTTTGTTCAAGGAAGGTGCTGTAATTGCCCTCAAAACGTTTCAATCGTCCATTCTCAAAGTTGAAAATGCGATCCACTGTGCGATCGAGGAAATAGCGGTCATGAGAAACCACGACAACGCAGCCGCGGAAATCCTCAAGGAAGTCTTCCAGTACGCTTAGTGTCTGGACGTCGAGGTCGTTGGTGGGTTCATCAAGCAGCAGCACGTTCGGTGCTTGAATCAGCATCCGGCATAGGGTGAGTCGGCGTCGTTCTCCCCCAGAGAGCTTCCCCAGTGGGCTGTGCTGTTGAGCCGGTGGAAATAGGAAGCGTTCTAGTAGTTGAGAGGCCGTGATTTGCTCTTTTCCCAGCATGATTTGAGAGGCAGCTTCTTCGACAAAATCGATCACTTTGCGATCTAGGCCCTTACCTTTGGTGATGTCCTCGGTGTGCTGGTCGAGGTATCCCAGGTGCACTGTTTCACCTAATCGAAGTGTTCCTCCGCTGGGTTGGCGTCTGCCGGCGATTAAATCAAGCAATGTTGACTTGCCACTGCCATTGGGGCCGATGATGCCCACGCGGTCTTCTGGACTAAAGCTGTAGGTGAAGTTGTCTAGAAGCAGAGGACTGTCGGGCATGCCATTGGTCGTGACTTGCAGGGCTTCTGCCTCAATCACTAGCTTGCCGATGCGCCTGCTTACTTTCGCCATCTTCAAGGAACCCCGCAGTTGCGGCAATGGTTCGGCGCGCATCTCCTCAATTCGCTGCAGGCGTGCCTTCTGCTTGGTACTGCGTGCTTTGGGACCCTGTCTCAACCAGGCCAGCTCTCGTCTTAAAACACCTTTGAACTTGTGCGCAGTGGAGGCTTCTGAAGCTTCAAGTTCGGCCTTTTGTTGTAGAAAAGTGCTGTAGTTGCCGGCATAGGTATGGGCTTTGCCTCGGTCTACTTCCACCATGCGGCTTGTCACCCGATCGAGCACGTAGCGATCGTGGGTGACAAGCACCAAAGCGCCTGGAAAGCGATCGAGCCAATTTTGTAGCCACTCCACTGCTGCCGCATCGAGATGGTTGGTGGGCTCATCGAGCAGCAAAACGTCGGGTCTGGCGACCAAGGCGGAGGCAAGGCCGACGCGCTTGCGATAGCCACCAGAGAGTTCTTCAACCGGCCGCTCTAGATCGGTGATACCAAGACGTTGAAGGACCTCTTGACATTGCTGTTCCAAGCTCCAGGCCTGGGCGTCATCCATCCGCTGGCTGACTTGTCCTAACTCAGCCAAAAGCGTTGCATCGTTGGGGTTGCGGGCCATCGAATTGCTGAGCTCGTTGAAACGCAGCAGCAGCTCTCTCTTTTCACCGCACCCGGCCAAGACTTCTTGCAGCACCGTATGGCCAGGGTTTATAGAGCTCTCCTGTCCCACGAGCTCTACCCGTAATCGCGCTGAGCACCTCCTTTCACCCTCTCCTAGGGGTTCCTCTCCGGCGAGCACCTTCAGTAGCGTCGATTTCCCGGCTCCATTCGGTCCGATCAGCCCTAGACGTTCTCTTTCGTTGATGTGCAGGGTGAGGTCGGCAAACAGAGTGTTGATGCCGAAGTCTTTTGAGGCCTCTATCAGGCTGATCAGGCTCACAGAGCTTCGTTAGCTTGCTGATTACTGAGGTAAGCAAACACACTCTTATCACCGACGTCAGCAGCGGCGTCCATGCCGAACTTGCGCAGGGCTAATACCAGCAGCAGCAGAGCGGCAGAACCCAGTAATCCCATCACGATTGAGCCACTGATTAACCCGCTGAGATGACCCAAGAGGGCTATTGGGATGAGCAGGGTGAGACCAATTGCCTCTGGTCGGCCGAAGCAGAAGAATTCTTTGAATCCAACCCCAGTGAGTGCCGCAAATAAAGGGCCAATGGCCCAGGTCCAAGCAGGCTCTGCTGTCAGCGTTGAGAGCATCGTGTCAGTACCAACATTCCATGCCATCACGACGGCACCTAGGCAGCCCAACGCCCATAACAACTTCAGTGCCTGGTGTAGTGGGCGGAGGTAGATGTGAATCCAATTCAGAGCTAAGCCCAGGCCGATTGACATCGGTAGTAGCCATAGCCATGCCCATGTTGGCCCAATCATCAGCCACTGTCCCAGTCCTGCTGTGAAGGCCACACCGCAGAGCAGTAAAGCAAGGCGGTAGCGCTGCACTTCCAATTCGTCAGTGCTGGTGATCCTGTAGCGGCCATAAACACCCTCAAACTCGTTCTCTGCCATAGCGGCGATGTCTGAAATCAAGGATTGTGTGTTGCCGGTCATCGCTGATCAGGGGCTGATGCATTTACTAGTTTGGCCAGATCAGGACCGGCCGGAACAATATTGCTCGGATGTAGGGGAAAGAGTGCGCCGAAATAGTCTTGACGCCAGGCCTGCGAATCACAGGTTTTGGCTACACCTGGGAGGGCCAGAAGCCTTTGGCGCCAATGCCAGAGATGAGGGAAGGCCCAAAGGGGCTGTTGACTGCAGCCAAACAGTGGTGCATAGACCATCTCCCAGCGGATCAAGGTCGGGAACAGCCTCACGTCAGCCAGGGTGAGTTGGTCTCCACAAAGCCATGGACCCTTCTGGGAGAGGCTGCGGTCCACTTGCGCAAGGGTGTCGAATAGTTCGTTACAGGCCTTGTCGTAAGCAGCTTGGTTGCGTGCAAAACCACATCGATAGACTCCATCGTTAACAGTGGGCTGAAGAAGCTTTTGCCAGCCATTGATCTCACCTTGAAGATGGGAGGGGGCTAGGTCGGGAGCATCTTGAGCCGCCGGCCAAAGGTTCAAAACTTCCACGAGTTGGGCACTTTCGTTACCGAGTAGCTGCGGTGATTGGGATGTCATGGTGCCTGGATCGACCAGGGCCGGAACAGTGGCGCGATGGCTGGGTGGGGAGCCACAGCGTTGGTAAAGGGCAAGTAGAGAATTACAGCCCAACCAGGCTGGATCTAATTGCCAACGGCCGGCCTTGTGGTCGGCGCGTGCTAGGTGCAGGGTGAGGCTGCTATGAAGGTTGCGCAGTTGAAGCACCAGCCAGGTGCGATGTGCCCAAGGACAACTGCGCCCAATGATGAGGCGTGGGTATTGGTCTGCTGATCTTTTGCTCAGCTCTTGCTCTGCGGGCAATGTTGCTTGCTGATGCTGGCTGGGGGGGCGCCGATAGTTCCCCTTGGTATCTGCTGGAGCAAGACCGTTCATTAATTGAATCCATTGCCAGTGCCAGCCCATGCGGGCGGCGGCAACGATTGCGGGGGGGATTGACATGGTTGTTCCCTTTGCAGCCATTTTCGGTCAGGCTGAGGATTGCGATCGAATCTTGATGTCTGGCCTTCAGGTGCTTCTGGTGGCGGGTACTCATGGCAATGAAATCAACGCTCCCTGGCTTCTCGATCAATGGTCTCAGACCCCTGAGCTGATCAACACCCATGGTGTTGGTGTGGTGCCGGTGATCGGCAATCCAGAGGCTCTTGCGTTGGGCCGGCGTTATTTGGATTGCGATCTCAACCGCAGCTTTCGGCTCGACTTGCTCAGATCCCCCAGCATCTTGGATCGAGAGGTTGTTCGTGCCAAGCAGCTGCTTAGTTTTTTTGGTCCAGAGGGATCAACCCCTTGCCAGATCGTTATTGATTTGCACAGCACCACTTCAGCAATGGGCAGCACTCTTGTGGTTTATGGCCGACGGCCGGTTGACCTGGCTTTAGCAGCATTGATTCAGGCTCGCTTGGGTTTGCCTATCTATCTGCATGATGGGGATGATGACCAGCAGGGGTTTTTGGTGGAGCGCTGGCCCTGTGGCTTAGTGATTGAAATCGGTCCTGTTCCCCAGGGCCTGTTGAAGGCCTGCATCATTGAACAGACCCGACTTGCTGTTCAGGCCTGTCTCGAGGCTTTGAGCAGCGTTTCATCTGGATCGCCGACCTACCCAGATCAGTTTGTGGTGCACTCCCATCTGGAGAGTCTGGATCTGCCCCGTGATGCCTTGGGCCAGCCTGCTGCATGTGTGCATCCATATCTTCAGGGCCGTGATTGGCAGCCTCTGCAGATGGGTGCCCCCTTGTTTCTCCGGCCAGATGGAGAGGTGTTCAGATTTGAAGGTCGAGATTCTCCTGTCCCAGTTTTTATCAACGAGGCGGCCTACGTTGAAAAGCACATTGCCATGAGCCTGACCTGTCGAGAGGTCTATCCCTTGCCTGAGCAATGGCAAGTGACCCTGCAGCAATTAGTTGGCTCTTAACGTGGGGTCCCGTTGTAGATGATCTGATTCACAGACCTTCCGTCTGGGGCAATCTGAATTTCGGTTTCTGTGGTCGGCTCATTGCCATATACCGACCAGCCTGGGGCCCCACCTAAGAAGTTATAGGTGTAGCCATTGATGGTGTTTCTGATTAGGCAATCCTTACCACCATTGCCCGTGGCAAACATGCAAGGAGCTGGTTGGTAAACAGAAAGACCTCCGTTTTCTTGTACCGCGGTGTTGCGGGCCAAATTGAGAGCACGGATCTGAGAGTAGGGGTCTTCTGCTTGGGCTTGACTCGGTGAGGCGAGATCTGTCAGGCAGGTAGCTCCACTAAGGGCTAGGACAATTGAGATGGTGCGAAGAGACATCGCTTTGCTCGAAGGCTCAACCCATCTCATAGCAAGAAGGCCTCACTTGGTCTGTTCAAAAACCGAAGGCTTTTCCGGTTGGCGAGGTTTAACGCAATGGGCCGTTGTAGGGGACGGCGATGATGCGATCATCATCACGAGAGATGATCACCTCGGTTTGAAGGGTTGGCTCGGCTGGGATGAGCTGTTGCCATCCTTGAACCACTCCACGGAATTGAAATCGAAACCCTTCATTGGTTGTTGAGACAAGACATTCTTTGGCTCCGGTGACGTACATGCATTGATCGGCTCGATAGGCACCCAGGCCGCCATCTTTGCGGCTCTTGTTTGGGCTAGCGGCAGGTTGTTCTGTGCATGGGATAGGCCAGATGACCCGTCGACTATCACGGCAGCGGCAAGAGGGAGAGCAGCCCTTCAGCGGGAGGAAAATATCTCATCATCTGCATGATGTTTCCTAAACCATTCAAAGGTTTTTTCAGTGTTGGTTTAGAGGTGTGATCGATTGCTCCTGAAATTAACCACATGCCCATTGAATCCGCGTCGATTGTTCTTTCGTGCAAAGGAGATCGCTGTCACTGCCGTCGGCCCAGTAAACCCTTAGTCGGCCATCAGTTGATTCCAGGCGAAAGGTCAGTGACTTGATCGGCCCGGCGGGGGTCTTGCTGTTGGTGTCGGTAGAGGAGGAGGTCGTTTGCCCTATCCGATGCTCGAGCTGATCGAGCCTGAGTTCAAGACGATTGATCGCTTCAGCTTGGCTTGTCGTCCATGAAGGCTGATTTTTTCGACATCCTGTGATGGCCATTAGTCCAGCCACCATCATGAGGGTTGAAAAAAGAGCAGGCGCAATTCTCGGCATGCAATTAGGAGTTGTAAACCACTACTAATGGGTTCAGCTTGCCTGCGCCAGGCTTTGGCTCCAGTTGATGAGCTCAGCTTGAGCCTCAAGCCTGTTGCGTCGAGGATGCTCCATGGAGATTGGCACAATCTCTTCAAGGCGACGGCTTGCATGTTTGCCAGCGGATCAGGGCCAAGAGCTGCTGCGCAGGGATCCATGGCCAAAAAACTTAAGTTTTCCTGGGGTTTTCTTGTGGATGCCAAGGACTACATCTTTTCCAGCGCAATCCATTTACAGATTGCGCAATGTTCCTTTACAATTAGCTCTGGCAGGTTTTGCCTGCATTTTATAGCTGTCCCTTCGGGGGCTCTTTTTCTTACTTAACTCAATGACCACCACCATTCGCAGTGGTCGCCTCAGTGGCTGGGAATCCTTCTGCAATTGGGTCACCTCCACCAATAACCGCATTTATGTGGGTTGGTTCGGTGTCCTGATGGTTCCCACGCTGTTGGCAGCTGCCATCTGCTTCACCATTGCCTTTATTGCGGCACCGCCGGTTGATATCGACGGTATCCGTGAGCCTGTTGCTGGCTCTTTCCTCTACGGCAATAACATCATTTCTGGTGCTGTTGTTCCTTCCAGCAACGCCATCGGTCTGCACTTTTATCCCATTTGGGAAGCTGCTTCTGTTGATGAGTGGCTTTACAACGGCGGTCCTTACCAGCTTGTTGTGTTCCACTTCCTGATCGGCATCTGTTGCTGGTTGGGTCGCCAATGGGAACTCTCCTACCGCTTGGGCATGCGCCCTTGGATCTGTGTGGCCTACAGCGCACCGCTGTCGGCAGCTTTTGCTGTTTTCCTGATCTATCCCGTTGGTCAGGGTTCCTTCTCGGATGGCATGCCTTTAGGCATCTCTGGAACCTTCAACTTCATGTTGGTGTTCCAGGCAGAGCACAACATCCTCATGCATCCCTTCCACATGATTGGTGTGGCGGGCATGTTTGGCGGCAGTTTGTTCTCCGCCATGCACGGTTCACTGGTGACCTCATCGCTGATTCGTGAAACCACCGAAACCGAGTCTCAGAACTACGGCTATAAGTTCGGCCAAGAGGAAGAGACCTACAACATCGTGGCTGCCCACGGTTATTTCGGTCGTTTGATCTTCCAGTACGCCAGCTTCAATAACAGCCGCAGTCTGCACTTCTTCCTGGCTGCCTGGCCGGTGATCTGCATCTGGATCACCTCACTGGGTATTAGCACCATGGCCTTCAACTTGAATGGCTTTAACTTCAACCAGTCGGTTCTCGATGCCCAAGGCAGAGTTGTACCAACCTGGGCTGATGTGCTCAACCGCAGCAACCTCGGTATGGAAGTGATGCACGAGCGTAATGCTCATAACTTCCCTCTCGACCTGGCAGCTGCTGAGTCCACACCTGTGGCTCTGATTGCTCCTGCGATTGGCTGATCTGATCATCTCCAATACAAGGTTTGGCAGCAGCTGAACCTCAAAACCCCCTCTTTAGAGGGGGTTTTTTGTTTTTTAATAGTGATCAAAATATGATTTGGAAATTAAACAAGCCAATGACTGCCATTAACTGCAATGTTATTAAGGCGAACCCAAACTGACAATAGAGTCCCTATAAAATACATTGCAGACTCTGTGTTTTAATCAAACAATAAATCGAACAACCAATAGTAAGTTGAAGCTCTCTCTTGGCCTCTGAAGTGATTTTAGACCAAACTACACTTCCAACATCAATAGCCACAAGAACGTAAGACTCTTGCTCCACAAAGCGCATCACCTTGCCGTAAAGATGATTCCGACTACTTATATTCCTCAGTAGCTTTTGGCTTAAGACAACATCGCTAGCCGAAAATTGAATATACATTTTATAATCATTGGCCCGATAATGCTTGGGAAGCTGGAGTCTCTGATTGATAATAATGGCGAATGAAAATCCGCTATTATTATCAATTGAGTCAACTTTGAGCAGGTTAATTGGTCCTTTTGCAGACTTCCAAATATCAGGACCATAATTTTGAATGGTATTTGACGTCAAGCCTGCTGACAAGACCTTTCCGCGATCCACAACGATGGTATGGCTCGAAAATCGCTGAACCAAAGACTGATTGTGGCTTATAAATATTGTTGGTATATTCCACTCCTTAATAATGAGTTCAAAATAATTTAAAATAGAGTCTCGTAAGCGTTCATCAATACTTGCTAGAGGTTCATCCATCAATAAAGCTTCTGGACTACTAAGCAAAGTTCGGCCGATCGCAACTCTCTGGCACTCGCCACCAGATAAATATCTAGGATGTCGGGATAAGAGATGCTCGATTTCAAGTACCTCACAAACACGGGATAAAACAGGCCCATTCCTTTTATGATCATGATTTCGATAGCCATACTTTAAATTGTTCTCGACATTCAAGTGAGGGAAAAGCAGGTGATCCTGAAAGATCATGCCAATTTTTCTTTTAGCTTCAGCCTTCTGTTGTTGATTTCAACTTTATACATAGTTGTTTTTGGAATCCTTGCAGGGCAGTCTTCACTCACACTTTTATTTGGCAGTCCCATTTGGCTAACCTTTTTGCTATTGATTTTTACGCTTTTGCTTCTTAGCAGCCTAGAGGGCACACAGATCGCGATTGTTAGTCTCTCTGATCGCAGCGCTGATCAATTGATCAATGTTCAAAAAGAGTATCCTGTGGCCTATTCAATTCTTCAACTTGTATGCTCTAAGATTCGCGCACAACAATATCTAGCTGGTCGCCAGTTTTTTGTAATAATAACTGTTTTTCTCAATGCACAGATCACTTCTTTCCCGAACATGAACTTTTTGCCTTTTACAGAATATCCTGTCTCCGAATTGCCTCAATGGATTAACTTGATTTGCTTTAAATTTGGTTTTTTAGGTGCCTTGCTAGTGCTCTGGACGGCTCAACTAATTCCTCAGTATTATGCTAATAGACATCCTGATATTTTCTTGAATATTCGGGGAAATTCTTTCGTAGTTCGCTTGTGTCTTTTCATTGAATCCATTGGCCCAACCAAGCCGGCAAATTGGATTAGTAGCTTAGTTCTAAGAACAATAAACAATTAGCTATTCTATCAAGCTGACCAGTTTTATCTTTGACTGCAGATCTCGCTGTTGGCGATAGCTACTTGCATATCTTGCATACATAGCAATTTTTTTGATTTCAGGTTGTCTGTGAATACACTGGTGAATTTATCTGTAATCACTAGTCCCTGATGCGATACGATGTAAAATGTACTTGTCGAACTGATCGGAAAACTAGCTGAAGGCTGTTTTTTACTGTTATTGGCGTATAAGTTTATCAGTGAGACGTGGGAGCTACTGAAGCAATCAAAATCCCACAGATTGCATTAGCTTTGATGACAATATCAATGTCTAGAGGTCTTCAGGGAGTTTTGACCTCGGCTGGTTGAGTTGTCCCTTCATGAGCTCTTTGTTGCATATTTTTTTGCTCCTGGTCTATGCCTAGTTCTTGAATTTGAAACTGTTTTTCTGTGTCTTTGATGGTATTTGGGGTGAGTTCTGGATTGGGATCTTTGATCAGTTTCCCTTCTTTCCCTGTGATCAGATTGGGTTCCTCAGGAGGACCTTCTACAACAACAACTCGTTGAACAATGAGTTGGTAATCCAGCTCTTGGCGTTTGTTGATTTCTTTCTGTACAGCTGAGACCTGCTTGAGGCTGGGCTGTGCAGGGTTGGTGACTAACACCACAAGAAGAATCTCTGGTGGGTTCTTTTCCCAGGTGATCTCAAGACTTGCCACTTTTGCCTTCGCCTCTTTGCCACCGAAGGTCAGCGTCTCGCGCTTCAGAAAGGTCTCAATCGTGCGTTGAATTTGCTCGCGCGTCTGCTCCCTATCCTTTTCGCCAACAAGGCTCACAAACTGTTTGGTTAGGGGGATCAGTAGTAGTGCTGTTAATCCAAACGTCACTAAAAATTTGGCGGCGCTGAGGTTGCTTTCTCGTAGTCGTAGAAGAAAGGAGGGCTCTTTCCAGGCCATCATCACAAGTCCACCGCTAAGAATGCCAAGCAGGTTGGTAGCGAATAGCAATCCGGCCCCAAAGGCATCGTCCCAGTTTTGATAAGAAATTAAGAGACCCATCACACAGACCGGTGGAACGAGAGCCACGGCAATGGCTGTGCCTGCGAGGGAACTCACGGCGTCTCTGCGCAACTTTGCGTATATGGCCATTGCACCTGCGACTAAGGCGATGCCTAGATCGAGCAGGTTTGGACTCGTGCGGTCCCAGACTTCCGAACCCAATTTGGGGAGGTTCGCGACTTCTCCCAGCAAGGCGGAGAGCAAGAGGGTGATGAACACTCCTACGAAAAGGCTTAGGAGGGCATCCATTAGCAGTCTTATATCGCCAATTAACACGGCGAAGGCACTTGCTCGTAGGGGCTCGATCCATGGGGCGACAACCATCGCTCCAATCACCACCGCAGCACTGTTGGCCTGTAGGCCCAAGGTGGCAATCATGCTGGCGCCGATCGTCAGGACGACAAACACTTCATCGAGCTGGGCGTCCTTTTTGTAACTGTCGTGCATTCGCTTCAGGCGAGTTGATTCCATGCCTCTAACGACCTCGCGTAGGTGAACATCTAGTTTGTCGGACTATTGTCCCAGATGTTTATAGCTGGAATTGGAGGAGGCCTTGTAACACTTATGCAGAGTATTGGATTGGATTAACTTCTATGGCAAGGATTAATTGTTGCCTTTCAATTGACAGCTATCACAAATCAAGCTGAGCAAAATTTTTCTCAGTACTTGCCTTTGAGGATATTCATCCTGTCGAGATTATTGAGTAGCATGATGTTTAATAAAGAATGGCGTATTTTTGCTGATGCTTGGAAATTTCTTGTGGCTATGGTGGCCCTAGGCTCGCGAGAATGCGATGATATAAAGGCTGCTTTTTAATAGTATTAAAGGTGAGTACAGTATTAGCCTTTATAGGTTTATAGGCTGGTTTCGGAAGATTTATGACTGAATGCAAGAGATTGCTATTGGGGTAGTTGAACTCTCTTTGCTGCTGATGCTCGCTGGGCTTGTTTAGGCATGCAAGCAAAGGCCAATGCTGGGGGGCAGGGCTGTTGAATGAGCAGTAAACCAATGCATTCCCAGAGGACAGTGAGGCCAACGCCTGATTTTGCCGGCTGGGCTCATCTCCTGAGATGTCATCAATCTCGCGATCGAGTTTCACTAAGAATAATGCTTAGTCGGCAGATATGGAACAGATGATTTGTAGCGATTAGAGTCACACCACGCAAAAGGTGAAGCAATCTACTGAGCTTGGCAAAGGAATGATGCCTGTTTGTGCAGCGACAATCATGGGTGCTTCAACAGCGATCTTGTTGGATTTAGTGATACACAAACTGGAATTGCCTTAATGGTTTTGAGCCAGGATCATGTCAGCAAAGTTTTGCTCGATAGCTAGGCTCAATGGCTCTGATAATTAGTTTAGAAATCTGTTCTTTAATTTAATTTCCTTTCTTTGATCAGCAATGATCTTTTGGAAGATCTGTTGAACCTTCATAGGGACCTTTGTTGATCTGCTTTGATTGATGGTGCATTCTAGATCGATGGTCTGGGACGAGCTGAAGTCGTATGCGGCTGTTTTTGGTTGCTCTTGGAAAAGTGTTTGCTGAACCTCTTTGCATAATTCTAGATTTCTTCTCGTATTTAACCTTTTAGGCCATTGTTAAGTGCAACAATATATGGGGATGATCCTTTGCGCTCTCCTTTGCTGAACAGCTTGCCAAGCATTAGGCGATAGAAATCTAGGCTGATTCTTCAGAAATAGTGCCATACTGGCTTAAGGCTTTCTAGGCTAGTTGAAGGATTTGAAGACATTCTGTCTATTAGATCATCGATGATTTTGATCTAATTGTAGGTCAGATACGGAAAAGTTGGCTGTTGATTGAGGAGCAGTCAGGCTTAAGTATGCCTTTTTTAGTATTTTGCGCATGGTTGGCTTTTGGCTATAGGGATTGGATATGCCTTTGGGTTTTAAAAGGCATGTTGCTCTCAGTTCTTGGAGAAAGATTGCAAAGAGTGATGCCGGTGACGGGAATTGAACCTGCGACCTACTGATTACGAATCAGTTGCTCTACCCCTGAGCTACACCGGCAGTGAGCGGAACTTAACATTCAAGCATTGTGCTTTTGAACTGTTGGGCGATTCTTCTGGTCCTGGCTCAAAGTTGGATCCTGAGCTAAGAGAACGACTGATCCAAGAGTCACTCAGTCCTTGGCGGGGGTTCCGGCGGGTGTTCTGGTTCGCTTTCTTCGCTTCCGCCTGTATCGGTTTGTTGACGATGGGTTTGCGTGCCTCCTCCGGGAGCATTGTTCCCCTCTCCGATGTCTCTATTCAGATCGGAGCTCTTCTCCTTACTGGTGGGTTGCTTTGGATTGATCGCCGTCGCGGGACTTGAAGATGTTGTTAGGAGTTCCGGCATGGTGAGCAGACTCAACCCCAAGCAAAGTCGTTGATGCAGAAGTTGGTCTTCGCTTAGAGAGGGGGCCTGGTTAAGTTCCTGGTCGGAGCGGGTCAGAAGCCAGATGCTTTGGGTGAGCTGTTGCCATTGCCAAAGAACGAGAGCAAGTAGGGGGACTGCCGTAAGCAGTGTGACCAGTCGAGAGCTGCCTTGTAATGGCGAGAGGTCCATCACCAAAATGGAAGATTGATCGATCCACCAGAACATGGCTAGTAGGGCGGTTGATCCGACCAAGAGGCTCAACCGCGGGATCAAGCCCTGCTGAAGACCACTGAGCTGACGCTGGGCCTCTGTGCGTTGACTCAGAGGGCGCCGCAGTAGCAGTAGTGATCCCCAGTCGGCAGGGCGTTTCCAGAGTACGAGGGTTGGCGTTAACACCGCTAGAGCCCAGGTGAGTAGACGCTCCAAGACTGGAACTGGCCCCAGATCTGCCCCGGCTAAAACCAGTCTCAGTAAAAGCAATTCTATCGGGATTGCCCCGACAGCGATGAGCTGAAGCCAGAGCAGTGGTTCGCGTTGGGCAATCACAACAAGTTGTAGGTGGGGCGAAACCTCATGAGCTACTCAGCGTGCGTCGCTTGGTCACTAGTTTGTGGGCTTCAATGATGTCGCGTTCTTCCCAGTTGGCAAAGCGATCGCAGCCGATGCCGCACTCGAAGCCTGTGGCCACCTCCTTGACGTCGTCTTTATTGCGGCGTAGGGAGTCGAGATCGCCTTCGAATACCACCTGTTTGCCACGCCGTACGCGCACTCTGCAGTTGCGCTGCAGCTTGCCTGTGGTGATGTAACAGCCCGCCACGGCGCTCTTGCCGATGGTAAAGACGGCACGCACTTCTGCTTCCCCAAGTGATTCTTCCACCAGCTCAGGCTCGAGTAGACCTTCCATAGCCATCTGGATGTCTTCCAAAAGCTTGTAGATCACGTCGTAATCACGAACGTCTACACCCGTTGCATCCGCGGCCCGCTTGGCTCCAGAGGCCATGGATGTGTTAAAGCCCACAATCACAGCACCGGATGCAGCCGCAAGATCCACATCAGTTTCGGTGATTTCACCCGGCGCGGAGAGCAACACGCGAACCTGTACCTCATCCTTCGGCAATTGTTCCAAGGATCCCAGGATGGCTTCCACACTGCCTTGAACGTCGGCTTTGAGAATCAGGTTGAGTTCCTTGAGTTCGCCATCGCTTGCTTGGCCAGACATGGCTGCGAGGGACACCCTCCTTGAGGCCATCTGTTGGGCCAGCCTGGTGGCACGGGCATCGGAGGCGCGTTCTCCCACAACGGCTCTTGCTGACTTCTCATCTGGGTAGACCTCAAATTCATCTCCGGCTGTTGGCACTTCGCTGAAGCCGAGGGCCTCTACGGCACCAGACGGACCAGCTTGTTTGAGTCGGGCGCCGCTGTCGTCGACCATGGCTCGCACCTTGCCAAGCACTGGGCCTGCGGCGAGCACATCTCCGGTTTTCAGGGTGCCGTTCTGGATTAGCAATGTGGCAACAGGCCCTTTGGCCTTATCGAGGTGAGCTTCGATAACGGTGCCTTTGGCAAGACGGTCAGGGTTGGCCTGCAAATCCTCAACTTCAGTGACCAGCAGAATCATCTCGAGAAGCTTGTCGATGTTCTCGCCTTTGATGGCACTTACGGGAACCATCACCACATCACCACCCCACTCTTCGGATAGCAGGTTCTGATCAGAAAGTTCCTGCTTGACCCGTTCTGGAGAGGCTCCCTCCTTGTCCGTCTTGTTGATCGCCACAATGATCGGAACCTTGGCAGCGCGTGCGTGGCTGATGGCCTCCAGGGTCTGAGGGCGTACACCATCGTCAGCAGCAACAACTAGAACTGCGATGTCCGTGACCTTGGTGCCGCGGGCGCGCATGGCAGTGAAAGCCTGGTGGCCTGGTGTGTCAAGGAATGTGATCTTGCGGGGCTGACCGCCATGATCGATCTCCACCTGATAGGCGCCGATGTGCTGGGTGATGCCTCCGGCTTCAACCGCGGCAACCCTGGCTTTGCGGATTGCATCCAGCAGGCTGGTTTTGCCGTGATCGACATGACCCATCACGGTCACCACAGGCGGACGGCGGATCAGGTGGGCTAGATCAGTCTCCTCAATCATCTCCGTTGTCTTTTTGGCTGCCTCCTCGATGTCGTCCTGGAGGACAGGCACCCCAAACTCCTCGGCCACTGCTTCGATTGTGGGAAGATCTAGTGACTGGGTGACTGTGGCGGTAATCCCTTTGAAGAAAAGGGATTTGATGATCTCAGAGCTTTCAATGCTGAGCATGTCTGCCAGCTCCTGCACTGTGAGGTTGGCCTCCGGAACAATCAGCATTTCTGGCCTGACTTGCTTCGCTTCGCGGGCTGCACGCAGCTCCATTGCCCGTCGGCGTTGCCTTTGCCGGGTGGTTTCTTTTTTGCGCTTGCGTAATGCCGCCACAGGTTTTGAGGCGGGCTTTTTCTGCGATTTTGG
>QCLC01000010.1 GCA_003214855.1 Prochlorococcus sp. AG-412-I05 | reverse complement strand
CTACTCGGTCATAACTGTCGAGGGCACTACCCCAGTCATGGCTACTCACGAGTAGGGTTTGACCCGACTCTGCTTGCTGACGCATCACTGTGAGCAAGTGTTTACGCGTCGGCGGGTCGATGGCGCTGCAAGGTTCATCGAGCAACAAGATGCTGGTCTGCTGCATCAGTGCACGTGCCAGCAGCACCCGCTGCTGCTGGCCTCCTGACAGCCGGTCGAGCCGTCGAGCAGCGAGGCCATTCAACCCAACCTGATTGAGTAACTGCTGCGCAGAAAGCTGCTGCTCTCGATTGCGCATACGCAGTCTTCCCAACTCCACCATCTGCGTCACCGTGATCGGAAACGACCAGTCGATCGACGCCCGTTGTGGCATCAAAGCAATACTGCCGTTGCTTTCAACCGTGCCCTGATTCGCTCTAAGGCGACCCTGAATCAAATGAAGCAGGGTGGATTTACCAGCACCATTCGGACCGACAAGGGCTGTGAGCGTCCCAGGGTGAAGGTCAAGATCAACACTCTTAAGGGCAGGGCAGTTGTCGTAGTCATAGGAGACTCCTCGCACGCTAAGGCTCGGCATCGCCGAGGCAATGCCAACACCCAACGGATGAAGTCCGTGGTCCTGTCTTGGAACTGAAACAAGAGAACTCACAGAACCCAGCCTGGCCATAAAAATGGGAATCATTCTCATTTTAGAACGTCTTGCCTTCAGCTCGCCGTATCACACCTTCATCCATAAGTGCTCTGGTTGTTCTAGCCACAGTCTCAGCCACTCCAATTGCTGCACAGGCAAGTCAGCCAACCGTGGTCGCCATTGATGGTGTGCTCTGTGATCTCACTCGCACGCTTGTGGCCTCAGATGCAAAGGTGGTTTGCCTGATTCAACCGGGTAGCGATCCCCACAACTACCGGCTCAAACCCAGCGACCGACAAGCTCTGAGCAGTGCGAGTTTGGTATTGCACAACGGCTACAACCTCACCCCAAGTGCAAACAAAATCAGCAACTCAGCCAAGGTGGTTGCTGTGGCGGAGAAAGCAATACCCATTAATGAGGACTTAGACCCCCATGTCTGGCACGATCCCGCCAACTCGGCCGCGATGGTGGCCGTTATTGCTGAGCGTCTCGCTCCTATCCTGCCTGCAAGGCAACAGGCTGCATTGACTGCTCGGGCGGCAGAAGCGATCAACGTCCTCAATCGCGTTGGTGATTGGGGAGGCAACCAGTTCGCCACGATTCCTGAGAATCAACGCGTTCTCGTGAGTGAACATAAAGCTTATAGCTACCTCACGAATCGATATGGGCTACGACAAATCACCATGCTCGATTCCTTTACCACCGGAGGCGTTTTGCGCCCCTCTAGCCTTCGATCGATCAAAGCTGAAGTGCAAGGCTCCGGCGCCCAAACCCTTTTTCCTGAATCTTTGCCTGTCAGCAAGACCCTGCGCCGCATCAGCCGCAGCACTGGTCTGCCTGTGAATGGCGCCCCTCTGTTCGCCGATGGCCTCGCTCCCGATCGCTCCACAGTTGGCACGGCAACGCTAAACATTTGCACTGTGGTCCAAGGCCAAGGAGGCCAGTGTGATCAGGCCGCTGCCGATGAACTGATGGCGCGTTGGTCCGCGATTCGTTGAACAATCAATTTCACCTTTGTTGGATCCCTTTCAATTCATTCCTACACAAACCAATGTCTCATCGTCTCTTCAATCGGCCCAAGTTTTTACTTCTAGCGCTCCTACTTGCTCCAGCAACGCTTGATGCCAGCCTCTGCCGCCCCAGCGTTGCAGGTGGCAACCATGGCGGCGGTGGCGCAGAAGCGCTAGAGGCAGGTGAATTTCGTACATCACCCGTTCTCAGCATCGAAGGTCATGGAGGGTTCGAAACCAACCTCGAGGGCAGCCCTGAGCACTACGCCATCGATGGTTTGTTTGGCGTAGTGATGGAGTGGGGTCTTGGCAATAACGGTAGCTTCGCGATTGAAGCCGCCATTGGTCCAGCCCTGGTGTGGGGTGAAGCGGAACACTTTTACGGCAAGGTTCATGTCGATGAGCATGACGAGCATGGCGATGAACATGACGACGACCATGGTGATGAACATGGCGATGAGCATGACGACCATGACGACGACCATGACGACGATGACCATGCTGGCCATGACGACCATGCTGGCCATGGGTCCCATGACACCGACTACAAACGCTCCGATGTCCGCGGTTTCCTACAGGCGCGCTATGCCCCTAACGATCGGCTGAGCCTCTCGGTCTCCTGGAATCCCTACTACGTCACCCAGGATCAAGGCGAAGACATTAAGGGTCTGAAGAATGAACTAGGAGCGAAAGTGGTTTGGGCACTGGGTGATGGAGATGTCAATTTTGCTCTCGGCGATCGCCTCGAAGACCTGATCGATGGCGTTTATCTCTCTATCGAGCATCGGCAGGGATGGGAATCGGATGGCACATGGATGGGCAACTACACCGATCCCCGTCTTGGAGTCGGTTTCAATGTCGACCTGTTGAACATCAGCCTCAACGCTGGACCACGCTTCTACGTACCGGGCAGCTACTCCGGACTCGAACAGCGCACCGATTTCGCAGGCGAACTAGAAGTTGCATATCCAGTGGGCAACAACACTATTCTGTTCGCCCACTGGCAGCCCACCTACAGTTCAGAAGGAGGCTCAGGCTGGGGTGAAGGCTGGCAACACCATGTCGGCACCGGCGTCACATTCAGCTTCTAAGCCAACAGCGATAGATCAGCCTGCGGACAACCACAGTGCCTCCTTAATTCGTATTGGCAATATCTTGAGCCATTCAAGCGTGGTGGCTTCCATCAGAGCCGCTCGGCCTGCATCCAATCCTGGCTTGGTGACGGTCATCAACAACTGTTCGCCAACAGGGTCAAACTGCAGCCTTGAACCTGACTTCAAAAGCCATGGTGCGAGTTGGCGGCGGCCCAGTACCAAGCCGTCGCCATCCAGTAGAACCAGCTCATGTTTGATGCGGCGATCCTGCCTGCGACCAAGAACCGCCCAAACACGTTCGCCCCTGTTATCACAGCTCAAGGCCAGCACTGACTCTTCGCCAAGCCAGAGCTGCCTAGGAGGCAATCCTGGAATCACCAACTCGATTGAACGGCGATAGTCCGGCCAATGGCGGATGAGTACTGCCCTTCCCGTGGCTTGGCAGAAATCTCCAAGATCCCTTGCCCCAGGGAGGAGTTGGGGGGTCTGATCATTTTCAATCAGTGGACGCAGTGTCAGCCCGTTGAAGGTGGGCACAACCGCTCCACCACCGGCCGGCAGCAGCTGGATCGGACCGGAAGCTTTGATCTCAAGGGTTCTTCTCTGGCCATCCGCTTTGATCAGTTCAGTGCGTCCACTGCCTGGAGAGAATCCTCCTGTTTGCGCAAGCAGGTCACCGTTCAGGTTGCTGCTGAGATCAGCAAAAAGATATTGCCCTGGCACTAATGGCATCAATTTCCCTGCCTGTGGAGCGGCGAGCTGATCGCGATGAGCCGTGATATTGCGTGGTAACAAAGGCAGCACAAAGACTCGCTGCTTCCAGTCCTGATCCTTTTCGATCAAGGCAGCTCCCTTGCCATTGCCAAGGGGAACAACGCTTTTGATCTCATTCAACGTGGGGCTCAGGGGTATCCAACGCCCATCGCGGTTATGGACTTGCAATTGGTCTCCGCCATCCACCTGGCGATTCACTAACAGCCAGGGTCTCGGATCCCACCACCACTGCTGGGGGGGTAGAGCTTGGGCTCGATGATCCTGTCCAGCAACCTTCAACTGAATTGAAGCCTTGATTCTCTGATTGGCATCAATCAACAAACGAAGCAGATTGTTCTCCCCCTGCCAACGGTGAGGTAAGTCAGGTTGCAGTTGACTATCCGCCGCCACGCTCTCGAGGTGCATCGGCCGACTGAAGCGAAGGTCAAGGGCAGCACTACCTGACTGCAAAGGCTGTGGCGTGCGTGACAGCAATCGGGGTGGACGGCGCAGCAACAGTTGCTGTTGGCCCAGCACCAGAGCCGCGCAGCTTGTGAGCAGCAACCACATCTTTTGCTTCATGGTTCCAACGGTCGTTTCGGCCTTTGAATCGGGGTGATTGTCTCGGGAACCACAACGGCGACTCTCTGGCCCTGACGTGTTTCCACCTTCATCTGCCCTTCGATCTTGAGCCACTGATTGACCTTGGGTTTAGCGTCCAATGGCCAGGACACCGGTAAACCTGCAGGGGTGGCATCCGCCAGACAGCAGCGCACCGTAAGGCGTGCAATCTGGGCTGGCTGATCGCCTCTCTTGAGCACAAATCCACTGATGTTGACAGGATTGCCATCCACCAGATCAGGGTCAGGCTGGCTACGCAATAGCCTGACCCAGTCCGTAAGGGTGCGCTGTTGAGGCGGCAGCACGAAAGCAAGATCCGGCGGTTCAAGTAGGCCTTGCGGGCGCGAGGCTGCCAGGTCGCTGAAGGAAGGTTGCGGGGGCACGACTAACACAAGGACTGCCATCCCAGCACTGGCCAGCCAGGGCCATGAGACTGATTCTTTCCGCTTGCGGCTTTTCAGCCCCACCATCACCCCCGCAATCAGCAGCGCCACTCCTGAAGCACTGACAAGTTTGTGGAAGCCACCAGCGAGAAGGAGATCAAGGCGGCCTGAATGAACACTCCAGACCACCATCCATCCCCACAGCTGCAGAAGCAGCGCACGCATCATCGTTTTCTCCTGTTCAAAGTTGCCATAAATTGACCCACTGGCCGATGAGCAACACGCCTAGACAGGCCACGATTGCTGTGATGCCAATTGCTTTTGGCCTGAGCAACACCGTGAACAGACCTGCAAGTTTCAGATCCACAACCGGACCCAGTAACAGGAACGCCAGCAGGGCTCCAGGTGTCACCTGGGCAGCGAAGCCAAGGGCCAGAAAGGCATCCACGCTTGAGCACACCGAAACCACAATGGCCAGCAGCATTAACGCCACAATCGAGAGTGTCGGCGCGCTGCCTACCGCCAAGAGCCAACTGCGTGGCAGCCAGCTCTGCACAAGAGATGCGATCACACAACCGAGCACGAGCAGAGCAAGCAGATCAAGAAATTCCCTGCTGCTTTGTTCGAGCACCTCACTGAGTTGAGGTCGCTCAATCCTGCTTGGGTCTGGAGCTGATATCTGGGATCCGATCTGTCCAACGCCTCTTTCTAAGAGGCCGATGCTGCTCAAGGGTTGGCTAAGCCGCCGTTCTGCCAATAAGGACGATTCAATCAGTTGCCCTTCTGGTAGCTGCACCAAAAGAGCACTGAGTAACAGAGCGATGAGAAAGGCTCCCAGTGGTCTAGCAATCAGCAACCAAGACTGATCAGGGAACGCGGCCCAGGTGCTGGCGAGAACAATCGGATTCAAGACTGGCGCTGCAAACAAAAAGCCGAAGGCTGTGCCCAGAGGAGCACCGCTGGCCAATAAACGGCGGGCGACAGGAACATTGCCGCATTCACAAGCAGGTAGGGCAAAACCCATTAAGGCACCCGTGATAGGCGCTAGCAGTGGATGCCGGGGGAGACGTCCGATCCAGGCACCCTGGGGTACAAGCCAGCGGGCCAGGCCAGCAATAGTGACACCCAGCAACAGGAAGGGAATCGCTTCAAGCAGAAGGCCCTGAAATATCGCCCAGGCTGTGGCGAGCCTATCCATCTAGCTCAACTGTGCATGTGACTGATTCTGCAGCAATGGAAATCTTTTGCAGAATTTTTCATGATCTTGGATGGATCAGGTTGAGAACTTGTGCCCAGTGATAGCTGCTAATCATGTAATGATATGAGCACCCAAAGCAACCTTAAAAACTACTTACAACCCACAGGCAGCGACTGAATCACGTTGAGCATCAGGCTAACCTAATTACCCTTGTGAGTTCAAAATCTTGGCGAATAGTCTTCCACTTGATTCTCATGCGAAGCGCTGCTAAAGCAAGTGCCAGAAATCTGATCAAAATGCTTCCAGATCCTATTGTCATGCAAATAATCAAGTAACTTCCCTGGCCTGAAAAATAGTGTGTGCTCTGATTAATCAGTGACAGCTTGAACAATCACGCGCTTGTTTTCATCTCCAGCTCTTGAAGGATACTGGCTTGATTATCGATCGGCATAAGGGTCGCTAAATTTTCTTCCGCTTGGAGAAAAAACCTACGTTGTTTTGCAGGATTGGCTTACCTGTTAAGTAAAAGAATGCCAAAATCAGTCATTGATTACGAATCCATTATAATTTTTCACCCATCAGTGAATCATTGGCCAATGCTTAATTACAAGCCAAGGCTCTGGTGAATATCATTTCAAAATGAGAAAAAGAATTTATCAATCTAAGACTCTAGATTCTCTTGCGACCTGCTTAAACATCTGCTTTTTTGCATGAAATTGAATTGATGCAATCGTCTTGCTCGTTGATTGTCTAGAATCATTGATGCAAAAAATTTGTCAAAAGCAATCCTCTTGCCAGCTCCCCTGAGCTAAAAGAGCAAGTGAACGAGCTCATCCATGCCTGTCGATCAGAGCCAGCCCACACTGCGGCAGAAGCAACTATTGAAACAACTACGTGGCTGTTGCGATGAAATGAGCGGTCAGCAGCTTTATCGCGCCTTGCAGGACAGCCCCTATGCCATGGGACTTGCGACCGTATACAGAAACTTGCGCCAGCTTCAACAACGAGGACTGGTGAGATGCCGACACCTACCTACAGGTGAAGCCCTCTATGCCCCAGTAGAAAGGGACCTCCATCACCTCACATGCGTGGACTGCGGCAAAACGCTGCCGATCCAGCATTGCCCTTTGCACAACCTCAACATCCCGCAAGAACAAAGTCATAATTTTCAGCTGATCTTCCACACACTTGAGTTCTTTGGTCACTGTGAGAGCTGCCAAAAAGGTCAAACCCTGTCCAAAAATCTCACTGAAGAAAAGCTTATGTAGTGGCCCAACCCCCTGCAAAGCTCATACATCAAAGTAATAAAAATGCTCAACAAGAAAAGCTATCACCAGCAAATCAAATAGCAGGTGAACAATTTAACCATTCAAAGATTCACATGGCATGTTAAATAAGCCAGAGCACTTCCTACAAATAACTACTGTTCTTTTTCTATAAAACGAAAACCTCCACCACAAGCAGTTGCTTCAGCTCCCTCAGGCACACTAATCAGGAAACCGCCACCACTCAAATCTCCATAATAATTTAGGGTGAGGCCCGAAAGTAAATGGAACTGGCCCGCCGGTGCAAAAAGAGTGATGCCATCTGCTCGAGCGACAGGCACACCACCGCATTCACCAGGCTGGAGTCGTATGTAAAGCCAACCCTCATCGCAGGTGGCCTTAATCAAATCGAGGTGCATCAAGCCTGGCTTGCCGGCTAAAGCAGCCTGTCGAACCAGCTCAGCTGCTGCCGTTGGCGTAATCCCTAGGCGCGGACCATTTTCCATCTCGAAGAATTAACCATGCATCACTATTGCATCCCTAGCGACATTCTTCATTTTCAAGAAATCAAGCTCTGCCGCTGGACCTTTCAAGTCTGGTGCTGGAAACCCTACCTTGAGAATCTTGCAGCCCTCATGGGTCTTAAGGGAGTTGTGATCAGAAGCTCGCCTCATGCTGAATTGATGAGGATCATGATGAAGCCCTGCCTAAATCGGCAGAACAAGCGAAGGGTGCTAAACAATCCAATCAGATTCCTTTGAGAGAATGACTCAACTAGAGCAATATTTGTCTTTCTACTAAATTGAGACATAGACCGCCTAGCAGCAACGCCTCTCGAGCTAGCTCACGAAAGATTGGAGCATGACTTTGTTGGCCTAATCACCACTCATCGTCAAGCAATATTCTTTTCAAAGACCGTAACCCGATTAGCACATTAAGGGTAAATTCAATAACAGGATTGGGCTCACAAAGGCTTAATTCATAGCCTCAGGATCAGATCCAATTTCATGCATGATGAACGATACAATCAAATATTTTCCAAGATGCATTTCTCAATAAGAATGAAATTCAATCGGTTTGCAAGCGCATTACAGGGTCATTGAATTGAGTGAACAGCTTTTTATGAGTTTTAGGCAAACCAAAAATTCATTGAGGCCAATGAATGGGCGATGCTGGGATCGAACCAGCGACATCCTGCTTGTAAGGCAGGCAATTACTCTAGTTCCCAACTAACATTTTTTCGATAGCCAAGGGGTTGGTGCGCAAATCTGTGCGTAAATGTGAACGGACGCTCCCTTCTGGCATGCGCACAGAACCACTCATCTGTGACTAGATCCCGCTGCAGAAGATGAGGGCATCCATCCAGGAGCACCGCCCCGGCTCCTGGATGGTGCTCACTGATCAGCGCCGCGCAGCGGGCCAGGTAAAGGTGCTTGGCAAGGGCTGAGAGAAATCAAATAAGCCAAAGCCCCGCAGCATGGAGGTGCTTTTTGATGTGTGTAGAAACAAACCCTTAAATAGAAGAATTGCTGCGGTTGATGTGGCCTATTAAATGCAATCAAAAACGTCCCAGATAATGAGTGACCTTTTAAGCGTTTAATCCCAGCACAACATTCCCTTCGCCTCTCCTTATCACTCATTAGTACTGTCGCACTAGCGCTTACTAGCACTCCCGTCCAACCAGTACCGGCTCAAGATGATGGCAGTGCAGCAGACTGAGATAGAGAACAAGGCTAAGGAGCAACTCTCGGTTAAAAGTGCTTATGTCTCTTATTTAAAGAAAGCCTCAGTAAGGCTTGGCAAGTTCGCTCTAATTGCTCATATACACGCACAACTTCAAGGTGCTAATGAAACACCATATAATTTCAGATAGGAATTTGATGATAGTCAGCCCGTTTTTAGCAACGAGACCAATAGAATTCATCAACCAATGTACTTGGCGGCTTTAAGGAAGGCGATTAACCTTGAGATGGAGATGCACAAGCAAAGGCTGGAGGTCTCTGATTTATGCCGTGCTGCTCCAGCTAAAAGAGAAGCTGCTCTCATTGATGGATTGGAACAAACACGCATGCATTACTTCTACAGAAGGTGAAAGAGCAAGGTCCGATTACAACGGTGCGGCTGAAGAGTCTTCTCAATGGAAAACTCAAGCTTACACCCCCAATGATTGGAGATATTCTGAGCACGTTAATAAAACGTGGCAGCATTAGTAGAACCAAGCAGGGTAAAACTTATTTACTTGATTGGATTAAAGGGCTACGTTGAAGTAAATGAAGGCTGGAGAAAACAAGCATGGCATATCTAAATTGTATTTATATAGATAACTAGAGTGATGGCGAGAATTCTACTGATTGCAGATCCCTTTGTCTTTGTTAAAAGTCCTCCGCCATTCCCATTTACTGATGTTTAAGTGGGTCGATTGATTTAAGTCGGGGAAAGCGGGATTGTTTTTACAACATCGATAGATGATTTTTGTTGAAATGCATTGCGATCACTAACGGTGCTATCTAGATGACTAAATAGAGAAGCTGATTTCTCCCGTTTAACCCCTTTGGCTAAATAAACATCCTGTAAAGGGACAGAGGTTTCTCTTACGGCTAAGAGGTCTTGGCAGGATAAAGATTTAAGAAAGGCTTTAGTAGCAGACCAAGGCTTTTAATTCGTTCATTTAGGTATCATCCTTTTAGTATGCTATCTATGTTAAAGGAATCTACGCCTGTTAGTGAGACAGTGGATGAGCGCTTGATGCCATCAATCGTAGCGGTAAAGGTTAAGAGATTTCCGTCAACGGAAATACTAATCGCACTCTCGACAGCAATTTGATCTTCTCCAACAACAAAGTCTATGATTGTATCTGCGCTGCTATCTAACTGATCAACTGTCCAGTAAACCATGTCAGCACCGCTTCCTGTTGTGATCTGATCAGAACCAGCGCCGCCACGAATCAAATCATCTCCTGCTCCTGCAATAACTATGTCATCTCCTGAACCCGCTCGCACAAAGTCGTTAGAACTAGAACCGGTAATTTCATCATCACCAGCTGCAGAGTTGTAATAGATACCGGTTATATCCATAGAAAGATTTGATGGAGCTTCACTGGCGATAGTTCTCCCTCCAGTAGTGCTACGTGTCATATCTAGTGCAGGCCTCTTGTCAATATCAGCAAAATCGATAAATAAAGCCTCTGTGCTCTCGATACCACCGGTTATTTCAACATGCGCGAAATCACCCATATCTACATTAGTAAACTTAACCGGATCAGGTATTACTCCAGGTGTTAGTGACTGTGAGAATGTGAATTGCGAGATAGCGATGGCATCGGATTGTATTCCATGTGATTCGATATCATCCTTTGTTGGGAATACAACCCCTTTAGGTGCGTTTACTGGTGCGTAGAAGCCGCCACCTACTTCAACCACGCTTATGTCATCTGGAGCAACAAATCCACCTCCGGCAGCATTCTCTGGGGTAAAGATGCCGCTACCTGCTGCAATTGGAATTCTGCGTTCAGAGAGGCTGTCTTTAGGAATAGTGCTAACTGGTATTGGAATACTGCTCACTGGAGAACTGGCAACCGAAGTGGTGCCGCTACCACCGCTACCACCGCTACTGGTTGTTGCTGTGGATTCTGCTTCAGAAATAATCAACGCAGGGTCTCTTACCTTTCCAAGGCTGCTGTCTTGATCGTAGAGACCGTTATCTCTTACATAAACAGTCAAGGTGCTTGTTGCTTGATCCCATTTAGCACCCTCACCCGTTGCACTATCGAATGCAAAGTTGGTGTAATTACCGCTCACAGGATCGCGTTTTAGATACTTGGGAGTTGTTGTTGCTTCAGGTAAAACCCAAGCCATCGAGACAATCTTTCCGTGATTATCGGGATCATTAATGGTGACGGAGAAGTCAAGTAATCCTGTCAATGGGTCAATCGTGTCATTATCAAGACCAACATCATTAGTAATTTTTGCCATTAATGCATCACTAGCTTGCTGCACAATCTTCACGTCCATATCATATTTACTCTTTGATCCACCCTCTACACCTTTCACAAACATTTCAATCTTCGTATCTGTTGCGCCTGCTTTTTCGTTAGAGATTGAGACAAAGTCTGATTGAGCTATATTGCCAAACTCGGCCTTCACCTCTCCATCTGTAGTCCCACTAGCGATACTAGAAGCATATGTATCAGAAGCTGCTGAACTAGAACCCGAACTGATAACACCATCAGAAGTGAGGTCTTGGCCAAATTCAACCTCATTGAGTTCTGCCGCGGTGCGGTATTTAACATCCCCCCATTTGATCTGACCATCTGAATTGATGGTGAGCACTTGATAAAGTATGTCTGTATTGCTGCCATAGGCATTCGTTTCTTTGACGACAATTTTATAATTGGATCCTACTTTCTGAGCGGCTAATGCCTCAGATTTAAAGGAGCCTCCAGTGAATGTATCATTTACGTCAAGATTAACAAAACCTCCATCAGTACCTTTAACTTGAATGTTTGTATTACCATCTTTAATAAACAGGCTGCCGTCTGAAGTTTTTCTCAGTTGTGCACCCGTAGTATCTGTGCTAATTACAGTTGTAGAATTTCTATTAATGGTCGTTACCGTGCCATCACCATTAAGATCAAGATTATATGTACCTTCCAAGGATGTGGAATCGGTATACCAACCTGCTGTTGTCCAGTCCAGCTTTAAATAATCATTAGATGTAGAGTCAGCATTGATATTAAAGGTCTTGTAGTTGATGCTTACATCATTAGCATCTGTTTTACTTGCTTCGGTCTCACGTACGAGAACTTTCCAGTAATCTGTAGATGAAATTGTTACCGACTCAACCGCAACTAACTCTGTCTCCCTTGTTCGTTTTACTAGATCAACAGACTCTGTAAAGTTAACTGGAGCACCAAAAGTATCAATAATTTGATTCTTAGTCGTCGCGCCTGCTGCTTGAATATAAACGTTATTATTCTCATCAAGATGAGGAGTTGCTCCTTTTGTATCTGAGTCAATTGCGGTGAAAGTCAACTGAGCAGAAGACCATATGGTTCCATCTCCATCAAGATCTTGGCCAAGATCAGCTTCATGGAGAGATGCATCTCCCCATGTTTGTGAGCTGTAATCAATAACACCTGCTGTGCTGACTTTGAAGGTTTCCCATTGAGTAGTATTTTGCCCACTATCTAAATTATCTACAACTGTATGCCTTATCGCTAATTTGTAATAGCCAACTGAACTATCGCCAACACCTTCAATTGCATATGCTTTTGCTGTTCGTGTAACACCAGCCCATGTATCCTGCCAATCGAATGAAACAGGCCCACCGTTATCATCAAGAATTACTGTTTTGGTACTTCCTGCGTTTATATAAAGAGAGCCTTCTGAATCATACGCAAGATAAGCTCCTGTTGTGCCAGTTCCGGATGTATCCGTATCAAAATTAGTCGTAGTGATGGTGTCGAGTTGTGCCTTGGTCTTGAACCCTGCTTCATCATTCATATTCTGATTGAAAATATATTCTTTCCTGCCTATCCCTTTTGAAAATGAGCCGGTATTGTAGTCAAGCTCCCAATTGCCATTACCTACAGAACTTTCAGCTATTTCAAATGTTTCCCAGGAAGTATTAGGATCACCTCCTCCATAAGTATCTTCATGTTTAACAGCTAACAGGAATTTCTTGACACCTAGTCTGGTCTCAAATGATTCAACAGCATAGGAGGAAGAAGTATGGGTCCAAGCATAAGATCCACTGCCACCTGAATCAATGTAGTCAAAGTTAGGTGTACCTCCCCACTTATCCTTAATCTGAATAACTACATCATCACTTTCTGAAGCAGTATCTTTATTATCAAGGATATATAATCCAGAATCGCCAGCAGAAGATACCAACCTATCGCCGACTGTATCTGTCGAGATTTCATCCATCGCTGCCTTATCGACCCCTGTAGACCCATCACCATCTAGATCAGCACTAGTGCCAAATAAGGATTCATATTCTTTGATTGATTGAACAAATGGCCTGTATTGGTCATTAATAACACCATTGCTATCTGTATACAACAACTCATAATCAATGTGAGTATTGGAGCCCTCAGTGAAAGTACTTTTTAAAGCGATTACATAGCCTTCAGTAACTCTTACATCACTATCAGTTTGCCAATTATAATAGGTATAAGATTCAATATCTTCTACGGCAAGGGCTTCAGTTTTATGTGAGCTGCTGCCCCAATTATTACTGCGATCTAGTTGCTCATTCCCTCCCCAGGAGTTAGTAATAAGGATGTGCTCATCATCCGTAGTTGCTACAGTATCGTTATCATCAAGGATGTAATATTTGTTATTGGTATCCTTCTTAAGACGATCACCGCTTGAGTCTGTGCTGCTTGCTACATCGCTAAGTCCAACCAAATTAATTCCAACTGCCTGATCTCCATCAAGATCTTGATTGAATAGATTAGTTTCGTATGGAGTAATGTCTTGAGTAAATATAGCGTTATCCCAATTGAAGACGCCTTGGGCATTAATGCTAAGGATTTCCCAGTCTGTAAAGGTATTGCCACGATCTACATTTACATGTTTGATTGCCAGTGAGAAAGTACCATCACTATTTTGCTCAACTGCAACAGCACTGGATGTATTGGAACCAGATCCCCAGTCATAGGAGTGATCAAAATTGGCATTCCATCCTGAACTATCCTTAATTGTTAGTTGATTATCTCCATTTGAATCAACAATGTAAAGATTATTCTCACCATCCTTTTGTAGTTTGTATCCAGTCTCATCAGTAGCAACATCCTCCAAGCCTTGAATAGCGCCTAGAGCTCCTTCACTTCCATCAAGATTTAATCCAAAGAATGTCTCGTAGCTAGCAATTGACTTTGTCCATATGGTTTTATCCCAGTTGATATTTCCGCTAGAATCTACAGCATATATCTGCCAGTTTTGATCTGAGCCTCCTTCCCACTTATTTGTTTGCTTAGTGGCCACTTGGTAATAGTCCTCGTTATCTCCAGTGCCGCCTGTAGCATTATCATCGCCAAGATTTAGTTCTACAGCTAATGCTTCTGAAGTGAAACTACCTGATCCCCAATTACTGGCTTCTTCAATCCAACTATCATTAATTAGTATCTTGTTACCAACTTCTGGGACAATATAAAGACCACCATACGAATCTTGAGCCAAAGTAGTTGCTACTGTATCTGTTTTACGGGCTGTGGTAGAAACAGTGCCGCTAAAGTCCTTATCACCATTTAAATCCTGACCAAAGCTAGCTTCATAAGGGGTAATAGAACCAGTGAATATATTCGCACTAGAATCAATCGCTACCTTGCCATCACCATCACTATCGAGACCAATTTTATAAATATCCCATTCTGTAAATGATTCAATAACTGAATTACCCTCGTGATCAGTAAAAGCATATGAATCTTTGAGCTGTACAGCAAGTCTATAGTAATCTGTATCCGCCCCGGCACCAACAACCAAATCTCCATTTGTATCAACCCTTGTTATTGCATATGGTGTCATCGAGAACATTCCCCCATTGGTGGAGTCTCCAAATGTCTCACTCATTGAGAATGAAGGAGTTGCTCCGTTCTCGTCAGTAATACTGATCGTTACGTCGTCTGCAGTATTTTCAGTCCCCTTACTATCCCAAATAAATGTGGCGCCACCTGCTGAAACTTTTAGACCAAGACCTGAACCTATATTGTGTACTGCTTGAGCAGAATTGACAGTTCCTCCACTTGCATCCTTGACAATTGAAAGCGAACCAAGGTCAATTCCTATTTTTGTATCTCCATCTAAATCCTGATTCAACGCTGTTTCATATCCAGCAATCATCGGTGTCCATGTTGAACCGTTTTCCCAATTAAGGACACCAGCGGAAGAGAGGTTAAAGATCTCCCACATGGTCCCTGCCTCTTCTAGTGAATCGTCATCATCTAAGTGATCGACTTGCTCTTTAGAGCCATGGCCCATCATTTCTGAAAAATCCTCATTAAATTCTTCCCTATGTTGTATCGCTAAAGTAAATGTAAGATCGGCATTTTGCTGAATAGCATAAGCCTTGGAAGAGCGTGATCCACCTTCCCAAGATTCTTCAATCTCAATTCTTGGATCTCCTCCATAGTTATCCTTGATTTTTCCTCCACCAGCTATTCGATTACCTGCGGCTGTATATATATAAAGTGATCCATCAAAGTTATCTTTCATCAGGTAATGACCATCTTTATCTGTAGTTACCTTCGCCAAGTTGGCGGCATTAAAGCCCTCTGCACCATCACCATTAAGATCTACGCTAAAGAATTCTTCATAGTCTGCGATCGAAACACCCCATTTCTCATTCTCCCATTTCATAATTCCATTTGAATCTATTTGAGAAATGATCCAATTGGTTTCCGTTTCCTCAACACCACCCCATGACCAAGAATTAAATTCTTTTGTTGCTAATAAATAAACATCAGCAGTTTTACTATTATTGTCATGGTCACCATAGGCAACCTCTATAGTTTGTCTACTCCATGTATTGTCTGGAGAGGACTCATCTAAACGTACGCTATCCCCCCATTCATCCTTGATTTGGATAACTGATTCATCCGGCCTTATGATATATAAGTTTTGCCAGTTATCAAGAGCAATATTAGATGTAGTGCCAATTTTTTGTTGGTTATATTCAATTTGATCACCAGCTTGATTCTTTCCAGGATTAACCTCTTTGATTCTAATAGGATTTTGTGAATCATTTATATTGATACCTGTGTGACCATTGCCATCTAAATCTTTATCGAAATGGGTCTCAACCATTGCAATGTCGCCTGGCCGTGATGTACTCCAATCAAGTTTTCCATCTGCACCTACATCAACAATGTCGAAATTAACTTCATCGTAACCTTGGTCATTTTTATATCTATGCTCAACTGCAATCTCATAACCGCCACCAGTTTTAGCTTGCATGGCAGCAATTGTCTGTGATCCATAACCCCAATTTTCATTTAGACTCGCCGCTGAACCATCAGCTTCCTTTAATAGGATTGGGTTACCTGTTCCTGTTCCTATATAGGCATTGTTTGTATCTTTTTCTATATAAAGGTTTTGCTGATTGCCATTGCCATCCTTAAAGCCAACCACACCTTGTTGTGAACCTTCCCCATAATTTCGATAATCTACAGTTTCGAATTTACTATTAAAATCTTCCGCTGACGAAAATGTGTAACTCGATTCCTGTTTCACATAGCCATGGCCATAGTCTTCGCCGTAAACACCTAGTCCTGTACCTGGAGCAACAATGGTTAAATTATCAATTGAGAAAATTTCGTGTCTATCGTATCCATTATCTGCTGAGCCAGCATAGACTTCACGTAAAGCAAATTTCTTGATTAATTCAGTACTATTATCTGTTCTTTCAAATGAAATATATTCAAATGCTGCCTGTGCTTGTGCAGAACCGCTTGCAGAAGGCCCCTCAGTTGTATTTTGACTCCATATTAGAGTGTCATTGGCATCGTAGATATCAAGATAAACATCTCGCTTATCCTCTCTACCCATTAAATAAAAGCCAAAAGACTCTACGTGGTTACTCCATGCAGTACCTGATGCATCAGTGCCTTCAAACTCAACAATCAGCTGTTGACCACTGCCTGCGCTGCCACCACTTGGACTTTCATCGCCTGAATGACCATACTTATTTGGTTTAATCTCTAGGAATTGATTATATTCTTCACCTGTATACGTATCATATCCGTTCGTAGTATTCAAGCCACGATCTATATCCCAACCATTGATATCTGTTCCCAAATCTGGCTCATCACCTATGGCTGCTGGCCTGTCTGCTTCGTAATTACCAACACCTGAAATATTGAAATCAATGTATAAATTACTGTTACCACCAGCACCTGCATTGAAATTAATATATTGGATTTCTCCAGCTGCACCTCCACTAACATCATGAGTTCCAGTATGAGTCGAAGCAACGCCTGTTGTAGCAAAGTCACCTGGGTAATATGGACTCATCGATGCATAACTTGAGTCTGTACCAGCTAAGTATTCTGACTTGTTATTAGGATCAATATTAAGTACATCCATCCAGCCATTGTCTGCTTCAAATGTAACGGTGGTAGTAACAGCAGTAGAAGAAATATCATCTTTATATTCAATCTCAGCAGCCTTAGCAGTTAGGCCTAACATGCTGTCAACCGGAGGGGCCCCATCCGTTGTGATGTAGTCCGCGTCAGATTTAAATGTATAACCTGCTATTTCGCCAGTAGCGGAATCGCCGTCAGTAGCAGTTGCAATCTCGACAATTTTTGTATCCGCACCACCATATTCCAGCGAACCAGTGAATTCGAAATCAGGATAGTCGATTGTACTAAATAATAAACCAAATGGCCCATCTAATCCATTGCTGGAGTTTGCGAAGATGTAAGAATTAGTTGAAGCAAAGTCATATTCAATGATATTATTACCTGCGTAATCAGTTATGAATAATTTACTCTCGGCTGGATTTAGCGCTAATCCGCGAGCTTGAAAGCTGCTATCCGTTGATGAATTGTCATAATCAACCAATACTGATGATACACCAGTGCCAGTATCTATCTTGTATATTTCACCCGTAGAGTAATTTGAAGCATAGAGATAATCACCAGCACCAGACGAGTTGATCCCTGATCCAAGTACAAGACCCCCTTCTGTATATCCTCCTGAACCGAAGATGGTGGATGGAAAATTAGTAAGATCTGCCCATGTCGTTAAACTAGTTCCATAAACTTGGCTACTAAAATCTGTATTATAGAATTTTGTAGCATCCGAATTTACAACAACAGATTGAGGGCCTGTAAGGCCGCTTGATACAATTTCTTGAACTGGAGTAGCACCAGTAGGATCTATTCTAGTTATCTGATTATTGCCTGCATCAGCAATATACAACTTATCATCGCTATCGCTATAAAACAGGGCATTAGGATTGCTAAGTCCACCGATAACTACTTCAAAATCATCGGTGGCTTCGGCCTGTGATTGAGAATAGATATTGCCATAATCATCACTTATGAATAACTTGGTTTCAGCAGTATTACCACTTACTACTACCTCTGCAAGGCCTGATGGGCCGTTGAATCCCGTTCCGACGGTTTCCGCAAAGTCTGTTGAGCCATCTATGCCTGACTCCCAAGACTCACTTGCGTCAAATTGAACAATGGTTTCTCCACCACCTCCACTGCCTTCATTGGCTACGTAGAGGTACTCGCTTGCCGCATAGGTAGATGTTCCTAAGCCATCTATTGCCGCTGGCATAAAATTGAATTAAATTGAAATTATTATGCCAGAATATTACAGACTTGCCGCAAGATTTAATGTATTGCTGTCTTTGAAATGTAAATGAGTGATTGAGTGGGTCGATTCAATTAAGCCGGGGAAAGCGGGATTGTTTTTTATAACATCGATAGATGATTTTTGTTGAAATGCATTGCGATCACTGACGGTGCTATCTAGATGCCTGAGTAGAGAACTCGCAGCCAGTGATAAGGCTGATTTGTATTGTGGCATATAAAAAGGAGAGTAAATCTACCTGCTGAGGCCCTGTTCCTTCGTGCCTAGAATTAAATCATTAGTCCGAGGACGTAGAGACCCTGAAATCCTGTCCTGGACTTCAGGGCATCCAACGCGGATGCCCTTCTTCATGTTTTCAAGGTGCTGCCAGAGGGGAGAGAAAGAACGTCTGCCTACCCTTAAAAGCAGCAGCACCCAGCAGATGTCACGCAGAAGAACTGCACTTACTGCTGATCAGAGTGGCTATAGAAGTGGTCCCATCAGCGTGGCAATTGCTCGTGATGTACTTAGTCGAGTGAGGGAAGGAGTGTTGTCAGAGTCTTTCGATTCGATGAACGATGAGAAGGCCTGTCAATGAAACTCTCAGTCATTGATTGTGTCATTTCCCATCAAGCAATCGTGTGAGCTCTGCTTGCAGCCTTAATGCTCCAATTGCATTGCTGTGCTGACCAGCCTTAATTGATGCCTCAGTGATTTTGTCGAGTAGGGCAATACGGCTTGCCATAAACTCGCTGCGCTCTAGGGAGTAGTCGGCGCGGATTATGTCTCTTGCACGAGCCAGGTAGCGATCTGCCTGTCGCTCAGAGGCCCACCACTCTTCTGCCGCGTATCGCCTAATGTAACTATTTGCCTTGGCGCTAGACAATAACTTCACGCATTCGTGAATACGTCTATCGACTTCGAGATTGGTGGATTTGGCCATCTTGTACATCATTCTAACTAGGTTTTTTTTGTAATTTGCGGCTTGGCATCGAACGAGCTTGCGCTCAAAACAGAAAGGAGGTAATGCTTATCTTTAAATCAGTGAGCTTCTCCGCATGTATCAGCAATATTGCAATCTGCTTCTAAGGGAATGTCCCCTAAGTAGTGCTCTTGGAGTCTTTGGGAGGTCATAAAGGTCAACGCGACGGCCTTCACCTCCTCCACTAAATCGCGTGGCACTTCGAGAAGGATGTCATCGTGGATTAGGCCAACAATGTGAACGCCGGGGAATTGATCCAGCGCAGGCCAAAGATCACCAAGTGCAGCAGCGAGTAGATCACGTCCAGAGCCCTGAATCGGGAAGTTGATGCCATTGGTCCTGGAGAGCGGGCGCATGGGACGGATGCCATCGGCACCGGGTGTGCGGTCGCGGCAAGTCATGCAACGGCCAGCAAGACTGCGAACTTCAAGGACGTTGTCCCCGTCAAACTTCCACATCTGCCGGCTGATCTGCGGGTGGAATCGGTGCCAGGCGTCATAAACCTTGCGGGCTTCGGTCTGAGTGACCTGCGTGCCCCGGGCCCGGGAGAGCAGTGTGCGCAGGCCGGCCACACCACATCCATAGACCAGAGAAAAATTGGCGGGCTTGCCGATGAAGGCTCGCTCCGGGTCGGCTTTGGTGATCTCCCGTCCGCAGGCCTGACTGGCGATGTAGGCGTGAGGGTCAATGCCATCGAGCAGGATCTTGCGGTAGCCGGAATCGTCGTAGAGTTTGGGGCTGGCCTGCAGGCACACCTCAATCGACGACCAGTCGAGGTCCATCAGCACGGTGTCCGGGTTGCCGGTGCCAAGGGCTTTCTTGCGATCGCCGGTGATGCCTTGGAAGTTGAAACCACACTGTCCGAGCTTCACGGGCTTGGGTTCCCCTTTCCGCTGTCCGGTCTTGAACCGCTCGATGTCGGAAGGCACGTTGCTGCGCTTCTCACGGATCAGAGCACTGGTGCTCATCCGGCCGGTGCTAGCGCCAATGATTCGGTAACAGGGGCGGACGCGGCCATCGGTGAACTTGGCCTCCTCAATCAGCCACTTCACCTCTTTCAACTCCTGGCCGAGCTCTTTCAGCTTCAGCAGCTGTTCGATCATCGGATCCGGACGGAACTTCTGCAGCGTTCGGTCCTTGGTGTCCTCGATCTCCTCACCCAGGTGCTGTACGAGGGCACCCTTCAGCTTCAACAGGTTGCGGTAGTTCTCCAGGCAAGGGTTTGGTGGAGCTCAGCAATTAGGTCCTTGCGCTCCGCAGTGGCGCTCGTCTGTGCGGCAATTGCTGCCGGTACGTCTACGGACAGGCCACGCACTTGGCCATCGGCGCAGGCGCTGATCATCGAGCAGGTGTACTTCCACCTGCTTGGTGGCGAGGAGTTCTTTGGACAGCTCACGGCCCAGCGTCAGAACAACAACCACATCCAGAGCGGCGTAGCGGAGCTGGCTAGCTGTAAGGGAATTTCCCCAGTCACTGGTCTGCTCGGTCTTGTCGATCTCCCTCTTCAGATAGTGAGCAGATGCCGCGGCCAGGCTATTGCTGGGTAGATCGCCAATGATTTGGCAAGCCAGCAGTGTGCTCACAAACGTGCGCACAGGTCAAACAAAGTGACTCTTCAAGCGAATTCAAGCGTTAGGAGACGCTTGTGCCATAAATCCAAAAACTCAAGTGCCTGACAGGCTTTTTGAGTGGTGAGCTCAGATGGGCGATGCTGGGATCGAACCAGCGACATCCTGCTTGTAAGGCAGGCGCTCTACCGCTGAGCTAATCGCCCCTAGAGACAATTCTGCCCCAAGAGATCAACGTGGACTTGATCACCATAGAAGAGCCATGGCCTCAGGCGAAGACCACGACAAAGCCACCTGCTTCTGGAGCCTTCCATTTGGGTTCGCCCTGAGCCTTGTGATGGGCTTGCCCAGTGGGCTGCTAGGTGGGCTGGCCTTTGTGGTCGGCGGGCTGTGGCTTTCTCCAGACCTCGACACGAACTCAAAACCATTGAAGCGCTGGGGGCTCTTGCAAGGTCTTTGGTGGCCCTACCGCAAGCTGATTCCCCATCGCTCCCTGTTCTCCCACGGCCCACTGATCGGTACCGCTCTAAGACTGACCTACCTGATGGGTTGGGCTGGCCTACTACTGATGCTCTTGCAGCCACTGGGTTGTCCTGCACCGCTCAGCCTTGCCAAAGCATTGAATGAGCAGCTGCGGCTCAATCCTCAACCAATCCTTTCACTGCTGCTCGGGCTAGAAGCCAGCGTTTGGCTACACCTGATTCTCGATGGCGATCCCCTCCCCGCCGAATGGCATCGCTGGCGTCATCGATGAGAAGGTAGGCCAAGACAAACGCATGGCCATGGACGCCGAACAACATCTGCCTACAAAAGAAGCCATTGCGGAGCTGGTCAATATCGTGGCCCAGCTCAGGGATCCAAAGGGAGGGTGCCCCTGGGATCTCGAACAGACCCATGCCTCATTAATTCCATGCGTGTTGGAAGAAGCTCATGAGGTTGCTGATGCCATCCGCCACGGCGATGACAACCACCTCAGCGAAGAACTAGGAGATCTGCTGCTGCAGGTTGTACTTCATGCTCAGATCGCTAGCGAAGAAGGGCGCTTCAATATCGAAGACATCGCCCGAGGCATCAGCGCAAAGCTCATTCGCAGGCACCCACATGTGTTCGCAGATGCAGTCGCAAACGACAGCGAAGCAGTTCGCCAAAACTGGGAATCAATCAAAGCGAGCGAGCAGCCCAACGCAGCCTCGAACAGTCCGCTAAGCGATCGTCTACGCAGCAAAATCAGAGGCCAGCCAGCTCTGGCTGGAGCGATGGCCATCTCAAAAAAGGTCGCAAACGTTGGCTTCGAATGGAACACCATCGATGGAGTGTGGGGAAAAGTGCAAGAAGAGCTAGAAGAACTCAAAGAGGCGGTAGAGCATGAAGACCAAGCCCATGCACAAACAGAACTTGGTGATGTGCTGTTCACGCTGGTGAATGTTGCGCGCTGGTGTGGCCTAAACCCAGAAGAAGGCCTTGCGGGTACAAACCAACGCTTTCTTGATCGCTTTTCTCGCCTTGAAGCAGCACTAGCTGGCCAGCTAAGCGGCCAATCACTCGCTGAACTGGAACAACTCTGGCAAGAAGCCAAAGCAGCCATTCGCGAAGAGGCAAAAGCTAAACAGATATCGAATTAACACATATGAAAGCCTTCAACAAACAATTTCAATAGTCTCAATGATGTAGCTCAACACTCAAGCCATCCTCTTCAAGCAATACCAGCCATGATTCACCCAATATTCGCTGTATCAATTACCGATTTTCCCCTAACGATTACAGCCGTATTAGTTGCAATCGCATTATGGACAGGTGAGAGAGCATTCAGGAACCGTGACAATCGAAAAAAAGAAGAATGATCACCTGCTTATTAATTTAGCCATTTGATGCCAATTATTCCTTGCATTGATCATTGGCAGCATTGATCTTTGAAAGAATCCAAAAAGCGATTCGACCTCAAAACCAGGTCATTAGCTTAGGAGAAGATTCTAAGTTTGTCTTACGAAGTTTCCATAACCAGAAGTATGAACAATCTCAACCTTCAAAAAAGAAGGATTAGCGCCAATACCATAGCCAGTTACATCTGCCCTAGTCAAATCTTGACCTGCAACAATTGTATTCTAATCATTAGAATGCGCCATGCCACTGAGCCTACTTAAATAGAGTCACACTCTGAAAAATACTTCCAAAATCTGCGACTAAAGTCAATGGATGATCTAAGAGTTAATTCGCAATTAGTCATCCCAACAGAGGAGTTGAGATGGCGATTTTCCAAAGCTTCAGGCCCTGGTGGCCAAAGCGTCAATAAGACAAACAGTCGAGTTGAACTACTCTTTGATCTCAAAGCTTCGTCTGCGCTTGGTCCTTTTCGAAAGCAACACTTATTGAATCAACTGAAACATCACTTGGTAGCTGGTTGTGTACGTGTGGTTGCAGCAGACGAACGTTCCCAATATCAAAATCGTCAATTAGCCCTTTCACGACTAGCGGAATTATTACGAATGGGCCTAAAAGCAGTTCCCAAGACACGTAAACAAACCAAGCCCAGTCGAGGGGCACAGAAACGACGCCTTCTAGCCAAAAAACTGCGCGGTGAATTAAAACGTACGCGACAATCCAAGCCTTCACTTGAAACCTAATCAGCAGTCAGCTAACACGTCTTGATTAATTGTGAATACAAAGCATATATCTAAGTAGAAAAAATCATTTTGTCGTAACATTAAAAAAAGACTAAGCTCTATAAATGAGATCTATTCCTATGGTCCCTGCTTAACAACCAAAGAGCCACTTGAAAAGCGCTTCTGTTATTCAGTAGTAGGAATGAACAAGAAATTCGTTTAGAAAGTATTGCCCCATAAGCCCATTTTGGCATCGCCCTATGGGCGTCGTAGTTGAAAGGAAGTTTGTAGCCTGCTTCGTATGCACAGCCCTTCAACTGCAGACAACTGGGAATCAGTTGACATCACCAGCGTGTTCGTTATGGCCTGAACGGCAATCTGCTCGTTGATGAAAAGTCCTTAACAGCCAGTCAAAGTGGTCGAAAGCAACCGCTATGGGAAAGGGCTTTTGCTAGATGGCTGCTTGATGACTGCAGAACATTAAGAAGGCCACGGCCACAAGTCTTTAATACTTACAGCAAAGATATTTGATGGCTGGTAGGATGGTTTCATTATCGTTTTGCAGACGTTAGATTCACTCGGATTTGTATATGAATATGATATTGACCTGCCTACAAAATAGATAGCTTCGCAAAAGACTGGGTTTTTGAAAAACTAGAATCAATTATTTACCTTCTTGATGCTTGATATAACGCCTAATTGGATGCGAAGGAGACAGCTTCAATTCAGAGACAGCCACCTGTACCTCTATGTATCACAATACATCAATTAACCAAAGGTGCTTCCTTATATGTATTATTAAAATACAAATCTTTTCATGAGCTATCGATGAAAAAACTATGGTTACTGGCATTAGCCCCTACGGCATTGTTTTTGAATGGGCTCAGTACACCTTCAAAAGCTGGGCCATATCCCAGTAAAACATATTGCGAAGCTGGACCAGAACCATGCTGCTTAACCTCAAGAAGTACACCTTGCGAAGATGGACCATCAAAGTGTAGGCCTGCACCTTCAATTAAAGCTTTCAAAAATATGTCACCTGAGAATCAACAAAAGCAATGCAAAATGTGCGGACCATATGAGCTTGTTAAAGGGACATGGAATAATCGCTGTGTCAAACAATGACGATCATCGGCTTAGATCTTAATTGATAACATTCATCTCAATTCCTGCGGATATATATGAAAATGTTCTCAAAATGATATGTTTATTCACTGTCATGCGGAAGATTAATAGGAAAGACCCCTATAATTAAAAAAGGTGATAAAGAAGCTTTACTTATTCTCATCGAGCGTGAGCTTGATGCAATTCATTTTTTGGAATTACTAAATTTTACATGCCTCCCATGTGAGCCTATATCTACAACGGGTCTGCCAATAATAGCTGAGCTTTTGACATATTATTGCACCGGTAATTACCTGCTAGGACACGAAAAAGCAATGAATAAAGAGTGATTAATAAGTTTTAATGTATTCTATGTTAATAGAGTAATGATAATAGTTGAAAATCGAGATGGCTTAGCTTGGATCGTAATGTGTCTCAAAAGTCTGATTATCCTTGATACATCTCTTCTTCCTCATGATTGAAATCGATCAGGTAGATCACAACGAATGAATCCGTGCTTTGTTATCTTCTTTTTGACGCACTCACAACCTTGAGGAATGCGATTACCTGGGGATAAACGGCACCAGTTTGTATTGAATTTAGCGACGTGCCGAAATTGACCCTTGGTAATATTTATACAATAGTCTTACTGTATTCTGTCACTCTGAGCACTTGCCATTACAGATGAATCTAACGCTCGTAGCATCACAAGCTAATTGCGGGTGCTGCAGCAACTAATGAAGCAACAATGAGAGCTTTGGAGGATCGGATAATTTTCTCAAGTTTGGCGTAGAAAGATATCGGCTAACTAAGGGATAATGAATCAACGTTTGGATTTTTTCATATAGATAGATGATATGGCTAAAAGCATCTCTATATCGAAAAAAGAATTAGATTAACAGATGCAATATTATATTTTCTACTAATAATAGAGAATTACACGAGGCCGAGGGCTTTCGAGTAAAATACAAGCTCATTGGGGCGCATAACTAGTCATACAACTTCCATTGAAACCTTATATATAACCATATTCACGTGTTTTAAGCCTGTCATTCCAAAACGACAGCAATCTAGTTAATATGTTGTATTTACACTAGTAGACGTGTGAAAAGACTTGTTGTTTATAGGAATTTCGACTAAAATTATAATGTGCTTAAATTTATTATGACTAGAACTCAAAATGAGTTAAGCAAATCTCTCGTAGGGAATGAGGAGAAGCCAGGGCATGCTGAGTCGTTTGAAACAGACTTTCACATAGATTGGTTGAAAACACTATTTCCACAGTTAGTTGAGGACCTTTTCAAGAACGAGGGTTCAAACAATGGGGTGCAATTAACTTTGGAGGAATCAGACCAAGAGGGTGAGATTGGAGGCGCTCAGTGGGATTCAGATCGCTTCGCCCCTAGCGATTTTCCATTCAGTAACATAGCCAACAACCCTGTGGCCCACGGGGAAGCAAAAAAAGCCTCAGGTGTGAGTTCTTATGGCTTACAAACATCTAGCAATACGCATTTTGACAACAACAATATTCGTGGAACAGTAGAAGCCATTGCTAAACGATGGGAAGATGGTATCGAAAATTTATTTAGTACACAAATTGAACGAACTATTGTTGAAAATAATGATGTGAAAGCCAGAGATCTTGTTGGTCGAGGATTTGAAGGTGAGTATGCAGGTGTAAAAAATATACTTTATCGCTTTGGGCAGATATTACATGCTTTTCAAGATTTTTACTCACACTCAAACTGGATTGAAATGGGCCATGTAACAGTGAATGGAGATGAAAATTACTGGAAATTAAAAGATAAACTCCTTGAGGAATCATATGAGATTCCTAATTCAGAGAGATTTGAACAAGGTTCTTTTATTCCGGGAACAGATGTAATGATTGCATGGGATCCGCAAGGTAGTGTCAATATAAGGAATAATGAAGGCAAAGATCTTGGCAACTTCGAGGTTCAGGGACAAGGTAGCTATACAGGGGAGGGTCAAAGAGACATTTATTGGAATGTCAATTCACAAGATGGGGTTCCAGGCCATCAACGTAATGAGCTTTTTACAATTTCAAGTAATGATAATTATGTTGGTGGAATAGCAACTGGTGCCACTAATAAATGGGTTTATAACGACGAGGATTACAGCGTCTATCTTCGGGATCCTAAAAAACCAGGGCTAACTGAATGGGAATATTTTCGTGGTTTCAGCCATGGAGGATTTGCAGGTGCTCAGATCTCAGGTGGGCAGTGGGTAAGTCCTCTGGCGAAAGATTCAGAGACGGACCTCTTACATGATGAAGCACAATATTATGCAGATTTGCAATCAATGCATGAATTTGATCGCATGGGATACTTGATTTTCGCCAAACATGGTATAAACGGATTAGTGCATTTTGCTGAATATGCATTTAATGCTGAAAATGATCGGGATGATTTTATAGAAAAATATTCTCAATCAAATCCCTCCTATAAGGATAATTTTCAGGCTAACAAGGAATTTGTGGAATCGTTAGATAGATCACACCTTGAGCATACTCATCTTGAATCAGATTTGATCAGTAATTCCACAGGATTTCGCAGGCTTAAGGTTTTTGTTGATAATTTTGACAATGACAAAACTGATGCTCAACTACTAGAATCACCATATTATCTACTTGATCAAGTACGTGAAGATAGCAATCAGCCCTGGTATGACTCAGATACCGTATTTGGTGTCCATTCTGAGCCTTCATTCAATGCACTCTCACCGAACCACTATGAGTTGGGCCAACGAGCAACTTGGTCAGAGTATGTAGAAGATAATCCCTTGGGGTCTATTCACTACGTAGAGTCTTGGAACTCTGGAGTTGGTGTCGTAATCAATGACTTTAATCCAGGCATTGATCGCTTAATTCTAATCAACCCAAGCCAGAATAGCCAACAAGAATATGAAGAAATCAGCTTTTTAAATTATCTTGAGACAAAAGCTGATCTTCTAGAAAAACATAATATCCTACTTAACGCTAAGCCAACAAAGAAGACGAAGAACCCTCTCGCATTAATTACTAATGCTGATTTGTCTGCTTTAAGATCCTCACAGAAGGATGATATTCGTATTATGGCTTCTGAACTCTACGCAGATCCAGATTCAAGCCTGAAGCAATGGTCGGCAAATAGTAATAAAGACTTGAAGTTTATTGATTATGATGAATCATTGCCGTGGCTCAATCTAGATGATGAAAATGGTGAGTTGGTCATTAACAACAATGCTGCGATTCCTACAAGAGGCAGTTTCCAAGTTACTGTAGCTTTATCTGATGGTTATAGTATAAAAGATGAGCAGCAGATTATCATCAATATTGATCCTAAGATCCAGCTAGCTGATTCATTGCAAGTATCAGCATCCACACCGGGTGAGGTTTCTTTCTCAGGATTCAATCCCGACGGCTATCAGATAGCTTATCGAATTAATGGCAATGATCTCACTGACTCTCAAAATGATTTGTATGTATTAGCAACACAACCAGGTGGTGATTCTGGCATTCCAGGTAGCAACTCAGGCTCACCTTTCAGTGCTTTAAATTATAAAGTTCTACCGATCTCATTCGCTGGCGGTAACCAAACGGGTGACATTCAATTCTATGGGCGATCTTTAGACACAACGAAAACAGATCTACTTAGTATTGCAACGGTTAATGATCAAACAATCAACCTCAAAAACAACAAGGGAGATGTGGTTGCTTCGCTTGAATTTGATCTATCGTCTGATTCTAGTCTCCCAATAAATCATGGATTTAATGCCTCTGCTTATCACGAGATAGTTGGCTATCAATTGCCTGATCTTTCGTCTAAGGAGCTAACTTCTGATGAATCAACACGTTATCAAGTGGAAGCCAATATCAGTACCGAGTCTTCTCAAGCCATGCGTTACGGTTTTTTCCTGTCCGACTCCTTAACGGGTTTTGTGATTGACCCACTCACTGGGGAACTTCTCGACAAGGGCAGCGACCTAGACGGCTTGAATGATAGCAATGGTAATGGTTTGTTTGATGAGCTTGCATCTGCTCATGCTATTTATACAGGTGAGATTGATAAAAATGATTCGATTCCTATAGCTTTTAACTTTGCTTTAGATCATTCAATTCTTCACCAACGTGTTCAGCTTTCACCATTTATGATTGCGGCTGATGGCTCTGTGGAAATTGTTCGCCATGGATTTGGTGATCCCGAACTTTACCCTGGGCTTGTTTTCTCTGCTTCGCTTGTAGGCTTTGAGGATAATCTGAAGTCTTCAGGTGAAAATGATTACGATGATTTGATGATTGCCATCAATTCAATCGATACAAGCTCCTGAAGATCGATGATAAATATTGGCCTACGGGAGTTCGCCGGGATGCCAATCGAAGCAATCCCCTCTAACTGATCATGCCTAAAAGTTTCGAGAATCAGCAAAAAATAGCGTGGCCAACGCAGTGTGACATCGGCAAGCCAAGCTAGACAATGAGATAAGAAATATTGTGATTCAGCGGTCGGCTCGATGGCTCCAGCAACTCCCTGCTGGATTACAACCGGGCTGGCGTGGCGTTAGCCGAGCTTGTCAGTAAGGCTGATCTGCGCACTGGGCATGAGGCGGCCGAATATGCCGCGGAGATTGGCAGAATCATACGTTATTTGGGAGTGTCTGATGGAAACATGCAGGAAGGTTCATTGCATGATGACCTCAATATCTGCGTGCGTCAAAGAGCTGATGCTCCCTTTAGTAGCAAGGTAAGACATGAGCAATTAACGATATTTTCAAGATCCTAATCGAGGAGCGATTGAGGTGATTGCATCTGAATGTTCCATCAAATGACCATTATCTGCAATTCACAGCAGAGTCGAAACGAGCGGCAAGTCGTGCACTCAGAAGCGAGGCAAAATATAGCTTTCAAAGCTTAACTGTTTCTAATTCAACAAGCATAGTCTTGAGGCATTTTTTTATCCATGTGTCTCGACTATGGACACACGCTGCAAATCATTGAATGAATTTGATTGCTTCTGAAAATAATTTTTAGCTCAAGATAAGCATAAAAAGCTGAACTTGGTATCAGCGTAGAGCTTTGCATTAGAGTTTCTAAACCTAGCTCGTTTATGCATTCAGAGCCTGGAGTCTGGATATGAGGAAAATACGAATCCCATATTTTTTTTATTGTTTAATGCAAAAGCTTTGGTTATTATAATATCCGCGCGGACATCTATCTGTGAGCATAGGAATCGCATAGTGGCGTGATTGAGAAAAAGTTTGACAATAGCCATTATTATTGCGATATCCAGCTGGACAGCCAAATGCTTTGCTTCCTGAGTAGGTAGGGATAACTGCAGCTATGGCCGATGTTGCTGGAATGCAGTAGCCCGCGCTTGGGAAAAATCCCAAGGGGCATACATTGCCAATTTGCATAATCGGGACCAGTGGTTGCCCCCTCATGACAAGTGGTTGCTCCCTCATTTCATGCCCTGAATTCTTAATATCTCTATCAACCTGATGAGCCTCCACAGAAGGAATGTTCAGCATCAATAATGCTACTAATACTGAAGATTTCGAGAAAGCCACTATTTCCAAAACAAATTACATTCTAAGAATAGAGCTCTTAGCCATTAGAGGCATCTAGCTTTTAGCAACAAAATTCAAGCTTTTTAGCAAGGTTGCGATAAAATCCGTTTTTATATCTCAATCAAACTGTGGTTAAAGGCGTCAAAATTGGATTCATTTTTAGTCCATTATTATCCTTGATTCCTTCAATATTATCTCCTAATCCAGGCATCGCTCAATACGCTTACACTGCCCCTTATTTACCTGGTGAGAATATAGGTAGTATAAAGGAATCCAGTTTTTCAATTACTACTGGAGAAATGAGTTGTTCTTCTGGTGGAGGAACTCCACCTTCATTGTTTCTTGGAGGCATGTTGGGAAATGGGAATGCAAAAAATCGCACATATAATGATCCCTATTTCGAAGGCGTACCAAGTTCCATCTCAATAGGTCAAAATGACGATTTCGTCACCGGTCTTGTTGGATTAACCATACCTTTAGGGTCGCGCAGTAATAAAGATACAGATTGCGAGGAACTACTTACAATCGTGGAGTTAGGGGGCTTCTTGAAAATGATGGAATCTATGAGGGCGCTTAACATTCTCGATGAAGTCAATGCAAAGGCTATGATTTATACATATTTGGAATCAACTGGCAAAAAGCTTGGATTGGATCTAAGAGCTGCGCTTGTAGATCCTGAGAATATTTCTGATAATTATTCACTCAAAAATTATATAATGAATAAGCGTAAGCAATAACAAAACATTCATACGTAAAAGCTATCGCAGTGCGCCAGGGCTTACGCCAAAAATATTTTTCGTATCCATTAAAGGGCAAAAATTTCTCGATAGTTTATTTCAATGCATGTTCCACTCTTACGCGAGTATGGCTAGCCATCAACTAGGCAATGATGATTTGAACATATTCACTTAGGGGAGCCATATGATCAATTTCTGAAAACATCTAACCTTGGCAAAGAGTGAAACTATCAACAGGCCGGCCTTAAGTACACAGCTGATGACTTCAATAGAGAGTAACATTTAGTTAATCAATTCCTTAACCAAGGCCTGCTTTACTGACCAGGATATAGAGAGAAACATCTTCAGTGCCAATATGATGAGCATCTCCATCTCACTGGCTTACTTTGCTGGCATGACTAGCTGTTACTATTATCAATATTCAATGGCAAAATCCTTAACCCTTGATTAGAAATGCAGTAAAATGAGGAAATGAGTTTGAAAGCAAGCTATTTAACCAGTCTTTGCGCAGCTTTTGCTATGGCTTCAGCCACAGCAATCATTGCCAATCAAGAGCCCATTCTGGCTGCAACCACCTATGAAGTAAAAGCGAATTTGAAAGAGGCTAACAAGACAGCTCCAGAGGATAGGTCTGACTATCAAATGTTATTGACTAAAAATAAAAAGCCTTGTAAAAATACCGAAAAGTATCGAGAATGCATATTAGATTGCATCAATAAAAAGTGCAAGTTGAAAAAATGTGATGCATATTGTTAGTGAAATATGTGATCATCAGGCAATGCCTCAAACTTGACTAACAACTGCCCATAAGCCATTCATTAGAATCCGATGCATAGCAACTTTATTGACAACTTTTAAATGCTCACAAAAGCTTGCTGCTGTTTTTTTCGTGTCAAGCCTCAGAATCATTGCTCCGCCACTACAAAACCAGCCATCCAATTCTTGATGTTTACTAATACCACTATTTATCAGCGCCAAAATTAGCAATCTTAGCGGAATATCACCATCTCACATGCCATTGGCCCTGGAGGGGTCTGCACTGCAACTTGATGGCCATTCCTCTGGAATCTGATTAGGGTATTGATTCCAATACTAAGTCAATAGCTGCTAATCCAGGTGGATAGATTGATGCTCTTAATCTAAGCTTTTAGCAGCTATTAAATAGAGCATGGCCCAAATAATTAACCTTCTTATGAACATTCAATGCCAAGACTCCTTTCCGTTCGCATCTTCTTATTGCTAACTGCTGCTGCTATAGCCAGCTCGGCCATCCTTCCTGTTGCTGATCAAGAAAAAGCCAATTGAAAAATGTCGATGCAATAGAGATCAACCCCAAAACCCTGTTCAGTTCACTTGAGTGTTTCTAGGTTGCTTCGTTTGAAGCAGCAGGCACACCAAATCAAACCGGTGTTGGTAATGGGGGGGGTTCAGGCCTACCCGCAGCCACTGTGCCAGTCGCCTCATAGCCAGCTGGCGGTTCTGCCACTAAGCGCACTGCTCAGCTCCTAACACCCGTAAGCAACCATCCATCAAAGGAGTTCCCAACTGCTGCTGCAATCTCTGCCGGCAAAACTCTCCAAGCATCAACGACCGCTCTTCGTCAAAAAAGCAACTGCACGCCTGAATCGGTTGTATTCACACCCTGCCCTCGAGGCCCAGAAACCCTTGAAACCCGCCACTCCAGTTCAGCAGCAACAAGCAGCCAGTGATTCGTCATTAGAAGGTCTTGCACCATGGACCCACGCTGGCATCCAAGCCCTTTAGGGGGCTTAGCTGGTAAAAAGCCAAACGCCCCAAACCTTGCCATGGACAGCCCTTCAACAACAGCAAGCGGCTGGATCGATGAACACCACCAGGGTGTTCGCTATGGCCTGCAAGGCCGTGTGCTGGTTGATGAAAAAAGCCCTTACCAGCGCATCACGGTGATCGATAGCAGCCGCTATGGCAAAGGGCTGTTGCTCGATGGCTGCTGGATGACCGCAGAACAACAGGAACGCCACTATCACGAATCCTTGGTTCACCCAGCTCTGTGTAGCGCTGCCCAACTTGAAAAGGTCTTGGTGATTGGGGGCGGCGATGGCGGCACAGCAAGGGAGTGCCTGCGTTACCAAGACGTCAAACACCTCGACATGGTGGAAATTGATCGCCGAGTCGTGGAACTGAGCCAAAAGCATCTGCCCAGCCTGGGAGGCCATGCTTGGAGCGATCCCCGCTTACAGATCAACCTGGAAGACGGCATTGCCTGGGTCGCCAATACAGCTGACTCCTCCTACGACGTGATCCTTGTGGACGGCTCAGACCCGACCGGGCCCGCGGAAGGTCTCTTCAACGAGGCCTTTTTCAAGCAATGCAAACGCATCCTGCGGCCCGGAGGAGTTTTTGCGACTCAAAGCGAGTCACCAGAAGCATTCCGTCAGGTTCACATCGACACTGTGCGTCTGATTCGTGCAGTTTTCGGCCATGCCGACCCCCTCTACGGCTGGGTGCCGATGTATCCAAGCGGCTGGTGGAGCTGGACCTTCGCCGCCATCGATGGCCCTCGTTATCGCAACCCACTCCCAGCAAGAGCAGCCGCCATCTCCGCAGGCTGTGAAATCTGGAGCCCACGCTGGCAACAGGGTGCCTTTCAAGCCATCCCAGCTTTCATTGAAAGGGAGCTGACTTGATGCCCCAAAACACAACAACCACTGCAGCAAGATTCAACAGCGAAGGTGCCATCTTCATGGCTGCCAGACGAGACCCTATCGGATGCAACGTCGGACTTTTTGGCGTGCCTTACGACGGCACCTCCTCCTTCCGTCCAGGCAGCCGCTTCGGTCCGGCCGCCATCCGCGACGTCAGCAACGGGCTAGAGACGTACTGCCCGCAACTTAATCTGGATCTAGAAGATCTTGCCTTCACTGACCTTGGCGCCCTTGACATTCCCTGCGGCGACCCCAAGCCCGTTGTAGAAGCAGTCAAAAAAGCCACCCAAAACCTGCTGCAAATGGGTCTCAGGCCGCTGATGCTAGGCGGCGAGCACTCGATCAGCTCTGGCGCAGTGGCTGCAATCACTGAATTGCATTCAGATCTCGTGCTGTTGCAACTGGATGCCCATGCAGATCTCCGCCAAGAGTATCTAGGTGCAAAACACAGCCATGCCTGTGCGATGCGCCGTTGCCTCGAGGTACTGCCCAGCGCTCAGCTGCTGCAGTTAGCAATCCGCAGTGGCACACGCGCAGAATTTCAGGAACTCCACGACCAGCAACGGCTGGTGAACCACAACGCCGGCCAAGCTGCGACTGAGCTAGCTAAATCCCTTGCACCCCATCAAGGCAAACCCATCTATCTCACCGTGGATTTGGATTGGTTCGACCCATGCGTACTGCCGGGGACGGGCACACCTGAACCAGGTGGCTTTCTATGGCGCGATTTTGCCGCCGTCGTGGACGTCCTACGACAACATCAGCTTGTCGGCGCCGACGTGGTGGAACTCGCCCCCCAACTTGATCCTTCAGGGATGAGTAGTGTGCTCGGCGCCAAGGTGACCCGCAGCCTGCTCATGCTGCTCAGCCTGTGTAAAACATCTGAGCAAAATTGACCAGTCTGCCTGCATTGCTTCAGCAGAGTTTCGTGCAGGATCTTCTAACACTCAAAGCAGCTCGGAAAACATCCAAGTCTGAAAACAGGGCCTGTATCCCCTGATTAAAGATCCTCACTCAGACAACCAACCAAAGGACGACCAAGCTCAAGCTGCCGGTCCATCTGAGTTTCAGTCGCTTGCTCCTTCAACAATGGCAGTGAGGGAGCTTGTGCTGTCCAGTGATGACACAGAGCAACGTGAGCCAACTCAGGATGCACGCTGATTTGCCTAAGACGACACCAACCTGCAGCCGCCAACTGACTGGTACCACAGTGTTCACAGGTTTTGCAGCTGGCTCTCGTGGACATTTTTCAATCCCCGAATGACGCTCAGGGTAAGGACTCTTGACGAATTGGACGACTGAAATCGCCAAATCTGCGACTTTCCTTCCGCTTCTGCAAACCCGATAGCACCCTCCATAGGATTTCGGCACTGCAACGTCCAGCCCGTGAATCTGCAACACACACCCCTCCATGACCTCTGCCGAGAGGCAGGAGGCCGGATGGTGCCCTTTGCCGGCTGGGACATGCCAGTGCAGTTCTCTGGCCTACTCCAAGAACATCAGGCAGTGCGGCAGCAGGTGGGAATGTTCGATATCTCTCATATGGGAGTGCTGCGTATCGAAGGAACCAACCCCAAAGACACCTTGCAGGCACTAGTGCCAACCGACCTCAATCGCATCGGGCCAGGTGAGGCTTGCTACACGGTGCTGCTCAACGAAACAGGCGGAATTCTCGATGACCTAGTCATTTATGACCTTGGCACCAATCAGCAAGACAGCCAAAGCCTGCTGATTGTGATTAATGCAGCCTGCAGCGAAACCGACACCATCTGGCTAAAGCAACATTTGCAACCCGCAGGCATCGCCCTCTCGAATGCCAAGAACAATGGCGTCTTACTGGCACTACAAGGGCCCCAAGCGACCAAGGTGTTGGAACGCTTAAGTGGCGAATCACTAGCAAGCCTTCCCCGCTTCGGCCATCGCCAAGTCCAGTTTGACGGCCTGGGAGCGGAAGATCCCTCTTCAGTCTTCGTTGCACGCACTGGCTACACCGGCGAAGACGGCTTTGAACTGCTCCTGGAGGCAGAAGCCGGCCGAGCCCTCTGGCTCCAATTGCTCGCCGAAGGAGTCATCCCATGCGGACTCGGTTCCCGTGACACCTTGCGTCTAGAGGCAGCAATGCACCTCTATGGACAGGACATGGACATCAATACAACACCCTTCGAGGCTGGTCTCGGCTGGTTGGTACACCTGGAAATGCCTGCTCCATTCATGGGTCGAACTGCTCTAGAGCAACAAGCAGAGCAAGGCCCCATTCGCCGCTTGGTCGGCCTAAAGCTGTCTGGACGAGCCATCGCCCGTCATGGATACCCACTGCTTCACAACAACAACAAAGTGGGAGAAATCACAAGCGGCACGTGGTCGCCCAGCCTGGGAGAAGCGATCGCCCTGGGCTATCTACCCACAGCTCTAGCCCGCATCGGCAACGAAGTGGAGGTAGAGATCCGCGGCAAGAACCATCCGGCAACAGTGGTGAAGCGCCCCTTTTATCGCCGTCCTTCCCTTAGCTGAAGGCCATCGCCAAAAACGGTCGTTCTCATAAGCGGCAACAAGCCCCTGTGGGAAACTCGCTTTTCATCCTGAAGCCTTTCCCATGCGCAGCAACGGTTGCGGCGAACTGCGCAGTAAGCACATCGCCTCCAACGTGAAACTGTGTGGCTGGGTTGATCGCTGTCGCGACCATGGCGGAGTGATCTTCATCGATCTGCGAGACCGCAGTGGAACCATACAAATCACCGTGGATCCCGATCAAGGTGCTGAGCTCTTCGCAAGCGCAGAGAGCCTGCGTAATGAAACCGTCCTGCAGATCACTGGTTTGGTCAGACCCAGGCCGGCCGATGCAATCAACAGCAAACTCAGCACCGGCGAGATTGAGGTACTAGCCAATGGTCTCGAGGTACTCAACCCCGTCACAGGCAACCTGCCCTTTACGGTCTCGATCCACGACGAAGAACCCGTCAAAGAAGAGCTACGTCTGCGTCACCGCCACCTGGATCTACGCCGGGAGCGAATGAGCCGCAATCTGCAGCTACGCCACACAACCATTAAAACGGCTCGTCGTTTTTTGGAAGACGAGGGATTCATCGAAGTGGAAACTCCTGTTCTCACACGCTCCACTCCCGAAGGAGCCCGCGACTACCTAGTGCCTTCAAGGGTATGCAGCGGTGAATGGTTTGCTCTGCCTCAATCCCCCCAGCTGTTCAAACAATTACTCATGGTGGGCGGCTTGGAGCGCTACTACCAAGTCGCTCGCTGCTTCCGCGATGAAGACCTACGCGCCGACAGGCAGCCGGAATTCACCCAGCTGGACATCGAAATGAGTTTCATGGATCAAGAACAGATCCTCAAGCTCAATGAACGACTGATCGCCACCATCTGGAAAGCAGTGAAAGGCATCGACCTACCACTTCCCTTCCCAAGATTGACGTGGAATGAGGCCATGGACCGATACGGCACCGACCGACCCGATACCCGCTATGGAATGGAGCTCAATGATGTCAGCGACATCCTCAAAGACATGGGCTTCAAAGTCTTCTCCGGGGCCATAGCCGCTGGAGGCTCCGTGAAGTGCATCACTGTGTCAAACGGGAATGACCTGATCAGCAACGTGCGCATCAAACCCGGCGGAGACATTTTCAACGAAGCCCAAAAAGCTGGGGCCGGTGGCCTGGCTTTCATCCGTGTACGCGATTCCGATGAGATCGACAGCATCGGTGCGATCAAAGACAACCTCAACAGCAAACAAAAGGCTGCCCTGCTGAAACAGACTGGAGCCAAAGCGGGTGACCTGATTTTGTTCGGAGCCGGCAACACGGCCACCGTCAACAGCGCCCTTGACCGGGTGCGGCAATTCCTGGGCCGCGAGCTGGGCCTGATCCCCACAGACCACGACAACAAGCTATGGCAGTTCCTCTGGGTCGTGGACTTCCCGATGTTCGAGTTGAACGCAGAAGAAAACCGCCTTGAGGCTCTCCATCACCCCTTCTGTGCACCAAACAGAGACGATCTAGGCGACGATCCCGACGCCTGGATGGAGCGCCTACCTCAAGCCCGTGCTCAGGCCTATGACCTTGTCTTGAATGGGCTGGAACTTGGCGGCGGATCACTGCGCATCCACAATGCCGAACTGCAACGACAAGTGCTGCAAACCATCGGTCTGCCCCTAGAAGAAGCAAATCAACAATTCGGCTTCCTCATCGATGCCCTTGAGATGGGAGCCCCACCTCATGGCGGCTTGGCATTCGGGATGGATCGGATCGTCATGCTGCTCACAGGAGAAGACTCGATCCGCGACACGATTGCCTTCCCAAAAACCCAACAAGCTCGCTGTCTGATGACCCAAGCCCCCGCAGGTGTCTCCAACCATCAATTAGAGGAACTGCATGTAGAAAGCACCTGGGTCGATCCCGAATAGATTCAGCGCATTCCAGACAACAAGGGGCGTCTTCATTAACCCTGAAGGCATATCTTCGCGGGCAACCCTTGAAGAGCAGCCCCCAGCAAACCAAGACTTCCCGAGTCCACAGAAGCGGCAGCACAGATCCTGTGCGTCTCTACTTGCAGGACATTGGACGCGTAGAGCTACTGACCAATGAAGAGGAAGTGACCCTGGCGCGACTTGTGCAACGCAGGGAAGCCCTACTCAAACAGGAAAGAGAACTGGCCTCCCACCAAGAAGCGATCAAAGAATTACAAAGACTGGAGGAGCTGCAGCAACGAGAAGCAAACCATTCATGCCACTGGCCCACCAAACAGGAATGGGCAGTGGCTGCTGGGCTCACCCTGGCCGAGCTGCAAGAGAAAATTGAGACTGGTTACAAGACCTGGGGAGCCCTGACTGGCCTTGACCCCTTGGAACTAAAGCGAAGTTTACGAGCTGGTCGGCGTGCCAAGGATCAGATGATCCAGGCCAATCTTCGACTTGTGGTGGCTGTAGCCAAGAAATATCAACAACGGGGCATAGAGCTGCTGGATCTGGTGCAAGAAGGCACCCTGGGCTTGGAACGCGCAGTAGAGAAGTTCGACCCCACCAGAGGTTTCCGCTTCAGCACCTACGCCTACTGGTGGATCCGTCAGGGCATCACCAGGGCCATTGCGACGCAAAGTCGGACGATCCGACTGCCGATGCACATCACCGAAAAACTCAACCGCATCAAACGGGTTCAACAGGAGATTGCTAGCAACCAAGGACGATTAGCTTCGATTGCCGATCTCGCCAAGGCACTTGGCCTTAGTGAAGAAACAGTGCGCCTCACCCTAATGAGGGTTCCACGTTCGATCTCCCTGGAAACTCGAATAGGCCAAGAACAAGACAGCCAACTCGGCGATCTACTGGAAGACAGCAACGCGACCCCAGAGGAGAAACTCACCCGCGATCAATTGCACAACGACCTGGAAATCTTGCTGGATGAACTAAGCAACCGCGAAGCGACGGTCATCAGACGACGTTTTGGATTGGAAGACGACACTCCGCAAACCCTGACGCAAATTGGCGAGGCCATGCATCTATCGCGAGAACGAGTGCGTCAAATTGAAACCCATGCCCTTTTGAAATTGCGTCAACCGCAACGTCGCTGCAAGGTGCGGGACTACATTCAAAATCTCGATTCCTGATAGAACTCCAATGCCTGAGACCTCCTTCATTGAAATCGGCATCCCAGCCGACAAACGACAGGCAATCTCTGACGGCCTTGGACGGGTTCTCGCCGATACCTATGTGCTCTACGGCAAAACCCACGGATTCCACTGGAACGTAACCGGCCCGATGTTCAACACACTCCACCTGATGTTTGAGGATCAATACACTGAGCTCTGGAATGCCCTCGATGAGATCGCAGAACGCATTCGTGCCCTTGGTTTTCTGGCACCCTTCGGCGGCAATACCCTCGGAGAGCTCGCTTCGGTCAAGGAAGCCAAGCAACATCCAGCTGCCCTCGACATGGTGCGCGAGCTGGTGGAGGGTCATGAAGAGGTGGCACGCACCGCTCGAGAAATATTCAAGCTGGCTGAAGCAGCCAATGACCAGCCCAGCGCCGATCTATTAACCCAGCGACTTCAGATTCACGAGAAAACCGCCTGGATGCTGCGCAGCCTGCTGGAAGCATGAGAAAGCCGAGGTAACTTAAAGAATCAGGCTGAAATTCATGGCCAAGTTCGTCTTTGTTACCGGTGGAGTCGTCTCAAGCATCGGCAAGGGAATTGTGGCCGCTAGCCTTGGTCGGCTACTCAAGTCGCGTGGCTATAGCGTCTCGATCTTGAAGCTGGATCCCTACCTCAATGTGGACCCAGGCACCATGAGTCCATTTCAACATGGTGAAGTGTTCGTCACCGAAGACGGCGCCGAAACCGACTTGGATCTTGGGCACTACGAACGATTTACTGACACAGCCATGTCACGCCTCAATAGCGTAACCACTGGCTCGATCTATCAAGCAGTCATCAATAAGGAACGCCGCGGCGACTACAACGGCGGCACTGTGCAAGTGATCCCTCACATCACTGGTGAGATTCGCGAACGCATCCACCGAGTAGCAGCCAATAGTGGCGCAGATGTCGTGATCACAGAAATCGGGGGCACTGTCGGAGACATCGAATCTCTACCCTTCCTCGAAGCAATCCGTGAATTCCGTGGTGACGTAGGACGCAACGACCTCGCCTACATCCATGTGACCCTACTGCCGTTCATCGGCACATCCGGTGAACTCAAAACCAAGCCCACACAGCACTCCGTGAAGGAACTGCGCGCAATCGGCATCCAACCAGATGTACTGGTTTGCCGCAGCGACCGCCCAATCAATGAAGACCTAAAGCGCAAAATCGGAGGCTTCTGCGGGGTAGCAAATCGGGCTGTCATCCCTGCCCTTGATGCCGACAGCATTTATGCAGTCCCCATCTCACTAGAGGAAGAGGGCCTCTGTCTAGAAATGCTGGATGTACTCAACCTGACTGACCATGACAGTGACATGAAAAGCTGGATTCAGCTGGTTCATAAGCTGCGCAACCCTGGTCCCGCTGTGAAGGTGGCCCTAGTCGGAAAATATGTGCAACTCAACGACGCCTACCTTTCAGTAGTGGAAGCCCTGCGCCATGCCTGCCTCACCCAAGATGCCTCCCTCGAGCTGTCTTGGGTCTGCGCCGAGCAGATCGAAACGCATGGTCCTGAAAGCCTACTCAAAGGAATGGATGCTGTTGTAGTGCCTGGAGGCTTCGGTAACCGCGGCGTCGATGGCAAAGTTGCTGCCATTCGCTGGGCGAGAGAACAACGAGTGCCATTCCTAGGGCTTTGTCTAGGCATGCAATGCGCTGTGATCGAGTGGGCGCGCAACCAGGCAGGACTCACTGGAGCCAGCAGTTCCGAGCTGGAGCCCGACACCAGCCATCCTGTTATCCACCTCCTGCCAGAGCAACAAGACGTAGTAGATCTGGGCGGCACAATGAGGCTTGGGGTCTATCCATGCCGCATAGCACCAGACACGTTGGCGCAGAAGCTTTATGAGGAACAGGTTGTCTACGAACGCCACCGCCATCGCTATGAATTCAACAACTCCTACCGCAACCTATTTATTGAATCCGGCTACACCATCAGCGGTAGCTCACCCGATGGGCGACTCGTGGAACTGATCGAGCTGAAAGGTCATCCCTTCTTCACAGCCTGCCAATACCACCCAGAATTTCTCTCCCGGCCCGGAAAACCTCATCCCCTCTTCCGGGGATTAATCGAGGCCGCTCAACTACGGCTACCAGCCTCACCTGACGAAGCCCTACGCCGACAAACCCAGACCAACATCTCCGCTCAGGAGCAACCCAGTCGGATTGGATGACCGGCAATCTGCCGGTAGTAGAAACCTTCCATTCCATTCAAGGGGAAGGTGCCCATGCTGGCCGCAGTGCTTTCTTCATCAGGCTCGCCGGCTGTGATGTCGGCTGTTCATGGTGCGACACCAAGCACTCTTGGAACTCGAGGAACCATCCGGAAATCGCGCTTGAACAACTAGCAGAGGAAACAGCAACAGCCGCAAAAGCTGGCGCGGCCTTTGTGGTGTTGACCGGGGGTGAGCCATTGCAACACAACATCGCTCCCCTATGTGAAGCGCTACACAGGGCCACAGAAACAAACCCCGGCGGGCCATTGCCAATCCATTTAGAAACCAGCGGTGTAAATCCACTAAGCGGCAAACCGAACTGGATCACCCTCTCGCCAAAGCGTCATGCACCGCCTCATCGAGAACTGCTGGCCCACTGCCACGAGTTGAAAGTGGTGATCAACAACCAAGAAGATATCCACTTCGCCGAGGCGATGGCAGCTGCAGCCCTAAATGCACGGAAGCTGCCAAATAGCTCTGGAGGCATATCAGCTGATGCCCAAGGCGATGAGCTGCTGCTGCTGCTCCAACCAAGCTGGAACAACCCTGAAGCGCAACAAGTAGCCATCAACTTCGTGAAGGCTCATTGTCAGTGGCGACTAAGCGTTCAGACGCACAAATGGTTAGAGGTTCGATAAAGCAATCGCTTACTGATTAGCCAAAGTTCCAAACTTAATCGCCAGCAGCCTTGGAAATCAATCATTGAAGAAAGCTGAATGCAATAGCAATAGCTTGTAGTGAAGCTTTGCTTTTTATGTTTGGAGACTTTATTCTCAATTTAGCTTTTCTGATTACTTGAAGGGAATAGAGTCAATGCTTCGTAGCAAGAAGTGAATCGCCAACTTTGAATACATTAAATGATTCTTATTTGCAACCGTTAATGTGTGATGGAGTTAGCGAGTTTGACCAAACTTTGCGCACTGATATCTGGATCAGGAATGACCTAAAGAGCAAATTGATGGTTGATCATGAACTCATCTGATGCACTGGGCCTCCCGACTTTGCGCATGCATGTAAACCCCAATGACGCTGATAAGAATCACCTCTAGCTTGTACTGAAGCCTAGGCATCCCATCAGTTGAGCTCCCTACGAGCGCCTCAATTAAAGCCGCATTTCGACCCCCTCCTGCTGCCAGGGGAAGGCGTTCTGCTGTTGCGAGAGAACGGAGCCCATGCCCTCTACGGCGCCCTCTATGAACAGTTGATTCCGCTGCTCGATGGCAGCCATTCAACTGATGCGATCGTTGAACTGCTTTCGGCTGACTACAAAAAAGCCCAGGTTTATTTCGCTTTGATCACCCTGCAGGCGCGTGGCTATCTATGTGAAGCCGTCAGTCGACTCAGCCCTGCAGAGGCCTCGTTCTGGGCCGAGCTTGAGGTGGATCCTGAGCAGGCCTGCCATCTTGTTGAGGCAGCTCGGGTGGAGGTGATTGCCCACGGGGCGGTGAATTCCACACCCGTGTTAGAAGCTCTGCGATCCAACGGCATCGCACTTGCTGAGGGTGGAGAAGAGAGCTCGCTGACACTAGTGATTTGTGATGACTACCTCAATGAGGAAGTGGTCGAACTCAATCAACGCTTTCGACAGCAAGGCCGGCGTTTCCTGCTACTGCGACCACGCGGTCGCCAGTTGTGGCTTGGACCTTTATTCAATGGTGATCAACCTGGTTGTCATGCATGCCTTGCCCGCTGGTTACGTCGTCAAAGATCTGTGGAACGCTTCGTGGCATCACAGCGGGAAGCCCCTCTATCAGCGCTCATCCCTAGAGCTGCCAGCGAAGCGTCAACTCGGATGCTGGCGCAGCTTGCGGCGCTTGAAGTCAAAAGAATTCTGGCTAATGCAACACCGGTCTGCGATGGCCATCTGATTAGTTTCGACTGCGCTCATTACGGCAGCATCCGTCACGAACTGCTCGTGGATCCTCACTGCCCGGTGTGCGGTAGTCCAGCGGAACCGATCTTTCGGCCTGTGACGCTGGAATCGTGTCCGGTGGCTTTTGATCAAGACGGCGGACATCGCCACATTGCACCTGAAGAAACCCTGAAACGCTTCGAGCGATTCATCAGCCCCATCACCGGTGTCGTCAGCGAACTGCGACAGGTAGAAAACGAACTGAGCAGCGTTCACGTCTACATCGCTGGAGAGAACAGTGCCCAGGGAATAGAGAGCTTGGATGATCTGCGCCGCAATCTACGCAGCTGCAGCGCCGGTAAAGGGGCCTCGGATGTGCAAGCCCGTGCCAGTGCGTTATGTGAAGCCCTAGAGCGGTTCAGCGGCGAGCGTCACGGCGAGGAACTAGTTGAGCACGGCAGTCTGCGCACTATGCAGGAGCGGCATGGCGATGCAGTCATCCACCCGAATGCCGTGATGAGATTCAGCGCACACCAATACAACGAGCGTGAGGCGTTAAATGCCAGAGGCAGCAGGTTTAATCGCGTCTGCGAGCCACTCGATCCAGAGCTGGAAATCGAGTGGACGCCGATCTGGTCGTTGTCGCATTGCTGTCGTCGTTACCTGCCGACACAGCTGCTTTACATGGGCCCGGGCCCCAGGCAGGAAACGCTCGATTCCCCCAGTCAGCCCGCACTCATCGCCATGGGTTGCTCCAACGGCAATGCTTCCGGCAACACGCTGGAGGAGGCTGTAATTCAGGGGTTTCTGGAACTCGTGGAACGCGATTCCACTGCGATTTGGTGGTACAACCTCCTGCGGCATCCCGGCGTGGACCTGGCTTCCTGCCAGGACATCTGGATTAACCGCCTGATCAACGATTACGCCGTTCTCGGCCGCGAGTTATGGGCTCTAGACATAACCGCCGATCTCGGCATTCCCTGCATCGTGGCTCTATCCAGGCTGACGGATGGAGAAGCTGAACGAATTGTATTTGGCCTGGGCTGCCATCTTGATCCCCGCATTGCGGTGCAACGTGCTCTAGCAGAGATGAATCAAATGCTCGGCATCGCCAATGCTGATTTGGGCAAAGATGATCAAGGCATTGACGATACAGAGACCTTGACGTGGCTGAAGACAGCCACGCTTGAGAACCAGCCCTATCTAAAACCTGATGCAACGCGGCCATTGCGACACCTGGAGGATTTCCCCCAGCGGCACAGCGGTGATCTGCAGCAAGACATCGATTATTGCCGTGGCTGTGTTGAGGGCCAAGGGCTCGAGATGCTGGTGTTGGATCAGACCCGACCGCTGATTGGGATTCCAGCAGTGAAAGTAGTGGTGCCTGGTTTGCGGCATTTCTGGGCGCGGCACGCTGCCGGGCGTCTGTTTGATGTGCCTGTACGGATGGGCTGGCTTGAACAGCCCCTAGAGGAAAACGAACTCAACCCGATTCCGATCTTCTTCTGACATGGCTATTCACTACAAGCTGCGGCAGGGCGTGACGCTGCAAGAGCAGAACGGCGATCAGCTGCTCGTTGACTGCGATGGCCGGGTAGTGAGTTGCCAGCATCCGGATGAAGCCTTCAAACGGATGCTCGGCAGGCTTGAATCCTCTGGAGGCAGCGCTAAGGATCTGTTTACGGCAGCTGCGCAGGGTGGCGGCGCGCCAGTGCAATTGACTCTCTTTCTGCAGTTGATGCAATTGGAGCAGCGTGGATTGCTCACGCTCGTGCTGATGGGCGCTCAAGGAGCAGCGCTGGTGCTGGAGCCGATGGGTCGTCAACTGCAACGCAGCACTCCATTGAAGGAGCCCTTCAAGATTCGCTTCTCGCGGTTTATCTGTATCCGCCCCGAACAAGGAGAGCTGCAGCTAGAGGTTCCGTTCGCAGCTGGACGGGTACAGCTGGTAGATGCCCGCCTATCGTCTCTGTTGCCTGCCTTGGCAGTTCCATGTTCGACGGAGCAACTGCGGGAACAGCTGCCGGACGATCTCCGCGACCAGTGGCAGGATCTGCTCACGCTGCTGCGGACCGCTGGGTTGGTCGGCGTCTGTGATGCGGAAGGTGGAGTGGATGTGGATCAAGAAGCGGAGCGACACCGCTGGAGCCATGAGGACTTGGCCCTGCATCACCGTTCTCGACTCGGCTGGCATCGCCAGGTCGTAGGAGCCAGCTTCCGAGGTGCTGGTGTCTGCATGTCTCCGCCACTGCTACTGGCAACTGGGAACCTGCCGGCTGTTGTGCTGCCACGACCTGTAAAAGACGGGTTGGATCCGAGCTTCTTTGAAGTAGTGGAACAGCGTCAGTCGATCCGCAGTTATGCGGATACTCCGCTGAACTTGGATCAACTAAGTCGACTGCTTTGGTATACGGCACGAATTCGTCGACGTGAGACAAGCAATCTCGAATCAGAGCAGGCCTATGAGGCTTGCTCACGTCCGGTAGCGGGTGGTGGAGGGCTACATGAAATCGATCTGTATCTCACGGTGCGCCGCTGCAGTGGTCTTGAGACCGGTCTATATCGCTACGACCCTCAGGGTCATCAGTTGCTACTCCTAAGTGCATTGAGTGAGGCTTGCCAGCAACTTCTACTCGAAGCCTGTCAATCAGCAGGTCCAACGCAGGAACCGGACATTCTCATCACCCTGGCTGCACGTTACGGCCGGGTGACTTGGAAATACGAAGGTATACCTTATGCCTTAATCCTGAAGCACGTGGGCGTGATCTATCAACAGCTCTATCTGGTAGCCACCGCTCTCGGCCTGGCCCCCTGCGGGCTTGGTAGCGGCAACTCAGCGACCTTCGCCCAGGCGACAGGGCTCGATCGCTTCGCGCACATTCCCGTGGGTGAATTCATCTTGGGCCGACCAGCCGACATCAAACAAGAAAGCTGTTAATAGAGCAGACGCTGAAGTTTCTTTTGAAATTCTGCATTACAAGCAACAGTGAACAGAACAGATGTCGAGAACACCTCGCTGCTTGCCACAGGGGCATGCCTTTCATATCACGCTGCGCTGCAATAGCAGGCAGTTCTTGATTGCTAAAGCCCTTAGGCGTGATGTCTTACTGGTGGTACTGAAAAAGGCCAAGCAGAAATTTGCCGTGAAGGTTTATGGGCTCTGCCTAATGGCTAACCACCTTCACTTGCTGCTTAAACCAGCCGGTGCCAAGGAGCTACCCAGGCTGATGCACTGGTTTGCTTGGTATTCAGCCATGGCACTGAACAGGTTGAGTGGACGTTGCGGGCACTTCTGGGAGG
>QCLC01000009.1 GCA_003214855.1 Prochlorococcus sp. AG-412-I05 | reverse complement strand
CGGCGATTGTTGACGTTCACCATAACCCTTCCTTCATTGACTTTCTCGGGGAATACGCCGTCTTTTGGATGCAGGAATTCGGTGTCACCACCAGGGAAGACGCGATAAATTTTGTAGTCTTCAATCTTGGGTTTGAAGGTACGCAGTTGAGTGCCTAACGCGAGGCATTGTTCTTTGCGAGCGAAATACATGAGGTTCTCGCCCTCATTCATTTCAGCTGCGCCGCCAGTGGGTAGTTCGAACGCCTGAGCTGTTGAGCTGCTCCAAGTGATGGCGTACTTCTCTTCGGTTTCAGCAGAATTTAGAAGGCCCCCGGTGCTCCCTAGATACTTGGGATACTGACCTGTTAACGCCGTTGCTGTCATGAGTAACCTCGAGAATCGGCATACCGTTACTGGTGAAAAGTAGCACTGCGTTTTGTGCCCTATGGCACTGCTTGGCAGCAAGCTTCACACCCGTCAACATTGTGGCTTGTTTTGGAGCTCAAAGTTTTTCCTCAGCGATGGGAAAAAATACTGTGAGCCCTTTGTCCCGACGCTGTGTTAGCCACCCACCCAAGCTGGCCAGCATTCGTTGGGTTGCAGCTTGGCTGAGTTGCAGGCTGCCGGTTTTGGGGTCCCAGCTCAGCACTGGGCCTAGAGCAGCCTTTTGATCCCTACTGCTGGCTCCTTGATCTTCATTAGCTGGTATTTGGCTGAGGATTTGAAGCTTGAGGCGGGGGCCCGCAGGGCGAAGCGTGAGCGATAGGCTGCCACCTGCTGGCAGGCCGCGGCTCGTGCGATCAATTAATCCACCCAGCATCGGTTCAAGACGACCTGGATCACTAAGAACTTCTGGCAAATCAGGGGTGATATCGATCTGGAGCCCTACCCCGCGGCGTTCGAGCTGCTGACGCCAGGCTGGATGAAGCATTGTCAGCATGGCGCCGAGGTCGGTATGGGCGAGCATGGACGCTTCTGGCGGCTGCCGCTGAAGTTCTGCGGCATGAAAAATGAGGCCGAACCGATCAATTTGCTCAGTGCACTCAGCATCGATCTGTTTGAGACGGTTGACTACGACACCAGGAAGGTCACTTCGCCGCAGCAGGGAGTGGATCAGTGTTCGGATGGTCGCTAGTGGGGTTCGCACCTCATGGGTGAGTGCCTCCAACAGAATGAGTTCAGCACTCGTTTCTTGATTGGCTTCTCCTCTGGATTTGGCCGGGTGTGATCTTTCAGGAATCGGTTGCAGTGTGAGACTTGGGGCCATGCCGGCCAACCGTTCCGCAAGTCGAGGCCAGAAGATTTTTTCTAGTTCAGGGTTGCTTTGTAAAGGTCCTAGCTTTGCCAAAGCCTGACGAAGCTCAATGGCATGGTCAGGGTCTTCGCTGTTCAGTCTCAGATCCAGCATCTTCAAGAGATCACTGAGGGTTTCTGGATCACTGCGCATTAAAAGATGGCGCTCTGCGGGTTTGCCATGCAGAGCCAGGGCAATTTGAACATTCGGGGTAATGATCAGCAGAAGGGGCTCATGACCATCGTTTTGGCGCAGTGGTAACCGTTGATAGCCCCCGACGGCTGAATTGCTTCTCTCATGAATTGATGACCTCACGCGACTGGGAGGCAAGAGGCCGCCTTGAGGAGAATGGAGTGTTTCGAGCTCTTCTGGTGCCCAGACCCATCCTTTTAAGCGTTCGAGCAGTCTTGGCTCATAGAGCGCAGGTAGGGGTGCTGCCAGCCAAAGCCCCTTTTCAGGATCCATGGGCAGCAGGATGTCGTCTTGCAAGGTGTCCAGAGCTGCCCACCACAGGCGTCGAACGGTGGCTTCATCGACCCTGCCAGGAGTGACACCTTCTGCAAGCCGTTGTTGGATCGTGGTGAGCGAGATGGAATCGCTCACCAGTTGTTGAGTCTTGTGTGGCCTCGGCGTGCCACCGAAAGGCAGAGCCCAAGTGCTACGAAGTTCACCACCATTGCTGAGCGGCCATAGCTCATAAATGGTAAGGGGATACCAGTTACAGGACCAAGGCCAATGGTCATAAAGATGTTCACGACCACTTGGAACATCACCATCGTGGCGACGCCTATGACAACCAGTGATTCGAAATCAGTGCGGGCTTCTCTGGCGACTTGTAGTAGGCGTCCCATGAGTAGCGCGAAGCCTGTTACGACAAGGATGGTTCCGATGAAGCCAGTTTCTTCCCCTAGGGCACTGAAGATGAAATCGGTGTGCTGCTCGGGGATGAAACGTAGCTTGGTGAGTTGACCTCGCAGCAGCCCTGTGCCAAATAGCCCGCCAGAGCCAATGCCCACAGTGCTTTGCAGAAGGTGATAGCCACCACCTAGGGGGTCTTTGGTGGGATCGAGAAACAGCACCAGTCGTTCTCTTTGATAGTCCTTGAGGCCATGCAACCAAAGCCAAGGGGTGGTAACAGCCACGATTCCTTGCAGCGCCAAAGTGAGCGAAGCGGCCAGGCGTTTCCATGGCAGTGAGCGATAGGCCAGGAAACCCATCAGAGGGAGCCATGCGCAGAGAGTCCAAGGTGATAGACCTGCAAGGAGTGCTGTGGCTAGAGGTGATAGGAGCAACAGGACCCATTCCCAGGGCATGTCAGCCCAATAGAGCATTGTTACTAGCAAGGCGCCGAACACGAGTGAACTGCCGAGATCCGGTTGCAGGAAGACCAGTGTCCAGGGCACAGAAATCACGGCCAAAGGCCTCATCAGGTCGATGGGGCGTTCTATCGGGTGGCGGTCGAGTACTGCTGCCAAAAGGAGGATTGCTGTCAGTTTGGCGAATTCAGATGGCTGAACATTCACCCCAGCGATGCTGATCCACCGCTGAGCGCCTAGGGCGGAGGTGCCGATTAGGCGAACGGCTACCAGGCTCAGAACCGTGAGTGCATAGAGGGGAATTAATAGCGGCCGAAGTCTCTGGAGTGGCAATCGGGCCAGCAACAGAGCGACCAAGCATCCCAATCCAGCGGTGATCCAGTGGTGATACCAGTCGGCGTAATCAGCCTGTCTTTGAGTGCTGGCGATTAGAACGCCCGCAAGGATCACCATGGCCACTGGCACCCCCCAGAGCACTAGATCCAGTTCTTTCCACCATCTGCGTAGATCCCCCTTAGAACGGAAGGACTTGCCACCATTGCGTTGCCGCCTCTGGCTTGAAAGCATGGTCAGCTGGCCTGGGAGGCGCAATCCAGAACTTGTTTGGCTAATTGCTTGAAGGCTTTGGCACTCACTGATTTGGGTCGGCTATGAACGATGGGGCTACCTTCATTACCCCCCTCTTGCACAGGCATTTCCATAGGGATCTGTGCTAGCAGAGGGACATTATTTTCTAGCGCCAGCTGTTCTCCCCCTCCAGAGCCGAATAGGGCGTAACGACGCTCTGGTTGATCGGGGGGTACGAAGGCGGTCATGTTTTCGACCACGCCGAGCACGTTGACGCCCATTTGCTTGAACATTGCCAGCCCTCGGCGAGCATCCTGCAGTGAAACTTTCTGGGGGGTGGTGACAATTACCACCCCCGCAATGGGAACTGCCTGCGCTAGTGACAACTGTGCATCGCCAGTGCCTGGAGGTAGATCGACCACCAAAACATCCCGCTCCCCCCAGTAGGCCTGATAGAGGAACTGGCGGATAATCCCGTTCAGCATCGGGCCGCGCCAGATCACTGGTTGGTTTTCCTCGATGAGTAGACCCATCGACACCATGGCTACCCCATGACTTTCGATCGGGATGATGCATTGCTCAGCACCGTTGCCGCTGACCTCAGGCGTGCGATCAGCGACTCCAAGCATGGTTGGAGTATTTGGCCCATAAATATCGGCATCGAGCAGTCCCACGCTTAGGCCCTCTTGGGCTAGTGCGCAGGCCAGATTGACCGCCACGGTGCTTTTGCCAACACCTCCCTTGCCACTGCTTACGGCAATGACCTGTCGAACCCCTTGGATGGCCTGAGGCTCAGCAGATTGTCCATGGCCGGCTTGGCCTATAGGCCCTTGGCTGGCAGCTTCTCCAAGCTCAATTTGTACCTCACTGATTCCGTTGAGTTCAAGGAGTACTTGTCGAGCTTCTTGTGCTAATCGATCCCTTTGGCTTTGGGCAAATCCCGGCAAGGTGAGGCGGATGACGGCGCGAGGAGGAATGACACGGACCTGGTCAATCCAGCCCATCTCAATAGCCGAGCGGCCGCTGCCTGAATCCTTGACTTGATCAAGGGCATTCTGTGCCTGCTCGGCCGTGGCCATGCCTTTCATTCAGGTGAGAGGATCTTATGTGTGGACTCTCGTGATAGTTCTCAAGGGCGATATCTGAAAAGACATAAAAACAGAGCTGTTCTGGCGCAAAATACAACGCAATTCTATTACTGTTGTCTGTATTGTTCCTACTTTGATTGGCAAGCTTATGGGTGCTTCTGAGAATGTTGGCCAAGGTCCTCCTCCTCCTCACTCCCGCGAACGTGCACGCGAGTTGGTACTCGGATTGCAAGATGAGATCTGTAATGAACTGGAGAGTCTGGATGGTGGCCAATCTTTTAGGACTGACAGTTGGGAGCGGCCTGAAGGGGGTGGTGGGCGATCCAAAGTGATGCGTGAGGGCAGAGTTTTTGAACAGGGCGGCGTTAATTTCTCTGAGGTGCACGGCGAGGAGTTGCCTCCGTCGATCCTGAATCAGCGACCTGAGGCAAAGGGACATCCTTGGTTCGCTACCGGCACTTCGATGGTGCTACACCCGCGCAATCCCTATGTGCCTACGATCCACCTGAATTATCGCTATTTCGAGGCGGGTCCGGTCTGGTGGTTTGGCGGTGGCGCTGACCTTACGCCGTTTTATCCCTACCTGGAAGATGCCCGCCATTTTCATCGCGTTCACAAGCAGGCTTGCGATACGGTTGGACCTGAGCTCCACAGGGTCTTTAAACCTTGGTGTGACGAATATTTCTATTTGAAGCACCGTGGAGAGACCCGTGGTGTAGGTGGAATTTTTTACGACTACCAGGATGGATCTGGAGTGCTTTACAAAGGTCAAAACCCTGAGGGCCCAGCTGCACAGGTCTCACGGGAGTTAGGGCCTCATCCGAAGAGCTGGGAACAGTTATTTGAGCTGGCCAAGGCTTGTGGGAAGGCTTTCTTGCCGGCTTATGTGCCGATTGTGGAGAAACGTCAGGAGCAGGCCTATGGCGATCGAGAACGTCAATTCCAGTTGTATCGCCGTGGGCGATATGCGGAGTTCAATCTGGTCTGGGATCGGGGCACGATTTTTGGATTGCAAACCAATGGCCGAACGGAGTCGATCTTGATGTCTTTGCCACCACTGGCTCGTTGGGAGTATGGATATGCCGCACCAGCTGATTCAAGGGAGGCTTTGCTCACTGATTTGTTTACTCGACCTCAGAATTGGTTTGAGGATTCGACGTTGGAGGAGCGTTGTCGACCACACCAGGCGGTGGATTAGAAGACGTCTTCCCACGTACTCCCAGCATCAAAGCATCGCTGACTTGAAGGGCGATGGCTTGAATGGTTGCTTCTCTGGTTTTGGGGTTGCGGAGATTGGCCTCCAGAATCCCTTCCAGCATTCCGATCTCAAGGATGCTGATCCCTCGTCGTGGTCCACCAAGGCCTCCCCGAAAGAGTCTGGGAAATCGACCGAAGCTCTGAGCAAGACTTTCATCCACTCGGTTGAGGTTGCGATTGAGGGCCGGGATCAGTCCAGATCCATATCCGTGTGGGCTGTATGCATCGAAGTGAATCTCTAGGATGTAGTCGCCTTGCCTGGAAAGGCGGCGGGCTACTGACCAGTTGGTACGTGGATCGCTCGCTTTAGCAATTGAGAGTGCTCCTGGGTCGTAGCCGATGATATTGAGCCCTTTTTGCTTGCTGAGAGCAACGACTGCATCGCGTACTTTCCGGTTCCAAAAGAGTTCATCCCGCATGCGGGGATCCATCGGTGCTTCTCCCCTTTGATCAACTGCAGCACCTGGGGTTCCTGAGCCATGCATCCCTTGCGAGTCTGCATGTCCTGCCATGACAACAATCTTTAAAGATGGAGACACCGGTTGGCGACCGACCCAATTGCCCCTTAAGCGCGTGCGGGGACCGGTGTTTAGCTCTGTAATCGGTGATTGAGACTCTGCTGTTCTTGAAGGAGATTCAAGAGGTGGCGGAGATGGTGCTTCTGCGGCAGTGGCCGGGCCAGGCAAGTTGATCCCCAAGCTGAAAGCTGTGCTCAGAATCAATAGGCTTCTGCCTTTCCCGCTGAGATTTGAAATCACTCAGATTGGAGAGGATAGAAGAGAGCCATCGCTAGCCAGCTCAAGGGGCTGGGAGAGTTCCAATTCCATGGCAATCAGTTCGTCGCGATGGGCCCTCAGCCGCAGGGTGCTGCCTTCGTCGTCGCTGGCGCTGAGCAAGCGAAGTTCAACGGCTTCAATACGGTTGGCGCGATTGCTGTAGATCAATCCTGCGAGTGGGCCCAGACCAATAAGCAGAAGTGGCCACCAATCCAGTAGGGGATAAAGCTGGCGGACAACCAGTCCAAGGCAGCCTGAACCAACTGCAGCGTATAGGGATAACAGGATTGCCAGCGATTGGCTGGAGGCAACGCTTCCACTGAAGCGAAGGAGTTGTCTATCAGCATCGCCACTATCTTGCTTCCAGCCTCGTTCCTCCAGCCAGTGGATCATTCCATTGAGGACCTCTAGTGGGGGACGCGGTGAGTGAACATCTACAACCGTGGTTCGGTCTTTACTTGCTGCCCGCAGAAAGAACACCAGGCCGATGGCCAGTAACACTGTGAGTAGCAGGGTCGAGGAGAAGACCGCCGGCATCGCGTTCGTGCATGGGTGCTGATGTACCCATCTGTTCTAGGTCTTTACGATGCCATGGCAGGGCTCTATCAGTCGCTTTGCATCAGCCTTTGCTGAAGCGAGGTGCTGAAGCATGCGATTGGGTCGGTTCAGGTTTTGGGCAGCGTTGCTGGGTGGTGCTGTATGAGGCTTAGTTCTTTAGAAAATTCGGGGCTTTTGCAGCATGCCTTTCGAAAGCCGATGGCGTGGCTGCCTCAGCGCTAGTTGATGCAAGATTCTTGCTTGATAGTTGACTGTCTTGAGCAAGTAGATCAGCAACCTGTAGAGGGTTGCTCCCAGATCGAGAAAATGTGGCGGTGGTTGAAAAAATCTTGCTTGATATCGCCAGACAGTTCAGCGAGGGCATGCGTCGGATGCTGAAGGCGAGCGAGTGACCATCCCTGAGTCAACCCAGTCTCGTCATCGTTTTCAAATCAGCAAAATGAGCAAGCCGGCGTTGTGGCCCTTCAGAGTGGTGAGGATCTGTCCTGGCCCTGCGCCATTTGCTTAATGGGCGACTTTTCTCAAGCTCCTGCAAGCTTTGTCGTTTTCGATGGGGATCTCGACTCAGACTGGGCGAATCGATATCTCAGAGCATCTGCCATTGCGGTAGACACTGAGGCCATGGGACTGATTCATGGCCGTGACCGCCTCTGTCTCGTGCAGATTTGTGACCCTGCCGACAATGTGGCATGCGTGCGGATTGGTTTGGGTCAGACCTCTGCCCCTCGCTTGCAGAAGCTAATGGAGGCCCCTTCTGTTGAAAAGGTGTTCCACTTTGCTCGCTTTGATGTGGCCGCACTTGCTAGCGGATTGGGCATCTCCGTTTTGCCCATTTTCTGTACGAAGGTGGCCAGTCGCCTTGCACGAACCTATAGCCCTCGCCATGGGTTGAAGGAGGTGGTGATGGAGTTGGTTGGAGTTGAATTGGATAAGCAGGCCCAGAGCAGTGATTGGGGAAGGGTTGAGGAACTCAGCGATGTTCAGTTGGCCTATGCCGCCAACGATGCTCGATATTTGCTTCCGGCTAGGCACCGTCTAGAAATGATGTTGAGACGTGAGGGGCGCTGGGAGATTGCTCAGCGTTGTTTCAGCTGCATTCCTGTGATCGCGGAACTGGATCGTTTGCGATTTACCCAGATCTTTGAACATTGACGAGTGTCGTGGGCTTTAGTCCTCAACCATGAAGTTCTCTTCACTGGCCACAGCTTCTAGAAGTCGGTCGAGCTGGGAGCCTGAGGTGTTTTCTCCTTCTGTTGGGCCTGAGCGAGCCTCCTCAAGTAGACGTTCGGCAATGGCCTTGCGGCCTTCAAGATCCCTAACTTCCTCTCGACTTGCTGTCAGTTCAACCTTCCTTCTGGCCGAGGCAAGGCTAATGCTGAGGCAGCTGGCCAGTTCGGAGCAGATTTTCACTAAGGCATGGTCCTGCATGGCCGCCATGGCAGTGGTGCTGCAAGCGTTCAGTATCCGCTATGGCGTGTCAAACAGAGCGTTGCCTAGGTGCTCTCGTATGCCCTAATAAAAGCTGTGAGATCAGTGCTGAGAGTGCAACACTGCCGCCAGCTGTTCCCATTCGTCTGTTGCCAATCCTGCCTAATCGCTGTCGCAGGGAGTCGTCTTTTAACAGTCTCTGCAGTCTGTCTGCCAGTTCTTCTTTGCTTTGACAGGGCAGTACGGCTCCTCCCAAGAGGCGACTTTGCCGCATGGCGAATTGTCGTTTGAATTGTGGTCCTGGGCCAGGCATGGATAAAGCCGGAATGCCTAGACCTACCAGTTGTTCTGTGGCGGTTCCAGCGGTGACAAGGCCCGCTTCGGTCCAGGCCGCCCAGCGGCTGAATTGACCAGGCCCGAGTAACACGAGCTGTGTACCTTTGACCCAGCAGGCCTTGGCTCCCAAGGTGGCGATGGGGGGGATGGATGGTAGGTATCCATCGCTTCTGAGAATCGCTTCGAGCTCGTTGAGGCTGGGTTGGGAGCCAAAGGCTACAAGTACTGCTAGCGGTAAATCGCTATCGAGTTGGCCTAGGCCTTCAAGGAGTCGCTTGAAATTCGTGCCTGCTTCGGGCATTCGACTTCCACAGAGCAATAACAGTCGCCGGCATCGGTTGAGGGCGGCAGGAATTGATTCGACCTTGAATCCATCCATCATTGGGTTCCCAGGCGCCTTTGCGGCTACCCCGTGGCGTCGTAGTCCTCTGGCGGTGAGATGATCACGAACGGCAACCATTCGGCATCGCGAAGATCGCATTAGGGCCCATTCCCAGGGATCCCATTCACTGCCTTTGAGGCGGTGGTAGTGGTCGCTCAAGGCCCGACCTGGTCCACTTCTCCAGGTGTAATCACTTTTCGGTGTGCCGATGAAGCCATAGGTTCCACCACTGCTCCATGCCATTAGCAGGGGCAACAGGTCTCCTACTGCCAGAATGGCTTTGCCAGCTTTGGCTGAGCGGCGCACACATCGCCACTGTCGCCAGCTGAGCAGAGTGAGTCCGGCGGCAAGATCAGCAATCAGGCCCCGCAAGCTTTGATTGCTGAAGCCACCACTTGGCAAGGGCGCTGAAGGGCCCAGGCGCTTAAGCCATCCAGCGGCTAAGGCATGTTCAAAAGCTTGTCCTACCCCTACGAGGGGAAGCACTTCAATGGGCAGATTCGGACATTTGCGATGTAGTGCCTCCAAGACCCGTAGTGCAATCAGATCCTCGCCATGCCCGTTGCAAATCACGAGCAGAGAGCTAGCAGAGTGGCTGATACGATCCGCTGCAGGGAATTGAGTCTCCCTGGCGGCGGCATGGCCAAGTGGTAAGGCAGAGGATTGCAAATCCTTTATCCCCAGTTCGAATCTGGGTGCCGCCTTCGACAATGTCCTCCAAACAAGTTGCAGTAACAGGCGTGTTTTCGTCTTAGTTCTCTGCAAAAGCGGAAGGGGAGTGGAAGGGGAGTTGGGCTACTTCTCAACCAACGTTGTCACGATTCCATTAACTTAACGAATGAGATTAGCCTTGAAGAAACCGGAGCCAAGTCCAAACCATTTTTTCTTGTCTCGTAGGAAAGTGATCGCGAGTTCAAAGTCCATCAAGCCTTCATCCTCAATGACTTCTTTGGAGAGTCTTCCTTTGCTCTGTTTGGCATAGTTCTCATAAATTTCCTCCTTGCGGGACCCAAGAAAATTAACTATTTCTTGAAGAACATGATCTCGCCATACCTCTTTGCTCTTTTCGCTTAAAACTTGCTCATTAGCGTCTTTCATATGAGGGCAATAAACGAGCTTTGCTTAAGCTAACATCGCTCATGAACTTATTTACTCAATGGGCAGGAAATAAGTGAAAATATGAAAACAGTTGAAGCACAATTCTCATTTCAACAGCGTAGGAGGAGGTTGTTGCTCTTTGCTCTGCCGCCTTTTTAGAAGTTTGTTGATCTCTCTAATTATAGAGGCCATTGAATAGTTTTGATCTCTTAATTAGAAATGAGCTCTATTTTTATTCTTGCTCAACATATAAAGGGTTGGGGATTTTTATGTGTTTGGGGTTTTTTGTTGGTTCCTCCTTTGGATCCAACCAGTTTGCCGCCATCCTGAGACCATTGGCTGTCGTGGTTCTTGCTTGAGGCGAAGACCAGAGAAGGGCAACGATGAGGCCAAGTAAGACTGTTTTCATTAATGGACGATTAGCCTCTCAATGATCAGGGCGACAAATGCTCCTCTGAGGAAGGAAATCCAGAGCAACCCATAGTCAGACAAACCAAGCTTCTTCTTTTCACGTTCAATAGATCTCTTGTGTGCTTCGATCAGGCTCATGCGGCTAATGCTTCCTTTCTCATGATAATCCTGAGGATTGTTAAGAGTGCAAGACCTATTTGTTTTCTAATAGATCGACAAGAGCAACCCTCATCCCTCAACCTCAGCACCAAACTCTCCTTTGCAGCATTTCTCTTGGATCATCCTCCAAATTTTCCTCCTGTTTTCAAGCGGTGCTGAATCTGCTCAAGTATGTTTTCTCGGGTCAGCGAATGCTCTACTTCAGCAAGACCAGAAAGAAGTCCCAGAAGGACTGGCGTTAATTTACTGATTGCTCTTGTGCTGAGCAGACCATCCGGTGTTCTGATATAGATGCCTTTCTTCTGAAGGCCGTGGAGCCTTGCAATCGCCTCCACTTGGTTTCTTTCTAGGCGGTTCAACTTCACAACTACCAATTCATTGCCTTCATCGATTGCTGCCAAAGCAATTTGCAGTTGTGGTCTGCCCACTTCTTTCACCCTAGTGCTGATGGCCTCGTGAAAGTTAAGACAGCACTCTGCTTCATTTAATGCCTCAGCTTGATGATCGGCGCTCTGACATGAAGTGCTTGCTGGGGTCTTTGCCTAAGCGCTTGAATGTCAATCAAAGGGATCGGCTTTACCTGCTGATGCTTTGATTCCGAATGCTCAGGATTGATTTAGGAGTCCTATGACGCAGATACTCAGACAATGAGGCCTCTACTTGAGGGCATCCGATGCGGTGCGCTATTTCAGGCTTGACCCTAAGGCTCTTTATCTTTATGGGGGGGAGAACCTGTTGTGGTGCAAGAGACAGCCTTCGACGAGGGTTGAGTTCTCTTGTCACCAATGAGGTGGTCATGATCATTGAGGTACAAGCACTTGGCCAGTGGATTGTCGTTTCTTCTTTTGCGGGCCTGCTTGCTCTTTGGAGGGTCAGCACATTGGCGGATGGGGCGATTGTTGCCATATGCGGGTATTCGACATAGAGGTGGAGGTTGATGATCTCTTGATGAGCCAGAACAGACCTTGCTAGTACTGCCGTCCTCAAGCAAAGGTTCTGCAGAGCAGGTCACAAGTAATCCAAAGAGGTGGGGCTATAGGATATTGATTCCTTCAGCTTCATCCAGTGGCAGAGAAAAAATCAGTGGCAGAAAAAAAAGGACAGGAGTTAGCGACTGTCTCCGTTTATTTGAATACAGGCATAGTTGCAGGTATTTTTGCGGTTGGATTCGTCGTTTCAGCAGTTCTGTTTGCTGCTATCACCTTGATTGCAAGGGCGGTTGTATAAGTGACACGAGCGACAATTAAAGAGAGAGTCATAGAGGTTGTCGATTTTGTGACAACCGAATCACCCTATCGATCAGCAACACAGGTATGGATCAATGATTATGTGTCTTTTCAGCTGGGCTCATCGCTAGATCAATCTTTAAAGGAAGGAGATGAGTTGCTAACCATGTCTATTTATTGGAATACAGGAATACGGGCAATTGTCTTTAGTCTTGGTTTTGTAGTTACAACACTCTTGCTTGCAGGTGTGTCTTTGATTGCATGGTGATCTGAAGGGGGTAGAGCTCGATCCAGGATCTTTGTTTATTCCTGCAAAGCATCAGGACCTTCCTGGGTTTTCGTTGGGATTGGTGAGCTGCCCACTTACACCTGATCAGTCTGGAGAAAGCAATCCAATTTAAGCAGGCAAATTCAACGCTGTTGTGGATTGACTGAAGTGCTGCTTGGGCTATTGATTTGGGCTTGCTCTGCCATCCTGGCGCTCTTTTGGAAGACCTAAAGCTGCTTTGAGCTCGAACAGCCTAGTGTTTGTTTAATCATCACTGATTCAATGGCAAAGGACAACGGCAAGGGCAAGAAATCCAAGAAGTCCAAGAAATGCGCGAGCTCCTCTGGTAGTAGGCGGATCCTTTGGTATGCATTTGGGGCTGGAGGTTTAGCCGCAAGGTGGATAGCAGCATTTGCTCTTTTGGCAATTGCGATCAAGTTTTATCCGCTTAAGCAGGAAGCAAAGTTTTTTAATGCCTGTATTGAAGAGACAAGGAACAGCGGTATGAGCGTTTCTGCAGCAGTTCGTTTCTGCAATGGAGGCACCTGAGGGAGGGGTTGCTTTGTTTGCTGAAGCTTGGATTTCGCCCGGCTTTAAATTGCTTGTCAGTCTGAGGTCGTAGATGCCCAAAAATTAGTCTCGGGTTTAAGGAGGTCGGTTGAGGGTGTCCTTTTTAATCTTGATGCCAAAAAACTGCTTCCCTCTTGGGAGGGGGGCATTTTTTGTTTAGGCTGAGTCAATAGGAGAATGACCTTGATGCCACGCCGTACTGCTGCCATTGCCGTAGGTGTTGCCACAGCTGCTGTCACTGCTGTTGGCTTGTCGTTCTTTCGGGTAGGAAAACCACTGGTGATTGTTTCTGCGGCTGTTGTGGGAGTTGCCGGGGTGGCGGTCTCAACAAGAAGCGAGGGGGAAGAGAATGATGCAAATGCTTATATTAAAAGCGGCAATGCTAAATATGGGATTGGTGATTATCAAGGATCAATCGAAGATTTTAGCAAGGCATTAATCATTGACCCTCATTATGCTCTTGCATATTATAATCGTGGTAATGCGAAGGATGAACTAGAGGATTATAAAGGTGCGATTGATGATTACAGCAAGGCTTTGGAAATTGACGCCAGGCATGCTGTTGCATACAACAATCGCGGTGTTGCAAATAGGAAATCAGGTGACAATCGAGCGGCAATGGCTGATTACAATAAGGCGTTAGAGATTGATTCTCAACTTGCGGTTGCTTACCTCAATCGTGGAATTTCAAAAGAGAATGATGGCAACCTAACAGGTGCTTGTGCTGATTGGAGAGAGGCATCTGCATTGGGCGATGAAATCGCTGCTAAGTGGGTGAAAGAGTCATGTCGCTAGATTAGGTTCTTGCTGTCTACATAATGCAATTTGGGAGTAAGGTTGGTTCACTTTTGGCGGATCAATCTTGAAGTTTTCGAAGTCTTCACTTTGCCAAACTGCATGGATGCTCTTGTCTCACCTTCTCTTGTAAATGAAGTTGTTAATTCAAGATTCGTGCAGATTGAATTAACCCGTTCTAGAGGTCTAGTGCCCTTCTGCTCGCTGAGGTTCTGCCGCTTCTGCTGAGCTATCTTAAGCGCTTTCTTTACGGCTTAGAAAGGATCATTGCTTTTCTCTGACTGCTAAAGGGGCAAACCTTTCCGTTCACTAAAGCTACAACGAGCTGGATTTGGCCCTGGGTCTTCTTGTGGTGCGCAGGAATGACAAGCTTGCAGGTAGGTTCGCTAGCCAGTTATATGGATCTTCGCCTTGAAGTTGCTCGCTTTTGCTGGTCTCTTACAGTTGGGCTTCTCCGGTAAGGATCTCTCCACTCATGGCCCGTGCCCTGCAGCGGAGTTTTTTCAAAGAGAGTTCACAATCACCCTTTACTGGCCAGGCTTGAGGCAGTCCTTCTGCAACCCCTCGCCCATCAAACTTGCTTTCTGCCACGCTGCTCACCGTGGCTGTCCATCTTTTCTTGTTCAGGCTGCAGCTGCCTGATAAACAGCTTAATGGGATGCTCTCATCAGGTGCGTTGGCGACAAAGGTGAGATGACGGCTGGACCCGTGTACTAGGCCTCGGCCGATGAAGCGTACCCCGGTCACTGTTGCTGTCTTTCGATCCATCTGAACAACATGGCAATTTTGCAGAGAGCCGCTCCCCAATCTGTATTGACATTTGCTGGCAATCGTTTCAAAGCGACCAATAGCTTGGCGTGGATCGGCGATTGAACTTGTTCCAGCAACCATGGACAGGCTGATCAGCAAGAGGGGAACAAGCGGAGTGCGCATCTAGTTAATAGTCGCTATCAGCGACACACATTCCCTGACAACGTATGCCATTGATTGCGGTTCGCCGACAGTGGTTGCAAAGGACATCCCCTTCCTCTGGGGTATCAATCGCTTTTTCCTCCTTTCCCCTTAGAGGTTTTCTGGAGTGAAATGGATCGGATGATTTGCCGGTTCTCGTCATGGTCGCGAGGATGGCGATCTGATTCGATTTTGTGATCATGCCCCTTCAGATGTGGGGCGCTGGTGAAACAGGAGTGGGCCCAAGAATCTCAACCTTGACGTTGCAATGTCTAGAGTCTTTCGATTGGCTCGATTGGCAGTACTTAGACAGGGTACGGCAATCAATTGGGAGTAATGAACCCCTATTAGGCGCTGGTTGAGCTGGGAAGATTTGGATCAGGTGTCACCACGACCGGAAGAGTGGTTGCAGTAGAGCGGATGGGGACCACCTTGACGGGTGCCTCTGGAGCAATGTCTGAGTCCAGTTCCTTCAGTTCGCAGGCTGCCAAAGCTTCTTGAAGCAGTGAATCAAAAGTTGCTCCAGGCAAGCGGTGGCGTGAGATCTCTAGGAAAGTGCGAGGCAGAGATTCAGCGGCCGCCCTGCGTAGGGCTGGATTGCTGAGGCGATGTTCTTGCTCACCTTGGATGGCTCGGATGAAGCGACGAGTCACGTCTCGTTTGGTGGATGCCTTGATGAAGGTGTCGCTATCACCGAAACCGTTGTGTGCTTCGCGTTCGAGATCGCTGATGCGACGCTCCAGGCTTTCAAGAACTTCCTCAGCTTCTTTGCAGATGTGTACCAGTTGCCCGTCAGAGAGATTCGGGAGGTCTGCCACATAAACCTTGCCGTGGTCCCTCAGGGCTAAAAAGGTTGGCCTCGGACCCTGACCTTGACGGTGAGGGGCGTTGCGATCGTCGTAATCACTATTAATTTGCCGTCGTGGAGGTACAGGTCCGGCTGAGCTACGGCGACGAGTTATGCGCTGGGGGCTATCAAAGGGCATTGGATTTAAGTTAGATCTGACGACGAATTATTCTCTCGGCTTGCATAGGTAAATATTACTTGAGGACGTGCCTGAAGATCGGCTCGAGAATAGGCTCGTACAAGTTCGATGTAATTAGTCAGAGAGATCTTGCGACTCAAGAGCCCTTGCGATGCAATGCTTTAGCTGGGTAGCCCTCGTAATCTCTCCCCGGTTGAGGCAGAGGCAGTTTCGACTTGACCAATAGGCCAAGCTTGAAGAGCTTGTTCGTTGCAAACCTGCAGGACATCACTGACTGCTTCTTCTGCGACCACTAGGCAGAAACCCACTCCAAGATTGAATGTGTGCCAGAGGTCATGCTCTGGAATCTGGCCAGCATCTTGGAGCCATTGAAAAAGTTCTGGTCTGGTCCAGCTGCTTGGATCTATGACGGCAACCAAGTCTTTTGGACAACATCGGGGAAGATTCTCTGGCAGGCCTCCACCGGTGATATGTGCCATGCCGTGGAGTGGAACTTTTGCTTCTAGGAGGTTTTTTACCAGCTGGCCGTAAAGGGTGGTAGGGGTTAGCAGGGTCTCGATTAGAGGTTTGTTGTCGCATCCGAAGCGAGTGTTCTTATTGGCCTCAGTAAGGGCGAGCACTTTGCGCACCAAGCTGAACCCGTTGCTATGAACACCACTGCTGGCCACACCGATAATCTGATTTCCAGGCTTGATCTTGCGACCGTCAATCATCTCGTCTTCTTCTACCACTGCTACGCAAAAGCCGGCTAGGTCGTAGCAACCTGGGTCGTAAAACCCAGGCATCTCGGCGGTTTCTCCTCCTAGGAGGGCGCAGCCGCTGCGGAGACATCCCTCTGCAATTCCCTCCACAACTTGTGCCATGGCCTCTGGACTGAGGGCTCCGGTGGCGATGTAGTCGAGGAAAAAGAGGGGTTCAGCGCCACTGGTGATGACATCGTTGACACACATTCCAACCAGGTCGAGCCCTACTCCGTAGTGGGCTTGATGTTGCTGAGCTAGTTCGAGCTTGGTGCCGACCCCATCAGTTCCTGCTACAAGCAGAGGCTTGTTTAGCCCTGTGGGGAGGCGTATCAATCCTCCAAACCCTCCCAGCCCCCCGATGACCTCTGGGCGGCGGGTGGCTTCGACGCTAGATCTGATCCGCTCGATGAATGCCCTACCTGCTTGGACGTCAACGCCCGCGGTCTTGTAGTCCATGGTTTCGACTGGCCCTCTCCAGATCCTCCTCTGCCGCCCTCCATTCAGCCAATGCCTTGATTGTCCTGTCTTGCATTAGCGGGGCCTCTAGATGGCATTAGTGCGACTGATCAGGGTGGCATTGCTCTTGCGCTGGCAAGTCCAGTGAGGATCTGTTATTTAGCTGGTTAAAGTTGCATCAATCTGGCGAGGAGGTGCTGTTCGAGTTCTCCTAAAGAGAGGATGTAATTCGTACGGTTTGGGGAACTTTGATTGGTTGAAGGACGTATTCCTGCTGGGGATGATTTTTTCTCCTCATTCAAGTTTCGTCTCCTAGTCATGAAATTTTCCGTTTCGCTTCTTGTTCTTGCTGGTGTTTGCTCAAGCAGTGCTGCACTGTTACCAGCCTTTGCCCTTGATCTTGACCTCGACAAAAAGGTCACCAGGGAACAGGTAAAGAAAGCCCTGCTTGAACGAATTTCGCTTCTTGCGACTCCTTTGTCTGCCAATCAAGGCAGCTCAGATAAAGGCAGTGCTGATGTCGCTACTGGTTTGACTGTTGATTCAGTTGTTGATACACCACCAGCGTTACCAATCGTTCCAGTTGCCAGGCTCAACCGACCTGTTAAGCCAACTCCCAGTGTTGTTCAAGTGAGCACTGGTGAAGCTAGCTGGTACGGCCCTGGCTTCTTCGGAAACCGAACTGCCAGTGGTGAAGTTTTCAGGCCAGGCACAATGACAGCTGCTCATCGCAGCTTGCCTTTTGGTACCAAGGTAAGGGTGACCAACCTTTGGAATGATCGTTCTGCTGTTGTGACAATCAACGATCGCGGTCCTTTTATCGCTCATCGCGTCATTGATCTTGCTCATGGTGCTGCCCATGAGCTTGGTTTGATATCAAGTGGTATTGCCCAAGTGCGTCTTGAGGTGCTGCGCTGAGTTTTTCTGTTCTCAGTTCAACGGCTGAGTTGCATCGATGGCGTAAGCATCAGCAGTCTTCGGTTCATTTCGTACCCACCATGGGCGCTTTGCACCGCGGTCATGGTCAGCTGATCAAGTCAGTTCAAGGATTTGGCAGCCTTCAACCAGCCGCTGTGTTGGTGAGTGTTTTCGTGAATCCTTTGCAGTTTGGCCCTGCTGAGGATTTCGATAGTTACCCTCGTGATCTTGATGCCGACTGTGAGCTGGCATCAAGATCAGGTGCTTCTGCACTCTGGGCTCCTTCAGTTGATCAGGTTTTCCCTGGGGGGGCTTCTTCCCAGTTCAGGATTCAGGTTCCTTCTCATCTTCAGGCAAATTTGTGTGGGGCCACTAGGCCCGGTCACTTTGATGGTGTGGTCACGGTGGTGGCTCGCCTCTTGGCTCTAGTCCGGCCAGAGCTGCTTGTGCTTGGCGAAAAGGATTGGCAGCAATTGGTGATCCTGCGCCATTTGGTTGCCCAGTTGGGTTTGCCGGTGAGGGTGCATGGGGTCGCCACGGTGCGGGATGACGATGGCCTGGCTTGTAGTTCACGTAATCGTTACCTCAGGACTCAACAGCGCCAGCAGGCGTTGGCCTTGCCTCAGCTACTTGCTCGAGCTGCTAGGCAGTCTCAGGATGGACGAGCCGTTGATCTTGATGAGCTCCGGTCCGCATGGGAGCAACTTGGTTTGGAGGTTGAGTATGTAGAAACGGTAGATGCCTTTAACCTGCAGCCTTTGCATGCTGGCCGCAAGCTTTGCCTTTTGGCGGCGGCCGTGCGTTGCGGGGAGACTCGTCTCATCGATCACACTTTTCTGATGTCTCGTCAGCCAATCGTTGCTATAGATGGGCCTGCCGGTGCTGGTAAAAGCACCGTGACACGAGCCTTTGCTGAACGGCTTGGCCTGCTCTACCTCGATACGGGGGCCATGTATCGGGCTGTTACTTGGTTGATCCAGCAACATGATGTTGATGCGCACGACCCTGTGGCAGTCAAAGCCATTCTTGAGAATCTTGAGCTTGAGCTTGAGTCATCTCAATCAGGAGCACAGACGGTTCGGATCAATGGTCACGACGTAACAGAGGCGATCAGATCGCCGGAAGTGACGTCCTCGGTTTCAGTGGTTGCTGCTCAAGGCTGTGTTCGTAAGGCTTTGACGGCTCAGCAACAGAGGATGGGTTTACGAGGAGGTTTGGTTGCTGAAGGACGGGACATTGGTACGGCCGTTTTCCCAGATGCCGAGTTGAAGGTGTTCCTTACCGCGAGCTCTGCCGAACGGGCCAGGCGTCGCGCTCTGGATCTGAACAATCGTGGTTTCCCTGTTCCTGATCTGGCTGAGTTGGAAACACAAATCGAGGAACGTGATCGAATGGATAGCACCCGCGAGGTTGCTCCTTTGCGGCAAGCTGAAGATGCCACTGAGGTAATTAGTGACGGCATGTCGATTGAGGAGGTGATTGAGACTTTGATCGATCTGTTTCGCGTGCAGGTCCCCGAGGAGGTTTGGCCTACACCTGGGAGCTGAGTGCAATCAGTAGGCCTTCACAGGCGTCTTCAAGCAGATCGAGAACTTTCTCGAAGCCTGCATCTCCTCCGTAATAAGGGTCTGGGACCTCTTCAAGTGATGTTTTGGTGGCATAGCTGAGGATGGGCTCGATCTTGGCAGTTGCCATAGGGCCGACTTCAGTGGCCAGGCTCTGAACAGACGCAAAATTATCTGCGTCCATGGTGAGGATTAGATCAAAAGTCTGCAGATCCTCCAGGGTGATCTGTCGCGCTCGGCTGGGTAGAAGGATCCCTCGCTGCTGGGCAGCGCTACGCATGCGCGAATCCGCTGGCCTGCCAACGTGCCATCCACCGGTGCCGGCGGAATCCACCACGAAGTGCTTCTCCATGCCTTGGCTTTTTAGTTGATGCAGGAAAACCCCTTCTGCAGCGGGGGAGCGACAGATGTTGCCGAGGCAAACGAACAGCAGCCGATGATTCATTCAGACTCCAAGCGTTGCGGGATGAGCGTGAATCGCTTTGCATACCACTGAGGCATCTTTGATTGCACTTGCAAGGGTCTTTAAGTCTATTGATGGCTTGGCTTAGCTCATGATTGTTGAGTTGAAGTCAACAATGCACAAAAGAATCTCGTTGTCCAATGAGTTCATCTGAGATTTTGTAGGGTCTTGATCAGAGCGCTCTTAGAGGTCAAAAAGAACGTTATGGATATAAGACTCGGTCCATTGGTGACCATGGAAGCGGGCCAACATGGCTCTCGCTGGATCCTTTTTTGCTCTGTAGCTCAAGTATCGTTTCTGACCTTCCAGCAGCTTGAAGGCACGCTGAGGGGAGACCTCCTCTGCTATTTCGACAAGATCTAAGTAAAGGTTTAGATAGTCTCTAAATGCAGGCATGATGACTTCATCGATCAGCTGGTTTCCTTCACTGCCCAGGTGTAGGCGAGTCCAGAGAAATCCTGGTGAAAAGTAAGGTTTAGCTTCTTCTGGTATCGGCCCTCCCTCAGGGAGGCGAACTCTCCATTGTTCAAAGATTGGCATAAGTCGTTCCCAGACTTGTTTGGTATGGCGTTCGTCACTTGTGATTGCTGGCTGTAAGTCCAGTGCTAAAAGGTGCCCAGCTGGAAGTGTTACTAAGTCTGCACCGAAGAACGGAAGATCGAAGGTGTGATAAGGGTTTATTACGAAATTCAAGACCGAGGCTGAACTGCCGGCCTCCACGCACGCGGCTCGCACCTGTCTGAACTTTTTGGTTCTGCAAGCCCAGGTGCATGTTGTCACTTTGATGGGTTGAGATTTGGAGCCTGTTTTCCCTTCTCTATGCAGGAATTCTGGAGCTACTGGGTATGGCTCAGGCTTCAGAGGTATTAAAGCGTTGATGGCATGGCTGAGGAACGGCGCCCATCGCCATTCGGGCATCCTGACTGGATCAAGGCTGCTTAGGCGTAAGGGTTTCATCGAGGTAGGTCATAGTCTGCGTCTGCCGGCGGAGATGAATCCGCTTTAGTGCTGGCAGGAAACAGGAATTCGTGTAGGAAGCGATCAGACCATGCCTTGCCGAAATGACTCGTAAACAAGCCGTGGGCTGGATCCCGCTCAGCGCTGTAAATGTCATAAGCGATCTGTAGTTGTTTGACTTCGGCCGCCGGTATTAGGGAGGCCTTATCGCTGTTTTGTTGGTGAAGCTCCCAATAACAGTGCAGGAAAGCGTTGAATGCTGCAGGTAAGGAGTTGGTGGCTTTTTCGGCGCCGCCTCTGCAGAAAAGTAACCAGGGGGAGAAGTATTGATTGGGATCGAACAATCGCATTGTCTCCTCTCCACTCAGTTCAGGGAAACGATTTTGGAGGGCTTTGAGTCCCTGGAAGTGGCGCTCTAGGTAGGATTGATCTTGAATGAGGGGTTGGAAGTCAAGGATCGCTACTAGCTTTTGTCTCTTCCCAAACCACAACAAGTCCAATCCCATCAATGGCTGATCAATGTTGTAGTTCGGATAGGCCACTGAGTTGAGGACCTGAAGGCTTTCCCCTGCATCGAGTCGCGAGACCCTCCAGCGACGGAACCCTGGTACCTGCCAGAGCCAACTGCGAATCAAGCTGTTTTTTTTCTCGTTTCGACATTCCCTAAGACCATCAGGAACTGCTGCAGTTTCTCCGCCTTGTATTCGGATGCTGGAGTGCAGTTTCTCAAGTAATGGGTCAAACATCTAAATGTGACCCCTCACTTCTTTGGGCTGAGTTGAAGATTTTCTCCAGATCAGTGGATTGATGCTTCATGGCATGTTAGATGAATAGGCCAATCACATACCCAGATTGTTTGATCTCCAGAGTGGTCTTATAGGGACTGGTGATCGCAAGCATTTCATCCTCAGCCAGGTTGAAAGTGTTGACCAGTTGAAGGCGTTGATTCTCCGTCAACCTCTTGCTTTCTTCTTAGACCACTGCATCCTCAGTGCTACCGCCTCGTTGGCGGCTCGTGAGGAATCCAAACAGGACCTTCCCAATTGCAGCCACTAGGTTGCCTTCCAACTCCTTGAACATGGCCATATTGCAGTGAAAGGCCATATTTGCCTCCTCGACCATGCGCTCGGCGGTCTGCTGATTGATTGGCAGGCTATCAAGGGTGGCGCTGTATAGAGTCTTGAACGATTTGGTGTCTTCAATGTCATCAAAGATATAAAAACGCACGCCGTCATTGCCCCCTAGCTTCATGGCCTTCTGGGCGATGGTCTTGAGAATCTGACCGCCTGAAAGGTCCCCGAGATAGCGGGTGTAGTGATGAGCCACCAGTAATTCAGGCGACTCCTGAGCCAACTTGTGAATACGGGCCACATACTCTTCAGCCGCCAGCGTTGCCCTGGCCAGATTGCGCCAGTCGCTGCCGAAATAAAAAATTAAATCTTCTTCTAAGGCCTCGCAGCGATTGAGCTCGGGGAAGCCAACAGGTGCCACCACCGGATGCTTTTGCTCACGCAGCTTGCCGATTTCTGCTTCCAATGCGGAGTAGACGAAATAGAGATCAGCCACCAGCAAGCGATAACTGGACTGATCAACCACACCTTTAAGGAAACAGCTCACGAAACCAGTGTTCTCGGCCATCGTGTGGGCGGCCTTCGTGCCTTCTCTCAATTGGCTCGCAAGGGCTACCGCCAAGGTGCTTGAAGTCGGATGTCTTGATTGACCCTAGGAGGCTAAATGGCAGTTTCAATAAGACCTTAAAAGAAGGATTCGCATTTGAACAGGATGCAACGGCAATGAGGCTGAATTAATTCAGATCACGCTGTGCGACGAGATCAGTGAGAATCAAGTCGATTCGCTGCAATTCGGTATGTTCGGCTAATGAGGCGTCGATCTTTTTTTGAGGCATCCTTAGCTTTTGCCCAATCGAGATAATTTCATTTCGTAATCGCTTGCGATAGGCGTTGAGATCACCAATGGTCTCCTGTAGCTCTTCTCGTGTGGCTTCAGACATTGGTTTTAATCACTCATTTTAAGCCTACACTTGAATATTCAAGCATCATTCCAAGCAAGAGAACCCCTTTAGAGGAGGTCAACATCGAGCCTTGCGAACAATGATCAACCCAACTCAATGAAGCCTTGCATGGCTTGCTTTTGCTCTGGTTGGCTTGGAGTCTGTTGAGTTGCGAAGCCCAAAAGTTTGATCAAGCAGTGTGTGTTGGCTCCGAGGATGCTTCAGTGACGAACCGTTGCGTGATTGCTTGCTGATTGGCTGTGCTTCGGTATAGAGGCTTACGATTGCCTTCGTCTTCATCCCAATCAAGGGGGGCAAAACCCATAAGCGCAAAGGTCTTGCCGCTTTAATTCAGGCTTCTTAAGGCGTCACCCGCATTAAGAGGTTTATCTGCAAGTGGTAATGTCCATCGAGCTTTTGGAGTCTTCCCTTAATGGTTCAGAAGCTCCCTAACCCCCAGTCCTGTCCGGCTTGCCAATGCTTGACGCATTCTCTCGCGCTGTAGTTGGTGCTGATGCCAAAGGGGCTTGCCTCGGCAGTGCTGATTTGGCTTCTCTTCGTCAGCACGTTGCGGATGCCAACATTCGAATCGATGCAACTAATGCAATCTCGCAACACATTTCTTGTATTGCAGCAGATGCAGTGAGCGGCATGGTTTGCGAGAACACAGGCATGACCCAGCCTGGCGGTAACTGCTATCCCACACGCCGCATGGCTGCTTGCTTGCGCGATGGAGAGATCATCCTCCGCTATGTCAGTTACGCCCTCTTGGCTGGGGATGCATCTGTTCTAGATGATCGTTGCCTCAATGGTCTCAAAGAGACCTACGACGCTCTGGGCGTGCCTATTCAGAACGCAGTTCGTGCTGTTGAGATCATGAAGGCCGCTACTGTCGCTATCATTACTGATACAAATTCTGGTCCCTCTGCTTTCCAGGGCATCTCTGGTAAGGGTTCTGACTGCCAGGGCATTGCTGCAGAAGCTGCTTCCTATTTTGATCGTGTGATCAGCTCCCTGAGCTGAATCATTCGTAATCTTCTCTAAGTTAACTATCACACTTCCATATAAGGAATCACACGATGAAATCTGCTGTCACAACAGTGATCACTGCAGCAGATGCAGCAGGTCGTTTCCCTGATATAAGTGACCTTAAAGCTGTCAAGGAATCCTTTGATCGTGCGGCTGCCCGCATGGAAGCTGCTGAGAAGCTGGCTGCTGGCATAGACAATGTGACTGCTGATGCCCTTAAAGCTGTTTACAGCGATGGTAAGTATGACCTTGCGACTAGGGACAAGTGTGCAAGAGACATCAACCATTACTTGCGCCTAATTAACTATTGCTTGATAGCAGGTAGCACTGGCCCTCTTGATGAGTGGGGTATTGCCGGGGTTCGAGAAGTGTTTCGCACACTCGGTATCCCTACTTCTGCCTACATCGAGGCCTTTAGCTACATCCGTGAGCGTGTATGTGTTCCTCGTGATATGGATCAGCAAGCTGCCAACGAGTTTAAGGACCTTCTTAACTACCTGATTAATGCTCTCTCCTGAGCCTCAACGCCTTTAGGCGGCCATCTCTCAAGGTCTGTGCAGCTTGTTTTAGCTTGGTTGGCCTTGTCTGTAAAAGCATTAGGAATCCATTTGATTTGAAGATCTCCATCAAGCTCTTCTGAATTACTCTTATCGCTAGTGACTTGAGATGTGCTGAGCCTACATACATGAGCAAGGATGAAAACTGTAAGCCTGATCTTGAGGATTTATTTGATGACTTTGCTCATCCAAACCCACAAATCAAAGAAGAAGCTTATTTGAAAATGTCTCGCTACTGGCCTGAGGAGTCAATGCCTAGGCTGCTGGCGAATCTGGAGCAGACGGACATTGAACTTAGAAGAGCATCTGTAAAAGCCCTTGGTGTATTTGGTAGACGCTCCTTGCTACCTTTGGCGCAGATATTTCATGCCAGTGAGAATAGAATAGTGCGCACAAGTTGTCTCAAGGCTTTTGTACAAGTGGCAGCTAAGTTCCCTGGCGAAGCCTTCCCAAAAGAGGCCATGGAGGTTGTCGAACTGGCTTTACAGGATGATATCCCTGAGTTGACACTTACAGTGGTTCCGCTTCTATCTCTTCTCGGCAAGCAGGGGCTTCCACTTCTGCTACAGAGTTGCAAAAGTAAGAATATCTTGCTGGCTGCTATCGCAGTAACTGCTCTTGGCGAAGTTGATGATCCTGCAGCTGAAGCTTGCTTGAAAGAGCTTCAGGCAGACGATTTAATTGATGATTTGTTGCTAGGGAGTGTGATTGATGCTCTTAATACATTGGAGCAACGTAATGCAGGCAAGCCCAGTGCTCAATAATGACTAGCTTTCATTATTATGTTTTTTTAGATCTTCGTTAGAGAGCTGATTAATTGCGAGCTGCAAAATCCTATTGACGCTTTCATCTTGTTCTGCAGACTTTCTTGCAAGCAGTTCATTGAGTGTTTCCGTTGCCTTCAGTTTCATTAGAGACAAGGCTGCATTCTTTCGGACTTGAGGGTGTAAATCATCGAGCCTGGCCAATAACATTGGCTGTGCCCAGGATGGTTCGTGTAGCTTGCCAAGCAATATGGTGGCTTCAGCACGCACATCGCTGGCAGGGTCAACTAAAGCTCCTAGGAGAAGCTCTCGAGCATCCGTATCACCCAAGGCTTGTATTTGCTCTCCCAGTCCGGCGATGGCTGCCGCTCTAATTGCTGGATGTTCGGATTGGGCTGCATTGCGAAGAGCATCAGGTGCTTGAGCTCCCACAAAGGCCAGCCCCCAGCTAGCGAATCCACATTGCATTGCTGTGCTGTTGGGATTCATGATTACCTCTAGCAGGAGCTCTACTGCATCTGCTCCAAAAATCGCCATGGCTCCTGCCGCTGATCCCTGAACGACAGGGTCTGGATCGTTGAGAAGGGCCTCGAGGAGATTTGGCAAGGTGCTTGGATCGCCCACCAGTTTGAGGGTCTTTGCTGCGGCGCGCCTCACCGTGGCACTGGAATGCTTGTGTAGGGCCACGCAAAGTGCTGGCACCGCTGCCTTGCCTACGACGCCGAGACTTTCTGCAAAGGTACGTCGAAGCAATCCTCGATGATCGCCAAGACCAGACACCATGCGCTGAATCTGCTCTGCATCGGCTTTCGGCGTGTCTCCACGTCTGAGCAGAGCCTTTAATTCATCGGCCAGTTCAGCGGCTTCGTCTTCATTCAGCAACGACTCGTCAGTATTGATGCTGAAGGGGTGGTCCTGTGTCAATGTTGTCGAGTTGAGTATGCATGCATTATCGATGTGAGCAAGGTAATGACTAGAGTCGAGAGATCAACTGATCCACTGTTTTAATGGTTCAGGCCCTTATGCAAGCCTGCCAGATAGAAGGCTAAGGGGATAACAATGAGACCATGATGCCGTTTGTGAATTGTGCAGGATTTTGACTGTAATTAGAAATTGTGCCTTCATTCTTTTGGAATTGCTCTAGTAAGGATCCTGACCGAAGGTTTTGCTGCGTTTTTTTAGCCTTGAAGTTAGTTAAACCCTTTGCTATCCTGATTGCCTTTTGAAGGTCAGTTGTTATGAATTTGTTTAAGGGATTGTCAGAGCTACTGTGATAGTTATTGGACCTTGAAGGGATCCTGGGATTGTGTTTGCTTTGCTTGATAAGCAGTTAAGTTTGGGTATGTCTGAGATTGTAGACTCCAACAGTTTTATAATTACCATTAGCTAGAACAGCTTCAGGATTGTTAGATAAGCTAAAAAGGTTTTTGAAGTATTGATTTGAAGCCATTAGAGTTCCACCTGTTGGGATGATTGAATTGTAGATGTAATAGGGGTTAGTAAAACAACGGAGAACTGTTCAGTTAAGCTTGATTGTTTAGAGTCAAAATTGATTATTGAGACACTCCAGTCCTCTTGTTGGACGGTTGAAAGTTGGCCTTGTTTTTAAGGCTATTAGCAATGCTTGTGCAAGTCTCGAGTCCTTCCCAGATTGTATGTCAGTCAATGTACTAAGAGTTTTAACCCTGCGTTCTATTTCCATAGAATGGAATCCCTTGCTTATTCCCACAGCTTTTCTATCTCAAGACATGTTTTACTGTTGATCAATATGACTCATATGGATGAATCAAAAGCTACAGGTTGTAGTATGGAAGCAGAAATGGCTTCTTTAGTTGAGATTGAGCCGCGTGAGCTATTCATAAGTGAGCTCAATTGGGCAGGCAATAGCGCGGCATTTCCATTAAGTAAATGATGATAGATTTCTATAAGGGCAAGGAATGGATCAGTCGACAATACTTTGCAGCCTAAATTAGTGCATAGATTTACTGCTACGCTGACTTTGAGCTGACTGTTTTACTCTTTAGCTGATGCTTCTTTTAGCGGCTATCTTTGGAGCCCTGGGCATTATTTGTTGTTTGCTACTTTGCCGTATTGGGTGCAAGAGATAGCGGTAAACTTTTCTGGCTGAATCAGCCAATCATTCTTGAAGCTATCGTTCTAGTGGAAACAGAAGCTCCTGTCCCTGAACAGCTGGCAATATCAACTCATGAATTCACCTATGCATTTTATTATGATTTTCCCAACTCTTTAATACATGCATCTTCACTCGAAGCATGTATCACATTGTGCCTGCTGAAATCTGGCTGGTTTTTTCTATGTTGAATTGGGTCAGATATGTCGATGCCCTGTTAGTCGTAAAGAGTCATCCCGTAACCAATACTGAGCCTATTTGCTATGCGATAGAACGATTGATTGAGAGTTTTTTGAGGGCCTTGTCAAGATGGCAAGGATCAATTTGGCTATTAGATATTTCAATGAATGCTGCCTCTTTTGACTCTCTGATTCATGATTGGTTAGTAGCGATACTTTTCTATTCCAGCTTCTTCCATTAGGCATACCTCTAATGTGATATCAGTACCTTTCGCAAAACAGTAGAGTTCACGATTGCCTAATATTTCTTAAAAGATGACTCAGATAGGAATGCAGTGTTCCAGAGTGATGACTTGGTTAACCTTTCTGCCTTGCTCCTCGTTCATATTCTGATCTAGTGAAAGAGCTGAAGAGCCCATTCGATCATCTTCCATCTCTGAGCCAGGGAGAGGCACTCAAGATTCTTTCTACCCCTATCAATAAGCTGGAGTTGGCCAGTGATTATTACAAGGCAGCCTTTCACCTAAGCAAATTCCCTGGACCCTTTACAGAAGAGGCCTTGTTGCGCCTGGTTGAGTCAGAGTCCTCTGAATTGGCTGTTGTGATTGCCCGTAAAAAGGCCGTTGAGGGCTTAGCTCGTCTTCGATGTATCGCGGCAATTCCTGCTATTGGTCGCTGCCTCACAAGCAGTGATCCAAATTTGGTTGAGATTTCTGCTTGGGCCCTTAAAGAGTTGGATTGTCAGGACCCTGATCTACATCAAGTCATGATGTCTTTGCTAGATGATCCCAAGCAGCATCGGCGCGTGTTGATTCAGAGCCTGGCTTGTCTGGGGGTGGTTTCAGCGGCACCAAGAATTGAGTCTTTGCAGGATGATGCCACGCCTGGTGTTCGTGGTGCTGCTCTTGCTGCAGTGTTTAGGCTTTGCGGTAAAAGAGATCGATTGCTGGAGCTGGAGTTGCATCTGGCCCTTCCTGTTCAGGTGGATCGTCATCTTGCAATTCAGGATGTTATCGATGCAGGTGAATTTGATTTACTTAAGGCTACTTTAAGGGCACCTGTATCTCCGACCTTTCGCATGCGGGCCTTGAATGCTCTTTGGCCTGAAGAGGTGGTAAAGAAGAATGGCCTTGATTTGCTGGTTGTTTTGGATGGGCTGATGCGTGATGACCCAGATGATCTTGATCTCGTGCATCATTATGATGAATCCCCTAAAGATGCCTTTCTGATTGAGGAACTATTCGGGACTGATTTTAGTCGCTGTTATCTTGCTGTTCAGACCTTGCGTAGTCGCAATCCAACAGAGCTTTGGCCTTTGTTGTTGAAATGCTGGGAACGAGCAAAGAAGGATTATGGCGCGATTTATTTCTTTATGATTCTCTTTAGATCTATCACGGAGTGGCCTGAAATAGCACAGCAGAAAATTCAGGATTTCTGCTTTTCTGCACTTGATCGGCGTTGGCCTGATTTTATTAAATTCAAGCCAGCTTCCATCCTTACGCTGATGCAATATAGCCCTGAGATTGGTTGTGCTCATTTGTCTGAATGGCTGAACCCAGAGAAGTCTCCTTACTGGGCCTGTCGCTATGCAGCATTGTTGGCTATTGAGCCTTTGCTTCATGCAGAAGGTTGGGGCACATTAGCCGAGGATGTGGTTAGCAATAAGGAGGACCCACACCGCTTTGTTCGTGCGAAATTGAACAGTCTGAAGATGAATTGTGTTGGGCCTTCTCCTCTCGCAAAGTAAGGGTATTGTTCTTTGCCGAGTGGCCTTGCTTGTGAATTTTGTATAGTAGCATTGATTAGAGATTTAGTGCTTCGTTTATTATTATTCTGCTGGTCAGCTTTCAAGATATTGCGCCTATTAATTCCCTCATGCTTTTATGTCTAAGCGTTCGAGAGTCCCTGGTTTTTGTAAGGTACAAAAATGGCAATGGCATAGTGGGCCTGGAAGGCAGGATGTGAGTCTATGGGACAGTTAATAGATGCATTGAACTATCATGGGATTTCTCCCTCTTGTTATTTCAGTCTTACGATACATCACTATTTCTTTGATGTGTTAGTTCAGTGTGAGGCAGAGCGCAACCAGCTTTCGTTAAGATGATCGCCTAGATTGACAATACGTTGGAAGTGAAGTGGACCGTGCTTTGAGCCCCAGAGCTGTTCATGTGTTTTTGGGTCAAATCCGCGATCTCGACTAATCCAAATTTTTTCATCAAACTCCACTTCGCTGACCAGATAAGTCATGGTGTTGTTGCGAGGCACTAGGCAGTTTTTACCAGGTTCAACTTGCCCTCGATAATGGTTTTTCTTTACTTCTTTGAAGTGCATAGCGCAGCCTTTTCGCTGGATGAGAGTATCAGCACATAGGTGATTGAGTAGGTCAGGGTAAAACCCTGCGCCAGAGATTCGCTTAGGTTCTTGCAAGCTATAATTCTCCAATATGAATGCTTCTTTGCTTGCTAGTAATTTATGCACGCCCTGGCGATAAGGACGCCAGGGCGCATAGTCATAACTTTGCTCTGAATAATATCCCGGCCCTTGAAATACATCCCATGCTAGTGGCCTAAAGTAGATATTGATTCTGGCAAAGTGGATTGGATCTTTCTGAGCTTGCTCCTTGTTACTGTAGTGAGCAGCTAATGTTTTAGCGAAACGTAGTAATGAACTCTGACGCATCTTTTTTTGTTGACCCTTTAGTTTTTTAGCCTGCGCACTTCCGAGGCAAAAGATGTTTGCAGGACGCCTGAGCCTTCTGATGTTCGTAGAACTGATGATCGGCACCGAATGTGTTTGGAAACAAACCAGATTCTCTCCTCAGCAATAGATTGCCCATATTTGGTTATCAGCAGGAAAGTCCCGTCTGATAGGAATTCATAATTTGAGATAGCCTTTTCAGCTTCTGCATAACCTCTGCTCCTCAATATCACCCCTTTATCATGCGTTTTTGGGATAGGTATTAAAAGGCATGAGCCTGATGTGACCTCTGACTTTGCATTTGGCTCCCAGTCACTTTCAGCTTGCCAATCCATTTTGAATGGCGATACGGGCATGCTGTTGTGACTTGTCGTGGACTTGAGGAGTTGGATAACTTCAGGCTCTTCGGCATTGACTTTTTGGATGCGAATCTCGCTTAGGACTTCCTCAAATTGTTGGAAGGCTAGTGAATGGCTACTTCGCATTGAACGCCATGTCCCTTCACTTTGAGCAACGAACTGCTCAATGTTCATCAAGAGATTCGTTTGATGCGTCGTTTTTAACACTTGGCTGATTGCCACTGGCTTTTTGAATCATGCGTACCATGGAGTCAATCATCATCGACATCGCCATGGGAATTTCTTTGCCTGAGGGGGTTAGGGCAGATTGATCACCCGGTTGTTCACTCGAAGGGGGGCGAAATAGAGGCATGGGGAACGACGGTGATGGAAAGTTCAGGCTGTAGCCCTGTCGAAAGCTCAATGGTTTGCAGGGAAATCAATTCCCTTAAGCCATGATAAACAAGCACGACGTATCCTCCTATGTGATGGCGGTCAAAATCTTTAATTGTTTTCAGTTTGCTGGGCTTCAGGATTTTTCAGCTTGGATGTAAGGTCATCAACAAATAGGTTCATCCTCGCCAGTCGCTAGCAGGCGAGAGGAGAAGAGCAATCAGGGGCCGCTTAGGTATAAATACTTGTGGACCGTCTTGCTTGCTTTGCTGCCCGGCCATTGACCAAGGCGATTGCCCTAACTCAAGCAAGCTCTATCTAATCTCTGGAAAATTACGGCACCAGTCAATCGCTTCTTGCTTCATCTGCTCAAGCTTGTCTTGGTCTCGTGGTAGAAATTGGAGAAGAGTCATGGAACCAACTTTGCCTCGTTGAAGCTTCTGAGATGGACAGCGAGCGTTGCACCGATACCATCGGCAAGATTCTCTCTGGGAGGAAATATCTGATGACGGTCAGTGGAAACCAGTCCTCTTTTGAAAAGTTACTTATTACGCAACTGCATGGTTTTAGTCAGTTGAGTGAGGCCTTGATTTTAAGGTTACTTCAGCTTGAAGAAAGGGTCGCGATCCTTGAGAGTAGTCAATGTCTGAACGATGATGGCTGCCATGAATCCACTAAGAAGCTTCTTGTTGATAGTGAGGAGCGCGTGAGGCACCTTCAGGGGCTTTTAGATGTTGATCCAGACCGATGCACTTCGTTCAACCTCACTGACGCTATTTCGTCAGAAGGGCAGATTCTTCAAGAGGTTAAGCCTGAGAATAGTGAATCAGACCAAGCTTTTAATTTGAAGACAGAAGATTTCCAGGCAGAGAGGAATGTTGATCAGTGTCTTGAGAATGGGGATGGGGCTTCTGACGATGATGTTGGCGATACTATATGCGTGGAGGATGCGCAAACAAATCTGCTTTTAGCCTGATCTATGTTTTAGATCAGATCAAGAAGTCGGATGCGAAATTGAGCCACTTCTTTGGCAATCGATGGAGATCCCAATAGGAATGGGTGGTCCTTGATCGTGTCTAGGACTAGATTTAGTTTAGTCTCCTGACTAAGCTTATTTCCCTCTTTTTTAGACGGATAGTTCTTCCAGGCCTCATCAAATATCATCGCAAAATTGTCTGCATTATTGAACAGGCGGTCGCTCTTTTCGTTGGACGGAGAGAAAGACACGGCAATGGGCATCTTAAATTGATGCCAGGACCCAGATTTGAACTGGGGACACGGCGATTTTCAGTCGCCTGCTCTACCAACTGAGCTATCCCGGCTAGTCGCCTTCGCGACCTCGGAATCTTAAATCACTGGGTGAGGCAAAGCCTTGCCAGGGTGGTGATGAAATCATTGCCTTAGGCCGCTGGGTCAGCAACCTTGCTGTGGCGCAAACCCAATCGCGTCTTGGCGGCGATGATCATGATGCTTCAGGGGGCAGTCCAAAGCTCATCAGTAGATCAGCAGTGGCGTTGTCGTTCCTACGTTGATGGTGAGCTTGTTTTTTGCCATCAAAGCCTTCTGCCTGATCGATCGCTCTAGTCTTTGCGGTGATGAGCTGCGCACTGTGATTCAGGCGTTTTAGCTCGCAGTTCTTTCCCTCTTCGATTAGCAGAAAACCGACTCACACCCTCCCTTCTATGACTTGATGCTCGGGGGCTGGGGGCAGTCTGTTGGACAAAGCGCTATCAGCCTGCGTGTTTCCTCCTGGTTGGCCCATCTGGCTAGAGGAATTCTCATGCTTACTCAGGCTGCCGGTTTGGCTCGATGTCGTGTTCGAGCAGTTGATCTTGTCGCTCTGTTGGCTTTCTGCATTCCCTGCCCTATGCGCTTTTCAATTGAAGGTAAAGGCCATGCCCTGTTGGTATCTATGACGGCGTTTGCTCTTTTGACTCGTGGCCTAATTCTTGACCATGCATCTTTTCGGCTAAAGCTAAACATTGCCTCTGGACTGGCAGTCGCCCTGTTGGCCAGACTCACCCATTGCGAATGGTTTTGGGGTTGTATTTGCTCTTTTGTTTTGGGGTTTTTGCGAGGCAGATCGCACCACCGACAGTAATGCCAAGATTCTGCAAGCAATTTTTGGCTGCCAGAGCTGTGGCACCAGTGGTGAGGATGTCATCAACAATCCAAACCCGATGAAAGGACCAGTCAGTTGCGTTGTTGCTAAGGCCTGGCACTGCTTCGAATGAATGAATTTGATTTCGCTGGCGTAGCTGTCTGTCGAGATGGTGTTGTCCCACGGTTGCATGGCGGCGGCGTAAGAGGCCATGGCAGGGACGGCATAAGCCACTGGCCAGAAGTTGGGGTACAGGATTTGCTCGGCTTGGGCTTTTCCAGCTCGGAATCGGGTCCAGCACAGCGTTGATGGGGACGAGCGGGGTCAGCAGTTTTGCTAAGGCTTGGATCGCTGAGAGCTTCCGATTGCGACGCAGATTCAACAACAGCCGGCGGAGATGACCTTCGTGCCAACCCAGCGCTCGCCAGTTCAGGGGACTGAAGCCTCTTAAGCGATCGGTTGGTAGATCGAGTTTCATGCAACAGTTCAGGCAAGGCTTGGAGCACTCGGTATCTGAGGTAATCGCTGCCCGGCAGATGGGGCACTGGGGTTCCATGAGCAGGGCATGACCTGCTCGCATCAGGGATGAAAGCAATGCAGTTCAGCTTCTGAAACAAGGATTCCCCTCGTTCTTTTGGCAGGGTTCCCTTATGAGGCCATATCAGCCAGATGATTTCGGCATGGCTTTCAGCATGGCCACCAGAGTGTGATGGGCATCTTCACTATCGGTGAGAGTGTGGTCGAACTTGATCTCTAAGGCATCCCCATCCACTTCAAGTTCCATCGTTTCAGAGGTAATTAAAATCATCTTGGCTGTTTGGGGGTCTTTAATTCCTCCGTAGTAACGCGCATAATTCATGACAGCATCGGCATGGTCGCCATTCATGTGGCGACAGATGCGTGCACTGACATCAGGGGTGAGGGGGTCGGAGCTCATCAGCAGTGGTGTTGGAAATTTTGAGACTAGAGATTGGAGAGCCTGAAGTGAGCTCTTGCCACTAGGAGTTAGTCAAAGCGCTGATCAAGAAGGAAGTCTCTCTAGTTCGATCACATTGAAGCTCATTGAACTTATCTTCATGACAACCAGTCCTGTCAAAATGTGGTTATGCCATTTGGTTAGCACCATTCAGAGCTGGTGATCCGATTCTTGCTTGGTCCTAACCAAGTTGTGTTGAGGAGAGATCGCTGGCAAGGCCAGACGGGCGACTCCGGCAGCTGGTGGGTTGGTGCAGGTTTTGACGGGTATGCCAAGGATCCGTTCTCTTAATCGACGCCATTGGGGATTGCGGGCACCCCCTCCCAAGCTGATTACTTGCTTGGGAGGGGGTGCGCCCAGTTCTTTGAGACGTTGCCAGCCTTGCAATTCGATGTGTGCGAGGCCTTCTAGCAGGCCATGGAGGTAGAGGGAATCGCTCACAGGCCGTGGAGTTAGCTGTGGTTCGAGTGTGGGGTCGTCAATTGGGAAGCGTTCGCCGGGGCCGGGAAGAGGGCGCAGCATTAGACCACTGTTGAACTCTGGATTGATCTGGCGGCTTAACTCTTTGAGCTGAGTATCACTGAACAGTTGTCGAAGGACGCTGCCCCCGGCATTGGAGGCTCCGCCGCAGAGCCATCGTCCGCCAACGCGATGGTTGGTGATGCCAGCACCACGGATTGGACCTTCCGTAAAACGTTTCAGCACAAGAGTGCTGCCCAGCACGGTAATGCCGTCGTCGGGACCTGCATTGGCAGTTAAAACAGCAGCATTGGCGTCGGTGGTCCCTGCTACTACGAGGAGTTGTTTCGGTAGGCCAAGGCTTTGGGACTGCTCAGGTGCCACCGTACCCAGAACTTGGCCGCTGCTTACGATCTCAGGAAGTGCTGCCCGCCAGGCTGTCTCGGCAAAGCTGGTAGGCCAGGCCTGATCAATCAAATTCCAGCCCAAGCGCAGGTTGTTGCCTTCTTCTCCCCAGCACCAATTGTCTAGCAACCAGCCGCTGATCCAGTCCGCTTGATGGCGAAGCAGAACAGAGGGGCCATGTGTGCTGATGAGTCGTAGAGCTCTTGCCAGGCTGCTGCTCACACTTGAGGCTGGTTCTTCATGGGATACAAGGGAGATGAGTGTTGGCCTTTGTTCCGGGCAGCTCAGGTGATATGGCAGGGCTGTATCGAGTGGTTTGCCAGAGCGGTCGCAGGCCAGCAGTGTTCCTGATGTGCCATCGATAGCGACTGCACCCAGGTTTTGTCGCAGGCTGCTAGGTAAAGCACGAATCAGCTCTGTGCAGCAGGTTTTCCAGTCTTCAGGACTCTCAAGCCCTTTTGGATAGTCCGCTGTGCTTGTGTGGATCAGCTTGCCGTGCTCGTTGAGCACGGCAAGCCGTACGCCGCTGGTGCCAAGGTCGATGCCGAGCGCCAGGGACGAGTTAGGCATTGGGTTTCTAGAGGCTGCTTCCCTGTTTTTGTTGTTGTGCATCTGCTTGAAGCAGAGTGGAGGCCTTGTCCGTAACGTCTTCCCAGGGAAGCTTTAGATCAGGGCGGCCGAAGTGGCCATAGGCAGCAGTGTCTTGGTAGAACCGTCCTCCGCGTTGCTGAGGCAGCTGTCGCAGCTTGAATTGTTCGATGATGGCACCAGGTCGCAGGTCAAAATGGTCTTGCACCAAGGCTGTGAGTTGGTCATTCGTGACTTTTCCGGTGCCAAAAGATTCCACTAGGATCGAGACGGGTTTAGCCACGCCAATGGCATAGCTGAGTTGCACCTCTGCACGTTGAGCGAGGCCTGCTGCTACAAGACACTTGGCCACAAATCGTGCGGCGTAGGCAGCAGAGCGGTCCACTTTGGTTGGGTCTTTGCCGGAAAAGGCTCCACCACCATGGCGGGCATAGCCGCCGTAGGTATCTACGATAATCTTTCGGCCAGTAAGGCCAGCATCCCCCTGAGGGCCTCCCACCACAAACTTACCGGTTGGATTGACTAAAAAGCGGGTCGCCTCACGATTGGGTTTGAGGGGGAGGTCAGCAGTCGCTGGTTCTACGACATGGGTCCAGAGGTCTTGAGTGATCCGCTCACGGATTCCATTCTCATCTGAGATGCCTTCTACCTCCGAGGTGTGTTGAGTGGAGATCAAAATCGTGTCGATCGCGACAGGACGGTCGTTTTCGTAGACCACACTCACTTGGGTCTTCCCATCAGGTAGCAAGTAGCTCAGAGACCCGTCATGACGGACTGCAGCGAGTTGACGGGCAAGGCGATGGGCGAGGCTGATGGGTAGGGGCATCAGCTCAGGGGTGTCGTCGCAGGCGTAGCCAAACATGATCCCTTGGTCTCCTGCTCCCACCTTGTCAAGAGGATCACCTGAATGGTCGTCGGCTTCATTAACCCCTTGGGCGATGTCCGGTGATTGTTGATCCAGGGCAACGAGCACGGCGCAACTCGTGGCATCAAACCCACCTGCACGAGCACCGCTATAACCAATCTCGCGGATTACGTTCCTAACAAGATGGATGAAATCAACCTGGGCGTTTGAGGTCACTTCGCCTGTAATGAGGCAGAGCCCTGTATTGACAACTGTTTCACAGGCAACTCGGCTGCTGGGGTCTTGAGCGAGTAGGGCGTCTAGAACGGCATCACTCACTTGATCACAGATCTTGTCGGGATGCCCTTCTGTGACGGACTCAGAGGTGAAGACGTAACGGCTCATGGAGAACTGAAGTTATGCGTAATTTTAGGGTCTGCCTTGACGGCTAGATCATTCCAGTGGTGGATGAGGTGGTGGTAGTTCGTCAGTGTTGGGGGTTGATTCCAGCCGGCCATGTAACCAAGGCTGAGACCTATACCAGCCTGTCGCGCCATCTTTAAATCGGAATCGGCATCACCAATCAAGGCGCACTGGGCGGGGGCTAATCCCATTAACTGGCAGAGTCTTTTGACGGCATTTGGATTGGGCTTAGCTGGTCGATGCTCAGCGCTCCAGAGCTCGGTCACCGTGTCATGAAGATTGTTTTGGTTCAGGAAGGTCTCAATCCCTGAGGCGCTGTCATTGCTAATCACGGCGCAGATCACCCCTTGTTGTCGTAGCGCTTCCAAGACCGTAAGGGCACCTGGTAGCAGCGTCCTCGTTGTTATTAGGCAGGGCACTTCATTCTCAAGAGCATCCACAGCTGCGAATACTTCATTGGCCAGAGCAAGAGCCTGTGGCCAGCCTTCTCCGAGCAGACAGAACACCGTTGCTGTGGAGATTAGGTTGTGATGCCTTGACGCTACGGCGATGGTTCCGCCTGGATCGAGTCCTTCAGCGTTGAGGCCATAGGCAGCAGAGAGAAGCTGCTGAATTTTGCAAACCACACTTTCGCTGGCATTCCCTCCGTGAAACCGACGAATGGCTTGTTCGATTCTTCCCTTTGCCAGAGTGAGCAGATGGGGTTCGCTATGGCAAAGGGTGCCATCCTTGTCGAACATCACCCCTTGGATCTTGCCGATGGGCGTCCCCCTCAGCAACAGTTGAGGCATGGGCTAGCTATCAGAATTAGTCGAGGGGGACAACTTCTGGATCTTCGTCTTCCTCTGCCTGCTCGAGCAGCATTTGCTTGTAGCGGGCGGCCATTTCTTCAGCTTTGTCAAAGACCTTTTGTGGATCGGTGAGCATGTCTCCGGGTTCGGGCTCAAGGGCCTTGGTAGATAGTGAAATTCGACCTCTCTCCGCATCGAGATCGATGATCATGACCTTCATCTGATCATTCACGTTAAGAACCGAGTGGGGGGTCTCGATATGCTCGTGACTAATTTCGGAGATGTGAAGTAGGCCACTCACGCCACCGATGTCGATGAAGGCTCCGTAGGGCTTGATGCCGCGAACGGCGCCGATGACGACTTCGCCAACCTCGAGGCGATTCATCTTCCTTTCAACCAGAGCACGGCGATGGCTCAGTACCAAGCGATTGCGTTCTTCGTCGACTTCGAGGAATTTCAAGGGTAGGAAGTCCGCGACAAGCTCTTCCTTTGGCTTGCGGGTGCTGATGTGTGATCCGGGGATGAACCCTCTCAGGCCTTCCACCCTTACCAGGGCACCTCCGCGATTGGTCGCAAATACTTCGGAGTAGATGGTGGCATCTTCCTTTTGCAGCTGTCTTACCCGTTCCCATGCACGTTGGTATTCGATGCGGCGGATTGAAAGGGAGAGTTGTCCGTCTTCGTTCTCCTCACTCATGATGAAGAACTCGCGGATCTCTCCGGGGAGTAAGACGTCGCTGAGTCCTTCGACCCGATTGATCGACACTTCCTGAAGGGGCATGAAGGCTGCGGTCTTGGCCCCGATGTCGATCATTGCGCCCTTTGATTCAAGGGCAAATACCGTGCCGTTGACAATGTCACCTGGCTTGAAGTTGTAGTCGTACTTGCTCAGTAGCGATGCAAATTCATCGAGGGTAAATCCAGCTCCACTCAGGTCGTTTTTGGCTGTTCGGCTGCTCGGGTCATCGGCTGTTGGGACATCCTCTGGAATGCTCAGGTCTTCTTCAGCCAAGGCTTGCTTGGCAGCTTCGGCTGTTTCAGAAGTGGTATTGATTACCTGCTCGCTGATAGTGCTATCAGCAGCAGAGTCCTGAACTTGTTCAGTAGGAGTCGCAGACATTGTTGGATGGCGGTCTGCCCTATGGCAGTGCGCAAGGAAATCCGAGTGGCCCGCCGACCTTTCGGAATTTATTGATCACTCTACAGATTGACTCCTTATTCTCAGCGAACGGCTGTGAGCTGTTCCTTGTTGGCATGAATGCCTTCCAGTGCTGCTACGAAATCATTAATTCCACGGAAATGACGATATACCGACGCAAAGCGTACGTAAGCGACCTCGCTCATTTCCGATAGTTGGTCCAAAACCATTTCGCCGATTTCAGCACTATTCACTTCACGCCCACTTCTTTGCTGAAGTTGCAGTTCAAGCTCGTTCACCATTGACTCAAGTTTGTCTTGCTCGAGACCGGTTTTTTGACAGGCAAGCGTAAGGCCATTAAGAATTTTACTGCGATTGAAAGTCTCCCTATTGCCATTACGCTTCAAAACTGTGATTGGAACAGTTTCGACGCGTTCGTAGGTCGTGAAGCGAAAGTCGCAATGTAAGCATTCACGGCGCCTTCTTACACTTCGCCCGGCATCAGCAGCGCGGGATTCAAGTACCCGACTATCAGTGTTTTGGCAGGAGGGGCATTGCATGCCCGTAAGACTCCAAACTTAGTGAACTAAGTCTAGACAGTAATTCGAGCCTTGAGAAGGGCCTGTTGAACTGCATTCTCAGGCTTTAGTGCTGTAAATCCTTTGCGAGACAATGAGACTGCATGATTATTTGGATCAACGAGATTGGAGAAAGAAGTGCTTAAAGATAAAAAAAAGCCCCGCTTCGGCGGGGCTTTGAAGAGATTGGGGCGTTTTATTTGCCACTGTCTTTGCCGATTTTCGGCGGATCACGGAATGCAACCGCGAAGAACAGAGTGGCAACAACCAGGGTCATTAAGAGGGTGTAAGCAAAAGCATCCATTGAGAGTCTCCGTAGGGTCGATCAGCTGAAGGTGTAGTTCCTGTGGAAGGCTTAAGTTTGCCCTGGAACGCGACGAGTAGAAGAGTCGCCCAACTTTTGGAAAACACCGAATTCAACTTGGTCGCCAAGGTCAGGATCGATACCGGCAAACACATCGCGGTACAAGGTCCTAGCTGCATGCCACCAGTGGCCGAACAGGAACAGGAGCGCAAAGTTGACGTGAGCAAAGGTGAACCAGCCTCGAGGTGAGCTTCGGAAAACACCATCAGAAGCATAGGTCTCGCGGTCGAAAGTAAAGGCTTCACCAAGTTGAGCCTTGCGAGCCAGACGCTTCACATCAGCGGTATCAGTGAAGGTTTTCCCATCCATGGAACCGCCATAGATGGTTGCCGTCACGCCTTGCTGCTCAAAGGAATTCTTTGCTTCAGCACGGCGGAAGGGGATGTCAGCACGCACGACGCCATTCTGATCTTCGAGTAACACAGGGAAGTTCTCGAAGAAATTCGGGATGCGACGGACCTGCAGATCATTGCCTGCATTGTCTTTGAACGTGATGTGGCCGAGCCAGCCAGTAGCAAGGCCGTCGCCATTCACCATGGCACCAACCCTAAATAGACCACCCTTTGCAGGGCTGTTACCTACATAGTCGTAGAAGGCAAGCTTCTCAGGGATGGCGGCATATGCAGCCTCTTGAGTAGCACCGTCATCCATGGCTGACTGAACACGACGGTTGATTTCAGTTCTGTAGAAATTTTGGTCCCACTGATAACGGGTAGGTCCAAACAGTTCCACAGGTGTGGCAGCAGATCCATACCACATCGTTCCTGAAACGATGAAGGCAATTGCGCAAACAGCGGCGCAGCCACTGGCTAGCACTGTTTCGATATTGCCCATTCGAAGGGCTTTGTAAAGCCGTTCAGGTGGGCGGTTGAGCATTTGGAAATGGCCACCAAGGAATCCAAAGATTCCTGCAGCAATATGGTTCGCCACAATGCCGCCTGGGCTAAATGGATTGAAGCCAGCCGCTCCCCATTCAGGGGCGACGTTTTCCATATGACCTGTTAGTCCATAGGCATCAGAGACCCACATCCCTGGACCATAAAGACCGGATAGATGGAAGGCTCCAAAGCCGAAGCAAACCGCACCTGCAAGTGTCAGGTGGATGCCGAAGATTTTTGGAAGGTCTAAAGCAGGCTCTTGAGTACGTGGATCTAGCCAAAGATCAAGATCCCAGTAAGTCCAGTGCCAGATTGCGGCCAGCATTAACAGGCCACTGAAGATGATGTGAGCGGCAGCAACACCTTCGAAGCTCCAGAGGCCTGGATCAACACCGGTTTCACCGGTAATGCTCCAGCCCCCCCAGCTGCCAGTAATTCCGCAGCGGGTCATGAACGGCATGACATACATGCCTTGCCGCCACATGGGGTTGAGGACGGGATCCGAAGGATCGAAAATGGCTAATTCGTAGAGGGCCATGGAGCCGGCCCAGCCGGCTAACAGGGCTGTGTGCATGAGGTGCACGGCCAGAAGTCGGCCGGGGTCGTTGATGACGACCGTGTGCACCCGATACCAGGGCAATCCCATGGGTCAGGTTCGGGGGAACGAAACGAAGCTGCTAATGCAGCCAGACCCGCAGATCGTAAGACGTACAGCATTAAGTGTGGAGAAGGTTGTCGCTAGCTGCAACGTGCAGTGATAGTTGAATAGCTCTTAAAAGAGTGGGTTTGGAGGGCTATCGATTTCGTCAGGCTCAGGTTTTGCTGATATTCAGGCTTGGTTACAAACTGCAATGCCGCGCTTGAGACAAAATGGGTTGTCTTTTGCGTTCCAGATCCATGCCCATCATTCGCTTTGTCCGGGAAGGCAAAGATGTTGAGTGCAAACAGGGCGAAAATCTTAGGGAAGTTGCCTTGCGAGAGGGAATGGAGCTCTATGGGCTGAAAGGAAAGTTGGGGAACTGTGGAGGTTGTGGTCAGTGCATTACTTGTTTTGTTGGAATTGAGGGGGAGAGCAAAGTTGGCGCGCTTTCACCACGAACTGAGGTTGAGGAAATCAAGCTCAAGCGCCGCCCTGAGAATTGGCGCCTTGCTTGTCAGACCATTGTTATGTCGTCAGTGATCGTCGTGACTCGACCACAGGAAGCCCTGCTCAATGCCAAGAGTCGCCTTGAGGCGGCGCGTGCGCAAAAGCTGTCTTAATAGGCCATCAAACCCCTCGAATCAGAGGGGTTTGATGGTGCTATCTCAGCTGGTTTTGAAAGGGCGTGGGCTGCTACGCCCGGTGACGAGGCTTGAGCAGATTGCAGTTTGGGTAGCTTGCGGGTGATACTTTCGCGGAGTAATCCTCTGCGGCCATGCCTGTAAACAACTTCGGCTTCCTAGCCACCCTTCTGTTCGTAGCGGTTCCGATGTTGTTTCTGATTGGTCTTTACATCCAGACCAACAGCAACAAAAGCTGATCAACTTCTTGCTGGTTTGAAGGCCATCCGCTTGCCAGTTTCAACTGCGTTCTTGTTCCTGGTCAATCAGGGCTAAAGCGGTTTCATCAACTCAAGTGAAGTTGCTCACCGGAACTCCCAACCAGCTTGTCGAGGTCCCAAAGGCCCTTGATCAGTTCTTGTTGGCGACTCTCCCAAGCAATTGAAACTAGATCTGCGTTCTCTTCAACCGCCATCTGGGCCACCCTCGCTTTGATTCATCCCTGCTTGATGGTTGTTCCCATTGGGTTGGGGATGATCCTTATTAACTTGCCAATGTCTCGGCGGGGAAGGGGTTACAACTCTGTTGGTGGGGTTCCAATATCTGGCTCGACAGCTTTCACTAATCCAGACTTAGCCGACAGAGATCAGCTGTTTTGAACTAGGGAAGTTCAGTTCTGGTAGAGCATTTTCAGCATTGCTTCGAGCTAGTTCTTGGTCAGTAGGTTCTTTCGCAAGTTTTACCAGGCTTTGCAGGAGCCTATGGCGAGTGAGCTAAGAGTTCAGCATGCTGATGAAGAGTGAGAAGACTCAGCCTTGGAAGCTGCGTAGGCGAGTGTTACCGCAGCACACAGATCACGCTGGGGTGATGTGGCATGGGGCCTATGTGTCATGGCTGGAGGAAGCTCGAGTGGAGGCTTTGGCGCAGGTAGGCTTGCCCTATGCGCGCATCTCCGCAGCCGGATTGGAGATGCCTGTGGTGCGTCTTGAGATTCACTATCGCCGTGCGCTTCGCCATGGTGAGGTGGTAGAGCTGGAGAGTTGGTCTCTGCCCTGCGATGGGGTGCGATGGCCCTGGTTCACAGTTTTTGCATCGGAGGCAGGGGATCGGGTCGCTGAGGCTCAGGTGGATCTTGTCCTGCTCAATGTCATGGGCTCGAGGCGGCGGGTGCTACGTCAACCCCCAGAGCCTCTTGCGAGTGCTTTACGGCAACTACAACAGGGGGCCGGGCCGCGCCTATAAGATCATTGGTTCGTATGTACTATTTTGCTTGTGGAATGTCGGCATTGGTGGTGGCTTTGGAGCCGCTGTCCAGGGATTGGAGCTGCTCGAATGGGGGACCTCGAGGCGCTAGGCCAGGCTCACGAGGTCAGTCTGGCTGAGCTATGGACTTGGCCTGAGGAAAGGTTGCGCAAGGTGCTCGCCTGGCCGACAGCCTTGTTCAAAGACTTGAACCTCCACCGCAGCGAGTGGGGAACTTGTCCAAGTGTCGAGGTGCCGGAGGATGTCTTGTTGCCTGTGGATGTGCTTTGGCCGGAAGGGTTTCGTGCCTTGAAGAGCCCTCCTTTGGCGCTTTTTTGGCAGGGCCGGCAGGAGCTTTTGGGATGCCTTGGGGCCCGTAGGGCGGTAGCAATTGTTGGCACACGACGGCCTTCGAACCATGGTTTGCGTGTGGCGGAAGCATTGGGTCGTGCTTTGGCACTAGCGGGTTGGCCTGTAATTAGTGGCCTTGCAGAAGGGATTGATGCGGCTGCCCATCGCGGCTGTTTGGAAGGCGGTGGTGCGCCTGTGGGCGTGCTGGGCACACCGTTGCAGAAGGTCTATCCCCGGCAGAATGAGGGCCTTCAAGCTCTGGTAGCGGCTCAAGGGCTGCTAGTCACAGAGCAGCCCCGAGAGACTTTGGTCAAGCGCGGTTGTTTTGCAGCCCGTAATCGCTTATTGGTGGCCTTGGCCAAGGCTGTGGTTGTCGTCGAGTGCCCCGAGAGAAGTGGAGCCTTGATTACAGCGCGGCGGACAATAGAGCAGCAATGTCAGCTGTTGGTCGTGCCCGGAGATGCAAGGCGATGGTCGGCTCTCGGTAGCAATGCTTTGTTGTTGGAGCAGGCTTCCCCTTTGCTAAGCCCTGAAGCTCTTATCAAACAACTTGGTACTGGTCCGCTGGCGGTTCGTTCTCCTTCGGTTGCTTTTGATTTGTCTGGTTCTCGCTCTAGCGCACCAGCCGGCCAGCATGGCAATACAGCACTGTTAAAGGCCATTGGCGATGGGGCGTCCCTGGAGGATTTGATGACCTGTCTGAATCTGTCTTCGGCGCGATTGACAGAACAATTGCTTCAGTTGGAGCTGCAGGGGGTTTTGGTGGCAGAGCCTGGGTTGTATTGGCGTTTGGCCTAGCCTGTTTCGATGGCATTGCTGGAGATTTCCGCAGCAGAGCTATTGGCCTGGCGTCGTTTGCAGTTGGCTGAAGGAGGCAGTGCTGTTGATTTTGACTGGTTGCTTGATTTGGGTGGAGGTTTGCGCTGGAGCGATCTTCAGCAGCTTTTTCTCGACCCACGCCGTTTAGTGCTGCTGGAGCGATCCCTTGATCAGCTCGCAATGATCTGGAAGCAACATCTTGATCATCACATTCCTCTTCAGCATTTGATCGGTTGCTGCCCTTGGAGGGATTTTGAGCTGGAGGTCAGTGCGGCGGCATTGATTCCCCGTCAGGAGACTGAGCTGTTGGTGGATTTTTCTTTGCACGCATTGGCTGGACGAACTTTTGGTCGCTGGGCCGATTTGGGGACAGGGTCAGGAGCACTAGCTGTGGCGTTGGCTCGCGCTCTCCCTGTTTGGCGTGGACATGCAGTTGATTGCAGCATCGAGGCCTTGGCTTTGGCGAAACGGAACTTGCAAAGGCTTGCGCCCCATGCCTTATGGCAGCTGCATCAAGGCAGTTGGTGGGAGCCTTTGCGGCCTTGGTGGGGAGAGTTCAGCTTGGTACTGGTCAATCCTCCCTACATCCCAGAAGTTGTCATGTCTCAACTTGAACCCGTGGTCCGTGATCATGAGCCGCATCTGGCTCTATGCGGGGGAGCCGATGGGTTGGTGGCCACTCGTCAAATTATTGCTGGTGCCATGCAGGCCTTAGAGCCTGGTGGTTGGCTGTTCTTGGAACACCACCATGACCAGAGCGATGCCGTGCTGGCTTTGATGCGTCAGCAGGGTTTGGAGAATGTGGACTACAAGTCAGATTTACTTGGGGTAAGGCGCTTTGCCATTGCTCGGCATCCTGAACATCACGACTCTTTGAACCATGGCAGTTCTGCCCTCGGCTGTTCTTGACGCCAGTGCATTGGCATCCAGATTGCAGGCTGGTTCAGCGGCCTTATTGCCCACAGACACCTTGCCAGCTTTGGCGGCCTCTCCTGTTCACGCTGCACAGTTGTGGACCATGAAGCAGAGGTCGGCCGACAAACCTCTGATCCTGATGGGAGCGACTCCTGAAGAGTTACTTGCGCATGTTTCGTCGCTTGCTATGGAGGATGCCTGGTCGATGGCCAGGCGCTATTGGCCAGGGGCCCTCACCTTGGTTGTACCGGCTTCGGGTGTGCTTGTTGAGGCTCTTAATCCTGGAGCTTTCACGCTTGGGTTGCGAGTACCGGATTGTGGAGTGATTAGGTGTTTGCTGAAGCAGAGCGGGCCGCTAGCTACCACGAGCGCGAATTTGTCTGGTGCTGCGCCCACGTTCTCTGCAGATGCTGCTCATACTTGTTTCCCAGGATTGCCATTGTTGGGGCCATTGCCATGGCCGAAGCCTTCTGGTTTGGCCAGCACGGTGGTGGCTTGGCAAGGGAGCGGGCGTTGGCATGAGTTACGACGTGGTGCAGTGGTGCTTGAGCTTTGAATGAATCGCGCGATCAAGAGAGCTTGGCTATTCCAATGGTCTAACCAAGGTCTGATAAGAGGTGTATTGCAGAGATCACTGCAGTGATGTAAAAAAAAAAACTTGTCTCAATAAGGGTGATTTGTTGAGGATGTTGCTTTGGAAGAGCTGTTGTTGGTTGGCGTCAGGCTTGTGCGGTTCTGCTGCTTAGTCACGAATCCCTATTCTTAGCAGCCAGTTGAGCTCATCTAGCTCCTGCTTAAATTCGTCGATATTTCTTTCACAAGTCTGACGAAGCTTGTCTAGTTGAAGATATTTTGTGCTATCTGTCTCTACATTATTCATTTGAGCTGTCAGGCTGTAAAAAGCTTTCCAACACTCTTTTAAAACATTGTTGAGCTCACAGCCTCTATCGAGCTCTGATTGAGAGAGTTTTGTGAGCTTCACCCAATACCTTGAGATACTGTTTAAACATAGAAATGCCAGAGCCGAAGTGCCAAGACCTTAACAATAGATGCGCTTTTGGGACGGTTTGATATTTTTGTTTGAGCATCAAGCTAATTGCTCTATTTTAGATAGGCGAATGGGCTGGTAAAAAAATAGCCCTGTTCAATTTGCGTCTATAATTCATTGCTATGTGGCCTAGGCGCTGCAGCAAGAGGTGACAGTGGCAGATTGATTTGTCTGGGGATAGTTGCATTTGATCTTTTGTGAGACTTGTGAATTGCTAATAGGATGATTGACGATGGTGATTTGATCACTATTGCCATTCTTACCCAGCACTTGCATTGTTTCGATTAAACAGATAGTGACCATTTGAATTTTGTTGCCAGGCGTTATTTTTTGCAAAGGCCAAAGTTTGGAAAAGCTACAGAGATTCCTGCTTGAAGTTGTTTTCAAAAGAAATCTCCCTGTTGAGGAATCTCTTGATCAGTTAAAAACTTTGCCACTTCGCGTTTGATGTCAAGTCTAAATACTTTCTTGTCCAAAACCAGATCGCCTTCATTGAACCTTGGTAGCAGTGAGATCTAAGCGTGATTGTGTTTCTGCGATATATCCTGTTGGCAGTCTTAATGGCTCGCCTTAACTATTGGCTTCTAGCAATTTCATCCTAGACAATACAAAGTCATGTTTGGCAATAAATTGCAGAGCTTCTTTTTCTTGCCGCATGATCAACCTCGCTATCATCACTTTGCATTGACAAGTATTTCAATAACTGTTTCTTCCGATTTTCTGCACTTATGGTTATATTGTTATTACTGAGTCAATGTCTGATAAAACCACCATACTTAGAAAGGTAATCTCTAATGAGCTGTGTGAGTTTTTATCACTTCAATTCAGAATCTTAATGATAGTTGAATATGATTCAGGTCTTTACAGTAAGTCTGCTAGTCGCTCTGAATTATTTTCTAAATACTCGCCTCTTTTTCTTGATTCATTGCTGTTATACTTGCAACCTTTAATTCAGGAAAATTTCAAGGAGAGATTGCTTCCTACTTATTCCTTTGGTCGAATTTATGGTCATCAGGATGCTCTCCCCCCTCACTTTGATTGTAGGGCTAGTTCTGAAATAGGTGTTTCGTGCTGCTTGTCAAAAGACTCTGAATGGTCTCTTGACTTTTATAAAAGCGATAAGATTGAATCCGTATCCCTCGAAATAGGAGATGTAGTTATTTACCATGGACCTTCGCTTAAGCATGGCAGGGCTCCATATTGTGGACAGGAATATATTGGAGCTTTCTTATTTTATGTGTTTGAAAATGGTCCATTGAAGCATTTGAAATATGATACAAGGCCCTTTCTTGGCTGCCCTCTTCCGAGAAAATCTTAGTCGCTTAAGATGCAACTAGTCTGCCTCTAAGGCC
>QCLC01000008.1 GCA_003214855.1 Prochlorococcus sp. AG-412-I05 | reverse complement strand
CTGATGTGACCCTCCACTCAAAGGCAACTGACCGCTATGGAAGAAGCGTTGAGGAGGTGATCCGCAATAGAACCAACATCAATCAGTCATTGGTGGAGTCGGGCAATGCCTTTGTCTATTGGCAGTACATCAAAGGCTGTGATCGTCAGACCTACTCCCGCCTAGAGACCGATGCCCGATTGGGAGGTCTTGGGGTCTGGTCTGTTCCTGGTGGGATCCAGCGACCTTGGGATTACAGGCAAAGCAAGCAGAGCAACAGCAAGCGAAAGTGTTATCGCTGCAAAGACATCAGCTCATGGAATGCAGAGCAGGAACTGCTCAGGTCAGCACACTCCTATCTGGATCGAGAAAAACACACCGAGGCCTGTGAGTCGATCAGGTAGGCAGATTGCAATTTGATGAACCTTTCGTGCCGATAGGAGCCTGATGAAGCATTGTCTGAACGAAGGCGCTTTGGCGATGCAACATCCCATTTGGGTAATCCTTGCTTGGGTAGTTGCGTGCTTTGCTGTTGGCATGAAATTAAGAAGACTCTCTCATTTACTCTTCCAGAAGACACTGAATAGATCATTCGCAACAGAAGACTTCAGAGCATCGCTAGAGCGTATCTGGGAGAAGGAAATAGTGCGATGAAACCATCTTTCGAGTACTCGTGAATGATTTCAATTCAGAAGCTATGAACCTATGGTTAATTGCTACTAGCGTATTTAATGATGGAAATAACGGCAATGATGATTACACTATATGTCCAGATTACTCCACTTCTATTCGTTAACCTCTCTAACCACAGAGGGAATCCTGAACCATCATTGATCAGTAGATAGACTAGACCCAGGACAACGATGGGAATGCCTAGTGCTACCAATACATCCATGCCTTTGACCTATTGACATTCATCATATCCTCTAGATCGTGAAAGGAAGTATTGTTTCAAGAAAAAGAAAAGGCTGTAGTTTCTATCGGGCCACATTTCTTTTGAATGTCGCCACACCCAGGCAGCAGAGCGGATATTCTCTTTTGTCACCTTGCATGGCTTATCAGTAATGTCGACTGGCAGTGTCTTGAAGGCGGGCTGCTCCAGAGTTGAGAGGTGACTGATTTATTCCTTAGCGAGATCTATGGGGATCAAGGATGATTAAGGATGGAGCAATCTGATGTGAGGGATTAGAAAGTCCCCAGGGCTGGTGTCTTCAGATGCATAAGATATCACCAAGCTCAGGCAAATGGTGTTATGTTTTGGGACTTGACTTGAGAGTATTATATCAATTGCGGAATTATAAAATAAAGTGGTCCAAGGATGATATTGGTTAGTAGGTAAACCTTGTAGAGGTCAATATTTTGAGCAGGGATTCATCGAGCCTAATTTTTTTGTTTTTAGATGTGCACTAGCCAACGGCTGGTCAGGGCGACTCCAGCCCAGACTGGGGCTGCGCTGGCGCAGGCTGTAACGGAGCCAATCGTCCAGATCGGATCCTCGCACGCGTAAGGGCGGCACTCTGATCTGAGTTGGTACCCCCTCTAGGTCTTTGAGGCTTGATTCGGCAGTCAACAAGATCCGCCCCGAGAAGGCAGGGTGGCCTTCAGTGGCAAGGGCAATCAGAGGTGCTTGCAGTTGAGGCTCTGCAAGATCAATGCAGTCGATCAGCAGGTTGCATCCCCTAGGCCATCGAGCACAGACCATGCATGAGAGCCTTCTCCGCCAAAAAGTTCAACGCCTTGGCCTCCTATGTTGCCGGCATCGAAGCTCATCACAAGAAGGCGTCGATCGGCAGAGCCGAAATGAACCAGTCTGGCAATGTTGGCTTTGTCTAAGCCTGTTGCATTATTGATGACGATGGGTTTGCGCCATGGATCATTGGCTGCTTGGCGAATGGCTTGACGTAACTTTTAGGCATAACGGCGGTCTCCCACGCCGCCGCGGCGTGGGAGACCGATGAGCTAGGGAGCAATCCGCATCATGCATTGATGGCTTGGGGTGCTGGACTCCATAGCGAACAGACACGACGGACATCCAACTCATCCAAGCTGACCGAAAGCCATTGCGGCTCAAGCTCATCTTGATCAATTAATTCATGGGGCTAAGCGCTCGATGCGCCAGGTTGGCGCATGGTTGCTGTCTTGTTGGGGCCGGTAGCGAAATCGATCATTTAGCCGATTCTCGCGTCCCTGCCAGAATTCGAATTCAATCGGAGCCACCCGAAAGCCACCCCAGAACTCAGGTAGGGGTACTTCACCATTGGCGAAGCGACGATTCATCTCTTGCCATTTCATTTCCAGGATCTGGCGCGAGCTGATCACTTGGCTTTGCTGCGATACCCAGACCCCAATGCGACTCCCGAAGGGCCTTGAGCTGAAATAAGCCTGAGATTCAGCTGTGCTAATGCGCTCAGCAGGGCCCATGATCGCAACTTGCCGTTCCAGGTCATACCAGGGAAACAGCAGGCTCACATTGGGGTGTGCAGAAATTTCTTGAGCTTTTCGGCTGCCGTAATTGGTGAAGAACACAAAGCCGCGCTTGTCAAAGGCTTTGAGCAGCACTGTGCGGCTGCTGGGGCGCTTGCCATCAAAGGTGCTGAGCACCATGGCAGTGGATTCTTTTAGATCAGCCTCGATGGCTTGCTGCAGCCAGCGGCTGAATTGTTCAACTGGATCGGCCTCTAGGTCGCAACGACGCAGGCTCGACCTTTGGTAATTCCGCCTAAGAGCTGCAATGTCTTGATCAGAGGAGAGTGCGCCCATGGGAGCGTTGGGGTTCAGAGGATCTTTAGCAAATGCCGCTTGGTCTCGCTGCTTGATGGTCAATCTGTCTTGCAGGGTGAATGGCTGTTAAGCCCTTATCCTTCCAGTAGCGCGGTTTAGAAAGATCTGAATTTGCCGCACTGATCAAGATCCGCATCAGCGCCTTGCAATGGGCTTATTCAGTGGATTGGTTTTGAGTTTTAAGGCTTCACTCCCTTGGGTAGCAGGGCTCCCTCTAGGCGGGCTCCCTCGAGCAGCGCTCCTTCTAGCTTGCTGTTCCTCAGATCGCATCCACGTAGGTCCGCTTTGCGGAGATCGGCCTCGCAGAAGGATGTGCCGTAGAGGCAGCAGCCAATCAGGTTGGCTCCGTGCAGATTGGCTCTCTGCAGAAGTGCGTAACTAAGGTCTGCGTTGTTGAAATCTGCTTTGCCTAGGTCAGTGAGTTGATCGAGTCCTGAACGGAAATCTGCCTCGACTAGCCGGGCTGTATGCCATGTGCTGCTGGCAGCAATCACGCCTCTTAGGCAGCAGCGATGCATGACGGCATCGCTGAAGTTTGCTTGCTGCATGCGGGCTCCGGAAAGATCGGCTTCGTGCCAAAACGATTGCTCAGCTTTGAGCCCGGAAAGATCTGCCCCCCATAGCAAGGCTTCTTGAAAGCAGCAGCCCTGTACGTTTGCATTGCTGAGTTGGGCATGACCGAAGCGGGCTTCCTTGAAACAGCTGCCGGTCAGTTCGCAGCTTGAGAGATCGAGATCAAGACCATTCACCTGACTGAGCTGAAGCCCTGGAAAAAAACGCTTGCCATCAGCAAGGGCTTGTCGTAATTGGCCGAGGTTTTGTGGGCCCAGAGAAGGAAGCTCCTCGATCAGATGATGGAGGAGAGCTCGTCGAGCTGTTGGCGGCGGGCTGTCATGATCAATTTCTGGGCCTGGGTAATGAGTTTGAACACAGCTTTGTCCATTACCTCGTAGTACACGAGGGATCCTTCGGGGCGGCGGTGGACAACACCTGCGATGGTCAGCAGCTTCAGGTGTTTGGAGACTAGGGCCTGGCTTAGGTCAGTTTTTTCAACAACGGCCGTAACATTGAGAGGTCCGCTCCTGAGTGCCTCAAGAACTGCCAGGCGGTTGGGTTCTGAGAACACTTTGAAGTATTCGGCGAGGAGCTCCATATCAATAACTTGTATAAAACAGAATCAACTTAGCGTGACCTACTGAGCCTTGATAAGGTATATTAACATGATAGCGATATATTGGTTTTGGCGTCCTTTTTGATTGCTGTCTGTGCAGAAGCCCCTGCAGGCTTGTAGTGACAGGATTTCTGATCAGCCTTTAGCCCTCTCCTTTAGCCCTCTAGGTCTTGCTGGATCTTGTGCGAGATTGGCTGTATCGAGGCTGTTTTTTGTTCCTGTTCTGTGATTTGGATGCGCGGTGGGTTTTTCGATTACTTAAGGAAAAGTGCGATTTTTAAAGCAAAGGCCTTATGATCACATGCCAGTTAGAGCAAGGTGATGACGGCCACTACTGCTACTGCCCCTACCATGAGAGGCGGAGGGAGGAATGAGCTTCCGCCGCACCTTGATGACAACCTCCTAACTCCGCGTTTCTACACAACAGAATTCGATAAGGCAGCCAAAACCGATCTTGACATCGCCCGTAAAGATTTTGAGGCGATGTTTAAAGAGATGGAAGCAGATTACAACCTTAAACATTTTGATCGCAAGGCTTCTCTAGAGCGCCTTTCTGAACTCTCTCCTGAGGACAAGGCTATTTATGAGAGCTATTTGGTTCGCTCTGTTGTCTCTGAGTTTTCTGGATTTTTACTCTTTAAGGAGATCTCAAATAGATTCAAGAAAGCAGGGCGTCAGGAATTAGGCCAGTTTTTTACATTTTTAGCAAGAGATGAAGCTCGTCATGCAGGTTTTCTTGGTAGGGCATTAAAGGCAGAAGGAATTAATGTTGATTTGCCAAATTTAGGCAACAAAAGAGCGGCCACATTTTTTCCGCTCAGCTGGGTGCTCTACTCCTTATACCTTTCTGAGAAGATTGGCTATTGGCGATATATCTTGATTAACCGTCACTTGAATGATAACCCAGAGAAGGTATGTGCGCCTTTATTTGACTTTTTTGAGCCATGGTGTCAGGACGAAAATCGTCATGGTGATTGCATCAATCTGATGATGCGTTGCTGGCCAGGAATGACCAAAGGCTTCCGAGGCAAGCTTCTCAGCCGCTTTTTCCTTTGGAGTGTTTTTCTTACTCACACACTCACTGTTTGCGAGCGGGGTGATTTCTACGGGCTTTTGGGTATCGACCCTGTCCTTTTTGATGAGGAGGTGATCATTCAAACCAATAACACGTCTCGCAATGCATTCCCTTGGGTTTATAACTTCGATGATGGCAAATTCCTGGAGATGCGTGCGCAGATCTTGAAGGCATTCCGTAATTGGAGGGAAAGCTCTGGCTTGGCTAAGCCGGTAGCTCTCAGCAAGTTTGTTTCATTGATTCTTAGGCAGTTCGCCTTGCCAATGCAGAAAACAAATGCAGTTCGCTATGGATAAATGACTCTGCTGAAGCAGACTTGATAGAATCCTTAGAGTTTTCTTCAGCGTACAGCACAAGTTATATTTCTGTAGGCTTTGTTGCTTGAGTTTGTTTATAGATCAAAAGGGCTGCCTGCTTTAGATTTAATGCTGCCCAAATCTTTGCCGAACTGCATTTCGTAGACCTCATCTTCATCCTGAGTCTCAACTTCTAGATCTCCAGTTGCTCTTGCCACGCAAAGCAGCCCATATCCTTTGTCGCGCATTTCTTTTGAAAGGCCAATACCAGCCGTTTGATCCATCTCGCCAGATAAAATTCTTACGGCGCATGTTGTGCAACAGCCATTTCTGCATGAAAAAGGCAGCTGCTCTCCACGTGACTCGAAAGAGCGCAGAATATATTCCCCATCTGGTACATCAAAAGTAATTGTGCGGCCTGCTTGGCGGTGGTGGATTGTGATCTTGTGAAGGGATGTCATATGAGTAGCAAGAATGTGAAAGTGTTGTGTAAATACACTAAGGCTAGGTATTTTAGTGCTTCGCTAGCAGATGAGTTTGTAGTGTTAGCTTGGTGTTGATTGATCACCCGTATCAACTGCCAGTTGAATCATTTATTGAATACTAAGATCCCTATTTGTTGGTGCCGGCGGTAATGAACTTGCATGTTCATGTAATTGATCAACATCGAGTTGAATGCTGCAACTCTCACCACCGAAGCGCATTTTCAGCCAATTGATTGCTGTGAGTTCGTTGGCAACCACTGCTTCCATTCCTGTGCCAGGTAGATTGAATTTCTGAACCAGTTCAGGAGAAAGATACCAAAAAGCTACATCGTCGCCATTGCGTTTCCTGCGTTCGCGAATTGTTTCTCTTAATTGCCCATTGCCGGTGAGTTGGCCGGTAGGGGCCAACAGTACATAGAGAGCTTGGGGCTCTGACATGGTGAAAAGTGCTTAGAGAAATCCTTTAAATCAATCTTATACGCCAAGTTGTTTCGTCTTTGCAGGACGGAGCTAAGGCTCTCGTGGCAGTGGGAGGGCGTTGCGTTGATTGTTTTAAAGGTTTTTGCCTCTGCCTTCTTCAGGCGGGTTGTGTGCTCTACTCGGATGACTTTTCAAGACGATTGCGGTGATATATGCGATTGAAAGCAATCTGAAGGCATCAAGCACACTGTTGTCAGCTTGTTAGTCGACTCCTTTAGAGCTACTCGCTAAGAGCAGCACCGCCAAGCAATGTCTTCACGCGGCCTGTTTTTTCGTCCAAAATGTTGAGGATTGACGCGGTTTGTTGTTGGGCCATTGTTCCTTTTTGCAAGAGTTGTCTTAGTTCTTGCCTAAGCGTGGGTGATTTTGGGCGGGTTGACCAATGCTTGGAGTTCGCTCTGAGTTTTGTAGATGAGCTGTGATCACTGAGGGAACACCTCTCAACGATCCTTGCGATTGCTTGCGCGCAGGCCGTTTGATCAGTCTTGATTTGGCCTGATTCGTTGTTGGACACTATTCCTAGAGCTTAAGTTTTCAGATCTGGTGGTTGAAAAGTTTCTCCTCAGATATCCGCGTTGCTCCCAAACCCGTGCGTCCTGTGTATTCAGCCAGCCGAGGCTGCCATACCTGAATGGTCCTGATCGAACCTGCTGACCTTGCCAACTTCGTTGCATTAACTTTGCCCATCTCATCAGTAGCTCCATGGAGGTGCCGGCAAGTGCCATGTCTGCTTGGGGGATCTGGCATCCAGCGGAACCATGCCTCATCGATCAGTGAAGAAGATCTAACGAATGCTTCCTAGGCAGCTCAGGAGCAGCTCAGGAGATCAGCGATCAAGTTCAGTCTTCAGGGAAAAGCAGAGTGGCGAGTTCTTCTGCATCAACGTCATAGACGCGTGCCAGGCTGGTTTCAATGGCGCTGGTCACGTCTCCTGGAAGAAAGCGCATCGCATTGAGCGCATCTTCAGAAATCTCATCAGTGAGCAGCTGATCCTCAGATTCGAGCTTCTCATCATTGATCACGGCCAATACCCACGTGATGTAGGCATCCACCAAATTCGAAAATTCGAGTTCGGGATCGTTCAGATCCAGGGTCATGGGCCCTGCCGGATTAGACACCTCCTCAGTCTGCCTGCTGGAGGAGAGGATGTCTGCCATGGACGATTCCCAAGCAATTTTATTTCAGGGCAAATTGGTTGATTTTGCTTTGGCTGAGCTGGTGCGGCAGCACCGGGATAGCTTTCAGCCCCTCTGGACGGTGGATAGTTGGGCCAAGTTGCTGATCTGGATGGCCCTGAACTGTGGTTTGTCGGGAGAGCGCGAGAGTCTTGAGTTATTTGCCGAGGCTCTGGGGCCGAGGTTGACGGGTCGCTTGCGCGGGTTGTTTTACGAACGAACCTTGGAGGATCTCGAATTGCAGCTGATGGCTGATCCAGCTGAGCCCCAGGTGCTGGTGATGCCTATAGCTCCTGGGGCCGTAGTGACACCCCAGCAGGCTTCCAGGGCATTGGATCAGGTGGGGTTGCTGGAAAGGGTTGAGTCCGATCGCAGTCGCTGGCAAAGGCTTGATGCGCTAGTCGCTATTCCTTGGAAAGTTTCTCAGTGATGCGGGTGATGGTTTCGAGCCGTCATGGATGCGCCGCGGCCTTTTGCGAGCATGGTTCGAATGCCGTCCACTTCCATCGTGACTGAGCTGAGCGCCGCAGACCCAGCCTTTGTTCAGGCGGCTGATGCCCTGGCTAAGACCTACGACCCAGCTGGTACGGAGAGTCGCTGGCAGTGCGCATGGGAGGAGAGTGGTGCTTTTCACCCTGACCCACAGGCTGCAGGCGAGCCTTTTGCGGTGGTGATCCCCCCTCCGAACGTGACCGGCAGTTTGCATATGGGGCATGCCTTCAATACGGCTCTGATCGACACAATCGTGCGTTTTCAGCGCTTGCAAGGAAAAAATGTGCTCTGTCTGCCTGGGACCGATCACGCATCGATTGCTGTGCAGACAATTCTTGAAAAGCAGCTCAAGGCTGAAGCGATCAGTCGTTATGACTTAGGCCGGGAGGCCTTTCTTGAACGTGCCTGGGCCTGGAAGGAGGAAAGCGGTGGGCGGATTGTTGATCAGCTTCGCCGCTTGGGTTACTCGGTTGACTGGCAGCGTCAGCGCTTCACTTTGGATGAAGGTCTCAGTTCGGCTGTCCGTGAAGCTTTTGTTCGCTTACATGAGCAGGGCTTGATCTATCGCGGCGAGTACCTCGTGAATTGGTGCCCGGCTTCCGGATCGGCAGTGAGCGACTTAGAGGTTGAGATGAAGGAAGTCGATGGTCATCTTTGGCACTTGCGCTATCCCCTAACGGGTGGCCCCGCCGCTGATGGCACGACTCATCTGGAAGTGGCCACAACTCGCCCTGAAACCATGCTTGGCGATGTGGCTGTTGCGGTGAATCCGGCCGACGAGCGTTATCGCCATTTGGTGGGTCAAACCCTCACATTGCCCCTACTGGGGCGAGAGATTCCTGTGATTGCTGATGATCATGTGGATCAGGATTTCGGGACTGGTTGCGTCAAGGTGACACCCGCCCATGACCCCAACGATTTTGCGATTGGACAGCGGCACGACTTGCCTCAGATCACGGTGATGAACAAAAACGGAAGCATGAATGGTCATGCCGGTCGTTTTGAGGGGCTGGATCGCTTTGAGGCCCGCAAGGCAGTTGTGGCGGCCTTGCAGGAGGAGGGTCTATTGGTGAAAGTGGAGCCCCATCGCCATAGCGTTCCTTATTCCGACCGGGGCAAGGTGCCGGTGGAGCCTTTGCTTTCCACGCAGTGGTTCGTGCGTATGGACCCTCTAGCGGCCCGTTGCCATGAGTGTCTTGATCATGGAGCACCCCGCTTCGTACCCAATCGTTGGCAAAAGGTCTATCGCGATTGGCTCACTGATATTCGTGATTGGTGCATCAGCCGGCAGCTGTGGTGGGGCCATCGCATTCCTGCTTGGTTTGTTGTCAGTGAGACTGACGATCAGTTGACCGATGCCACTCCTTATCTGGTGGCTCGCTCGGAGGAGGAGGCATGGCAGCAGGCTCGTGATCAGTTTGGGGAGGCTGTGGTCATCCAGCAGGATGAGGATGTTCTTGATACCTGGTTCTCCAGTGGTCTTTGGCCCTTCTCCACGCTGGGCTGGCCTGATCAAGAGAGTGCAGACCTCGAATGTTGGTATCCCACCAGCACTTTGGTCACAGGGTTCGACATCATCTTTTTCTGGGTGGCGAGGATGACGATGATGGCTGGTGCCTTCACCGGTCGCATGCCGTTCGCGGACGTCTATATCCATGGCCTGGTGAGGGATGAGCAGAATCGCAAGATGAGCAAAAGCGCCGGCAATGGTATTGATCCGTTGTTGCTCATCGAGCGGTATGGCACCGATGCTCTGCGCTTTGCCCTGGTGCGTGAAGTTGCCGGAGCTGGTCAAGACATCCGTTTGGATTACGACCGCAAAACTGACACCTCCGCGACGGTGGAGGCAGCCCGGAACTTCGCTAATAAGCTCTGGAATGCCACTCGTTTTGCCCTGATCAATTTGGGTGGAGAGACGCCGGCATCGCTGGGTGAGCCTGATCCTGCGAGCTTGCAGCTCGCGGATCGTTGGATTCTTTCGCGCCTAGCTCGCATGAATCACGATGTTGCTGAGCGCTACGACAGTTATCGCCTCGGGGAGGCGGCTAAATGCCTTTATGAGTTCGTTTGGAATGATATTTGCGACTGGTATTTAGAGCTGAGTAAACGACGGCTGCATGCGGGCGAAGATGCCAGTGATGAACTTCTGGCGGATCAGTGCACAGCTCGACAGGTGTTGGCCAAGGTGCTTGGTGAACTATTGCTGATGCTTCATCCACTGATGCCCCATTTGAGCGAGGAGCTCTGGCATGGGTTAACTGGTGCGCCGAAAGATACTTTTCTGGCTTTGCAGAGCTGGCCAGCAAGCAACCAATCATCTCTTGATGACGCTCTTGAGCTGTCGTTTACCGAACTGATTGAGGCCATCCGGGTTGTGCGTAACTTGCGTGCAGTTGCTGGTCTGAAGCCAGCTCAGACTGTGCCGGTTCAATTCATTACAGGTCGCCCTGAGCTGGCCGCTTTGTTGGAGCAGGCGACTGCGGATATCACAGCTCTCACGCGTGCTGAGAGCGTGGTGGTGGCGTCCAGTGTTGATCTGACGCAGCGCTGCTTAGCCGGCGTTAGTGGGGAGTTGCAAGTGCTGCTGCCTATCGATGGATTGGTGGATCTGGATGCTCTTAGGGGTCGCTTGGAGAAGGATTTAGCTAAGGCAGAGAAAGAGATTGCTGGTCTGGCGGGTCGCTTGGCCAATCCGAATTTCGCAATCAAAGCTCCGCCGAACGTCGTTGAAGAATGCCAAGCCAATCTTGCTGAGGCTGAGGCTCAGGCTGAGCTTGCGCGTCAGCGGTTGTCCGATTTGGGCTGATGTGGTGATTGAGGTAGAGCAGCTCAGTAAGACCTATCAAGTCGCGGATAAGAGTCCTGGATTTGTTGGCACGCTCAACCATTTTTTTCGCCGCAAGACTCATGATGTTCAAGCGGTTCGTCATGTGAGCTTCAGCATCCAGCCAGGGGAAATGGTGGGCTTCCTTGGTGCTAACGGTGCGGGAAAAACCACCACCTTGAAAATGCTTTGCGGCTTAATTCATCCCAGCGCAGGCAGGGTGCATGTCACTGGCTATGTGCCCCAGCGACGTCAGGCTGCTTTCCTCAAGCAGATCACTTTGGTGATGGGTCAGAAGCAGCAGCTGATCTGGGACTTGCCGCCACTCGATTCGCTCTCGGTCAATGCTGCGGTCTATGGCATTGGAGAGAAGGAGGCCCGATACCGCATTCATGAGTTGGCGGAGATGTTGGAGATCACAGAAGAGCTCACCCGCCCGGTGCGTAAGTTGTCCCTTGGACAGCGCATGAAGGCTGAGTTATTAGCGGCCCTATTGCATCGTCCCTCGGTGCTTTTTCTTGATGAACCGACCCTTGGGTTGGATGTGAATGCTCAGGCGAGGGTGCGTAGTTTCCTGGCCGAGTACAACCGTCAAACGGGCGCAACTGTTTTGCTGACAAGTCACTACATGGCCGACATCACGGCGTTGTGTTCGAGGGTGTTATTGATTCATCAAGGAGAGCTCATTCACGATGGTGGCCTTGATGCATTAGCCACGAGTCTGTCTCCCTTCCGTCAGGTGCGTCTTGAGCTCAATCGGTCCGCTTCCCCGGAAGACTTCGTCGGTTATGGCGAGTTGGAAGCACTGGATGATCGAGCCGTGCGTCTTCTGGTTTCACGCAGTGAGCTCACTGAGGTTGTGGCACGTCTGCTGGCCAATTTTGATGTTTTGGATCTTGAAGTTAATGATCCACCGATCGATGAATTGATTGGCAGCCTTTTTCGTAAGGGGAGGGTTGTATGAAGATCGCTGGCTTGTCTTGGCCGGTGGTGAGGGCCTTGTTGGCTTCTCAGCACGCCAACATGGTTCAGTATCGCGCTGAGATTGCCCTTTGGGCTCTCTCCGGTGTGCTGCCTTTCATCATGTTGAGCCTTTGGAGTGAAAGTGACGCTGGAGCGTCATTGGGCTTCAAGGGGGTGGGCTTGGCCCGTTATTACCTCAGCGTCTTCATGGTGCGTCAGTTTTCAGTGGTTTGGGTGGTTTTTGCCTTTGAGGAGGATGCCTTGCTCGGGCGTTTATCTCCCTTTTTGCTCCAGCCTTTGCATCCACTTTGGCGTTATGTGGCTGCTCATGTGGCTGAACGAGTCACTCGTTTTCCTTTTTCTATTGGCATCGCAGCTATTTTTTTCCTGCTTTATCCAACGTCTTTTTGGCTCCCGTCGCTTGGCCAGTTTTTGTTGGCTTGTTTAGCCATCTTGCTTGCTTTCAGTATCAATTTTTTGCTACAGAGTTTGATTGCTGCACTTTGCTTTTGGAGTGAGAAGGCTAGTGCTTTGGAGCGGTTGCTGCTGATTCCATATCTCTATTGTTCGGGTTGGTTGGTCCCTATTGCTGCGTTCCCAGATGCGGCGCGAACGGTTTGTTTCTGGACGCCGTTTCCCTACCTGATTGATTTTCCGGCACGGGTTCTGGCGGGTTTGTCTGTTGACTTTGTAGCCGGCTTTGTGGCTCAGTTGTTTTGGGTAGCGTTATTGCTGCCTTTGGTGTTGATGGCTTGGCGCGCTGGGGTGCGTCGCTATACAGCGATGGGGGCTTGAGATGGGGCGCTATTTGCTCAGCCTGAAGCGTTTTTGGGGCACGGCATTGGCTGGGCAGTTGGAGTATCAGGTCAACATGCTGATCGATTTGCTGGCCATGGTTGGCAGTTTGGCTGGCAGCATCTTTGTGCTGTCTGTGTTCTTTGGGCAGGGGCGAGAACTGGGTGGTTGGAGTTGGGAAGCTGCCCTTGTGGTTCAGGGGATTTACACCTTTTTGGATGGTGTTTCAAGCACCTGGCTACGACCAAACCTCGGTGCGATTGTCACCCACGTGCGTGAGGGCACTTTGGATTTTGTGCTGTTGAAGCCGATCGACAGCCAGTTTTGGGTCTCGCTACGCATCATGGCGCCGGCGGGCCTTCCGGAAATGGGGTTGGGGTTGGTTTTGATCGTCTGGGCTGCATCCCGCGCAGGCGCATCTTTCAGCCTTGGCACAGTCTTGGTAGCTGTTTTGATGCTTTGTGTAGGCGGTGTGATTCTCTATGCCCTGTGGTTTGTGATTGCTGCCACGAGCATCTGGTTCGTGAAGACCTGGAATGCCACTGAAGTGCTACGGGCCGTGCTGGCTTCCGGTCGGTTCCCAGTGAGTGCCTATCCGCCGGCTCTGCGCTTGGTGTTCACTTTGGTGTTACCGGTTGCTTTTTTGACCACGGTTCCAGCAGAGGTCATCCTTGGTCGTGCGGCCATGCCGATGTTGGCTTTGGGATTGTTTTTGGCTGTAATTTTTTTTGTTGGAAGCCGGGCTTTTTGGCTGTTCGCTTTGCGCTATTACACATCAGCTTCGAGTTGATGTGTTTTGCCGGTGGGCATTGGTTTGAGGCTTGGATTTTTTGATCGTTGCCGCCGCTATGGTGGATTCGGAAAAGGTTGCTGGGGGTCGTAACGCCGTTTGATGCGCAAAAGCCTTGCGTAGTTCGGCCCCAGAACTCCTGTTTTCAGTTTGGTGTGAAGACATGACCTTCGTTCACGTAGGAGCTGATGCCAGTTGTGGCTGTGTGAATTAGGGCGATGGCACGATTCACTTCCTGTTGATGCTTGTAGTTGTGTCCAAGTAAGTGGGGCTCTGATTAGACGTGGGCCGAGGCATCGGCGAAGTTCGTTGATGGCTGTTGTTGTGTTCGGAGCTTTCGCTTGTCGCCAACGCGCTGGTAGGCCTATGGCGGAGAGAGTGGCCAATCAGGCTGGCTACAGCGTTTGCGCCGACGCATCGCCAACTCAGCATGAATCTTGAGTATGAGAGGTATTGGTGTTGCATGCAGATCGCTTGTGTTGATCGACCCGGGGACTTGGTTGGAGTCTTGGCTGCCTTTCTTGCAGACACCTATTGGTGCAGTTCTGTTTGTGCCTCTCTATGCACTTTGGGTCACCTTGTTGCTGCCAGGTGTCTGGGCCTCGATGCTTGCAGGTGCGCTCTTCGGGACTGGGTTAGGCAGTTTGCTGGTGTTTGTCGGCGCCTGCTTGGGTGCAGAGGCATCCTTTCTGCTTGGACGTTACTGGCTCAGGAATTGGGCTCGACGTCGCTTGGCAGTTGTGCCAAAACTGCAGGCTGTTGAGAAGGCCGTGAGTCGTGAGGGTCTCAAGTTGGTGCTTTTAACCCGCCTGTCTCCGGCGTTCCCTTTTAGTGTGCTCAACCTGGCATATGGCCTCAGTGATGTGAGCCTGCGGGATTATTCGATCGGTTTGATCGGCATTCTTCCTGGCACTGTTTTGTTTTGTGGTCTTGGTGCACTGGCTGGAGATGTGGCGCGATTTGGCGATGTTCTCTCTGGCCAGGCTGACCCGGCCACCTGGACTCTCAGGATTGTTGGGGTGTTGGCCACGGTTGTGGTGGTATGGCTGGTAGGCCTTGCAGCCAAGCGAGCTCTTCAGGATTCCGAGCCATCCAGTTGATCTGGGTTGTCTAGCTGCCAGTCTTTGAGGGCAGCAAAGAACACGAACCAGCTCAGCCGGAGGCGTGCAAGCACCCCAGTGCGTTGCGCCAGATCTGCATATTTGGCACGTCCGCAGGCTGTTTTGATCCAGGTGTTGATGTTGGCTTGACTCATGCTCTTATGCAGTGATTACAAGCCTAGGGATGGAGAACTTCAGCTGGCTAAAAGTTTGAGCAGCTCCTCCTGGTTAAGGACCGTGACTTCAAGTGTCTCGGCCTTGTTCAGTTTGCTGCCCGCTTCAACTCCAGCCACCACATAACTGGTGTTTTTGCTGACAGAGCTATTGACTTTGCCGCCGGCGGCTTCGATCAGGGCTTGGGCTTCGCTGCGGCTCAGGGTTGGCAGAGTGCCGGTTAATACAAAGGTTTGGCCCTGCAAGCTGACCGTTCTTTGGTTTTGATCTGTGTCGTGAGCGAGCTCGTCTTCATTGGCTTCCAGGGAGATGCCTAGCTGTTTCAACTTGCCCAGAAGCTGTTGATTGGCGGGGGTGGCAAACCATTGTTGTAGTGACTGCGCAATTTCGTTGCCGACTCCGAACACTGACGTGATTTGTTCGGGTGCCTTGCAGGCGACGTTGGCCAGTGTGGCGGCGCTGGGGAACTTTTTAGCTAGGGCTTTAGCGTTGACTGCGCCGACGTGGTGGATGCCTAGGCCGTAGAGCTGCTTATGCCAGGGCTTGCTTTTGGAGGCTTGCAGAGCGGTTATCAGGTTTGCTGTTGATTTACTGCCCATACGATCCATGCTTGCCAGAAGGTTTGCCTCGAGGGCATAGAGGTCAGCAATCGATTGCACTAGACCGCGGTTTACCAGCTGTTCGATCAGCTTGCTGCCGAGGCCATCTATATCCAGAGCTCCTTTACTGACCCAGTGACGAAGTGTTCCGCGCAGGATCGCTGGGCAGCTGCTGTTGACACAGCGTGTTGCTGCTTCGTCTTCTTCTCGCACTAGGTCTGATTGGCATTCCGGACAGATATGAGGCAGCTTGAGTGTCTGTGCTCCTGCAGGTCGTAGTTCTCTCAACACACCTATCACTTCCGGGATGATTTCGCCGGCCTTGCGCACCACGATGGTGTCGCCGCTATGGAGATCGAGCTCGCTGACCCGATTGGCGTTGTGCAGTGTGGCGCGGCTCACACTTGTACCCGCTAGTGGTATTGCTTCGAATTCAGCCACAGGTGTTACGGCACCTGTGCGTCCCACCTGGCAGGTGAGTCTTAGTAATTTGCTTGGGGCTTCTTCAGCGGCGTATTTGAGTGCAATCGCCCAACGTGGGGCCTTTTGAGTAAAGCCTGCGGTTTCTTGTAGTTGTAAGTCGTTGAGCTTTACGACTACTCCGTCGGTGGCGTATGGAAGTTGATGGCGATCCTCATCCCAGAGCTTGAAGAAGTTTTCTACCGCCGTTAAATCCGGAAGCAATGCGGAGTTTGGATTCACTTTGAAGCCGATGGCCTGGAGCCATTGCAATGCTGCCCATTGGTTCATGGGTCTGGCTGGATCATGAGCTTTCGCTTGCCAGTTGTCTGGGAGATGCAGGGTGTAGGCAAAGAAGTCCAGCTGACGTGAGGCCACCACCTTGGGATCCAGTTGACGCAACGTGCCGGCACAGGCATTACGGGGGTTGGCAAAGGCTACGTCGCCTCGTTTTCCTCGGGCAATGTTGATGTCTGCAAAGGTGCGATTCGGGATAAACGCTTCTCCTCGCACTTCCAGCCAGGCTGGAGGATGCTCAAGTTGTAATCGCAGCGGAATGGAGGCAATGGTGCGGACGTTGGCTGTGATCTCCTCTCCATTAGCGCCATCACCGCGGGTGGCTGCGCGTATGAGTACGCCGTGTTCGTAGCTGAGGGCTAGCGCGTTGCCATCGATCTTCAGTTCGCCCACCATCGATAGATCAGGTTGAGGCGTTTTAGGGTTGCTTTGATGACCAAACAGCTTGGCGAGTCGGACGTACCAGCCCGTTAGTTCGTCAACATTGAAAGCATTGTCGAGGCTGAGTAATGGGATGCGATGCTGAACACTTGCAAAGCCTTGCGCAGGGGCTCCACCAATCCTTTGGGTGGGGCTGTCTGGGGTGAGTAGCGATGAATCTTGAGCTTCTAGGTCCAGTAGCTCGCGATAGAGGCGGTCGTAGACGGCATCCTCCATCGTTGGTGTATCAAGTACGTAGTAAGAGTGGGCGGCCTGATTGAGTAGTTGGCGTAGTTCGGCTGCCCGCTTTGGGGGTGTTATCGACGTCGGGGTCACCGCAGCTGTCTTAAGAACGATCGGTCATGAATTGAGGGGCACAATGCGATCGACTCGCCATGAATCGTCAATCTTGCTGAATGTGAAATCCATTTTTAATTCATCTTTGCCATCAGATTTGAGTTTGATGGTGAGGATGACCTGGCCTTCTTGGAGCCTAGGTCGACCGGATTTGAGGTTGCGATATCGGTTGAGTTTCAGACTCGCCAGGAAGCGGATGAATTGTTGTCTATTGACGTGCTGCCGATAGGTCTTGGTGGTGAGTAGGTAGGCAGCATCAATTCGACCTGCCGCGACCTGAGTGAAGAACTGCTTGACCAAAGGGTTGATGCCTCTTGCACTGAAGACCAGCCTGACGGCCGTGATGGTCCAGTAGAGCAGTAGGGCTCCAGCGCCAGCTAGTAGGGCTTTGGTCCCAATGTCCCGTGCCAGGGCTAGATCCATCATCTTGATGCAATTGAAAAGAGAGTCTGACTGACCGACTTCAGAAATATGGCTCTTCAGCGATTGTGTGAAGTGGGCAGACTGTCAAAGCTTGATTTAAGGGCCTACCCCACGCGCATTAATGCCCCTGGTGCCTCTGCTGCCGCTGTTTCATCGCTTCAATAGGGAATATTTCAATGGAGCCCTAGCGATTGGATCTCAGCCTCTTCTGTCTGTGCGGTGGAGTGATGGTCGATTGCGCAAGACAGCAGGTTTTTATCGTCGTGGCTTAAGGGTTGACGGTCGCAATGGTTGCGAGATTGTTCTTTCTCGTCCGTTGCTGGAGCTTCTGCCTCAGACCGCCACTGAAAGCACTCTTTGCCACGAAATGATTCATGCCTGGATTGATCTTGTACTGGAGGTTAAGGAGAGTCATGGCCCCAACTTTCATGCCCGGATGGCCGCCATTAACGCTGCCCAGAACCAGTTTCAGGTGAGTGTGCGCCATCAGTTTCCCGTGCCTCAAACGCCGCCGCGGTGGTGGGCGGTTTGCCCTCGCTGTGGTCTTCGTTCTCCTTATCAGCGGCGTGTTCATCGCGCTGCTTGTCGGCAATGTTGCGACCGTCACTATGGGGGTAGCTGGCATGCCAGCTGTGTGTTCGTCTATGAACCTGCGTCACCGGAGGCCTGAGTGGACATGTTTTTCTGGGTGCTTCAGGTCAGTGGGGTCTCGATTGCCCTAATTGGTTGGCAACGGGAGCAGTGGTTGCACCGGCGGCGCCGGTAACCTCGATGCATGGATACCCGTCGTCAACGTCGCCAAAGGTCCAGGGATCCGTTGGATCGTCGTTTGGACCAGTGGCTTGAGACAGGTCGTCAGTTGGTTGATGGTGTGGCCGGCACTCGCCCTGGACAGCGTGGATCTGGTCGTACAGACCGTCGTTCCGCTGCGAGCTTGGGAACGGTTGGTCGCTGGGTGGGTGACAAGCTTGAATGGTTGTTGGAAGAGGACGAGGATGATGGTTGGCTGGAGCCTTGGCAGTCCGAGCCTCAGTCCACTGAAATGCGAGTGAAGAGACCCCTGGAAGCGATCTCTCGCCGTGTTCCCCCATTGATTCAACCTGCGTCTTCTCGCAGTGAGGTTGTGCCTCATGAGGATGACTGGCCCGATGAGTCCACCTTCCAGGTTGATCGTTGGCAGCGTCGCCCATCAGAGCGAATTAATCCTGAGGCCGCTTCAAAACGAAGCGGATCAGACTCATTGAAGCGACCGCTGGAGCGGAGACCTTTGCCGCGTTCCAGTCGTCGGCGCGATTGAGCGTGCGCGATTCAATCAGGCTGCAGCGCTGAAAGATGCCTGATGTGGTTTGTGCGCTACGCGAAAATGGCAGCCTCGCTGTGCGAGTTGATCATTGACGTCACCTACCAGTTCTTCAGGTAGATCTTCAGCCATTTGCTCTGCTGTTGCATTGATGGAGGGCGATCCCTCTTCAAGGGCCTCAAGTAGTTCGGCCCATTGCTTCACCTGAAGTGTTCGGTTGATGGGTTGGTAGCCGCTTTTCTCAAGCAAGCCTTTGCAGATTTTGGCGTTCCAGAGAGCTGTGCGTGGAGGGGTGTGTGGACCGTGCTTATGGGCTGCACCAGTCTCAAGGGCTCCTGGAGTTGGTCGTCCATGTCGATCGCGCAAACCCTGCAGTTGTAGAGCTCGGCCGCAATTGATCGCTGAGATGCCGTAGATGCGTCCCAGATCAGTGAGGCTCAGCCAGCTTGGTGAGGGTGCCATGGAGAGGGGAACCGCTTGAATAATCTTCCCGAAAGCACAAGAGTTGGCAAGTTGTCAAGTTAAAAATCGACAAATCCAGAGCTCTGGTCATGAACAGAGTTGAAGCTCTTGTCGTGGAGTGGGTCCGAGCCATTTCTCGAGCTCAGGGCTGAAAACTTCTCGGATCACTGTTAGTTCACGCTCTTGGCGAAAGAAGCGATAATGACGGCTCCAAAATGGTCCTGTTTGGCCGAATGCGGATTCGAGCCAATCGGCAGCGACAAGGCCCAGTCCGTCGACTTCACGAAACAGTTCGGAACGGCCTTTTGTGAGACTGTCCCAGATGGGTTGATTGCGATTGTGGAGATGCTTTTCGGCCTCATCGAAATTCCACCAGCTTTCCGCCCAGGCCAGGGTATGGGAGTCGCAGATCAACCACACCTGGCGCCTTAGTAAAGGTGGTTTGAGTTCGCGAACTTCCTGCGGGGCTGTTGCATCAGGATTGGGTTCCGGTTGCATGGCAATGAGGTTGACTTGCACTTCATGGCCTGTGAGCAGTCTCAGGTGGCGTGTTGGGCTGCCATCCCCAAGCAGCATCAATCGCCAGGGTCCGGGCAGTTGCCAGGGGCCTTCACCAGAGAGCACTGCCTTGCTAGGGGCGTCCCAGATCCGTGCTGGTGAGATCAGTCCTGAGGGTGTCTGGTTCAGAAGGCGCCTCCAATGTTGAGCTGACGTTGCTGACCTTGATTTTTGATGACGGCACCATTGGCATTGACAGAGTCCAAGCGCCAGTTGCTGCTACCGATGTTCTCTCCGGGTTTTGCGGAGGTGGAGGTTTGCTTCAGCTGAAAGATTGCTGAGCTGCTGCCTTGAGGGCCATGTACGACACCTACCAGGACGGGGACTTCGCTTGCATTGTCCTTCAAGTGACTTGAGTGGCTGGAGAACGTTTCTTCGCGGATGGGAACGATGACAGGCTCCAAGCTTTGGACCCAATCAGGATTAAGCGGGGTTTGGGGAAGGACTGCCAGCTCAGCGTTTGTGTTTTGGGCGCTAATGCTTGAGCTGTTGCTGGGTTCTTCGCTGGTCGTTCGAGATGCGGCGGGTAACTTTCTGAGCCGCTCCATGACTAGCAAATTTCGTTCTCGGTCAAGCTGGGCTTGGGAGGCCTGCCAATTGTGAGCTAGCCAGACACTGCTGATTAGCCCCGCAGTGGCAAGACCAGTAAGACTAAGAGTTTGCCACTGAGGTGGCTTCGCCTTGAGTGATTCGTGGATATGCACCCTGGTAGCGGTTAGCTGTTGGTCTTGCTCGCGGAAGACACGATCCATCACCTGTTCAGCTCGTAGGTTCCAGTAGGCCCGCGAGGTGGTGAGCTGAGAGGGCACCGTTAGTTTCCAATGACATCCAACGTTATCGATCGTGACCAGAGGCGGCGAGGGTTCGACGCTTCTGCAGTTCCAGCCAGACCAACAGGGCGGTGAGATCTGCCTTGCTAACCCCGGGAATCTGGCTGGCCTGAGCAAAATTGAGTGGCCCTACAGCGGTTAGTTTTTCGCGGGCTTCCTTAGAGAGGGTGCTGATGTTGGCGTAGTCGAGATTTGCAGGTAGGCGTCTTTGGCTCTGCCGCTTCAATTGATCAATTTGTTGTTGTTGCCGTTGTAGGTAACCGCTGTACTTGATATCAATTTCTGCTCCTTCTCTTACACCTAGGGCAAGCTCTGGATCGACTAGGCCATGCTCGATCAGATCAGCACTATGCACGCCAGGACGTCGGAGCAGATCGGCCAGCGTTATGGATCCTTTGATTTTTGCGCCTGTTTTGGCCTCGAGGGCCGGTGCGGCTGGATCGCTGGCTTTGAGTCGCTGCTTTTCGAGTCGTTGTTTTTCATCCTCTAGAGCGGTTTGTTTGCGTTGAAATAGCTGCCAACGGCGTGCATCAATCAGGCCTAGCTGATAGCCAAGAGGCGTGAGGCGTCGGTCTGCGTTGTCGCCCCGCAAAATCAGGCGGTATTCGCTTCGACTGGTGAGCACTCGGTATGGCTCGTGTAGATCCTTGCTGACAAGATCGTCGATCATTGTGCCGATATAGCTGCCCTCGCGCGGAAATTGCACTTGCTCTTGGCCATGGACGAGACGGGCTGCATTGAGACCGGCAACCAGCCCTTGGGCGGCGGCTTCTTCATAGCCGGTTGTGCCATTCAGTTGCCCAGCAGTGAAAAGCCCTTTGACGCGTTTGGTTTGCAATGAAGGACTGAGCTGTGTGGCGGGAAGGTAGTCGTAATCGACTGCATAGGCGGGCCGCAGCATGACGCATTGTTCAAGCCCTGGCAGGGTGCGTAGTAAGTCGAGTTGCAACCGCTCAGGTAGTCCGGTGGAGAATCCCTGCACATAAATTTCTGGCGTGTCGCGACCTTCCGGTTCGAGAAAAATCTGGTGAGAGTCTTTGTCAGCAAAACGGACGATCTTGTCTTCGATTGATGGGCAGTAACGCGGCCCTTTGCTGTCGAGAAAGCCTCCATAGATAGGCGTTAGTTCGAGGTTCTCTTTGATTAGCTGATGGGTTGATGCGGTGGTGCGGGTGATGTGGCAGCTCATCTGTTCACCGCTGACCCAGGTGGTTGGGTCGAAGGAGAAGAAGCGATCAGCGGCATCGCTGGGTTGCTCTTCCAGTTGATCGAGAGCAATGCTGCGTCGATCGACTCTTGCCGGAGTGCCTGTCTTGAGGCGATTGGTTTGGAAGCCAAGTGACTCGAGGGCTTCGGTGAGCCCTTCTGCGGCTTGCTCGCCGGCACGACCTGCCGGCATGGATTGATTGCCAACCCAGATCTGACCACCAAGGAACGTGCCGGTGGTTAGCACGACGGCTTGGGCCCGATAAATACTGCCGAAGTAGGTCCGTACGCCTGTGATTTGTGCTGCATGTCCTTGAGCTGGCTCCCAGTGCTCCCCGCCACCTGATGGATCACCGTTGACTTCGAGGCCAGTCACCATCGCTTCTCTTAGAGAGAGGTTGGCTGTTTGTTGAAGCAACTGCAGCATTTGGCGTGAATAGAGGCGTTTGTCGGTCTGGGCGCGTAAGGCCCAGACCGCAGGGCCGCGGCTGGCATTGAGCACACGTTTTTGCAGCGCCGTCGCATCGGCAAGGCGTCCGATGACCCCCCCAAGGGCATCGACTTCATGCACGAGTTGACTCTTGGCTGGCCCTCCCACTGCGGGGTTGCACGGTTGCCAGGCAATCCGATCGAGGTTGAGGGTGAATAAAGCTGTACTGAGGCCTAAGCGCGCTGCAGTGATCGCGGCTTCACAACCGGCGTGCCCGCCGCCGACGACGATGACGTCGAAGTGTTCGGTTGGGGGAGCACTGAAGGGCATGGGGCCCGTGAGGTTCTAGAGAACAGTAGAAATCATCAATGTATTGCTGCTTTAGGCCGCCAGGTTGCGGAACCGTGTGAATTGGGGCTCGAACAGTAGTTTTACTGTGCCGACAGGGCCGTTGCGGTGCTTGGTCACGATGACTTCGGTGATGCCGCGGTCGGGTGTTTCAGGGTTGTAGTACTCGTCGCGGTAGATCATCAGCACCAGGTCAGCGTCCTGTTCGATTGAGCCTGACTCGCGCAGGTCGCTGAGCATTGGGCGTTTGTTGGTGCGGGATTCCACCCCACGGCTGAGCTGTGATAAGGCAATCACAGGTACGTTCAGTTCCCTGGCCATGCCCTTAAGGCCGCGGGTAATCCGGGAGAGTTCCTGAACACGGTTATCAGGCGTGGAGCCCTCCATCAGTTGTAGGTAGTCGATCACGATGAGTCCGAGCTCTTTGCCTTGTTCGGCCATGAGCCGCCTGGAGAGAGAACGCATCTCAAGGACGCCTGAATTGGGTTTGTCATCGATGTAGATCGGTAGCTGGCCAAGGGTGTTGATGCCCTGGCCCAGAAGAGGCCACTCTTCCTGTCGTAAACGGCCTGTTCTCAGTCGACTGCTTTCAATGCCAACCTCCATTGAAAGGAGGCGATAGGTGAGTTGTTCCTTGCTCATCTCCAGGCTGAACAAGCACACAGGCAGGTTGTGGAGTTGAGCAACGTTTTTGGTCAGATTGAGCACCATGGAGGTTTTGCCCATGGCTGGGCGGCCAGCCACAATGATCAGGTCACTGCGCTGCAGACCCTGGGTCATGGCATCGAGGTCGTAGAAGTTCACCGGGATGCCTGCGACGGACGTACCTAGTGAGCGGCTTTCGATTTCGTTGAAGGTACTGGTAAGGATTTCTGCTGTGGGTGTGAGACCTTTGGATGGCTTTTCTTGGCTGATCGCAAAAATTGTTTGTTCTGCTTTGTCGAGAACCTGTTCCATCGGTAGGCCCTGGTCAAAGCCGAGTTGAATCACTTCGTTGCCTGAGCGAATCAACTGTCGCCGTAGGAATTTGTCCATCACCAAACGGGCCACTTGCTCGATTGATGCAGTGGAGGCGACGCGCTCTACAAGTTCGATCAGACGGTTGCTGCCACCTACCTTCTCCAAGGACCCTGTGTCGGCCAACCAGGCGCTCATGGCTGTGAGGTCGGTGGGTTTGCCCTGGCTGTGAAGCATCAGGGCTGTGCGGAAGATCTCTCGATGGGCGTTGAGATAAAAAGCCTCAGGTTGGAGCAAATCGACCACTCTGCCGATGGCATCAGGATCAAGAAGGATGCCTCCTAGAACAGCTTCCTCTGCCTCTAGATTTTGAGGAGGCAAGGAGTCTGGCAGGGCTTCAAAGCTCGGTTCTCGAGATGTAGAAGAGGCTTTCCTGAAGGGACGGGACCCCTCTGCGGCGGTATCGCCGTTGTTTGGCAGGGGGGCGCTCACCATGGATGAGGAGCTGACGTTATAAGGAGACCCACTTTGGCTTGTTTTTCAAGCCTTGCCAGCAATCAGTAGCTGACGACTTCGAGGTTGATTTCGGCGTTGACTTCATTGTGCAGTTTCACTTGCACCTTGTAGCTGCCGGTCCGGTGAATTTCCGGAACGAGGATATTGCGTCGGTCGATCTCCTTCTTTGTGGCTGTTTCGATTGCTTCAGCAACATCACCATTGGTGACTGTGCCGAACAAGACGTCGTCTTCGCCGATTTGCTTTTTAACGGTGAAACGTCCAATTGTGATCAGAGCGGTTTGGAAGTCCAGGGCTTCCTGCTTGATTGCCGCCTGATGTTCGGCCTGCTTGGCACGTCGGTGACCGACTTGTTTCATCACGGCTGGGGTCACAGGGACAGCCTTGCCGAAGGGAAGCAGGAAGTTGCGGGCATAACCAGGAGCAACCTCAACTAGGTCGCCGTCCTTGCCGAGGCTGAGGACGTCTTCGTTCAGGACGACTTGTACGCGCTTGGCCATGGCGATAAGAAGACGGACGACGACTGTTGAGCGATCGACAACCTTACGATGTGATCGGTAGCCGGATCTTGCGAGCCAAGCCTAGGGCTCGCATGAGGCGGATGTGCTGCCAGGTGAGGTCGATCTGACCGCGCTGGAGTCCATGAAGGGCGGAGTGCGGGAAGGCGTGGTGGTTGTTGTGCCAACCTTCGCCAAAAGTAAGAGCTGCTACCCAAGGGTTGTTGCGGGAGTTGTCACCGCTGTCGAAGGCCACAGTCCCCCAGCAGTGACTGGCGGAATTGACTAGCCAGGTGATGTGATAAACGATCGTTAGGCGCAAGGGGATACCCCACAGCACGAGGGCCCAACCACCGGCTCCACTGACGCTGCCGATCCAGAAGAGCAGACCGGCTAGCGGGAGCTGCAACAGTAGAAAGTACTTGTTAAGCCAGCGGTAATAGGGATCAGCTGCCAGGTCAACAGTGAGGCGTGGCACGACCCGCATGGCTGGAATGGGTTCAAACATCCAGCCCATGTGGCTCCACCAGAAGCCCTTATGACTGTTGTGGTGGTCGGGGTCAGTATCGGAAAACTTGTGATGGTGGCGATGGAGTCCTACCCAGTCGATTGGACCGTGTTGGCAGCTCAAGGTTCCGCAGGTGGCAAAGAAGCGCTCCAGCCAGTGGGGTACTCGGAACGACCGGTGTGAGAGCAGACGGTGGTAGCCGATCGTCACGCCGAGGCAGGCTGTGACCCAGTAGAGGACGAGAAGAGTTGTGATCGCTTGCCAGCTCCAGAAACGGGGCAACAGGGCCAGGATGGATAGGGCATGAATGGCGATCATGAATCCGATCGTTCCCCAGCGCCTTGATTCTTTGGGTGGGCAAATGGCCTGGCTTGTATAGGAGCGCTGAAGTTTTGTAGAAAGGCTTGTGGCCTTATGCGAAGCTGCAGGTCTGCTTATCTTTGAAGGCGTAGGTATCACTCTGGAGGCCATGAGCGATCTATCGAATGTGCATAAACTATACATGATACGGATCCTTATCCAGTGACTAAGCCTGATGTTGAATCTGATTCGGCGACCAGGGGCTATCGCGAGCGCTTGGATGATGGGCGGCGGGCCATGGCTCATCTCATTCATGTCTGGCATGAGCGCAATGGTTGGTCACATAAGGTTTTGCCGGCTCTGGCTGAATGCCTTGATCTCGGTCGGGTGCACAATTCGCAGATCTCTAATCTGCGCAACGGCAAACTCGCTTCACCAGGCCCCGAAGTGTTTCTGGCATTGGGTCAAGCCAACGCCATCCTTCATGCCGGTCTAGAGCCGATTCGTGATCGCTTGGTTGATGGGCATCCCGACTTGCTCAAGGTGCTTTCGGAAAGTTCTCTTCCTCTGGAAGGAGCAGATGGTGAGCCACTCGGCGCTGGCGCTCTGTTTGAGATTTTTGTTGGTCTTGCTGCCTTACCTGCTGGCTTTGATTGGCGAATTGAAGAAGATGAGGCCGCAGCTCTTAGTGCTGCTTTGGCTGACTGTCTATGCAATGGAAAATCGTGGCGTCAATGCCGGGACAAGGTGATGGAGGCTTATCCAGTCACTAAGACGCAACGCAGAGAACGTTTTGCGGAGGTGATGGCTGGTTTGAGGGATTACAACGCTGAGGAGCTCGATGGCGAATTGCTTGATCTGCACGCAACTCAGGTGGCCTTGGGTGGAGTGAACAGACAGGGCGCAGAGGGATTCCTGGATGAACTCAGGGCCCGCTCAGAGTTGTTGATTGATCAGGAAGCCCCGGAAACGTAGCGGGCTTGCTGGACTCGACGAGCCAGGCCGAGACGTCGCAACGCCTTCACGTGTTGCCAGGTGATGTCGAATTCAAACCATCGCAGGCCATGACGGGCGCTGGAGGGATAAGCATGGTGGTTGTTGTGCCAACCCTCGCCGAAGGACAGCACCGCCACCCACCAGCAGTTGCGAGAGAGGTCTGGGCTGTCGAAGTTGCGGTAGCCAAATGCATGGGTCGCCGAGTTCACACACCAGGTCACGTGGTACACAACCACCAGTCGCATGGGGATGGCCCAGAGCACCAGGCCAAGTCCTCCACCGTGCACCTGGGCGAGTTCTCCGTACCAGTAGAGCCCAAGACCGAGAGGGATCTGTAGCAGTAGGAACCAGCGATCAAGCCATCGGAAGAAAGGGTCGGCTAGCAGATCTCCTGCAAAGCGGTCCATGTGATCCAGCGCTGGAATCTCATGAAGCATCCATTCACTGTGGGCCCACCAGAGGCCACGGCCGGCGTCATGGTGGTCATTGGTTTGGTCGGAGTAGCGGTGATGGTGGCGATGCAGAGCCACCCATTCGATGGGGCCACTCTGGCAGGCAAGCGTGGCCATGATCACCAGAATCCTCTCCAGCCAAACGGGTACGACCAAGCTGCGATGAGCGACCAGTCGATGCAATCCCAAGGTCACCCCGAGCACCGTGGTCCAATAAAGAACGGCAAAAGCGACCAACCCTTGCCAGCTCCAAAAGTGTGGTAGCAGTGCAAAGGTGGCTGCTACATGCATGGCCAGCATGAAACTGGTGGTGCCCCATTTGAGTCGACGTTGTTTTGCTGGTAGTGGCTCACGATGAGCCTTTACAGCAGCCCACAACCGTTGCTGACGGTTTGTGGCTGAAGAGACCGGGAGAGGGGAAGCCAAGAGGTACTCCTTTGGATGGGTCGGCCGCTTGGCTTGTCAGGCGAGTGGAGCGGAGAGGGCCGAGACATGTTCAAATCTAAAGGAACTATGGAACCGTTTCCAGGGGTCATGGCTCAGCTGTGCATCTTCTTGATGCGTGCTGAGCTATGGCAGTTGTGCCAATGATTTGCGCTGACTTGGTTCGGTGAACTGTGATTTAGGCAATGTTGTGCTCTTGTTCTTCACTTTCGAGTTCGTTTGACGTTCAACGAGGATTCAGCATGGGGATGATTGATTCTGACCTCGGGTTGTTTTGAAGACATTCCCCGCAGCTGGCTTTGATGAAGTGCTGGTGCAGGCGTGGGCCAGGCGGCATGTCGGTTTTGTCTCTAAGCGCCTTGAGGGGATCGCATGCGAGCGGACGGCTGCGGTAGCGGTTCGCCTTGCGAAGGTTTTGGAGGCTTTCAGCAGCGAACGAGTCGCGACGCAACACTTTGCTTCCACCACCGGTTATGGCCATGGAGATCAGGCCCGGGAGGTGGTTGATCGTGTATTTGCAAGGGTGCTTGGTGCTGAGAAAGCAGCTGTTCGACTCCAGTTTGTGAGTGGTACCCATGCAATTGCGACTGCGTTGTTTGGCGTTCTTCGACCTGGTGACCGACTCGTGTCAGTGACCGGAGAGCCTTACGACACCCTTGAAGAAGTGATTGGTCTGCGTGGATCCGGCCAGGGGTCTTTAACCGAATTAGGGATCTCTTATGACCAGCTGCCCCTCACGGCCGAGGGATGTGTGGATGTTTCAGCCTTGGAACGCGCCTTGGAGGTGCCAACAAGGATGGTGTTGATACAGCGCAGCTGTGGCTACAGCTCGCGGTCATCTCTTTCGATCAAAGCCATTGGCGAGTTGTGTCATCGCATCCATAACTCTCAGCCTGGCTGTGTCTGTTTTGTCGACAATTGCTATGGCGAGCTTGTTGAGGATTTGGAGCCCCCAGCAGTTGGTGCTGATCTGATTGCGGGCTCTTTGATCAAAAATCTCGGGGGCACGATTGCTCCAACTGGTGGATATGTCGCCGGTCGGGCTGATTTGGTCGAGCAGGCTTGCTGCCGGCTCACTGCCCCAGGGATTGGTAGTCTGGGGGGCACTGGCTTTGATCTTTATCGGTTGGTGTTGCAGGGGCTGTTCTTGGCTCCACAAATGGTGGCAGAGGCATTGATCGGAGCTGATTTGGTCGCGGGTGTGTTCGACACTTTGGGCTTTGCAGTGAAGCCCTCGATGGGAGCCTTTCGTAGCGATTTAATTCAGGCGGTGCAGCTTGGAGACCCTGAGGTTTTGAAGGTTGTTTGCAGGGCCTTTCAGGCATGTTCACCTGTTGGGGCCTATCTCGATCCTGTGCCGGCAGCGATGCCTGGGTATGCAAGTGATTTGGTGATGGCGGGCGGAACATTTATTGACGGCAGCACCAGTGAGTTTTCTGCAGATGCTCCCTTGCGCCCCCCTTACAACCTCTATGTGCAGGGAGGTACCCATCGCACTCATGTGGAATTGGCACTGATCCGAGCTTTGGTGGCTTTGGTTCGCGCCGGTTTGCTGGATGTACCCCAGACTGGGTGAGCTTTGCCTCGCCAGGCTCGATGGCTTTCCAATTCCCCGACCACTTTCGGTTTGCCGATACCCATGAATACGCCAGCTTGGATGGTGATTTGGTGCGGATAGGCATCAGTGCCTTTGCTGTTGATCAGTTGGGTGACATTGTCTTTGTGGATTTGCCGGAGGTGGGCGCTCTGCTTAATCGCGGCACCACTTTCGGTTCCGTTGAGTCGGTGAAAGCTGTCGAGGATTTGCATGCTCCGATCAGCGGTGAGCTGGTGCGGATTAATGAGTCGGTGCTTTCCAGCCCGGATGAACTCCAAAATGATCCTCATGGTGAGGGCTGGCTGCTCTTGGTGCGCCCGGCGGACCAAGCTCAATTGCAGGATCTGATGGACGCAGCCACCTATGCCAACAAGGTGGCTGTCGAATCAAGCAACTAAGCACTCGATGAAGTGCGATGGTTCTGAGCCAAACTTTCTAAACTTGTTTCCATCTTGTTGATGAATGTCCCTTGACCCTGCTTGAACAGCGTGCAGTTGAGGCTTCAAGCATTCAGTCTTCACCTTTTCTGGTGAGGCACATTGGCCCCAGCTTTGAAGACCAGCAGCAAATGCTGCTGGAGCTTGGTCATCGTGATCTTCAGAGTTTTGTTGCCGCTGTAGTTCCTCCAGACATTCTCGAGACAACGGCGCCTAGTCGTTCCCTTCCTGAGGGCTGTGGTGAAGTCCAGGCTATGGAGGAACTGCGTCTCATCGCGGCTGCGAATCGGGTGAGGCGTTCTTTAATTGGGCTTGGTTACTACGGCACAGCAACGCCTGCGTTGATTCAGCGTCAAGTGCTTGAAAATCCTGCTTGGTATACCGCTTACACCCCTTATCAGGCTGAGATCTCTCAAGGACGGCTCGAGGCTCTGTTCAACTTCCAGACGCTGATCAGTGAGCTCACTGGGTTGCCGATCGCCAATGCTTCGTTGCTTGATGAGGGAACGGCAGCTGCTGAGGCGATGAGCCTCAGCTTTGCGATTTGCAAGCGCCCTCAGGCCCATCGTTTTCTCGTGGATGAGGAGGTTCTTCCCCAGACTCTTGCCGTGTTGAGAACTCGGGCTGAACCTCTGGGCATTCATCTCGAGGTGGCCGAGCCGATGACCTTTCAGTTTGATGCTGAGGTCTTTGGTGTTTTGCTTCAGTTGCCTGGACGTAGCGGCAGGCTCTGGGATCCCACGACCTCCATTCAGGCTGCTCATGAGGTAGGGGCCCTGGCAACTGTTGCCATTGATCCTCTTGCTCAGGTTTTGCTTGCTCCAGTGGCTGAATTTGGAGCTGATATTGCGGTTGGCAGTGTTCAACGTTTTGGGGTGCCTATGGCCTTTGGGGGACCTCACGCCGCCTTTTTTGCCACCCTTGAGAGCTTCAAGCGCCAGGTCCCTGGACGTCTAGTCGGCCAGTCTGTGGATGCGGAGGGGCAACCGGCTTTGCGATTGGCGTTGCAGACCCGGGAGCAACACATCCGCCGAGACAAAGCCACCAGCAATATCTGCACGGCGCAGGTCTTATTGGCTGTGATGGCGTCGTTCTATGCAGTGCACCATGGACCGGATGGGCTTGCTGCAATCGCTAGACGAGTCTTGCTTTTACGGGCTCAATTGGAGAGGGGATTGCATCAGTTGGGCTATCCAGTCCAGTCGATAGTTCGCTTTGACACGATTGAGGTGATCTGTCGCGAAGCTCCTGCTGTTCATCAGGCAGCCGCTTTGGCGGGATTCAACCTGCGGGTGTTGCCTTTGGGTGTTGCTCCAGAAGCAGCCCATGGATTTGGAATTAGTTTTGATGAGCTCAGCACTGATCAGGAGCTGAAGTCGATCCTCCAGATTTTGGCTGAGGCTGTAGGTCAGCCTGTGCCAGTTCTCGAAGACCCTGGAAACCCTCACCTTGAGGAGCTTGTTGGCTTGCCGTTGCGCCAGCGACCTTGGTTGCAGCAGCAGGTGTTCCATCGCTATCGCAGTGAAACCGAGTTGCTTCGTTATCTCCAGCGACTGGTGGGCCGCGATCTTTCATTGGTGCACGGGATGATTCCTCTGGGCAGTTGCACGATGAAGCTCAATGCTGCAGCTGAACTGATCCCCATTGGTTGGAGGGAGTTTGCGGCGCTGCATCCTTTTGCTCCTCAGGATCAGTGTCATGGGTATCAGAGATTGGTTCAGGACCTGGAACATTGGTTTGCAGAAATTACTGGCTTTGCCGGGGTGTCTTTGCAGCCGAATGCCGGCTCTCAGGGTGAATTAGCTGGCTTGTTGGTGATTCGCGCTTGGCATCATTCCCGCGGAGAGCAGCAGAGAGATGTTTGTCTGATTCCCACTAGTGCCCATGGCACCAATCCCGCCACGTGTGTGATGGCTGGTTTGCGGGTGGTGCCTGTGGCTTGTGATGCAGACGGGAATGTGGATCTCAACGATTTGGCTAGCAAGGCAGAGGCCCACGCTCCTCAGCTGGCAGCCCTGATGGTCACCTATCCCTCAACCCATGGTGTCTTTGAACCGCAGATTCGTGAAATCTGTGAGCTCGTACATGGCCACGGTGGCCAGGTGTATCTCGATGGCGCCAATCTCAATGCGCAGATCGGTTTTTGTCGTCCTGGGACTTATGGCGCTGATGTTTGTCATATCAATCTGCACAAGACATTTTGTATCCCCCATGGCGGTGGTGGACCAGGGGTGGGTCCGATCGCGGTGTCTGCTCATTTGCTGCCCTTCCTTCCAGGTCATCCCCTCGCTGCCTGCGGCGGGGAGCAGGGAATCGGCGCAATTTCGGCTGCGCCATGGGGAAGTGCAGGCATCCTGCCGATCAGCTGGATGTACTTGCGCATGATGGGTGCGGAGGGATTGCGGCAGGCCAGTGCTGTTGCACTGTTATCGGCTAATTACCTAGCCCATCGGTTGCATCCTCATTACCCGGTGCTATTTCGGGGTCAAGCAGGGTTGGTTGCCCATGAATGCATCCTCGACCTGCGCCCCCTTAAGCGAAGTGCAGGCTTGGAGGTGGATGACATTGCAAAGCGGTTGATGGATTACGGCTTTCATGCCCCAACCGTGAGCTGGCCGGTGGCAGGGACTGTGATGGTGGAACCCACTGAGAGCGAGAGCTTGGAGGAGCTCAACCGCTTCTGCGACGCCATGATTGCCATACGCGCAGAAACGGCAGAGATTGAGTCAGGCCAGATCGATCCTCAGAACAACCCGTTGCGACGGGCACCTCACACCTTGGCGGCCGTAACAGCAGAGGTTTGGGATCGTCCATATTCCCGCGCCGAAGCTGCTTTCCCATTGGCTGAGCAGCGCCAAAGCAAGTTTTGGCCTGCGGTTTCGCGAATTGATAATGCCTATGGCGATCGCAATTTGCTGTGTAGCTGCCCATCGGTTGAGGAGCTTGCTGATAACGCTGTTCTTAAGCCTCCCCTGGTGTGAACAGATTAAAGGCAGTAACTTTTCACTGAAAACCGAATTTTTGGTTTTTAATTCAGCATATGTGGCAGTGTTTTGACCATACTGTCCCGCATCTGCACCATCGCTGGGGGGACAGCATGGATAGCGACACTTCATTGAACCAAGTAGATCAGTCCTCTAGGGGGGCTGGGTTAACTCTTCCGATCCTTCCAGATGGATTGGAATCAGCTCTGCTGCAGGGACATACCTTGGCGGTTGATGGTACCAATGTGGTGCGTGTCCCTTTTGGTGTCCGTCAGCCACGCCGTCCACGACCTGAGCGTCCAGAGCGATGGGCAACATTGGTGCTGCCATTTCAATCTCAAGGACACCCCACACCTCCTCCTCATGCTGCCTAATTGATCAGGCAGCATTAAACAATTTTGTTTGTTGAGCGAGACGCCAATCCAGCATCGACTTGACATCTGTCAAGGAACAGATTGGGGTGCGGAACGGCAACAAAAGCATTGGACTGCGTTCAGGTCTAACCAACCATGTTTGGTTGCTCTGTGGCAGGAGCAGAAAACCGCGGTATCGAACAGCAGCGTTTTGGCCAGGCTGAGATCCCATCGCGCCGAGGGCTGAAAGCAATGACTGGTGCATTTCAAACCACAATATCTAGCGTGCCAATCTTTTTTAGATTATCTTTATGATTGCGATTGTGCCTTGCTTTTGTTGCTTCTAGACAGGGCAAGGCTTCTGGCAGATCAGGCTTTTGCTCTCATTCTTAAGTTAGCAAAACCAGATTTTTTGCGTTTAAAGCTGTAGAGAGTTTCTTTTGTAAGAATCCACATCTAGTGCTCACTAGATTTAGTTTGTTTCGCAGTTCTAGGCCTTCGAACGGTCGTCGAGAAGATCCTTCTCGAGGCTGTTGCAACAAAGGGGATTGGTTCCGATGGATCAAAGCTTGAGAGGTTGCATCTGCATCAGCAGGTGCACTAAGTCTCGAATGGATTCGTCTTTGGCGGGTTTGGCGTGGTTGCTCATCAGCTGCCGTCCAAGCACCTGAGCGCCGAGGTGGCTGAGTTGGCTGCGCAGGCTCATCAGCAAGCCCATGCCGCCCCCGCCGGAAAAGCTTGCCATGGCGATTGGCCTGCCGTTGAACAAACTGCGGAAGTCATCTCCTTGCACGGAGAGCCAGGCGACGGCACTTGTGAACGCAGGTGGAATCGAGCCGTTGTATTCAGGCGCGCAGATTACCCAGTGCGTGGCCGCCATCAGCTGTTGATGGAGTGGTGCTACACCGTTTGGCATTCCAGCTTCCTTTGCCAGAGGTGTGAATAGTGGCAGGCCCAAGCTTGTTAGATCGAGAACCTTGGCTTTGTGGCCCTGATCTTCAGCTTGAGCGGCGATGCGTCGGGCTAGTTTTAAATTTTCGCCATTGCTAGCGGCGATGACAAGCAGATCGGGGGGGAGGGATAACGCCATAAACCTGGTCTAACTCAAGAGATGCTGCTCTCACGCAACAAATTTGTACACGGTTTTGCATCACCTCAGCCAATCTCAGGCCGCTTCTTTGAGTTCGGCTTCTCGGTAAGGCACGAAGTTTGCTTTTCGGGTGCCGCAGATGGGGCAGACCCAATCTTCAGGGATTGCTTCAAATGGGGTTCCTGCGGAGATGCCTGACTCGGGATCACCGATGGCTGGGTCATAGATCATCGAGCACACTTTGCAGATCCATTGACCAGCTACGGGTTGATCCGCTTCGCTTGCGACGCCCTTGCCTTCCAGTGCTTTGAGGGCAACGCCGTAACGCTCAGCATGATGTTGCTCGATTGGCACTAAAAAGCCGAAGTTGCTGGCTGCACGACGAAAAAGGTTCGCGTGTTGCTGAGACTCTTCGATCTGTTCGTTGAATTCTGCTTCTGCAGTGCTGTCTCTGTCTTGGCGAGCCTGAGTAGCGAACTCTGGGTACATGGTGGTGTACTCATAGGTTTCACCTTCAATGGCCAGCTCGAGGCAGCGGGTGAGCATCTTCTGCTTGTCAGCATCGTTGAGTGCGTCAGGATCTTCGATCAATAGCTCAGGATGGAGCAAGCGGAAGTGAGCGAAGGCATGTTCGGTTTCCTGGGCCGCAGTGTCGCTGAAAAGCTTTGCTAATTCATTGTTGCCAAGTTTTTTGGCAACGTCGGCAAAGAAGAGGTATTTACGGTTGGCCATGCTCTCGCCGCCAAAGGCCGCTTCAAGATTGGCGTTGGTGGTGAGATTCATGAATGGAGGGATGCGCAATAATTGGCAGCCTAACTCATAATCGGTATGAGTTAGGAGGAGCGTATGGGGCCTGTCTGCGCGAGTCTCTGGCAAGGCTGCTTCTTCAGTAGTTCGCCCCGCTGCGGCGCTGATGCACAGCCGTCGTGCCTTTTCGCTCCAGTAGGGCACCATGCTTGATTTCGGCATATAGCAGCCAGTGGTCTCCACATTCCATGCGTTGCTGTACGCATCCTTCCAGCCATGCCAGAGCATTTTTAAGCAGCGGTTGACCTGCGGGACTGGCGTCAAGGTCTAGCCCTGCGAACCGGTCTGAACCAGCTGGGAATGGTTGCAGGAAATGTTTCATCAGTTCGTGTTGCTTTCCTGCTGCCAACACATTGAGAGCGAAGTGGTCGCCCCGATGCAGCAACGCTTCAACGGCTCGGTCTTTGGCGACGGCCACACTCAGCCCTGGCGGTGAAAAGCTGGCTTGGCTGACCCAGCTTGCGACCATTGCGCCGCTAAGCGCTGTATTCCCTTCACCTTTACGAGCCGTCAAGATGCATAGTGAGCCCACTACCCGACCAAGGGCAAGCACGGCTGGATCGCTACGGCTTGCACTCATGCCACTGCTTGCTCGTGGTTGCTGGCGTTGTTGTTGCTTGAGAAGGTCTCGGGCAAAGAGTGTGCCTGTCTCTTCCAGGGTTTTCACCATGGCAGCATCGGGACTGAACTTCACTTTGATTGGCTCGAATCCAAAGGAGAACCCACCATCACGTAGCTTCTTTTCGAGAAGTTCCAATGCCTCTCCACTCCAGCCATAGCTGCCGAATATGCCTACCTTTTTGTTGCGGTCACCTTCGGCCAGCAAGGTTCCTAGGGCCGATACGATTGGTGTTGGTGCATGCCCTCCAAGGGTTGGCGATCCAATCAAGTAGGCATCGGCTTGTTGGATTGCATTCACCAATTCATTTGCAGGTGTGAATTCACAGTTGAGGCTTTCTACTTGAATACCAGTACTGGAGACTCCTTTTGCGAGTGCGTCAGCAATCGCCGCTGTGTTGCCGTAGGCGCTGGCGAAAAGGAGAACGACCTTTAAAGGGGCTTGTTGTTGGCTTTCATCCCAGCGGCGGTAGTCATTTAGCAGGCTCCGCCAGCTCGTTTCTATGGCTGGCCCATGGCATGGGGCGATCGTGCGGATGTCTAATTCTTCAAGCCGCTCTACTAAGGTATCTACCTGGCTGGCCATTGGAGCCATCAGGCAGTCATAGAAATGCCTACGCTCCTCTTCCGTGCTGATGCGATTGGCTTCTGCCCATTCGCTTGTGCAGAGGTGGGCGGCGAATAGTTTGTCGCTCATCAACAAGCCAAGGCTTTCCTCGAAGGCCAGTAGACCGCCTGGCCAGCGAGCTGTTGGCGCTGGTAGCAGCCACAATGCATATTCGTTGCTGAGGGAGAGCTTCTGTTCTTGTCGAACAATCTCAATGGATGGAAGAGACGGAAGGGATGACTCTTCCTGTTCATTGTTGTTGGGTGTTGTTGGTTTGCGTTGCTCCCAAAGCTCTCTGAGCAATTTGGCGCCGGGATTGGAACTGATCAACTCCAGCTGGGGGTAGGTGTTGGCCAGCTTTTTGAGTAGTGCAACTCGGTTGGGGTTGATGTGACCAACGACCACCTTCAACGTTGTGGTGTCTGAAGGTAGAGCCTTGGCGAGTGCCGGCATGAAAACCTCGCTATAGGCGTCACCAGGGGGGTGAACCAGGACAGCCGATTGAGGTTGTCCATGTGAGTCGTCACCGGCAGAGAAAAGAAAGCTATTGGCGGTACTGCCTCGCTCCAGGGCATATTCCAGCTCAAAGCGCAGACGTTGTGGACTAAGGCCGCGCAAGCTGATCAGGCCCTTTTCGATTGGCAGTGTGATCACCGTTCGCTGCGCTGCTGCAGGCTCGTGGATGGAGGACATCGACATCAGTAGTGGTTCTCCATATTTAGAACTGCTCTCATAACTTCTTGTGGTAGCAAGGTTTTTGAGTGGGTGGGTGGGATCATCATTCTTGTTTCAACTCTTTTTCAATATGTTCTCTGACTTTCAGGAGGGTTCTGAAGGTTCAGGTGATACACCCATTATCCCAGTTCTCTGGTTTGTCTGTAGTTGATCCAGTTGGTTGAGTGAGACCTCTGGACACCTGAACCACCTGGGGGTTTTTTTGAGAAGAAGAGGACCCTTTCATCTCTCTTGGATGAACCCACTTTTGTAGGTCCAAGGACCCATTAGTTAGGACACACATCCCCCAAACGGGGGAAAGATTCCTGTCTTCTCTCCCCCAATGGAGTGAACCTATTACTCAATAGATAAGGTTATCCATTCATCTTCTCCTTTACCGTCAAAGGTTACCTTGTCTTTAGTCATTTATTTATCCATCACAGAAACCATTGTGAACAACACCATCCTCCTCATAAAGTGAGAATAACTCTAAAGGAAATCCATACCACCAAGAACAAATTCTCTAGTGTATGTTTCACCTAAAGGTGTAGGAACATTAAACTCATAAATCCACTCACCAGTTTTAGGATTTACAACACCACCTTGATGGCCGAAGTAGAGTCTCCATTTGAAGTCAGGATAATCATCCTTATCCTCTTCATCAATGTCCTCTCGTTCCTCAACCACATCCTCAAGTTTGTATTTATCAACCACCTCTTGAGTCAACCACATACTCCCTGAATGGTTCTCATCTTCCCAGAAGAACCAACCCTAACGGATTGTTATTCGAGTATTTATATAATCCTCATCAGTGAATGTTTTCCCGTTGATGGTAACTGTCTCAGCCATTCACTTGTCTATTGGTTAGGTTAGTTTATCATTGCCTCTAACACCATCAACAGTGTGAGTTGAGATTGTTAAGAGTATTTATTGTCCAGACGTAGTTTCTTGCATCCAACCTGAAGTGGCCCTGGAATAATTGTTACTGTCTGCTAGTTCAGGTGAGGGATTTATTTACGAATAGGGAGGAGAAGAAATGGCTTTTATACAAAATCTCTAGGTTGACAATAATTAAAAGATCTGATTAATAAATCACGAATCCAGTGTGGTGTTCTATGGGCGCAATCTTCTTAATACTCAGCAAATGCAAAGACAAAATGCAATTCATCCATTGATTCTATTGACCTTATCAACCTTGCTGAAAATGTGTTGTCTACACCAATTTCCGTTGCCAGTCCTCTTAATGTATCCAGTTCATCAAGGCAATTAAGTCAAACTAATATCTGTATCCATAGTAGATTTATTTTTTATATTACTAAATATGATTGATAGAAGGGATCTATACAGATTAAACTAAATCCTCTGCTTACTAATACAGGTTGCCCATTTGCTGTGGAATGAGCATCTATAAGCAGTTCTTTAACAAGTTTATTAAAGTCACTATGAGTAATATGGTTCTTTCCTATAAGATCTAAGATCACTGCATGAAAACCTTCATCTGCCTCAAAATAGATTTTTCTTCTATAGGTCAGAAAATATTTTCGTGACTTTTTGTAGATTAGATATAATCTCTTGGTTCTGTTTCGTTATAGATTTATAAGGTTCATTTTTTACATCACTGCCTACTCACGGATGCTTTTTTAATAAAGTCACCGAATAAGGTGACCTTACTACCTTTATCTCTTAACCCCGCGTCCTTATCAGTCATGATTTTGATTGTTTGCGGGTTGCTCAGATAGTGTAAGTGCTGTGGTGGTTGTTTTTTTAAATCTTTATTTGTGTGCTAGTCGGGCAGTTTCTACTCCTAATTTAAATACATTACTTTGGTCATTATAACATTTGCAAGTAGATTTATTAGTCAGTTGCTTGTAGGAAGACCATTCTTGGTCAGCCATTGTGATTTTCATTTCCTTTGTTTTTGATGCCATTTATTACTCCGCTGAACTACTAAAGTTGATAGTCATGTCTCAAACAGGTATTAGGTCAACTTTAGACTTCTCAAGTCTGTTATGCAGTTCTTTCAAAGCAAGTCTGTGGAGGTCACATCTCGTCAACCCAAGTGCGTCCATCAACTTGTATTCCATCGGGACATAGACAGGTGCTTCACGCCTTTTGTAAGTGAGTTGAAAGCGTTGTGATAGTGGTTTCTGCATAAGTGTTTAATAGGTATGGTTCTGGTGTGAGGAAGGTATGTTAGAGAAAAATCGTTCTTTAGGTTCAGGTCTCTTACAAGACAAGAGATGTTTTAAGCAGTTGGATTAATTAAAGGTTTTTTATTGCATTTCCTACGGAAATGGTTTGCTAAAGCGAACCTTCTCTTTTCTCATTTAGTGTTTGGGTTGATTTCACTCTATAGCAAATCCTGCAAAACCACAGAAATATTTAGGTCAGCCCAACACCTCTATAATACCAATGCCTTAATATTGCTTAATGCTTTATAGGCGTATCTAGATCATTTTTCTTTATACCTAGCAGAGTTATTTTAATTCTTTAATGCTATATTGTCACGCACTTGGCTTTAACTTGATGCCAATAAATAGTGGCAGTAAAATAAAAAGAGAATGAATAAAGTCGTGCTATTATAAACTCACAAATAAGCCATAATGAGCAGTTTGGAACACGACTCTAGAAAGGGCGCAAATCTTGCGGCGATTGCGATGCTTTACAAATTAGTAGAGGCGTCAGAGGAAGCAGACAAGTAGGTAGAAAAAGGATTTTAAGCATTGAGAATCTTAAGTCTCAATACTAGGGCATACTTCTTTGAGGAGGACGAGGAATGAATAATAATACCAAAAGGAGGCAAGAAGATCTTCTGAGGCAATCGAGAATCCCGCCTCTTGTCGTTGGGGAGGCAAGAGATATGTTGCCTCAATCAGAAAAAGATAAGTTTGAGTTGCTTGGTAGTTATAACCAACTTACTTAAATGAATGTATTCAATATATGCAAGAGAATGACCTAAGTGGAGGGTGGTATGATGAATGTTTTAAGGATTTAGATGATTATGAAAATTTCACTGGGATAGATTGGGCCAACTGTTGAGTATCAATTTGTAAGAGAAGTTATGACATATTCACAGCAGAACATGAAAAGTATTTTGAGGGTTTAGCAGAGAAGCTAGAAGGCAATCAATATCATTGACTAATTCATTAAATGCTCCTATTCTAGTGATATATTCTTTCTTTAGGTGTTCTCTTAAGACTTCTCCCTGAGAGAGACCTTATGGATAACATAGTAATTTCAAACGGTAATAAAATACATTTGAGTCTTCAAAGGTAATTCTTTTCAAAGATCAATATATAATTATTCCTTTGCACTTTTTATTCACTCTCGGCGCGATGCCCGTATAAATTTATACCTATATGGAGATTGTCTCAATAAAGCTATACAATTGAAGGGTAAAGAAATCCAGAAGCACAGTAATACAGCGCGATATAAATATGCTATTGTTGGCAAACTGAACCATTATTAATGAAAAAAGTCACTTCTCTGAAATCAAATCTTAACCAATTTATCAAATATATATTTGCTAAATTAAATATACAGATTAGTAAGGGTGGTGTTAAAATCTATCATATAGAAGAAGGAAGGACAGAGACTAAAGTAAGTGAGGAAACTTTATCTGAAATTTTTCGATTCTTTAGACAAATAGATCCTTTTTATAATGATCAACTAAGGGAAGAGTTGCAAATTGCAGGAGCATGGAAAGATGACTTAAAAATTAGGAGAAAGAATCAATTAAAGGCAATTAGAAATGAGGATAAGAATTTATATAGGGAACTTCTTGATAATCTTTTTAGGTCAGAGTTGATTTCTGGAATGTGGCAGGTACGTTATTTTGATGAAGACACTTTGGGCAGTCTCTTTTCAATTAATCATACCATACTTTTAGAAAAAACAATTTATTCGATGTATGGAAAATATGAAGAATCTTGGATTGTTGATGGAGATTTTGGAAAACCTTGGGGACTTGCTATTAGTAAAAATAATATTGTGACTTACAGTGATATTGAATATTACTCATATGCAATGAATTGCGCTCAAATACTGAGGTCTCAATCAAAAGACTGCCCGATATTTATAGATTTGGGATCTGGAACTGGAAGTCTTTCTTTGAAAACCGCAAAAATGCTCAAATCAAAATCAAAGATCATATTAATTGATATCCCTATGAATTTGACTACTGCTTATGCGTTTGTAAAAACAAATAGTGATTATGATTGCAATCTTATTTGTAGTTTAAAGGAATTAGACAAGATTAAAAATAGCTCCTTAGACGCGACAACTTTTTATTTTATACCATCAAATTTTATAGAACAAATTCCTGACGTCATAAATGAAATTGATCTACTATACAATCATGGATCATTCTCTGAGATGGATAAAAAAACGATTGATTTGTACTTGGATGTTCTAACTAATAGAATCAAGTGTAATTATGTATATGAGATAAATTCAAATCAAAACATATTGAATGCCGGCAATCATATTGAAATTCCATCTAGTGAGTTTGGGTTTCCAGTACACATGAAACTTATCTCAAAGTATCCTGCCATTATTAATGAACCACATCGATACGTTTGCTCTTTATATAAAAATACTAAATGATTTATACTAATAAAACAAAAAATTCATACTCTTTAAGTCAAGATCTTTCTTAATTAATTACGATATAAAGCATGCTTATCTAGGCTTTTGATGATTTAACAGAAGAGATTTGTAAAATTTATCAGTTAAATTATGCAAGTCATCATCAGTGCTAAAGAGATAATTTGAATTTATAGGCATGCTAATATGATGAAGTTTAATCAGGAAAATTCTTTGTATTGGTGGAAATAGAAGAGTTTACTGTCTTGTGTAAGTTGTATTTCTTCCTCATTTCACCCTCCCAAGCAAGGTTGAAATAGAAGTGAAATGCTTTTTTAAATATACATGCATTTGCTATCTAAGCGAGCACGAATAGGACGGATGACCTCTTGGTCACAGGAAACTATATAAATAACAACAGTTGATATATAGAAGAAAGCGATAGGACACGAAGATTAACCAGGTGATTAACTACAAACTCAAGTGTCCATTCTGCTCTCCTGATATTAATTCTAATGAAAAGATTAGATCAAAGCAAACTGCGGTCATTAAACCTATGAGGAATGGATTCTCTTATACCTTCAGTTGCAGTAGAGGACAAAGTATCTACTGGAGACAAAGCAAAGGAATCCCGACATCTTTTCAGAGCTTTCTTGCAATGCGCAATGCACCACTATTTCATCAATAGAAAAGTGAAAAGGAAAAAAATAAGATTGAGTGACAACTACTGACTAGATCACTGAAACAATACTAGAATAACGCTAAGCTTAACGCTAATTGAAGGAGAAAGAAGTGATTGTTCAAGTTTCACCAGTCACATATTCAGGACTGGAAAGTAGTGAGGAGCGTTACACACCTGATTTGAGACTTGACTTGCTAGTGAAGGTTATGGGTTAGATTGATCTTGATCCTTGAGCTGACCCTCGCAAAAGAGTTCCTGCCCATAAGCACTACGAAAAAGAGCAGGATGGTCTTGAGAAGGGATGGTAGGGGTGTGAGTTCCTAAACCCTCCATTAAGCAGTAACTCTCAAGGGTTAAAGCATTTGAGCGTGTATGAGGCGTCTGGAGCAGTCATAGAGGCAGTAGTGCTACTACCGGTAATGGTTCTCTCCAATAAATCTGCACGTTTGCTTATGCGGAGGGTTGCTTCTGGTTTTATGATTATGAAGTGAAATTTAGCGTTCTTAAATAGCGAATATGAATCTATGGGTGCTTTACCTCTGTTTCCTTGCTGTCTTGTTTATTTGGGAACTAACTTAAATCATTTTCTAAATGTTGTTGGTGATAATGAAGTTGCTTGTGCAATTAAGAAAGCACATAGCAATGACAAACCAAAATCTTGTTCATACTGCGGAGAAATGTTTGTCGCCAAAAGATCTGCTGCACAATTCTGCGGATCTACCTGTCGAGTGAAACCTCATCACAAAAGAATAGTCAATAACAGTTGCTCTAAGATGGCAACACAGGAGTATATTTTCTAGAGGTTTTTTTGTTTAGAGAAGGGATATCTCCTGCTCCTCTTCAAGTGTTTTTATGAGAGACATTCCTTGAGTTATTCTTTCTGTGTTGGTCTTAACCTTAATGTGAGAGTAGGTCTGGTCAATGTAGTTGGTCGAGGCCCCCAGTTGTTTTGATAGGAGAAGAATGTCCAAACCATTCTGAAGTCTGAGTGTTGTGTAGAAATGTCTGGATGAGTAGAGAGTTATTTTTCTCTGTCTCTTGTCTAGTTCTTCCTGGATACCAGTCTCTTCCAGAACCTTATTCAATCTGTTGGTGAAGACCACTTCTTGATAAGGAGAGTTCTTATCTTGTTTCTTGTAGGTGGGATTTCTCAAGATGTAGTGTTCAGAACCACACTCCATTGCCAGGTTTTCATAACTCTTTTTGAGTCTTTTCAGTCTTCTCCCTACAGGTCCATTGACTGACCTCATTTTTCCAGTCTTTGAGTTTTCAGTTCTGACCTTTAGAAGTCTGTGAGTTTGTTGTTGTTCTTTGGTGTCTGTGATGTTGATTGAGATATCTTCCCATCTAAGTGTGAGAAGTTCCTTTGGTCTCATTCCTGTGTTGTAGGAGATACCTATTCATTCCTTGAAGAGGGACCTCTTTGTCTGGTCCAGAGGTGATGACCCATCAGGTCTCAGGCATTTGTTGGTTCTAATGTATGTGACTAACCTTTCATATTCATCTACACTCAAGATGTCCCTCTTGACCTGAGTGGATGGTGGTTTCTTCATCAGGTCTATTTGAGGTTCATAACCTCTGGTGATGTGACCATCTCTAATACCCACCTCTGAATACATTCTCTTTACTTCAGAGATGGTTGAGTTGATGTAATCAGAGGACCATCTTGTTTTCTTATAGAAGTTCTTTTCCTGTCTCTGTATCCAGTAACAGAAGTCTCTGGTGAGTTCTTTGAGGATGTTCTCTATCTTTGTCTTTTCCATCTTCATTTCATCTACCACATATTTTCCCAACATCCTTAGATACTTACCCTTCTGTCTCTAGGTTTCCTTTGTGATACCTGTCTTATGTATAGGACTAATCCTTCTCTCTTCTCTCTCAAGGTAGAGATTGATGAGTCCCTTTGTGGTGATGGACTTGGTTTTCTCTCCTCTCTGGAGTTTCCCATAAGTCTCCTGATACATCTCTCTTCCCAGAACTATCCCTTCTTCCTGGGAGGATGTTCTCAGACTTTTAGAGAAGACCTTCTTTGTCTCTCTAAAATAAATCCTCAGATAATAGTTCCCTCTTTTGGTTCTTCCATCCCTGTAGATATAACCATCTTTGGTGTTCTCCCAGAGATATATCTTCTCTGTGATGACTTTGTTCCCTTTCTTCTCATCCTCTTTCCTCTTCTTCATGCACACCACAGATGACAGGACCATCAGTAGGTCTTCACGGGTGAGATCCATTCCCTCCACCACACCTCTGAGGGTGTCGATCTGGTCCTTTTGGTCCTGTGGAGGGGGCATTTCCTTCAAGGGACCTTCAACTCAGAGGAGGGTTGTTTTCAGTCCCCTACTGGAGATTTTCAACTCTGGTTCCAGGTCCTCTTGTCCTTACTTTTTAATGTATAGACTAGAGTTTGTGGGATAGACACCTGAACATGGGGTCTAGTAGTGGTTCCCTACTTTGCGGTGGTGCACAGCTGTTTTTGCTTCAGCATCCGCCACATTGCCTTGTTCCACTAGCGCGTAGATGATCCAGTGATCGGGGGTTTCTAGTCGCTGTTTGACGAGGCAATCCAAGAAGGCCAGCGCATCCACGAGGACGGGGCCTCCTTTAGCAACGTTGTTGAGTACATTCACTCCTTCGAAACGATCGGCTCCGGGGGGGAAGCGTTTGAGGAATTGCCTTAGTAAAGGTTGATAGTTGTCTTCTCTTAATACGTTGATCACGAAACGATCCCCTACTTGCATCAGGGTTTCTATGGCTCTGTCTTTGGCTACTGCGACGGTTAGCCCTGGTGGTGTGAAACTTGCTTGACTCACCCAACTTGCGATCATGGCGCCACGTCGTTGGCTGGACTCTTCATCTTGGCTGGCTGTGACGACATAAAGGCCGCCACTGAGGGTACCCATGGCCTTGTCAAGTTCAGTATCTAGGCTTTTCATTGCCGCAATATTTTGCTTTTGGTTGAGTAGTTGTCCAAGGTCAGTACCAGCTTCTTCGAAGCGTTGGTAGAGATTGCCATCAGGAGCTTGCCGCACCCTTAAAGGTTCGAAAGCTTCTTTTTGCCCAAGGCTACGCAGCTGCGCTGCTACTGCATCAATTGGCTCATCATTGCCGCCATAGGCATCGTAAACGGCAACCCATTGCTTTTGATTCAAAGCTGCCAATAGGGTGCCAATTGAACTCTGCAGTTCTGCATCTGGTTGGGATGGCCAGGTTGGTACTACTACTGCCTTTGCTTCCCCGATTAATGCGCTCAGTTCTTGGGCGTCAGTGGCGCGAAGATCGACTAGTTGTACCTCTCCTTTGGCTTTGCCGATGCCGTGGGCAATGGCTTGGCTGAGCCGGTCGCAAAAGCCGTAATAACTGAGATAACAGATGGCTGCATAGCTTTCTCCTTGGCTTCGTTGGCTGCTCCAGTCGCGATAGTCTTCGACCCAAAGCTTGAGATGGTGGCGGAGTAGCGGGCCGTGACCAACGGCAATTGTGCTGATCTCTGGCAGCTGATCCATGCGCTTCAAAGCTTGGACAACACTGCGCGCATTGGGCCCCATCAAGCAGTCGTAATAGAAGCGGAAGTCTGGAGCCAGTGCGGAGGGGTCTTGGTCGAAGAGTTCTTCTGAGCAATAGTGCAGACCAAATGCATCACAGGTGTAAAGAATCCCTGTGGCGTGGTCGAAAGAGAAGATTGTGTCTGGCCAGTGCAGGTTGGGCGCACTCAGAAATTCGAAGCGGTGAGCGATACCGCTTGTTGGGTTAGTGCCTAGATCCAGTTCTTCGCCCGTTTTGACTGCTCGTGAGCGGAAGGGGCGATGCACCTGATCTTCTAGGAACTTGATGGCGACCTTCGAAGCAACGATTTCGATCTCGGGATTGAGATCGATGATCTGGCCCACTAGACCGGAATGGTCGGGTTCGGTGTGGCTGATGATGAGATAGTCGATCACTTTTGGATCGATTTGCTCCTTAAGCATCGGTAGCCAGGTGTCCTCAAACTTGAGGTGGTTGGTATCGATCAGTGCTGTCTGGGCACCTCTCACCAGGAAGCTGTTGTAGGTGGTGCCGTTACGGAGGCCGAACTCGATATCAAAGCGGCTGCGGTCCCAATCGAGGGCACGGATCGTGGTGGTGTCGCTAGCGATAGCTGCGCATTGCAGTGACAACCGTGGAGCAGTGCTGGTCGTTGTCAGCGTGGTGTCTTTGCTCGCAACGTTCATGGACCCTTTACACCAATGCCAAAACTCTACGGAGGGTGTTCGAAGAACTGTGATTTCGTTCAGGAGGCGGCAAGGTTGGGCAGCCAATCCACTAGGGGTGGGGCTGCAATGATTAGCACCAAGACAGCGATTTGCAGGCCCACGAAGGGCAGTGCACCTTTATAGATTTCTTGTGTGGTAATGGCTTTAGGGGCTACTCCGCGTAGATAAAAGAGTGCGAAGCCGAAAGGTGGAGTGAGGAAGGAGGTTTGCAAATTGGCGCCGATGACTACCCCTAGCCAGATCAAGGCCTCGGGTCCAAGGATTTGGCGAGCTGCTGGTAGTAAGAGCGGAACGGCAATAAAGGCGATTTCAAAGAAGTCGATGAAAAAGCCGAGGCCGAAGATCGTGAGCATGCTCACGGCCATAAAACCAACCTTGCCACCGGGTAGGTTCAGCAAAAGATCGGCAATCAGTTGATCGCCGCCTACTCCGCGAAAGACAAGGCTAAAAGCTGTTGAGCCCAGTAAAATCGCCATCACCATGGCGGTGGTTCGTAGGGTTTCATCGCACACTTTTGAGAGGCTGCTGCGGCTGAACCCTCCATTGAGCGCTGCTAGGGCCATGGCGCCAGTGGCACCAAGAACGCCAGCTTCGGTGGGTGTTGCGATTCCAAAGAAGATGCTGCCTAGCACCAAGAGGATCAGGCCTAGGGGCGGGATGATCACACGCAGCAGTTGGCCAGGTTGCATGGGGATCAGGTCTGCTGGATTCAGTTGGGGGGCGAGATGAGGTTTGAGCTGGCTGATCACGAGTACATAAGTGGCAAATGCACCAGCCATGAGCACCCCTGGAATCAGTGAGCCAAGGAACAGATCTCCTACTGAGACACCCAACTGGTCGCCGAGAACCACCAAGACAATGCTGGGTGGGATGATCTGGCCAAGGGTGCCTGAGGCAGCAATGACCCCCGTGGCAAGTGAGCGGTCGTAGCCCGCTCTCAGCATGGCCGGTAGAGAGATCAGCCCCATAGTGGTGACTGTCGCTGCTACGACTCCGGTGGTGGCAGCGAGCAGTGAGCCGACTAGCACGACCGCCAGGGCCAGGCCACCGCGCAGTTTGCCGAGTAGACGTCCCATGCTCTCGAGCAGTCGCTCTGCAATACCTGATGTCTCGAGCATGGCGCCCATGAACACAAACGCCGGAATGGCCAACAAGGTGAAGTTGGCCATGATCCCCAGGATTCGCTGCGGCAGAGCGGTAACGAACAGTGGATCGATCACACCAAGAGCCATGCCCAGTAACGCGAAGATCACGGCAATGCCACCGAGGCAGAAGGCCACTGGATAGCCGCTCAATAGGGCGAAGACCAGGGCTATAAACATCCCAGGCCCAAGTGTGGTGGCGGGATCGAAACTGATCACATGGTCGAGTAGTTCAATCTCAATCAAGGCGATCTCCGCCCTGTTCCGCTTCAGGGTTGAATGGCATCAATGTTTGGGCTTTTAGCTTTGCCCAGGCTCGAATGGCTTCGGCGACGCCTTGTAGGGCCAAGAGTAGGAAGCCCAAGGGGATGAGGGATTTAACCCAGTAGCGCGGCAGGCCGTTGGGGTCGGGTGAGGCTTCGCCGATCCTCCAAGACTGCAGGGCGGGTTCGAGCGAGATCAGCATTACTCCCAGGGCAAATGGCAACAGGAAGACCAGGGTGCCAAGCAGCTCCATACGTGTTTGGTGCTTTTCTCCCCAGCGGCTTTGAAGTACATCAACCCGCACATGCCCATGGCGTTGGAGGGTCCAGCCCAGTCCTAGTAGGAACACCAGATCAAAGAGGTACCACTGCCCTTCGATGAGACCGTTGGAGCTGAGATTGTGGCCGATGGACACCCCCAGATAGCGCCCCACAACGTTCCAGAGCCCTAATCCCAACATCATCAACACCGACCAGCGCGCAATGACTGCAAAGGCCTTGTTTAAGGCGTCAAGGCGTTCTGCTAGGTCTAGCCAGCGTCTCATCAAGTTCCTTGCAGCTGGTCGTTACTGAAGCGAGCGAATGAGAACTCATTGACGTTGTTCCAGGCGTACACCTCTTTGCGGAAGCCTTGCCATTGCTGAAGCAGACTGCGGAAGCTGGCATCTTTTGCGGCGGTATCGCTATAGAGCTGGAAGGCTGCTTCCTGGGCAGCTTTAAGGATGCTTTGGTCATAGGGAACCAGCTCGGTGTTGCCCTTTAAAAGTCTTTGCAGCGCAGCCCCGTTGAGGGTGTCGTATCGGCTGAGCATGGTGAGGTTGGCTTCGTAACAGGCGGTGTTGAACATCGCTTGATACTCGCTCGGCAGTTTGCTCCAGGCTTGTTGGTTGACCAGAGCTGTCAGGGTGGGGCCCGGTTCCCACCAGCCTGGGTAGTAGTAAAAGCGCGCGGCCTTGGCTAGACCCAGCTTTTCGTCATCGTATGGGCCGGTCCATTCAGCGGCGTCGATCGCGCCACGCTCTAGGGCCAGGTAGATCTCTCCGCCAGGTAAGACCTGCACATTGACGCCAAGGCTGGCAAGTACCTTGCCACCTAGACCAGGAATGCGCATTTTGAGTCCCTGTAGAGAACTCAGGCCTTCGAGTTTGCGCTTGAACCATCCTCCCATTTGTGCGCCGGTGTTTCCGGCGGGGAAGCTGATCACTCCGAAATCGGCATAGAGGTTGTTAATGGCTTCGTTGCCACCTCCTTCGTAGAGCCAAGCGTTCTGTTGTTGTGCGCTAAGGCCAAACGGTACGGAAGTGCCGAAGGCGAAGCTGGGATTTTTGCCGATGTAGTAGTAGCTGGCGGTATGACCGCATTCGACGGAGCCCGCCTGAACCGCATCAAGGACTTCTAGGCCTGGCACGAGCTCACCGGCGGCATAGGGTTTGATTTGGAAGTTGCCGCCGCTGAGTTCATTCACCCGTTGGCTGATTGTTTCGGCCCCGCCGTAAATCGTGTCTAGTGAGGGGGGCCAGCTGGTGGCCATGCGCCAGCGGATCTTGGGCTGGCTGCTGTTACTGCCGCTTTCTTCCTCTTTACGGATTGTGCAGGCACTGAGAATGCCTGCGCCTACGGCTGCTGAGAAAGCCGTAGCACCAGACCCGAGTAGTTTTCGACGTTGCATACAGTTCTCTGGGTCGCTGCGATTTTACGGCGCATCTACAAGTTAAGAGCAACGATGTCAGTTGAAGAATGAAGTTTGGAGTTGCTTTTCGGTCTAGGTCTGGTCCCAAAGAGCACTCCTCCACAACATTGAGTCATGATTAAAGGGTCTTGTTGGTATCACACGTCGTTGTTCAGCTGAACCGTGTTCGCGATGTGATGCTTGGTTTTTGGCGACGCTGATCTCGAGAAGCGCACCGTGCTAGGCCGCTTTTGTCTGTTCGCGCTCTCGCCCTTAGGGCCAGTGGCAGTGATGAAGCAAGGCCCCATAGCTGAATGTTTTGAGCCGTTCATGGTCCAGAACTTTGACAGCAGGATCAGAGACTCTTTGTTGTTATTTGTCAGCGAAGTGTTCTTGGCTTTGTTGCGCCCTTAAGCATTGAATATCAGGGTCAGTTTGGTAGTTTTTAAACTCATGGCGGCTTGGTCTAAATCCGACCGGTTAACGAAATTGTTTGAGTTTCGTTTCTGCTTGCACAATTTCAGTTGTGGTAATGGGCTTGGATGTGTCGAATTACTGTTCCAGGCATTTAAATAACGCAAAGGAAGAGTGGCTTATGGTCAGCATTCTTTAACTCTCAAAACAGGAAATATTCAGGGCTTAAGTGATTGCTCCAAAATTAATATGTGGATTTTATCTGAACTTCATTTGTTAGAAAATAGTCCATGCGTATTGGCTGATGACCCCCTTAATTTTTTGCATGAACTTGGTTGCAAGGCAGCGTCAAGTTTTGATTGTTAATGGCGTGGTGTGCATTCATAACCAATACCAGCTGCCGATTGCAGCAGCTTGGCCGATGCGTCGACCTTCTTGATTCCATAGGGTCCATATGCGTGCGTTCTTGATTAGAAACCTTCGCCCTTCATGGTTCATACGGATCCCTTGATAGTCTTTGATTGCATCCTGTTGGAGTGCTTTGTCTAAGGCATTGGCGCGTGCATCTTGTTCGCTGGTTGGTGCTGTCAACCGGGAAGGCATGCCGACCATCTCTGCCCATCGCCGTCCCCACAGCTGAAGTGCTGCAGCATTGGCATAGCTGAGATTGGGATCGTGCCCATCACTATGGGCCAGTACGGGCTGTCTTGAGGCAAACAGTTCCTGGCTGGCAAGACGTTGTGAAGGCTGCCGCCGCTCACATGCCAGAAGTGGGTGATTGAAAGCTTGTTGGTGAGAGATTAGAAGCAGGTTCACCAGCTCCTGCTTCTCCGAAGATAGCCAGGGGGTTTCATCCACCGGTCGCCATCGCCTGCAGCATGGCTTGCTGGGATAGGGCTTGTCCCTGCTCCCTGAGATGATTTAGGAAAGTCTGACGGGCTTTTGGGAAGCGGGGTTCTTCGGCCAGGGGTAGATCTCCTGCTGCATCAAGCCCTGTGTCGCCTTCCATGGCTGGAGTAATCACCACCAGATCGGCATCGAGGCTGGAGTCGTAGCGCCACCATAAGCTCGGGTCCACAACGGCCGGATGGGGTGGTACAGGCAGGTCGTCGCTGCTGGATGGTTCAGCAGGAACCTCATTCTTTGCGGCAGCTGTTTCTGCCAATTTTGCGAGTGCATCACGCCGTTGTTCGGCTAGATCCGCAAGCAATTTGTTGCGGGTGCGACCGCGTAGCTGAAACAGTACAAAGGGATCTTCGCTGAAGCGATCCCCCATCAGGAAATAGATGGCGCTGATGTGTTTGCAGGGATTGGCTTTATCTGGGCAGCTGCATTCACTGCGGACTTCCTGCAGCTTGAAGGGAAACAGACGTCGTCCACTGGCTGCAAATGCCCGCTCGATGTCTGCCGGCATGATCCCTGCTAGCAACTGGGCAGACCAGCGCGCTTTCTGGGTAAGGGCTTCCAGTACATACCCCCAGTCTTCGTCATTGAGGACATCAAGCCAGAGTTTCACCTTGTAGGGGTCTTCACCGGTGCCCTGAACTCGGGCGTGTACTCGGCGACCCTCGAAGCGTATTGAGGTGACATTGCCTTCTCGGGCGTAGGTCCAGGCACGCTCAAGTCGCTTTTTGAAGCGGTAGGAATTAATCAATTCCATCCATTGCTCCACCCACCAAGGCTGTTGCCCTAGCCCCTCTTCCCCTAGGGCGGTTGTGATGCTGGTGTTGTTGGTGCTGCTTGTCATGACGTGATCTTTGAATCAGCTGTCTTCTAGGGCCACTAGTTCGCGCAATTGACTGACGCCTAAGCCCCCTAACCAGTCTTCTCCAGAGCCAATGATGTCTTCGGCAAGTCGAGATTTTTCACGAATCATGCGATCAATTTTCTCTTCAACTGAGCCGCTGGTGATGAATTTGTGCACCATCACCCGATTGGTTTGCCCGATCCTGTAAGCGCGATCAGTGGCCTGGTTCTCTACGGCAGGATTCCACCAGCGATCGACATGAAACACATGGCTAGCCCGCGTGAGGTTGAGGCCTACACCACCGGCTTTGAGTGACAGCAGGAACAGTTGGGGTCCACGTGGATCCTCCTGGAAGCGATCAACCATGGCCTGACGTTCAGTTTTGCTTGTGCTGCCGTGCAGGAAGGGAACTTCAAAGCGCCAGCGTTGTTGCAGGTAGGCCTTAAGGAGATGACCCCATTCTGCGAATTGGGTGAATAACAGAGCGCGATCTCCTGCCTCGATCACTTCTTCGAGAATTTCTTCCAAACGCAGCAGCTTGGCGGAGCGGTCCATGAAGCCTTTTGCAACGGTTTCTTCTTTGAGGGCTAGGGCGGGATGGTTGCAGATTTGCTTCAGTCGGGTAAGCAATCCGAGCACCTTGCCATGGCGTTGACCCCTGGGTGCGCGGGCAATGGCCTCCAGTGTTTCATCCACTGTGTTGCGATAGAGGGCTGCCTGTTCTTTGCTCAGACCCACCCATTCGCTCAGCTCTACCTTTTCGGGCAGGTCGGAGATGATTGCCTTGTCGGTTTTTAGTCGTCTGAGGATGAAGGGACCAACACGGCCTTTGAGGTCTCGCAGGGAAGACATGTCGCCATAGCGCTCAATTGGCAGCCGGTAGCGCTGGCGGAAGAAGTCTTCTTCACCGAGAACCCTTGGGTTGAGGAAGTCCATCAGTGCCCAAAGTTCACTGACTCGGTTTTCTACGGGTGTGCCTGTAAGAGCAATCCTGAAGCGATTGTTTTTGTCTGGGCGGCCCATATCGCGTGCTGCTTGGCTCTGTTTGGCGTTGGGGTTCTTAATGGCTTGGGCTTCATCGATGACCACTCCTTGCCAGTCGACCGTTTCCAGAAGTTCACTATCTCGTTGCAGGAGCCCGTAACTGGTGAGAACGAGGTCTAAGCCTTTGAGTGCTTTCTTTAAGGCGGCGGGGGTAGAGGGCCGACGCGGCCCATAGTGTTCGCGGACGTTTAACTCTGGTGTGAAGGCCAATGCCTCTCTCTTCCAGTTGGTGAGTACGGATGTGGGAGCGATAAGCAATACCGGCCGTTTGAGTTCTTGTTCCGCCTTGAGGTGTTGCAGGAATGCCAGTAGCTGGATCGTTTTGCCCAGGCCCATGTCGTCGGCTAAGCATGCCCCTTGATCGAAGCGATGCAGGAAGGCCAGCCAACCCAGACCCCTTTCCTGATAAGGCCTTAACTGACCGCAGAAGCCTTCGGGAGCAGGTAGGGGGTCGGGAGCTTTTTGCTGGTGGTACTGTTCCAACACCGCCTGTAGTCGTGGACCGGCCTCAAAGCGGTGAACGGGCAGTCTCATCAGCGTGTCGCCATCGGTTGCGGTAAGGCGCAAGGCATCGTCGAGGCTGATGCCTGGATTGACGCTGCAGAAGTGTTCCGCATGTTTGAGATCGTTGGGGCGTAATTCGATCCAGGCGCCCTTGTGGTTGACAAGCGGGCTGCGCTTGCTTGCTAGTCGCTCCAGTTCGCGAAGCGTCAGGGTGACGCCACCGATCATGAGTTCCCAACTCCAGTCGAGGGTTTCGCCCAAAGTGAAACCTCTAGATCTCTCCGATAGCTCTGCCTTGATCGCTAGGCCTAGGCGACTGGCCAGCCCTCCCGAGAGGCTGGCAGGCAATTCCACGCCAACGCCAACATCACGCAGTTGGGCCGCTGCAGTGCGCACCAATACAAAGGCTTCAGCAGGGGTGAGCTGCATTGCTTCTGGTGTGGCGCTGTCGAGGCCTCGTTCGATCGGTGCAAACACCGTGAGGGCTCGCCCCATGCCTTCCAGTAGCACCTCGCCTGGATGTTCCACACGGATTTCGCCTAGTTGCAGGACTTTGGGACCAGCTGCCCAGGCTGCTGCGGCCGGTACTTTGATCGTGGGATCAGCCTCAGCCTGTAAGGAGAAGCGCAGTTCCCAGAGGTCCTCCCCTTCGCCAGGAGTGAAGAGTTCTAAGCAGGCCCTGGCTGGTGCGACGTTGCCAGCCACGCCTTCACGCCAATGGTTGCTTGCTGTCGCTAGACGTTCGGCTTCCTCATCGGGGAGGTTGATCACGCCGCTGTCCGATCCCAGTGCTTCCTGCCAGGCTGTGAGCAATGGGTCTAGGCCTTGCTCACTCGCTTCAAATCCTGTGCGCAGTTGGGCATCCAAGAGTTCTTCCAGCAGGCTGGCTACGCGAAGGCGACCGCTGCGGGGTCGGCATGAAGCCACAGGGTTAGCGGCTCGCATCGCCTCTGGTCTTAGGCGGGTCATGCGGTTGCTACGCCTTCCGGTGGGCTCCCGCCAGGGGAGGGCGCAGGTGGCCACTAAGGGAAGCTGAGCGGCAAGGTCTTCGAGGCGGCGGCGATCATCTTCACGGTTGAGTAGCGGAGTCCAGCGTGCTCGGTGGGGATAGCCCTCTCCCTTGCTGAGTTCCACCTGGGGTAGCCAACGTCCGCGAGCAATCATGCTCAGGGCCCAGCGCTGTAGATGGCTCCACCAGCGCAATTCATCGGCCAGATCAGGATGATCTCCTGAAAGAGGCAGTTTCGAAAGCCAGGCCGTTGCGGCAGCAGGTTCCACTGCCAGGCCTTGCACCTGCCATGGCCACCATTCCGTTTGTTTGGGAATGGGTTCGCCTGCTTGTAGGGGCAACCCTGTCCAACTTGTTTTGTGGTCTTTGGCTTCGTCGGATTCAGTGGATACGTTCTTGGTTTTGCTGCGCGGTTTTACTGTTCGGCTAGGCAGGGTCAGACATGCTGTGGCGTCGATGATTTCATCGGGCAGTAGATCGCGCTCAATGAGCCAGGCACGTAGATCGTCTGGGCTGAGGGTGAAGGGGTGGAGTGCGGGAGTTGCTGCTGGTCCTGCTGGGGTAGCGACTCGCCAGGTATCTGCCCACACAAGGAGCGCAGGGCGACCGGAGCTGGTCGGAGTACGGATGGCTGGAAGCCAGGTGGCGTGCAGCAGGCTCATGGCCGCGACGCAAAAAGTATGTGTTGGGTTTCTTGGAGCAGGAGTGCACTGCCGATCAACGGCAACCATCCACGCAGGAGTTCCACAACCAATCATGCCAGGGCGCCGGTCCCCTAGCTATGGCCAGCTGTTTTCGAGGGGGTGTGGCTGTGGATTGCGCAAGCTAAAGCTGCCATAGAGCAAGCCCAAGCCTTAGGAGCGCAAGGTCCATTGCCAGTTTGAAGGGCAGGTTTAACAGGGCTGCACGCATGCCTGAAGTTGGCATTGCCGAAGCGAATGCAAATACATCTGGGCCCCAACCATTGGGTTGGTTGGGGTGGCGGGCAACGTCATAGGGAGGTCCAAAGGCGATCATGGCTGGTGGATCCTTGTTCCACGTCCGAATTCTTCATGGCCGTTGCAAGATCATTGCGTTCTGGTGAGTCGGGACCTCGCACTGGGTCAGAGATCCGCAGTGCTTTTCTGACATTTTTTGCTGAGCGTGCGCATCAGGTGATTCCTAGTGCTTCGTTGGTTCCTGAAGATCCCACGGTGCTATTAACCATCGCTGGCATGCTGCCGTTTAAGCCCGTTTTCATGGGTCAGGCTGAACGCCCTGCGCCGCGGGCCACCAGTAGCCAGAAATGTATTCGCACGAATGACATCGAGAACGTGGGTCGCACAGCGCGGCATCACACGTTTTTTGAGATGCTTGGCAACTTCTCTTTTGGCGATTACTTCAAGCAACAAGCGATTGAGTGGGCCTGGGAGCTCACGACAGAGGTGTTTGGACTTGATCCGAAGAATTTGGTGGTGAGCGTCTTTCGTGAGGACGATGAGGCTGAGACCATCTGGCGAGATGTGGTGGGGGTGAATCCCAAGCGCATCATTCGTATGGATGAGGCTGATAATTTTTGGGCTTCAGGGCTGACTGGCCCCTGTGGACCTTGTTCGGAGATCTATTACGACTTCAAGCCGGATCTGGGCAACGACGACATTGATCTGGAAGACGACGGTCGTTTTGTTGAGTTCTACAACCTGGTTTTTATGCAATACAACCGAGATGGGGAGGGCAATCTCACCCCACTCGCGAACCGCAATATTGATACCGGAATGGGCTTGGAGCGGATGGCTCAGATTTTGCAGGGCGTCCCTAATAACTATGAAACTGACATTATTTACCCATTGATCGAGACGGCTGCTGGGCTGGCGGGTCTCGATTATCAAAAGCTTGATGAGAAGGGGAAGACCAGCTTCAAGGTGATCGGCGATCACTGCCGCGCGATTACGCATTTGATCTGTGATGGGGTTACTGCTAGCAACCTTGGTCGCGGCTACATCATGCGGCGTTTGCTTCGCAGGGTGGTGCGTCATGGGCGACTGGTCGGGATCGAGAAGCCTTTCCTGCAGGCAATGGGGGAAGCGGCGATTGCCTTAATGGTGGAGGCTTACCCCCAGCTTGAGGAGCGCCGAAAGCTGATTCTGGCGGAACTCAATCGCGAGGAGGCCCGCTTCTTGGAAACGTTGGAGCGTGGTGAGAAGGTGCTGGCTGATGTGTTGGTTGCTAAGCCCAAGATGATTTCAGGGGGCCAGGCCTTTGAGTTGTACGACACCTATGGCTTTCCTTTGGAACTCACCCAGGAGATTGCTGAAGAGCATGGTTTGACTGTGGATCTCCTAGGATTTGAGCAAGCGATGGATCAGCAACGTCAGCGGGCCAAGGCCGCTGCAGTGAGTATTGATCTCACGCTTCAGGGGGCTATCGAGCAAATGGCAGCTGAGTTGGCGGCCACCCGCTTCAAGGGTTATGAGGTCTTGGAGCAGCCCTGCTGTGTCTTGGCCCTAGTCGTGAATGGGGAGTCGGCCGAACGAGCCAGCGCTGGTGACAGTGTGCAGATCGTGCTCGATACCACGCCCTTCTACGGTGAAAGTGGCGGCCAGGTGGGTGATCACGGTGTGCTTTCGGGTGAAGGATCCGGCGGCAATGGTGTGATCGTGACTGTTGACGATGTGAGTCGTCATCGCAACGTATTTGTTCATTTTGGTCGTATTGAGCGCGGAACCTTAGCTCTGGGCGACCTGGTGAACGCTCAGGTGGATCGGGCCTGCCGTCGCCGTGCCCAGGCCAATCACACTGCAACTCACCTTTTGCAGGCGGCGCTCAAGCAGGTCGTTGATTCGGGGATCGGTCAAGCAGGTTCTCTGGTGGACTTCGATCGCTTGCGCTTCGACTTCCACTGTTCTCGAGCTATTACGGCTAAGGAACTCGAGCAGATTGAGGTTTTGATTAACGGTTGGATCACGGAATCTCATGATCTGATTGTTGAGGAGATGTCGATCCAAGAGGCCAAGGCTGCCGGTGCTGTGGCGATGTTCGGTGAGAAGTACGCCGATGTGGTGCGTGTGGTGGATGTGCCAGGTGTGTCGATGGAACTGTGCGGCGGAACCCATGTGGCCAATACTGCGGAGATCGGCTTGTTCAAGATCGTTGCTGAGAGCAGTGTTGCTGCAGGAATTCGGCGGATTGAGGCGGTAGCCGGTCCGGCGGTGCTGGCTTATCTCAATGAGCGCGATGAGGTGGTGAAGCAGCTCGGTGATCGCTTTAAGGCGCAGCCCGGCGAGATCGTTGAGCGCGTGTCGGTGTTGCAGGAGGAATTGAAGAGCAACCAAAAAGCGTTGACTGCAGCACGGGCTGAATTAGCTGTCGCGAAGTCAGCGGCCTTGGCAACCCAGGCGGTAGCGGTTGGTGAGTACCAGTTGTTGTTGGCCCGTCTTGATGGGGTGGATGGTGACGGCTTACAGGGCGCAGCTTTGGGATTGCTGGATCAGTTGGGAGATGCCACTGCTGTTGTGTTGGGAGGTTTACCTGATCCGAGCGACGAAGGGAAGGTGATTTTGGTGGCAGCTTTTGGCAAAGCTGTGATCGCTCAAGGTCAGCAGGCGGGCAAGTTCATTGGTTCGATTGCCAAGCTTTGTGGCGGCGGCGGCGGCGGTCGCCCGAATCTGGCTCAGGCGGGCGGACGCGATGGAGCGGCTTTGGATGGAGCATTAGAAGCGGCAAAGGTTGAGCTGAGGCAAGCTTTGGGCTGAGCTTTTCATTGAAGGGTAAGGACGTGCCTAAAGGCTTGATTATTGACTAGAAAAGTAATGTCTAATTCTTAAAGATTTTTCTTGTTTAAGTTGATAAGTAGGGTAATATGTGTGCTTGAGCGCGTGATTTCTTGAAGGATATGGCCGATAATTTTAGAGTAGCTGCCTGTCTTGTTGCTGAAATTGCCCCATGTTAATCTGGAAGAAGAAAGGATGCTTTTTGGAAGCCAAGTTGCGGTTAAAATCATTTATCTTGGGAGTTGAAGGCTGGATGTGGAGATGAATTAACCGAATCTTAAAATACCGTAGCAGAGGTATTGCGATGTTTTGAATTTAAATTAAGCAGGGCTTTATTTGTCCCTGACTGATTTTGCAAGTCATTCATTTTTCTTGCCGAGCATCTTGAGTTGTTGGGCGGTTTGCGAAATATAGCTGTTCAGTCTTGTTAAGGCTATGAGTCCTTTGTTTAATAAGATATCGTCTTCTTTGTATGCTGCATTAATGCAATCAAGTAACAAAGTGATCTCTTTGTTGGCATTACATGCCCGATCACTAACCAGGGAAAGAAGCTCGATGAGCAGCTCTGAGTCATAGATCAGTGCTTTAAGTAGAGAGTCACTGCAGACTTGGAGCAGTTCGGCTGGACCATCGACCACGCGTACGTCAGTGGAGTGGGTGCCACTACCAAATAGGCCCATTTCCCCCACAATCGCTTCGGCTTCAACCACCGTTAATGTGTGAGGTGAATGACCTTGGTGTTGGACCTGAATCGCTACCTTTCCCCGCGTCAGCAGAAGTAGGTGTTTGGCTGGTGCGTCTTGCTTGAGCAGGAGCTCTCCTTGCTTGGCATGCAAGGTTGTGGGGTGGAGTTCATTGGTGTGGGTTGCCAGCAGTAATTTCAGGCGCTCGCGGACTTGCTGAAGTTGAGGCTCTTGTCCCCACATGGCCGCCTTGGATGGTTTTCATTATTTTGGTATGACTGGCAACAACTTGCAGATCCAATGCAAGCCGTTGCTTTATGGGGGAAGACTATTTAAATAAATATAGTGATATTCGCGCCTGGAGATCTCTTTTTAAGATAATTATTTTGGGCCAACTATTGAGATTAAGTCTTAATTTGTCTTGCAATCAGTTTGCGTGGCAATATAGAATTATGTTTTCATCGGGAACATGACTTGGGCCACGAGGCTGTTGTGCAGCATCGACAAATGCCAGTCCAAGACGCTCTATGTCTCTGGGGTAGAGCAAGCCAATGCAGCCAATGACCACTCCAAGGCTTAAGACAGCTGCTTGGTGTTTGGCCCACTTGCTCTTTGACGCAATTCATGCCCAAGACGGCTAATCACCATCGTGTTGCCAGTCGTTCTGAACAGCCAGCTCTTGTTGCATTAGGCAGAAACAGCTTTATTTTGAGATCGACTGTTTTCATCAGGAATAGTTCATTCTTATTTTGGGAGTGGAGGTCGATTCATGCGCCTATAATTGATTGTTAATTGAAGAGTGATTTCGAGGTTGTATTTTTCTTGCAAGTTGGCCTGATCGGAATTATTGCATTACTATTTAATAACTAAAAAATAATTGAAATGGCTGGTTTCAGCGTTGAGCAGTTGCAGGCGGTGCCATTTTTTTCGGCTTTAACAACGGATAATTGTCAGCAATTATTGGATCGCCATCTTGAGTCCAGTCATGGTGCTGAACAGGTTTTCGTGATGGAGCAAGACTGGGGGGAGTCGGTCTTTCTGTTGTGCTCAGGCATGGCCAAAGTCCGCACTTATACGGCTGATGGCGAAGAAGTTGTGATGTCAGTGTTGGGGGAGGGAGATTTGTTTGGTGAGATGGCTGCTCTTGATGCAGCACCTAGGTCTGCTGATGTTGTGGCCTTAACGCCTGTGAAGCTTTTGAAGATGAGAGCGTCGCCTTTTGTGGCTTTGCTGCGCAAGGAAGTGGGCTTTGCCCTTGCCCTTGCTCAGCTTGAGGCATCTCGCTTACGGGATCTCAATCAGCGTTTTGCAATCCAGACCAGTGATGCCATGACGCGCTTACTCAATGCATTGGCTTATTTGGCCCGTAAGAGTTCTTCTGCCGATGACCCCCAAGTGGCGATTCCACCTTTAGCCCAAAGGGAGCTGGGTCTCATGGCCGGTTTGTCCAGGGAGACTACCTCCCGGACATTGAGCAAGCTGCGCAGTCGTGGAACACTGGAGGAGATCGAAGGCTGCCTGCGTTTGGTGGATCTGCAGCCGCTTGTGAAACGGGGGCTGTTGCCGCTTGCTTCTTAGAGTTTTTGAGTACGGCTACTCGTTGAATTGACGAGCCAGAACAGATTTAGATTAATGTGTTTTAGGAAAGCTTTCAGTCAAGCAAGTTTCTGATCTCCAGGCATGAGAAGTTTGAGTGCTCAATGAGGAGCTCTGATCACAGTTGCTCCTTTATGCGATATAAAAAATTGATGGCAAGTTCTAGCCTTGAAGGTACGTCGCCTGACGCAGGCTCGCTTCTAGATGGTCCATCAGCCGCCGCACATCATTGATCTTGAGCTCGCCTCGCTGAAGCGCAAGTTCACTAGCCAAGCGCAGCCGCTCGAGTAGGAGCTCAGGGTTATGCTCCATCGCTTCGAGTACCTCGGAATTGGTGTTGCCTCGCACAACGTGGTCTACCTGGTAGCCACCACCTGTTGTTAGCCTGATGTGGACTGCATTGGTACTGCCGAATAGGTTGTGCAGATTACCCATCACTTCCTGGTAAGCACCGCCGAGAAACATGCCAATCATGTAAGCCTCGTTTTGGCGCAGGTTGTGCAGCTCCAGCAGAGTTTTGGTTTGCCCATTTCCGATAAAGCGGTCCAGTTTCCCGTCGGAGTCGCATGTGAGATCAGCGAAGTGACCTAGCCGAGTTGGCTCTTCATTCAATCGGTGAATCGGCATGAGTGGGAAGAGTTGATCGATGGCCCAGGTATCTGGGGCTGAACGAAATATTGAAAGGTTGGCGTAGTAGGTTTCAGCGAGAACAGCTTTTAAACTCTGTAGCTCATCGGGAATTGTTTCGTTGCAAGGCAATTGGCCCACAATTGTTTCGGCGCAAGCCCATGTGAGCTGTTCTGCTAGAGCCCGCTCTGGCAGAGTGATGTAACCCAGGCGGAAGGCAGCGAGGGCATCGTCTTTGAATTTGATCGCATCGTGCCATGCTTCCTGTAGGCGCGATGTCTCCGTCACAGCACTCTTTTGAGTTGCCATTACTGTGGCGAGGGTCTCCCTGAGGTTGTTAATGGTGAGGGGTTCCTTTCCTGTTTGCTGGGGGACAGCACCTGGGACAGTACTTGTGCCCAGTACATCGAACACGAGTATTGAGAAATGACTAGCGATCGCGCGCCCGCTTTCGCTCACAAGGATAGGCAAAGTAATGCCATGTGGTTCACAGCATTCGCGCACCGTTGCGACTACATCATTGGCGTAGTTTTGTAGGGAGTAGTTGGTCGATGCTGCGCTAGCGCTGCGGCTGCCGTCGTAGTCGACACCCAGCCCACCCCCAACATCTAAATACCCCATGGGGGCTCCCAGCTTGCTTAGCTCTACGTAGATTTGGGCGGCTTCTTGAAGTGCGTCTTTGAGTACGGCGATGTCGTTAATTTGGCTGCCGATGTGGAAGTGCAGGAGGCGCAGATCGCTGAGTAGATCAGCTTGCCTTAAGGCTTCTACTGTGGCTAGCAGATCCGGGACTGAGAGACCGAACTTGGCTTTCTCGCCTACAGAGCTACTCCAGTGGCCCGTACTGCGTGTCGTTAGCTTTGCTCGTACACCGATGAAGGGTGCTGCGCCAAGTTCTTGGCTGGAGCGGATAATGCGTTCCACCTCATCGGGTTGTTCGATCACCACAACAGGCTGGCGGCCGAGTTGGCGAGCGAGGATTGCGGTTTCGATATATCGCTGATCCTTGTAGCCGTTGCATATCAATAAGGCTTCTGGATCGCTTACCAAGGAAAGAGCAATCAGCAGTTCGGCCTTGCTACCAGCCTCGAGGCCAAAGTGCCAGCGACGGCCACTCTCGACTAGTTGCTCAACCACGTGACGCTGTTGGTTGCACTTCACAGGAAAGACACCCTGATACCGACTGGTGTAGCCGTATTGAGTGATGGCTCTCTCGAATGCGCCGTGCAATCGTTCGAGACGATCTTCGAGGATGTCGTCGAAACGGATGAGTAATGGCAGGTTGAGATCGCGGCCGCGCAGCTCTTGAACCAGGGCCACTAGATCAAGAGAGCCACCGTGGTCACCACGTGGCTGTACAACCACATGACCGCGTGCATTGGCTGAAAAATACGGTTCACCCCAGCGATCCAGGCCATAGAGGGTGGTGCTGTCGGCAACGGTCCATGATTGGTTGGCTTGGTTGGGTTCGGCGACCGACATGACGCAGGTGGATGGATGTCTTCTGGGGATTCTTAAGGAATCTAGGCCTGTTCTTGAGTTCTGTTGTTGATTGTTTTTGCGGGATTCGAGATTAAGGCGGCAATGCTGCTAATAACTCTGAATGAATACCATTGAATTTTTGTACTTAAGATTTTTAATCATACGTGAAAGCCTTGAATATATTGCGATGATTAATTAGGTCATTGCAGGCATTTCTTGCGCAAATTGTTTGACTATCATTGATAGATTGATGGCGTTCGGCTTGAGTCAAGATTGCAGGTTTAATTCGTTAATCATAGATAATTGTGGCTGAGGAGATGATCTTTAAAAGCGATATTGCAGGCGTGCATAAAGCCCGTTGCCAATAACCCAGTCTTGCCAGATTCCAATGTTGTCATTGGTTTCGAATGAATCAGCCCATCCAAGTTCCATGAGCCAGGCGCCATTGATGTAGCGGCCAAGAAGGCCGCCAGAACCGACCGTATCTGTAATAACAAGATCAGAGAATTCTGTGCGTACGCCACCCATCCCGAAGAAAGGAACGACTTGGAATGCTTGATTGCCTTGTTGCCATGCTGTGTAAACGACTTCTCCTCTCCCCATCCAGCCGCTGTCGCCACTGATCAGGCTGCCTGGTAAACCAATCAGGCCAACATCGCTGCCAATGCCGAAGCCCATATCGCTGGGAAGCTTGGTGAACGCCCATTGCCCTGCTGCGCGCAGGTTGAGATTTACTTTGGGTTGCATTGCCCAGCCAAGGTTGACGAGGCCTCCAATAGCTCGAGCTTCTCCGGGCTTGATTTCAAAGAAAGCCAGCTCTTCTAGTTGATTCTCTGTGCTGAAGCCGGCAATGCCTTGCATGCCGTAGAGATTTCCACCCCAAGTCAGGTTGCCGTTGTTGCCGCCGAAGTTCACGCCTGCCTTGAGATAACCACTGTGTAGCCAGCCATCGAGGCCGCCACCAACAACAAGCGGCGCGTTGTAACCCCCGAGGTAGCCGTCATTGCGGCTGCTGCTGATGCTTGCAAAGGCACTCCAGAATTGATCATCTGATTCGTAGAGGGTGGTATCGACCTGGGCCATGCCTTGAAATTGGCGGAAGCTGATCTCGTGGGCTGCATCGAGAGCTTCCACTAGCCAGCGACGACTCCAGCCCATGGAACCAGTGAGCCGCCAAGTGTCTGATAAAGGCCAGGTGTAGCTGGCGGATGTGATTGCAGCGCCAAGCTCTGGATCCTCATCTCCATTCACTTCCATATAGAGCAGGAAGGTGTCCTTGCGTTTGAAGAGACTGTTCTTCACCACCGTTGTGACGCCCCGATAAGCACCTGTGCCGGCGTTGCCGTCATTACGGAGGCTGAAGTCACCCATCCATGGGATGGGAACAGAGTCGATGGAGAGGTTGAGAATGGCCTGGGTGGCATCGCTGCCTAAGCGACCGAGATCGCCAGTGATTTGTCCAACACCTGGAATGCTGCGCACACGGACCAAGGCTTTTTCGAGAGTAGGCAGATGGAGAACGCTGCCGATGAGTGGATTCAGCCGCTTCTCAACATCGGCTTGGATCGCAAGATCAGAGCTGGTGATTCGTAGCTCGGCGATGCGGCCCTCCACAACTTCAAGGGCACCTGGGCTTGGTGTTGTCAGGGTGAAGACGCGCGTGTTCACATAGCCATCACGCACCAGCTGTGCTGTGAGGCTTGCAGCACAAGCGTTCAGTGTGCTTGGGATTGTCTTGCGACCACAAGAATTGAGGATGGCTTGCAGTTGTTCCGAGCTATAGGGGGTTGTTCCTTCAACTGGTGGTCGCCAGCTTGAGCTTGGAATTCCGTCCGCAGCATTTGGGGTGGTTTGCTGCTCGCTAGGGAGTGGAAGCTGAGGGCTGAGGATCACCGGCTCTTTGTTTTCGCTCGGCCTCGGCCTTGATTCGATAGGAAACTGTTCAGGTAGGCGAATCGGCCCGGGTTGAATCGGGGGGGCAACGAGCTGGGCAAGTAGAAACATTATTGATGAACAGTTGTGCGTTATTTCCCACCATCATGCGGGCTATTCGCTGATTTGTGAAATCTATTCCAGATTCGGGATATACGAATTCAGCCCTTGAGCCCTTGATCTCTTGAGCCCTAGCGATGTTTCCGATTAGGATTGGCGCATGAATTTAAGACCATTACGTTTGACGCCCTTAACCCTGGCTTTTGCTTTGGGTGGATGGTTTTGGATTGGCTCTGCTGCCAGGGCTGATGTGCGGGCCACTGGTCTGGGAGGCCTTGGCACGAAAGTAAATGGCAAGCATGGAGGTGTGTGCAGTGGCGGCAATTGTCACATCAGTGGCGGCACCGATGCTGGCAAGAATCGTTTTCACAGATTTAAAGATTTTGATACGCGTGGTGCTATCACCGGCATCAATTTCGACACAGGTGGTAAGCGTAATTTGGTTGTTGGTGTAACAGCACCTGGTGGCACCTATCTGAATAAGCAGGTCAGCTTGTCCTCACCAGCCAATTTGTTTTGGCTCTCGCCCGGTGGTATTCATCTCGGTGCTGGTGTTGGCTTTGTCAACACCTCGAAGCTCAGCTTGAGCACGGCCAGCTCGTTGCGCTTTAACTCTGGCGCGTTCAATGTTTTCGATAGCACTCCCCAGCAGCTTGCAGGCTTGGGTGCGAACCCGTTGCCTGGATCTCACGGCTTGGTGACTGATCCTCAACGACTGGCAGAACTTGGCATGAGCGCCACTCCAAGAATTTTGCTGGAAGGTATTGATATCTCAGTTGATCAAAGCCTGCTGGTTGATGCACCAGGTGGGAGCGTGGAAGTCGTCGATAGCCGGCTATCGACGAGCTCGGAGGAGGCGATTGGCGGCAATATCACGCTGACGGCTGATCAGATCAGAGTCGATGGCTCCTCTCAGCTCTTGGCGACTGGTGCCACGGGTGGTGGTTTGATTCAGGTAGGAGGTAGCTGGCAGAACAGTGATCCATCAGTCCGCCAGGCGGTTCATACAACGATTGAATCGGGAGCCTTATTGGATGCTTCTGCCATCGGCGAGGGCGATGGTGGAACGATTGTGGCCTGGAGCGATATTGACAACTCTGATGGCTTGACTGATGTTGCTGGCCATTTTCATGCAACGGCTGGACAGAAAGGTGGAAGTGGTGGACGGATTGAAACGTCTGGAGCTCTACTCACGTTTGGAGATATTGATATTCAAGCAACAGCAGAAAATGGCGATCCTGGAATGTGGCTATTGGATCCAAATAACTTAGACATTGTGTCAAGTGGTGGCAGTTCGGGAAGCGTCGCTGCAGCAAATGCTGTTGATTCTGGGAGCAATACAACGATTGATGCATCAGTCATTGAAACGACGTTGAATGCGGGAACTGATGTAGCGCTGACAGCTGCGGGCGTTGTTTCTGTTAACTCGGCTATTACTAAGAGTTCTGGCGGCAACGCCGCGCTAACGTTTACGTCTACTGGTAGTAATGTTAACATATCAGATAATATTATTTCAACAGCTGGCGAGCTTGATTTCACCGCCAAGGCTGCTGGCTTAGTGAAATTGGCAGATGGTAAAGACATCACAACAAATGGCGGCGATATTATTTTCTGGGCCAATTCAGGCAACGTGTCATCAGGTGCTTCGGCTAACTATGCTTACATAGGAGCTTCTTCAGAGCTCACCTCTGGTGGCGGCAAGATCACCATTGCTGGGGGTAGTGATACGGATAGTGATGGCCACCCCGATGGCTACGCTTATATGGGTTCTGGAAGAACATATTCAGGGGTTAATATTGGGGATAATCAAAATTCTCCTAATGCTGCCAGATTGACGATTAACTCTGGAGGTGGAGATATTACAATGCGTGGACATTCAGCATACTCTAATTCAGAGTCTGTTGGCTTAGCATCACAGCGTCAAGTTGTCATTGAAGCAGGTTCTGGCAAAGTTTATCTTGAAGGCAAGCAGACAGATAGTGGTATAGGAATGTATCTAGGAGCCTTTGCCTATTACCCTGACTTTGTGATCTCCAGCTCGAGCACTGCCTCTCCTGCAATTGAATTGGTTGGCAGGGGGCCGCGTGCAGGTATTTGGCTAGGTCAAGGAAATGTAAATCAGTATCCTGGAACTGTTCTGCTGCAAAGCTCTGCCACTTCCGGCGGAGGAATCAGAATCACTGGTAAGCAGGCAGGGACTGCTGGCCTTTACTTCTGGGGTGCGGGCACGAGTACAATTGCTAATTGTTGCCAGGAATACCAGTTTTTATCTAATGCTGGCGATATTGAATTGATTGCTGAATTAGATGGTTCCTCTTCTAGGGTAGCCCTATATGGTGATACATACTTTGCTACGCGTAAGGATTCTACTGCTGTTCAAGGTGTTACACCTATAGCAGGAAGTAGCAGTGTTACCACAAAGCTAAAGGCGGATGTGAGTATAGACATGGCCAGTGAAATTAGCGTCAATGGTGCTGGAGAGATTATCTTTGCTCCTTATTCATCGGGCAAATCAATTTCTGTCTATAACGGCAGTAAGACGCCTGGCTACGATCTTGGCGTTTGGGGCTCGGAAAATCTACAGAATGGTTTTTCGCAGATCACATATGGAGATAGTGCTTCGGCAGCCATTGCAACATCAGGAACTTTGACTGTTAATGACCCTGTTAAATTCACTTCTGCTAGTGGAGGGCTGACGGTTGGTGCTGCAATAACAACAAACGATAATGACTTAACGGTTTCAATGGCCGGAGGCTCGGCTGCTACTGGTGCTTATCTTGTATTAGGTTCTGGTCAATTAACCAAAACTGAATCAAGTACTTTAAATCTAGGAGGCAGTAATTCTTATTCGGGCGGAACCGTCATTACAGGAGGTACCTTGCAGGCCTCGAATGCAGGGGCAGTGGGGACTGGCGATCTAAGCATTAATGGCGGAACGCTACAAATTAGTGCAAATATTGATTCATCAAGTGGTCTGAACTCTGCTGATTTGGTACTGGGTTCCAGTGGAGCAACGTTCCTGATTGATTCAGGGATAACAGCAGGACTGGCCGGGGTGATTAGTGGTTCTGGGACCTTCACGAAGACAGGTGCTGGCACACTTGAGCTCAGTGGGGTTAACACTTTTACAGGTGCCACTAGTGTCACCGGTGGCACCCTTAAATTGGCGAATTCGAACGCATTGGGTGGAACTACTTCTTTAACGATTGATGGTGCAACATTGCAAATGAGTACCAATATAGCTGACGATTCTAGTGATACCTATACACTGGGAAGTGGTGGAGCCACGTTTGACGTTGATTCAGGCATAACCGCGATCTTGAGTGGTGCAATAGGTGGTAGTGGTTCCTTGACCAAGGATGGTTATGGCTCATTAACTCTCAGTGGATCCAACACCTATAGCGGTCAAACGTATGTGAATTACGGTATCTTAGAAGTCACCAAACCTATAAACTCATCGACAACGACTTGCTCGCCTAACGCCACTTGTATTTTTCCTTACCTTTACGATTCTGGAGATGGTACAAATAGCTCTGAAACAATAGCAACGACAGCAACAACAACAGAAACAAATACCGCTACAACTACGGATACCTCTTCGGATACAGGCACATCAACAAACACATCTGAAGCAACAACAGCAACAACAGCAACAACAGCAACAACAGCAACAACAGCAACAACAGATATTGCTGCAGGAGTTGTTCTCGTCGCTGGTAAGAATGTTGTAGATAACATTGACCTTGATGTTATTAATCAACCGACCTCCATCGCTGCCGCTGGCGACACCTCCTTTGCTGGTGGCTTGTCTGGTGTAAGCAATAGTGCGTCTGGTAATTCGACAGCGACTCAGGCAGGTGGGGCTTCTGCGGTCAATGACGCTGCGGCAAATTCTGGCGGAGCTGATGGATCGCAGGCAGGGAGCGACGCGGATGTTGAAACAGTCGCGTTAATGGCAGCACCTGATTCCGCGGTTGATGCTCCTGGTGTTGCCGTGGATCTGTCTATGGAAGGCTCCTTTGGCATGGCTTCCGAAGACACCTCAGCCACTGCTGGCACGACGGGTGAGACCGGTAAGGCAGGTTCTACTGCTGCCACGTCAGAAGCTTCGGCTGAAGGTGGTTCCGCGGATGGCGGTGAAGCAGCTGGAGGAGAAACGGTTGGAGGCGATGAGTCCGCTGCTGCTGTTGGAGACGAAGCCGGTGGTGATGGCACGGCTGAGTCAGGTGGAGGTGATGACAATGGAACTGCTGACACAGCTGGCGATGAGTCAGGTGGTGAGGAAGCCGCTGGAGATGAAGCAGGCGACGAGGGTGGTGGAGAGGATGGCGGAGAAGAAGCAGGCGACGAGGGTGGTGGAGAGGATGGCGGAGAAGAAGCCGATGCAGATGACGGTGCTGCAGATGATGGTGCTGCAGACGACGGTGGCGAAGAAGGCGGTGGTGACGAATCAGCAGATGAAGGGGGCGAGACTGACTCATCTGAAGGCAGCTCGCGAACGGCGACCAAGCCTGCTGTAACCCCAGTCACATCTGAAGAAGCCGCGAGAAATGTCGCGACAGCTGATAAGCAGGCCACCACAGTCGCGATTCAAAAACTTGGTTTGCCAGATCTGGGTGCTTCTCCTCCGTCTCCATCCCAGCTGCAAAACAGCCTTCAGCAACAGCAGAAAGCTGTTGTTGGTTCTGGTGGTGGCGCC
>QCLC01000007.1 GCA_003214855.1 Prochlorococcus sp. AG-412-I05 | reverse complement strand
TGAATGGAGCCCTGCCTTTTTAAAGCTCTCGGCAACGCTTGATGGTTGTGCCAGGAGCTATGAGCATTTCTGTAAGCACTATCGCCATAAGGGCAAAGGCGCTCCTAAGTGCCATTGGGGCAGCCGCATGCTCAAACGACTGGTGAGCAGTGCAAGAACTAGAAGCAAAAAGAAGAGGGTTTCTCCTGGCCAACAGCAATTACCTTGGGCTTGGGATGTTCGCCTCAATCAAATCCCTGAGGATTGGCATCAGGTTGCGGTGAGATTTAGAAAAACAAATGGAATTAGAGAGGGTGATCAAAGCCTCAATCTGTGGTGATTAAGTTAGGGAATATAAATAGCTTTAGAGCAGATTAAGTTAAGGGTAGATTTGTTGTGAATACGAAAAACTATTTCCGATTAGTGCATGCCAAATAAGGCATCAAGGCAACTTTTCGAAAGACAATCGTGCCAGGTATCGATGGTTATTTCAAGCCAATAGTGAGGTGGTTGAAGAAATAAAAAGCCCCCGCGATTGCAGGGGCTTTGAGTATGTAGGTTTGGGGAGTGGTCAATGTCACCTCATGCCCAGCGCTGCGGACGGACATCGCACAGTCGTCGCAAGCATCGCACAGTACGGAGTCGGACACTGGGCGGAGTCGGGTCGACTGGCGTGGTCGCGCGGTCCGGACTGGCGTGCGGCGCTGTCCGAAGTCGGATCAATCTGTACAAGCAAAAGTTAACGGCCCCGCCGTCTCATCCCGCTTAGGTCGCTTATCTGTACAAGCAAAAGTTAACGGCCCCGCCGTCTCATCCCGCTTAGGTCGTCCCTTCGCTCCACCGATCGTTCTGTAACTTGAAGAAAAGCCACCAGCAACTCCCTTAAGCTCTTCTTCTGACAGCTCAGATTGAGCTTCCTCGACCTCTTCAGCAGTAATCTCAAAACCTGCCTCTTTGGCAATGCTGGCGATTGAATCAGCATCTGTTGTAGCCCTTAGCTTTTCCTGCAGCGAAGTATCAGCCTGGACTGCTTCCCAAAAGGCTTTGAGTTGTTCTTCTGACATTAAGAGGCTCTTGGCTAATGTTTCTATAGCTGAAAATCGCACTGATGTCTGTTTTTACAGGCAAGCTGAAACATGAGGTGGAATTTAGAAAAGTTCTTTCCTGGTCATCCCATTGAGCCTCATCATCCTCAATCAATGACCAACTAAAGATTGCTGATTGCAATCGAGCTGAACGTTTTAACCGACAATCAATTGAACTCGCCAATCGGCAGGATTTGAAGACACTGCAGGGTCAGAACTGCGAGGCAGCCATCCAGGCAGCTGAATCAGCCAACATTGCTGATCTTGCACAGGCAAGGGATAAGCAGTCCAATCAAGGGGTGGGATGGCCCCTAACGGTGCTGCCCCTGTCGTCGCTAGTAGGGCTAAAAGCCAAAACAAAGGCCTGATCTGAATGAATACGCCACGTCAACGTGCACAACAGAATGGCCAACATGATCCACTCAACAACCATTGCCCTGCTCTCAGGCGGACTTGATTCGGCGACTGCCGCTGCTTTAGCCATAGAGGCTGGGCAAAAAGTGATCGGACTTTCCTTCGATTACGGGCAACGACATCACAAAGAACTGCAAGCCGCTAACGAGCTAGCAGCCCACATGGGTCTCACTGAACACCATGTGATCAATGTCAACCTTGGCAGTTGGGGAGGCTCCTCCCTCACTGATCTAACGCAAACAGTGCCCAGTGAAGGAGTCGTTGACGGAGTGATCCCCAACACTTACGTCCCTGGACGCAACACCGTCTTCATTGCCATTGGCCTCAGTCTTGCCGAAGCCCGGGATGCCAATGGGCTGGTATTAGGGGTCAATGCAATGGACTACTCCGGCTACCCAGACTGCAGACCTGACTATCTCAAGGCCTATCAGACCTTGGCTGATCTGGCCAATAAAGCTGGCCGTGAGGGACATGGGATCCAACTCTGGGCTCCTTTAATTGATTGGAACAAGAAACAGATTGTGCAAGAGGCGCTGCGGCTAGGCGTACCAATCGAAAAAACTTGGAGCTGCTACAGCGGAGGCGATCATGCCTGCGGTATATGCGACAGCTGCCGCATCCGCGATGCAGCTTTGAGCGAGGCTGGCAGATCAGATCTCTGCAGCAAGCCGACACCATGACTGCTCTGGAGCGGCGACTTTGCCGCTGGCAAGAACCAGCCATGTTGGCAAAACGACTCACCAAAACTTGGGGAGAAGCTGGGCTTGTCTGGCTGGATGGAGACGGCAGTGGTCTCGGTCGTTGGGCGACTCTGGCAGTCGATCCCATTAATCAGATTTGTTGCCGAGGCATCCCTGGCGAAAAAGGTGCCAGCAATCCTTTTGAGGCACTGCGGCATCTAAAGCCAGGCCACTGGACTGGCTGGCTTAGCTATGAGGCAGGAGCCTGGATAGAACCCAAAAATCCCTGGAAAGCAGATTCCATGGCGACTCTGTGGATGGCGCGTCACGATCCAATACTGCGATTCGACCTTCAAAAGCATCAACTCTGGATCGAAGGGTGTGATCCCAAACGACTGCAAGAGCTGGCTAACTGGCTAGAAGCCAACCCAACTGAAGATGCACCTAAAAGCAGCAAAGATGAGTCGTTACTTGCAACAACAGACCTCAACATTCCCGTCAATGCATGGGAATGGCTCACCACTAGAGCTGACTATGCACGTGATGTGCAGCAGATCCGAGATTGGATTGCCAGCGGCGATATTTTCCAGGCCAATCTCAGCGCTTGCTGTACCACCACGATCCCTTCGGGAAGCTTCGCCGTTGACCTTTTCCTAAAACTTCGCCACCACAACCCAGCTCCCTTTGCCGGCCTGGTAATAGCTGCAGGCCTTGCAAAAGGTGAAGCCGTGATCTCCGCCTCTCCAGAGCGTTTCCTAAAAGCACTCCCGACAGGAGAAGTTGAAACACGACCAATCAAAGGAACCCGACCTCGCCACCCCAACCCGAGACAAGACGCTGATCTGGCAGCTGATCTTGTTTGCAGCAGCAAAGACCGAGCTGAAAACGTGATGATCGTCGATCTATTGCGCAACGATCTAGGGCGAGTCTGTCAACCCGGCTCCATCACAGTGCCTCAATTGGTAGGCCTTGAGAGTTATCCCCATGTGCATCACCTCACCTCAGTCGTGCAAGGACAACTTCGATCAGACCAATCGTGGGTAGACCTGCTGAAAGCCTGCTGGCCGGGAGGTTCGATCAGCGGTGCCCCCAAGCTGCGCGCCTGTCAGCGACTGCACGACCTGGAACCAACAGCACGCGGACCCTATTGCGGCTCGTTGTTGCATCTCAACTGGGATGGGCAGCTCGACAGCAGCATTTTGATTCGCTCGATGTTGCTCGAGGGGAACACGTTACGAGCCCATGCGGGCTGCGGCATCGTGACCGGTTCCGACCCCGATTGCGAAGCGGAAGAGCTGAACTGGAAACTGCTGCCACTACTGGAGGCACTGCAATGAAAAGCCAGATTGCCTGGATCGATGGCAGCTGGGGTAGCCCTGCAGAGCTCGCTCTTCCTCTAAGAGATCGAGGCCTGCAGCTTGCCGATGGAATCTTTGAGACAATTCTGATCCTTGATGGACATCCACAACTTCTCAATGCTCATCTCAGCCGCTGGCAAACCAGTGCATCCCTGCTAGGGATGGCCCCCCCGCCTACAGCGAAATGGTTGACACCTCTGATCAAAGAGGGCCTGAAACAATGCAACTTGGAGAATGGCAATGGGGCCCTACGCCTCAACTGGAGCCGTGGCGATCGTTCAAACCGAGGCATCAGCCTGCCCCAGAGTAACCCGAAATCAACAACCCATCGCTTCTGGCTAGAGCTGAATGCAATGCAACCCTGCTTTACTCCACTTACGACGATGATCAGTTGCCATGAGCGTCGCAACGCCAATAGTCGCTTGAGTCGTTTCAAAACATTCGCCTATGGTCAAGCGATACAGGCGCGCCACGAAGCCCAGAACTCGAATTGCGATGAGGCCATCCTGCTCAGCACAAGCGGTGAACTGTGTTGTGGCAGTACCGCCAACCTCATCGTGCGACGAAACAATCATTGGCTCACACCTCGTCTTGTCAGTGGCTGTCTACCAGGTGTCATGCGGCAACAGGGCCTCGAACATGGATGGCTGCAAGAAACTCAACTAGAAGCCACACCAGAAAAAGATGATCAATGGCTCCTAATTAATAGCCTCAGCTGCCAACCCATCGTGAAGCTCAATGATCATCTGCTCAAAGCATGGTCGGATCCTGAAGGCCTTTGGTACTCCCTCTTAAAAGCCAACAACACTGACAGTTCTCCCAGGCATACAGATGAATGACCCAGCCCTAAACATCTTCAAACGCACTCATACACTTAGGAATTGATCCACCACTGCCTGACTAAGGTCGCTGGTTGGACCACTGGCCACAATGCCACCTCGTTGCATAGCGTAGTAGCGATCAGCTTGACGAACAAAGTGCAGATGCTGTTCTACCAAAAGAACGCCAATCCCTGTCTCGGCAATAATGCGTCGAACAGCTCTTTCAATATCTTGAACGATATTAGGCTGAATACCCTCCGTCGGTTCATCTAGCAGGAGCAATTTCGGTTTGCCAAGCAGAGCCCGAGCAATCGCTAGCTGCTGCTGCTGCCCACCGCTGAGATCTCCGCCTTTACGCGGCAAAAACTCCTGCAGGATCGGGAACAACTCATACACAAGCGGGTCAATGCTGTGGTTACGCGCCAAGCCTCCGGGCAATGCCTCCATCCCTAGCAGCAGGTTCTCCTCCACCGTCAGATGGGGAATAATTTCTCGCCCCTGAGGCACATAACCAATGCCCGCACGAGCCCGCTGATGCGGAGGATGGCGATCCAAGCCTTCGCCGCTAAACAGAATCTCTCCACTACGAGGACGCAACAGACCGATTAACGATTTCAACAACGTGGTCTTACCTACACCGTTGCGGCCGATCAAGCAGACCATCTCACCAGCTTTCACGGTAAGGTCGACATCCCTAAGGATATGACTCTCTCCATAGTAGGTGTTTAAGCCGCGAATCTCGAGTAGGGTCATCGGCTTAACCAAATCATGAACGACATAGGTAGAAATCTCTGCATCAAGCAGCCTCCTCATTGCGACCTAGATACACCTCGATCACGCGTGGATCACACTGAATCTGATCCATCGAGCCCTCGCACAAAACATGCCCCTGATGCAGAACAGAAACCTGACTCTCCAGGCGCCGGATGAACTCCATGTCATGGTCAATCACCAAAACAGTGTGATCACCAACGAGAGACTTAAGCAGATCCGCAGTGAGATCCGTTTCCTCATCCGTCAAACCAGCAACTGGTTCATCAACCAATAACAGGTCAGGAGACTGACCCACAAGCATCGCGATCTCGAGCCACTGCTTCTGACCATGAGACAACGACCCAGCAACTTGATGCGCACGTGTCTGCAGAGAAACGATACCCATCAAATGGGCAATACGATCGCGCTCAACAGCACTAAGACCTGCACTTAAAAGTGGCCAAGGACGCTTGGGATGACTGACCGCCAAGGCGAGGTTTTCCTCAACAGTGAGGTTTTCGAAGACTCTCGGGCTCTGAAACTTCCTACCAATGCCAAGGCGCGCAATCCTGTGTTCCGGCTTGTTTAAAAGAGATCGGCCCTTAAACAAAACATCACCTGCCGTTGGTCGCAGCTTGCCAGTGATCACGTCAAGGAAGGTGGTCTTGCCTGCACCGTTGGGACCAATCACGGCGCGCAATTCTCCTGGCTGCAGGCTGAGATTGAGATCCCGCAGTGCCATAAAGCCATCAAAGCTGACACTGATTTGACGCATCTCAAGCAAAGCGGTTGTCATGACTTCGCCTCCTCCTTGCCATCGATTTCCAATCTTGGATAGGTGCCGATCCGGCGCGGAACACCCAAGCGAGTTAGCAGGTTGCGAGGACCGCCCGCCTGTAACCAACCAATCACACCTTCTGGCAGAACGGTGACTACAAGAATGAATAAGCCGCCAAGCACAAATAGCCAGCCTTCTGGCCACAAGGACTGGAATTGAAATTTAACCAAGTTGATCACTAAGGCTCCGAGAATGGCACCAATCAAAGTTCCGCGTCCACCAACTGCCACCCAAATCACCATGTCAATGGAGTACGGAACAGTCATGTATTGAGGCGAAACGATGCCGGACTGCACTGTGTAAAGAGCACCACCGATGCCGGCCAAGCCACCAGCCATCGCAAACACGATGGTTTTAAACAAAGTGGGGTTGTAACCAGCGAAGCGCAAACGCGGTTCATCATCGCGAATGGCGATCAACACTTCACCAAAGCGACCGCGCACCACCCAGCGCACAGCCAGCCAGGCCAGGATTACGATCAAGGCCGTTAACCAAAAGAAACCTCGCTGCATCAAATCCGAGCCCACCTCCTCACCAAAGAGCTTTGTAACGCCAGTCTTAAGACCGTTGGTGCCGTTGATCAGTTTCTGCTGGCCATTGAAGAAATTAAAGAAAACCAGCAAGGCAGCCTGAGTCAGAATCGAAAAATAAACGCCCTTGATCCGGTTACGGAACACCAAGTTCCCCAACAGCGCGGCCAGTAGTGCAGGGATCAACCAGATCGCAATCAGCGTGAACCAAGGCGAATAAAACGGCTGCCAAAATCCAGGCAGCTGATCCACCCCATAAAGGCTGAAGAACTCTGGAATCCCGTTGGGCTGCTCGCTCGAGCTGTTGAGCTGCAAATACATTGCTACGGCGTAACCACCAAGCGCAAAGAAGATGCCCTGGCCCAGGCTCAATAAGCCTGTAAAACCCCAAATCAAATCGATGCCGAGGGCCACGATCGAGAGAGAGAGAAAACGGCCCAGCAGCTTGAGCCCAAATACAGGCAACACGGCAGGCGCCGCCACAATCGCAGCAATGATCAAGACCCAAACAATCACCAGAGGCCACCGGTGTTGTTGAAACGCTTGCAACATCGATTTAAGCCTCCACCATGCGTCCCCGCTGGGGAAACAGGCCAGCAGGACGGAACTGCAAGAACACCACAATCAATGCAAACACCATTACCTGGGCCATGCTCGTGGTAGCAAAAAAATCAACCACGCTCGCCAATGGCGCGGGCATCGAAGGCCAGATACTGAGCAAACGGCCAGCACCAATCAGGTCTGTTAAAACACCAATAGCAAAGGAGGCCAACACTGTGCCGAACAGATTTCCCACACCTCCAAGCACCACCACCATGAAGCAGCCGACGATATAAGAAGTGCCGACGTTGGGTCCCACGGATCCCAACAAAGACACCGCTACCCCCGCGATGCCGGCCAAACCGGAACCGATGCCAAAGGTAAGTACATCTACGGTATCGGTTGAGATGCCAAGGCAATCACTCATCGAGCGATTCTGAGTCACTGCCCTGATGCGCATCCCCCATACACTGCGATTCAGGAACCAGGTGATACCGAGTACAGCGAGGATCGTGATCACAATGATCACCAAGCGCGGCACAGGGAAGATCATGCCCGACAGTTCAATCCCCCCACGCATCCACTTAGGTGCCGTGACATCGACATTGCGAGAGGTCGCACGAGCGATACGACTGATCTGAGAAGCCAAGCCACCCGCCAATAACACACCAGCCAGAGCCGACACAAGCCAGCTTCCGGCACGAACCAGGCGGGCACGCGGCCTATCCAAAAGCTGTCCAGGCAGGACGATCGGCAAGCTGAAGCCAAGCACTAACGCCAGCACCAAGCCAGCAGCGTAAGCGAGTGGAACACTGCGCACAAACTGCTGCAGAATCAGGCTGACGCCCCAAGTTGCCAACAATGTCTCCAACGGGTTGCCGTAGAGACGACGTATCACGGTGCGTTCTAGCAAGATACCAACCACACCACTAACAATGAAGGCCAGAGGGATCGCCACCAACACATAAGCGTTGTAGACAGGCTGCAGAGCAGGCAGCTTGAAGATCAGCTGTACCACATACGTGGTGTAAGCCCCGAGCATGATTAGCTCGCCGTGGGCAAGGTTAATGACACCCATTAGGCCGAAGACTATCGCCAGTCCGAGGGCAGCAACCAGCAGCACCGAGCCGATGGCCACACCATTGAAAAGACTTTCAAGAAGCAGTTGCACGAGCGAAGATCAGAGACCGAAAAAACGACGAAAGGAGGAGCCCGTTTCCGGACTCCTCCCAAACAATGCCAAAGCGGAAAAACGCCTTGGCAAAGTATTCAAAGCTTGTACTTCTCGCCTTTGTTGGCGTCAGTCCAATCGCAAGCAAAGCCCTTGGAACTTGGCTCGAACTGGTTCCAAGCCTGTGGAGCCACAGGGCCATCTGTCTCTTCAAGAATCTCGAACTGACCATCTTTGGTGATCTTGCCGATACGTACGGTCTGAGACAGGTGATGGTTTGGCATCACTGTCACAGGGCCCTGAGGCGCATCAAACTTAATTCCGATCAAAGCTTCACGTACCTTGTCGTCATCAAAGCTATTGGCCTTCTCGACCGCAGCTTTCCACAGATACACCATGTTGTAAGCAGACTCCTGAGGGTCAGCAACCTGACGGTCCTTGCCATATTTGGCCTTGAAGTCAGATGCAAACTTCTTCGAAGCAGGTGTATCAATCGACATCATGTAATTCCAAGCCCCATAGTGTCCCTCAAGGAACTCAGGCCCGATCGTGCTGATCTCTTCTTCCGCGATGGAATAGCTCATCACGTAGTAGCCATTGTCAGGAGTAAGTCCGGCATCCTGAATCTGCTTAAAGAAAGCGACGTTCTGGTCACCATTGAGGGTGTTGATGATCACACCACCGTCAGGCAATGCCTTCTTGATCTTGGCGATGATCGGCGCCACTTCAGTGTTGCCGAGGGGCAAATAATCCTCTCCAACAACTTTTCCACCCAGAGCTTTGACCTGCTCCTTAGTGATGGTGTTGGAGGTGCGAGGGAAAACGTAATCAGAACCTACAAGGAAGAAGGGCTTGCCAGCAGCAGGCGACTTCTCGAACATGAACTTGGTTGCAGGCTCCGACTGCTGATTCGGAGTCGCACCTGTGTAGAAGATGTTATTGGAGCACTCCTGGCCTTCGTACTGAATCGGGTAATAGAGGAATGCATTCTTCGATTCATAAACCGGCAGCATGGCCTTACGACTTGCCGACGTCCAACCACCAAAGACAACAGGCACCTTGTCCTGATCGATCAGCTTCTCAGATTTCTCAGCGAAGGTTGGCCAATCAGAAGCGCCATCTTCAACGATGTAGTCAATCTTGTATTTCTTGCCATCAACTTCAACTCCACCGGCAGCGTTGATCTCTTCAATCGCCATTTTCTCTGTGTCCACAAGGGTGGACTCCGAGATGGCCATCGTGCCACTTAAGGAATGGAGAATACCAACCGTGACCGTGTCGTCGAAATCGGTGTTAGCAGTTTTATCACCACCACCGCAAGCCGTAATGCTGACACCAACGGCGGTTGCGGCGAAGCCAGCCACAAGGCGCTTTGAGAATGAAACGTTCATCGAAACCGTAGATAGGCAGAATATGGAGCACGCCTATTCGGGCGGCTTGGGGAACGTAAAGATCAGCCAGGCATGATTCTGTAGTGAATGATACAAAGCCCTTTGCGCTGATCATTGCTCAGGTCGATTTGGTATCTGTTGCAACAAAAATTGCAGCACACTCTCCAGGCCATCGCCGCTCCGCAAGTTGGTGAAACACCAAGGGCGCTCTCCCCGCATCCGCGTCGTATCGCGCTCCATCACCTCCAAGTTGGCCCCTACATGGACAGCGAGATCAATCTTGTTGATCACCAATAAATCCGAGCGTGTAATCCCAGGGCCACCCTTGCGAGGGATCTTGTCGCCAGCCGCCACATCAATCACATAGATGCAAAGGTCCACCAATTCTGGACTGAAGCTGGCGGCAAGATTATCGCCACCACTCTCAACAAGCACAACATCAAGATCTGGAAAATTTCGCTCCAGATCTTCTACCGCCGCGCGATTAATCGAACAATCCTCACGAATAGCAGTATGAGGACAACCGCCTGTTTCCACTCCGCGAATACGCTCTGGCTCAAGAGCTCCAACACGCGTCAAGAACTCTGCATCTTCCTGGGTATAGATGTCATTTGTGACAACTGCTAATTGCAATTGATCTCGTAGACGGCGACAGATTGCCTCCACTAGAGCTGTCTTACCCGAACCCACCGGGCCAGCCACACCTAAGCGCAGTTTGCTACTCATCAGCTCCGGAATAATCGGGAATAAAGCTCAGCATGGGAGAGCTGGGCAATAGCAGAACCCACTCCTCCGCACCAAAGCTGCTGTGGATCCACATCAAGCAAGCTAATGGCCTGCATTTCAATCAGCGGCTGAAGCTGACGTTGCAACCGTTGTGCCTCAGTTGGCCCCAGCGGAACAAGACGCACGGCCGCACTGAGCTGATTAGCCACCCAACCAAACAGGTAACCCTGCACAACCTCCAAAGGCGTTATCTCCCAAGACAAACCAGCCCAAGCCCACGCCACTGGCCAACCAAAATCCACTCCTCCATCAGGGAGAGGATGACCCAGATCGGCTAATAACTGCAATAGAGAGCGACCCATTTGCTGCTGCTGCGCTCTGACTTCAGCCGCATCTCGCAGTGCAATCAACCATTGAGCCCAATCGCGCACGTCAGTGCCATGGTCAACTTTGCCCTGCTCATCACTCACCTTCCATTGGCTGAGGGACTGACGCAGGGGACGCAAAGCAGCAGCTTCGATGATGACCTGCCCGCGACTGAGCTCCGCCTCCAACCAACTTGCCAAAGTTGCTCGATCCTGAAGCTGCTCTCGCTGCACCAGCAGTTCCAAACCCTCCGAATAACTGAACGCACCCACCGGCAAAGCCGGGCTAACAAGCTGAAGCAAAGCGAGACTGCTCATCAGTAATGACGTTGTTGCTGCCCATCAATGGGCTGGTGATCATGGCTATGGACGCCTTGATAGGCCCCAGGCTCCGGATAAAATGGCTCCATCAGAGACTCCAGAGCCAAGCCACGCACCCGTAGCAGATCGGCTAAGACAGGATCATCTAGCAAACGCAGCTGCTTCGTACGTAGCTCTAGTGCCACGTGACGATTACCCAAGTGATAAGCCGCCTCAAGCAGAGCCAGTTCTGAAGGAGCCCTCACCACCAACAGTTTCTCAGGAGCAGCGTCCACCCTCACCAAAACAGGACCTTCTGCCGCAGCCAAACTTTCTCCAGGCTGCAATGGGCCCTGCCGCGGCAATTGCAATAAGACGGACTGACCACAAGCCGTGCATCGCAGCCCTCGCAAACGGGTGCGTTCTTCAGCAGTGAGAGGCAACTGCATGCAAGCCTCAACCCCAACAGCATCAAGCCTGCGGGTAAGCACCGGAACAGTATCGAGAGAAGGAAAATCGACCAAGCTCATGACCAAAAGGCTGCCAAACGGCAACTGCTCCATCCGTGAGTGTTGCTAAAGAGTTAAACCGTGCTCGATCACAGCGTGCTCCGATGACTGGCGATAGACCCTGGCACGGCCAATGTTCCCTTCAACTGATCAGCAAAACTACGGCAGACGATCTTCAATCCCGGCTCACCGTGCATCAGAGCCAATGCACGGCTCCATTAAAGCTGCAACGTGCCAAGCTTGATGATGACGGCCGCTGTCAACTGCCCTTACTCCACACCGCAGGGGGTTTGGTCGGAGGAGATCAGCTCAGTGTGAAGGTCAAAGCTGAAGCAGACAGCCGCGGCCTGGTCACGAGTGTGGCTGCCCAGAAGGTCTATGGCTCCGTAGGCCGCTCCAAACAACACCCCAAAGGCCGCTGGGCAAGTCAAGAGTGTCACTTCGAACTAGCCACCAATGCTGACCTGGAATGGTTGCCCCAAGAGCTCGTGGTTTTTCAAGGAGGCCTCTACAAGCAACGGATGCAAGTCGAACTGCAACCAAAAGCCAGTTTTCTCTGTGCCGAAGTGGTGCGCCTAGGTCGCACAGCTGCAGGAGAAACACTGAGCGAAGGCGCCTGGAGGTCAAGCCTGGAGATCTGCCGACAAACCCCGATTGGTCGTCAATGGGAACTAGTCGATCAACTCGAGCTCAACAGCGAAGTGCTGCAGAGTTTGCACGGCATGGGAACAAAGCCCGTGTTCGGATCGTTTGTTTGGGCCGCACCGGATCCCCTGACTGCCGAAGTGATGGAGACACTTCTGAAGAACTGTCGAACAGATCGCGCAAACCTAGAAGGTTCGATGGCTTGTGGTGGTCTCGATCAAGGCTTAGTGGCCCGATATATAGGGCCATCAAGTCAAGCCGCACGCCAATGGTTTTCCCGCCTCTGGGCCCGTACTCGCCAGCTGCGGCAGCTAAGCATTCCTCAACCCCCACGAGAATGGCCCCTGCAAGAGGAGGGAACGTTCTAAAAAGAAAGGTTCACAAAGAACCATCAGCCGCCTGTTGCCTCGCCAGACTGAATTGAACTCCTGGCTTCCATGCACCTCAGCCCCCAGGAAAAAGACAAACTCCTGATCGTCACCGCTGCCCTGCTTGCAGAACGACGCCTCAATCGCGGCCTGCGGCTCAACCACCCCGAAGCCTTGGCCTGGCTCAGCTTCCTTGTCATCGAAGGCGCTCGTGACGGCCAATCCGTCGCGGAGCTGATGGCTGAAGGCAGCACCTGGCTGCGTCGCGATCAGGTGATGGACGGTGTGCCCGAACTGATCCCGGAGGTGCAAATCGAAGCCGTCTTTAAGGACGGCACCAAATTGGTCACCCTCCACGACCCCATCCGCTAAAAAATCCCCATGCCTCCGCTAATCCCCGGTGAACTGATTCCTGAACCGGGCACGCTTGAACTCAACAGCAACCGGCCAACCCTCACCCTGCGCGTGGCCAATAGTGGCGATCGACCGATCCAAGTTGGCTCGCACTTTCACTTTTTCGAGACCAATACAGCTCTGCACTTCGATCGTGATGCTGCACGAGGGCACCGATTGGACATCCCTGCTGGAACAGCGATCCGCTTCGAACCCGGCGACGAACGTGACGTCCGCCTGGTTGCCCTTGCTGGTCACCGCAAGGTTTTTGGTTTCAACGGTCTGGTCAACGGACCACTCGACTGAACTGCTTCTACACCTCGTCCCTTTCGCTGCATTGCTATGGCCTACCGGATGGATCGCCAGGCCTACGCCGAAACCTACGGCCCCACCACAGGCGACCGCATACGCCTAGCAGATACCGAGTTAATCCTGGAGGTGGAACGCGATTTCACCACCTACGGCGAAGAAGTCAAATTCGGAGGAGGGAAAGTGATCCGCGACGGCATGGGGCAATCCCAGCAATCCCGCGCCAATGGTGCTGTTGACACCGTGATCACCAATGCCCTGATCCTCGACTGGTGGGGGATCGTCAAAGCAGATGTCGGCCTGCGAGACGGACGGATCGTTGCCATCGGCAAGGCTGGCAATCCCGACATCACTGACGGGATTGACATTGTGATCGGCCCAGGCACTGAAGCCATTGCTGGAGAGGGTCACATCGTGACCGCCGGCGCCATCGATAGCCACATCCATTTCATCTGCCCACAGCAAATCGAGACTGCCCTGGCTAGCGGCGTGACCACCATGCTCGGTGGTGGTACAGGTCCGGCAACAGGCACCAATGCCACGACCTGTACACCTGGCGCCTTTCACATCAGCCGCATGCTGCAAGCAGCCGAAGGATTGCCGATGAATCTTGGCTTCTTTGGTAAAGGCAATGCCAGTACAGCTGAAGCTCTCGAGGAGCAAGTGCGAGCCGGAGCCTGCGGCCTCAAACTCCACGAAGACTGGGGTACCACTCCAGCAGCTATTGACTGCTGTCTTTCGGTAGCCGATCGCTTCGATGTCCAGGTCTGCATCCACACAGACACGCTCAATGAAGCAGGTTTTGTAGAAGACACAATCCGAGCCATCGGTGGACGCACCATCCACACCTTCCATACCGAAGGGGCCGGTGGAGGCCACGCACCAGACATCATCCGTATCTGTGGTGAAAGCAACGTGCTGCCCAGCTCCACAAATCCAACCCGGCCTTACACCCGCAACACCCTGGAAGAGCACCTCGACATGCTCATGGTTTGCCACCACCTAGATCCAGCGATTCCTGAAGATGTGGCCTTTGCCGAATCGCGCATCCGTCGCGAAACGATCGCTGCGGAAGATATTCTCCACGACCTCGGTGCCTTCAGCATCATTGCCAGTGATTCCCAAGCGATGGGACGAGTCGGAGAGGTGATTACAAGAACATTCCAGACCGCTCACAAGATGAAAGTTCAGAGAGGCCCTCTGCCAGAAGATGCTGCCAATCCAGGTGGCACTCGTAACGACAACAACCGCCTAAAGCGCTACATCGCCAAGGTAACGATCAACCCCGCCATTGCCCACGGCATTGACAACCATGTTGGCTCAGTAGAGGTAGGCAAACTGGCAGACTTAGTGCTCTGGAAGCCAGGCTTCTTCGGCGTGCGGCCAGAACTTGTCATCAAGGGCGGGTCAATCATCTGGGCGCAAATGGGCGATGCAAATGCCTCAATTCCAACACCTGGACCAGTCCATGGCAGACCAATGTTTGCAGCATTCGGCAAAGCCCTTGCCCCCAGCTGCCTCACCTTCCTGAGCCAAGCGGCCATCGAAACAGATCTTCCAAACAAGCTGGGGCTGCAACGTGCCTGCATTCCCGTTCTGAACACACGAAAGATCGGCAAAGCAGAAATGCACAACAACAATTCACTACCAAAAGTAGAGGTAGATCCACAAACTTACGAGGTGTTCGCCGACGGCGAATTACTCACCTGCGACCCAGCAGAAGAACTACCAATGGCCCAGCGATATCTCCTACTTTAAGCGCTCAATTCAACATCTACCTTTAGGTTGCGAAGTAATAGATCAAGACTTGATCGGCATCACAACCTCCGCCGGCTGAGGAGCACACTCTGCCACCTGTTCATCAACTACTGCACCCACAATCACAATCGACGGCGCTGCAAACCCTTCGCTCTGCACCCTTTGAACCAACTCTTCCAAGGGAGCTTTGAGGTAGCGCTGACCTACGACAGTGCCCTGTTGAATGATTGCTGCGGACGTAACTGGATCCAGACCACCGGCAATCAACTCTTCGACGATATAAGCAAGGTTATGCAAACCCATATAAATCACCAGACTGTCACTTGCGCTAGCAAGATCCTTCCAATTCACAGAAGGGCGCTGTTTGTCGATCTTCTCGTGACCTGTCACAAAGGTGACAGAACTACCACCACAACGATGGGTCAGAGGAATACCCACATAGGCCGGCGCAGCCATCCCCGCTGTAATCCCAGGGACCACCTCCACCGATACCCCATGTCTCTTCAAATAGGCGGCCTCCTCACCACCCCGCCCAAACAGAAAAGGATCACCACCTTTTAGGCGTACTACACAGGAATGAGTCTGAGCCAATTCAACAAGCAACTCATTTGTCTTGGACTGTGGAACCCAATGCCGTTCTCGACGTTTACCAACAAAATGCCGTTCACAAGACTCAGGCACTAACTCGAGTACTTCCTTAGGCACCAGAGCATCGTGAACCAAGGCTCCGCATTGTCGAAGCAGACGATAAGCCTTCAGTGTGAGCAAATCAGGATCACCAGGGCCTGCACCCACCAAATACACAGTGCCAAAGTCCAAGGAGCTCATGGCAATGCAGCCAGCAAATCAATCAAACCCAATCGAAATAACTCAATCTCAAGTAGGGAAGTCATCACCCCAGAAGCACGCAGCGTCTCCGTCATCTGGATTGGCGCCAAGGCGAGAAAAAGAGGCGTGGATGCCTCCTTCGCTGAAGCGACATCAGCATGCCAGTCGTCCCAGGAAAGCATGGGCAACGCCAGCCGCTGCTGCAGCACACTTAAATAGCGATGAGCAACACCCTGGCGAAGGGGATGGTGAACCAAAACAAGAGAGTCATGACGACAATCCTGACGCTCCACCCACTCCTGTAACAATCGCCACCAAGAGGGCCAGGCACCCAAGAAAGGCACCAACCTGGTGTTCACACCCTGTTGCTGAAGTCGCTGACGAATCAACGGCACATCCTCGCGAACATGAGAACCAGGCAGCAACAACAAAGGAACCAGCCAAATAGGATCTGCACTCTGCTCATGGCGATCAGTAGCCGTTAAGGCCTCTACCAACACAGGTGTGCCACGACGTTGCGCGACCTGCAGAGCAAAAGAACGCACACAAGAAGGAACATACCCACCAGCACGGCCATGCACGATCAAACGCAAAGCGCGCTTACAACCATCCTCCTCATGCTTTCGTAACAACGGCCACGGATCTAAGACATCCGAAACTGCTGAAGTCATTCCAGTCTTAATAGTCGACTGCAACCATGGCATCCCGTCGCTATCGAACACAGTCGCAAACTGTGTTAAGGAGGAGTGGTCGCCAGGGCAGAAAGGGTGCAAACCGCTCAAAACCCTTCAACAGTGACTTCGAAAGGGATTTAGCTGCCATGAACCGTGTGTGGAGAATGCTCCGACAAGGCACAATCCGCTGGTTGGGGGAGATAGGCCGCCAATACTGAAATCCCTTAAAAATGTATAGACAGCAACCATAAAGAAGGAAACTTGTGCACCTAGATGTATCGATAAACACCAAATTTTGAATTTCACACAAATGCTCAGTTTTGTTCAATCTGATACCGCCAAGACCCTCTTCAATGAGGGTTAATAACTCCATTCGCAGCGTGGCCTGACTGCTCAACACCCCTAGCTCAGCGAACATCAGCCGAGCTCAGAATGTATACAAAGACACCAAATTTTGAATTTCACACAAATGCTCAGTTTTGTTCAATCTGATACCGCCAAGACCCTCTTCCATGAGGCTTAATAACTCTATTCGCAGCTTACCCTTGCTTCAATACTGGCAGAGCCTAAAAACCATGTCTATCGAAGTACGCCAATAAAATTTAAAAAAACATGATCACTCCTTTTCAAGTTTAGTTTCAACAAACTGTCATGGTTATTAGCTCTCCTGCTAAACAATTTCTCCAAGGAAAGAAGCTCAACAAAATTGAGCAAAACAAAGCTTTTAAAGATGGCTTAGATGTTGGTGATGAACTTGAAACCTTTGCTCAGGTCGGTTGGGAGCAGATAGATAAAACAGACCTCGAACTGCGCCTGAAATGGTATGGAATGTTTTGGCGACCGAAAACCCCTGGCAAGTTCATGCTACGGCTAAGGATACCCAATGGTGTTCTCAATAGCCACCAAATAAAAGTAGTGGCCTCAATCGTGGGTCGCTACGGAGAAGACGGCAGTTGCGACATCACAACACGCCAAAACCTACAGCTTCGTGGTGTTTTACTGAGTGATCTTCCCGAAATCCTCAGACGTCTTGAAGAGGCAGGTCTCAACACAATCCAATCAGGTTTTGATAACCCACGCAATGTCACAGGAAATCCACTGGCTGGCATTGACCCTCTTGAAATTGTTGACACTCGCCCATACACAACTGAACTACAAAATTTCCTCACGAATCAAGGAAAAGGAAACCATGAATTCTCCAACCTTCCCCGCAAATGGAATACGGCAGTTGCAGGGGCCCGCGATAATTTCCTGCTCCATAACGACATCATCTTCCATCCAGTGGAACACGATGGGGTGATGGGTTTCGGGGTCTGGCTCGGAGGAATCCTCTCCTCGCAGATGAATGATTATGCGCTGCCTTTAAATGCCTGGGTTAAACCCAATGAAATCTGTCGGCTCACCGGCACTATTCTGACGCTATGGCGAGATCACGGTGAGCGCAACAATCGCCCTAAGGGCAGGTTTCGCATGTATCTCGACAGCGTGGGCATCGAAGCGTTTCGCACCATGGTGGCGGAAAAATTTGGACCGCTAACACCTGACCCCGGTTCTGTATTTGACGACAAGCCACGCTCTTTTTACGGAATCCACCCTCAGAAACAAACAGGGCTTCACTACGCCGGCATGCATGTGCCCGTTGGACGATTAAGCGCAGAGGATCTTCAGGATCTTGCTAGCGCCAGTCTTAACTATGGCAGTGGTGAAATTCGTCTTACAGAAGACCAGAACATCATTTTGGTGGGGATATCAACTACCAACCTCGACAAATTTCAAGCTGATCCACTGCTACAGCGTTTTCCACTTAAACCCGGTTCCTTTGCCGCCGGCACTGTCTCCTGCACAGGAAATACGTACTGCAGCTTCGCCCTTACAAATACCAAAGATCAGGCCATGGCAATGGCCCATGAACTGGATGCAGAACTCATCCTCCCTGAGGAAATCAAAGTCCATTGGACTGGCTGTCCCAACAGCTGTGGCCAGGCCTACATGGGCGCAATCGGCCTCACAGGAACCAAAGCCCGTGCACCAAACGGGGGCAAAGGCATGGTTGAGGCCTATGACCTCAGCCTTGAAGGCAGGCAAGGGCCGAACGCCCGAATCGGGACACTGCATCGCAAAGGCATTCCTGGCAGCGAACTGAAAGACGTACTGCGGGAATTACTGATCGAACGCTTCGGTGCTCAACCTCGTAGCCAACCGAAGCAAAACAGCGACCCTTTCTCCAACTTCATGAACTGGTTCAGCAATTTAGGCGAAAACAGCAGCCCATCCCCTTGAGCTGCAATCGCTAAATCACCGTTCTTAGATCAATCACCTATCAAGCCCCACCATGCAATCGACTTCCCCAGCACGTGATCTTTTCTCTCGCTTTGTCAACTGGTTAAGCAACAGCGGTCACGACAAGCCTGCAATCAATCAAAAAGAAGGTGGCCAAGATGTCTTCTCACGCCTGATGAACCGAATCAGCGGCTGAAACCCTAACCCTCAATTCCTTCCTTCAACACCCCACCCCAACGAGAACTGCCATGGATGTGAACACATCCCAAATGGACTACGTCCTGCCCAATGAACTCGTCGACGGCATGATTACTGCCGGCGGGAAAAAATCCAGTGTCAGTATTAAAAATCTGCTGGTACGTGGTTTCTATTCAGGAGCGATTCTTGGCCTAGCCACCTGCTTAGCCATCACCGTAGGAGTCCAGTCTGGAATGCCATTTCTAGGCTCCGTTCTCTTCCCCTTTGGGTTTGCCAGCATCGTGCTCTTCGGCATGGAGCTAGTCACAGGCAACTTCGCCTTATTGCCAATGGCAACCTGGGCTGGGAAAAGCACATGGCAAGCAACCTTCCGCAACTGGATATGGGTTTGGATTGGCAATTTCATCGGCTGTGCATTGGTGGCTCTATTACTCGCCACAAGCCTGACCAGCGCAGGCACAGTTGAGCCACTTGCGGCAGCCGATGGCGGCAAAGGTTGGGCCGTGATTGCCGCCAAGATCATGGCACTCAATAAGGCCAATGTCGTGGCCAAATATCAAGACCTAGGCAGCACTGGTTTCTTCCTCGCGTTCCTACGCGGCATGATTGCCAACTGGCTTGTTTGTCTTGGGGTCACGATGGCCTTGGTCAGCAAGAGCGTTCCAGGAAAGATCCTGGCCTGCTGGCTACCGATCACAGCGTTCCAAACCATGGGAATGGAGCACATCGTGGTGAACATGTTCCTACACACCGCCGGACCCATGCTTGGTTCAGGCGTTTCTTTTGGCCAGGTAATCGTTTGGAACTTCATTCCAGTCACCCTCGGCAACATCATTGGCGGGATGGTGTTTATCGGCATGCTCTTCTACAGCACCCATCGCACCCAAATGAGCAACGTACTGCCGACCGTTCACGATGAGAAACTGGAACGTGAACTCGCCGCCGAACTAGGCGCACGCTGATCTAGAACATTCATGAGCTTCGATGAAGCCGTTCTCTGGGAACGTCTCAATAAAGTAGGCAAGGCTCCTCTAGAACCAGACTGGCTGGGGAATGTTTACTGCCCCAGCCAGTCTGCTGATCTACGTAAAGCCTTAGCCGAAAGACTGGGCTTACTTGGTGATGATGGCTGGGGAATATTAAAAACCCTGCTTAAGCAACATGGTAAGCAGTCCGAACTCATCCATGCAGCTGGCCTCTGCCATCAACCTGAGGCTCGAGACTGGCTCATCCAACAACTTGGTGATCAAGAAGAACTGGAGCTCGAGGTACTACAAGCAATGGCCTGCTGGGGAGCAATCGTGCCAACTTTGCTGATAAAAAGGATTTTCAAAGAACCTTCCCAAGCAATGCGCATGGCTGGTCTGGAGTTGTTGAGCTTCAAGGCATACCAACTCAGCGATGACGAGCTGCTGAACCTGCTTGACGACCTCCTCAACGACATACGCGATCCGGTGGTGTTAAGCACCATGCGCATTCTGCAACGACGCGATGGTATCGACATCAGCAACCGCATCGCCGAAGTAGCAAGAAAAGGTTCCGAAGCTACAACACGAGCAGCATTACTAGCCCTGGGCTGCATCGGCACATCCAGCAGTCAATCAAACCTGTTCAAGCTCAGCCAAAGTCTGCCGAGTGATCTCCATCGAGACCTAGCCAAAAAACAACTTGCTCAGCAATACAGGTCATGATCCTGAATCCATCGCCAACGGATACGCCAAGATGCATTCTTTGATCAAAAAATATGGCAGTGGCGATAAAGGAAAACTGCAATCCAAGCAAAAGCAATCGCATGTAAGCATTCACTTCTTTGACACCAATCAACTACTGAAACGTAGAACTACGGTGCCACAAAAAACAGTCTTACTCTTAGACGAATCATCTATGCAAGATGCATTCCGAACCCTTGCAATCAAAAGCTCAACAAGCAAATAAAAAATGGCATGAAAATAGTCCCAACTGTGATCAATGCCCCAGCGCAAAAACCATGGAGACTTGAGCCTTGCACTTAAAAAACATAACTACGCTGCAATGCAAACAGTCTCGCTTTATCGTTTAAGTGATTGCTAAAGCCCAACTAAACCAATTAGGCCTGTACCAAGCAAACATGTCACAAGGATGTCTTAATCGCTACTCCACCCAGCTACATGACTACAGAAAGATCCAATGAGTTCCGGCAATCAATCGTGACCTCATGCCCCGAATTATCCGGCCGTGAACGCTTCAAAGCCCACCTCAGGAAGGTGGGAAGTGGAGAGCACACCAGTCGTGGCATGAGCCGTGAAGAATCAGCTGATGCCTTGCATCTCATCCTTACAGCCCAAGCCAGCCCTGCTCAAATTGGCGCCTTCCTCATCGCCCATCGCATTCGTCGACCCGAGCCCCAGGAACTCGCCGGCATGCTCGATACATACAGAGTGCTTGGGCCCAAACTGAAATCAACCAATGGCCAGAAACGACCCATTTGCTTTGGGATGCCATTCGACGGCCGCAAGCGAACAGCCCCGATTTATCCGCTCACAGCACTGGTCCTACTCAACGCTGGTCAACCCGTCGTCTTGCAAGGCGGGCAGCGTATGCCAATCAAATATGGCGTCACCACAGAAGAGTTATTCAAAGCCTTAGGGCTACAACTCCAAGGCCTATCAATAGCCAACCTAGAAGCTGGCTTTCAACAACATGGTCTGGCACTGATTTACCAGCCAGATCACTTCCCGCTAGCCGAAAGCTTGATCAGTTATCGCGACGACATCGGTAAGCGACCGCCTGTGGCCAGTTTGGAGCTGCTTTGGACAGCACATCAAGGAAAGCATTTACTCGTCAGCGGCTTCGTGCATCCACCCACCGAAGAGCGGGCCTGGAAAGCTCTTGAGCTAGCAGGTGAAACCAATCTCGTGACTGTGAAAGGGCTCGAAGGAAGCACAGACCTTCCCATCAGTCGAACTTGCATCACGTCCCGAGTTCAAAACGGCAAACCAGAACGACTCATCCTCCACCCCCGTAACCATGGCTGCTTTAGCCAAGACGTTGAGTGGAGCAACCTGACTGAGTGGAGCGAGCAGGCAATGGAAGCTCTGCACAATCGCGGGCCATTAAGTCAGCCCCTTCTCTGGAATGCTGGTACCTACCTATGGTTAGCGGGCCTGGCCGACAACCTCGATGAAGGTATCGCTCATGCTGAAAAGTGTCTGCAATCAGGCTTAGCCCAAACCACACTTGAGCAGCTCATTGCTTGGAGAGAGACCATCATGTGAAGCGAGCCTGTAGGTTTTTCGCCATGCGATAACGATCGAAACTCACACCTCCGATCTGAATCACTTCCTTAGCCAGTTCAATCCAGCCCCACTTCAACAGCAAAGGGTGACTACACAAACTGGCTTCCGTGACCAAGATTAGCTCTCCTTCCTGAAAGGCTTCAGCTTCTACCTGCTCAAGCAACGCAGTGGCATGGCCACAACGAGCAGACCGGCCCCGGCAATACAGCAACGCCAAACGATCAGAGGGATAACGAAGAGCGAAAGCCTCAACCTCGTCGTTCTCAAGACTCAACCACCCGCGTCCTTCGATCAGTGGCCGATCCAGAACTCCTGGTAACCAAGCCAAGGCTGCCCAAGCACTGATCTGAACAGGGGAATACAAGCCTCCCCCTTGAGATTCAATCGCATCGGCATAAATCTCCCTGACAACAAAATGATCAGTTTTTGTAAGGGGTCTTAAGCGGCGACCAGTCACAAGAGCCTGCCATTTAGATCAATGGCGTCAAGTCTCTATGGGATCGTGACATTCATCCTGACCCATTCCCAATTGCGCCGACCACAGATTCCCATCTTTCTCTGTGCCTTTGTCACTCTGTTGAACGATCGCCTAGGTGAAACCCTTTTACTGCCATTACTTCCATACCTGCCAGGACGCTTCACAGACAGCGGCACCATCCTGGGGCTACTTGGAGGTACTTATGCATTGGCTCAATTCGTCGTGGCTCCCCTAATTGGAGCTCTCAGTGATCGCTTTGGCCGCAAACCAATTTTAACCGCTTGCGTTGCTGGCTCAGTAATAGGCCTCGGCTTATTCGCTATCACAGTATGGATTGACTGGAACATACTTCCAGCCACTTGGATCGGCATTGTTCCCCTGATCCTTCTCTTCTCAGCAAGAATCATCGATGGCGTTAGCGGTGGAACAGCAAGTAGCGCCACAGCAGTGCTTGCCGACATCTCAACACCTGAGAGCCGAGCAAAGGCATTCGGCCTGATTGGCGTTGCCTTCGGCCTCGGGTTCATCTTGGGCCCTTATATCGGTGGCCGCTTAGCAGAAATCAATATCGCTCTACCCGGGATAGCCGCCACAGCCTTCGCAGTCGCGAATCTGCTTCTTGTGATCTATATCCTTCCCGAAACACACCCGCCAGCAGCTCGCAATTCCCTACCAAGCAAAAGACAACTCAACCCGATCACCCAGCTAGCACAGATCTTTGCCAATCCATTAGTAAGCCGCCTTTGTTTCGCCTTCTTCCTGTTCTTCATGGCATTCAACGGTTTCACAGCTGTGCTGGTGCTTTACCTGAAGCAAGCCTTTTCATGGACAGTCAGTTTGGCAGGCCTGACCTTTGCAGTTGTAGGCGTGATCGCCATGGTGGTTCAAGGGCTGCTCATCGGTCCACTGGTTAAATCCTTCGGCGAATGGCGGCTCACCATTGCTGGCGTTGGCTTCGTCATTGCAGGCTGTCTGCTATTGCCCATGGCCAGTCAGCAGAATTCGATTTCTGTTGTATTCACTGCCGTATCGGTACTAGCCCTTGGCACAGGTCTAGTCGTGCCATGCTTGAGAGCCCTCGTCTCCAGACGCCTCGATAACGCAGGCCAAGGGGCAGTACTCGGTAGCCTTCAAGGCCTGCAGAGTCTAGGGACCTTCCTTGGTGCAGCGGCTGCAGGATTCGCCTACGACCAAATAGGCCCTCGCAGTCCCTTCTGGCTGGCCATCCTCGTACTAGCAGGAGTTGTTGCCCTTGTTGCAGGAGGCCTACCTGCAAGCACACGTCACACAACAATCAAACAATCATGATTGCTACTTTGCCTGGATAGTGGATGAACAAACTGGCATTCAATGAGTAATCCAGCGGTAGCTTCGGAGCACTACATCAACCGAGAGCTCAGCTGGATCTCCTTCAACGAAAGGGTCCTTGCTCAGGCACTGGATAACCGCACCCCGCTGCTGGAACAAGCCAAGTTCAGTGCCATCTTCAGCAACAACCTCGACGAATTCTTCATGGTTCGCGTGGCCTCCCTCAAAGCGCAAGTGGAAGCCGGCATTACCAAAACCAGCGCAGACGGTCTAACCCCTCTTCAGCAACTCCTCACAATCCGAGACCACCTTGTTCCTCTCATCGAGAAACAACAAGATCACTACCGTCAACACCTCAAAAACCAGCTAGTCGAGAAAGGTGTTCACCTACTCGACTATGAGCAACTCAATCAAAAAGAACGCCTCTGGATTGACAATTATTTCCAGACAGCCATTTTCCCGGTGCTCACACCACTAGCCGTGGATCAAGCCCATCCCTTCCCTTTCGTTAGCAATCTCAGCCTCAACATTGCGACCCTGATCCTCGATCCGGAAACAGGCCAACAACAATTCGCCCGGGTCAAGATTCCACAAAAAACGATGCCTCGTTTTGTAGAGATCCCTCCTGATCTAAGTGGCATCAATCCCAAACCGGTTCACACAGCAGTTCCATTGGAGCAAGTGGTGGCCTTCAACCTCAAATTGCTCTTCCCTGGAATGAAAATTGAAGAGCACTACTTCTTCCGAGTCACCCGCGATGCCGACCTTGAACTCAGGGACCTAGAAGCCGACGATCTCATGAGCGCCATGGAACAAGGCCTGCACAAGCGGCGGATGGGCGGAGAAGTGGTGAGACTTGAAGTGACAAACGAAATGCCCCAGAGAGTCGTTGAGATGCTGATTGAAGGTATGGCTGTTGAAGAAAAAGACCTTTATCGCATCGAGGGACTACTAGGCCTCGATGATCTATTCGGTCTCATGCGTTTACCTCTGGAACAACTCAAAGACCAACCCCACATTGGCGTGACCGCCAAAGTTCTCTCCCGCAGCCAGCGCAGAATGCTTGAAGACGAATCAATCAAAGAAGAAGAATTCAAAAGCATCTTCTCGGTGATTCGCCGCAAAGACATTCTCCTTCACCACCCATACGAACTGTTCGCGACTTCTGTAGAGGAATTCATCAATCAGGCAGCAGACGATCCCCTCGTCATGGGAATCAAGATCACGCTCTATCGGACATCTAAGGATTCCCCAATCATTGCGGCCCTGATCCGTGCAGCCGAACACGGAAAACAGGTCATGGCTCTGGTTGAACTCAAGGCACGCTTCGATGAAGGCAACAATATTCAATGGGCCCGTCATCTAGAACGATCGGGCGTTCACGTTGTCTATGGCGTTTTAGGACTCAAAACCCACACAAAAACCATCTTGGTCGTTCGCAAAGAAAAAGAGCGCCTACGCAGCTACGTGCACATTGGCACAGGGAACTACAACTCGAAGACATCACGTCTCTACACCGATCTTGGCCTGCTCTCTGCACGACCAGAACTCAGCCAAGATCTAGTTGAGCTCTTCAATTATCTCACTGGCTTTTCAAAGCAACAAAGCTTCCGTCGACTGCTGGTGGCGCCAGTCACCCTACGCAAGGGGATGGAATCACTGATCCTCCGCGAAATCGAACACGCCCGCAAAGGTAGAGGTGGACACATCCGCGCCAAGATGAATGCTCTGGTGGATCCAGCCATCATTAACCTGCTCTACGAAGCTTCCCAAGTTGGGGTTCGCATCGAACTGATCATCCGCGGTATGTGCTGTCTCTACCCAGGGCGAAAAGGATTCAGCGAAAACATCAGCGTGATCAGCATCATCGGCCGGTTCCTGGAACACTCCCGTATCTTCTGGTTTGCCAATGACAACAACCCAGAGGTTTATATCGGCAGCGCAGACTTGATGCCTCGAAACTTAGACAGACGCGTGGAAGCCGTTACTCCAATTGAAGAACCAGAGCAAAAGGAACACCTAGAGCGACTGCTGAACCTCTACCTAAACGACAACCGCGAAGCCTGGGATATGCAGAGTGATGGCAGCTTTTTACAGCGCCAACCCAATCCGAATAGTGAAGAACATCGTGCACAGCAACAGCTGATCAACCTTTGGCAACAAGGCATCCCTGCAGGGTGACACTCGGTGCCTCTCGAGACCATAACTATGAGAAGTGCTCTTTGCTACCTAAAAAGGAATAATCAGCATGCAAAACAGTTTTTTTACTTAGAAGCGACCAATCAACTGATCACTCGCACGGGATAACAAAAACTTTTTGCTTCAACCAAGTTTCTAAGCTCTATGAGTGCTACATTCCGCGCAAATCTAATTTAGGAGGCCAGGGTGATGGGGATCCCTCTGGAATCTGCGAAGGGTGCTTCACTCACGCCTTCGTCAGAAGTTGTATTACCGTCTACATCTAAGCAACGTTCAGAAACAGCAAATCGAGCTGGCCGTAACGGGCAGGCATCCCGTAATCAAAGTCGCCAAGGTGGTCGTTTGGGTACTGATGCGATCGGGTTCTACCTGAGCAGCATTGGACGCGTCCCTTTGCTGACCGCAGCTGAGGAAATTGAGCTGGCCCACCATGTGCAAGCGATGAAGGAATTGCTGGAGTTACCAGAGCAAGACCAAACGCCACGACAACGCCACAAAATTCGCATGGGCAAACGCGCCCGTGACCGCATGATGTCAGCCAACCTCCGGCTCGTGGTTAGCGTTGCCAAAAAATATCAGAATCAGGGTCTTGAACTCCTTGACCTAGTCCAAGAAGGAGCCATTGGTCTCGAGCGTGCTGTCGACAAGTTCGATCCAGCCATGGGTTATAAGTTCTCCACTTACGCCTATTGGTGGATTCGTCAAGGGATGACCAGGGCCATCGACAACAGCGCCCGCACCATCCGTCTGCCCATTCACATCAGCGAAAAACTCTCCAAGATGCGACGCATCTCAAGAGAACTTTCCCATCGTTTCGGCCGTCAACCAAATCGATTGGAGTTAGCCCATGCCATGGGCATTCAACCCCAAGACCTTGAGGATCTCATCGCTCAAAGCGCTCCTTGCGCATCCCTCGATGCCCATGCCCGCGGAGAAGAAGACCGCAGCACCCTAGGGGAATTGATACCCGACCCCGATGGGGCCGAACCAATGGAAGGCCTAGATCGCAGCATCCAAAAGGAACACCTAGGAGGTTGGCTATCTCAGCTCAATGAACGTGAACAGAAAATACTGCGCTTGCGCTTCGGTCTAGATGGTGAAGAACCACTGACCCTCGCTGAAATCGGTCGGCAAATCAGCGTCTCACGAGAACGCGTACGACAGTTGGAGGCCAAAGCCATTCTCAAGCTACGGATGATGACCAACCATCAACAAGCAGCATGAGTTAAGTCTTGGGGTATATCAACTCTCTGGTTGCCATTGCATGCTGGATAGCTTTTGTGCTTTCAGCTGCTGTGGTTTGCAGGGTCCGCTGGCCTAACCAACGAGAACTAAGTCGCAAGATCGTTCACATCGGTACTGGCCCAGTGATCCCTTTGGCCTGGTGGCTAGGGATCCCATCGGATTGGGCGATTCCAATGGCAATCCTCATTACCATTGTGATCCTCATCAACCACCGCTGGCGCTTACTACCAGCGATTGAAGACGTCGAACGGCGCAGCTATGGAACAGTGGCATACGCTCTAACAATCACCCTGTTGCTGATTTTCTTCTGGCCAGAAAATGCTGCAGCGGTCTGCTCCGGAGTGCTGGTGATGGCTTTCGGCGATGGGTTAGCTGGACTCATCGGTCGCAAAGTACGCTCACCCAATTGGTTGATATGGGGTCAACGCAAATCAATCGCAGGCACTCTTACCATGGCTGTGATAACCCTAATCATTCTGTTCACTCTAAGCCTGCTCATTGACGCTAGCTTCCATCCCCTACGCATCTTCGCCGTCACAGGCCTTGCCGTTGGACTAGAACAACTAAGTCGCTGGGGTATCGACAACCTCACTGTTCCGATGGGAGTTGCAGTCGCCTGGTCATGGATGACAGCGATCTAAAACTCTTCAAGTTATTGGTGACAACGTCACTGAAGCCACTGCAGCCGCCAAATCCTCAAGGAGAGTTGCCGTTGTCTCTATATCGATACAAGCATCCGTAATGCTTTGACCATAGACAAGAGTAGAGAGGTCTTCAGGCAACTTCTGATTGCCCTCGACAAGATGACTTTCCAACATCACACCCATGAGGTGGGTTGATCCTTGGCGTACCTGAGTAGCAACAGCCTGAAGCACCTCTGACTGTCGCCGAAAATCTTTATTCGAATTGTCGTGGCTGCAATCCACCATCAACCGATCAGCCAAGCCAGCCTTCACTAATTCTTTTGCAACCTCTTCAACCGCTTCGGGATGGTAATTAGTGCAGCCATTACCTCCCCGCAACACGAGATGGCCATCAGGATTTCCAGTGGTATGCACAATCGAAGCCTGACCCTGCCGATTGATCCCTAGAAAATGATGCGGTCTAGATGCTGCCTGCATCGCATGGATCGCAATCTTGGCACTGCCATCGGTACCGTTTTTGTAACCGACGGGCATTGACAATCCAGAAGCCATCTCCCGATGGGTCTGACTCTCAGTAGTTCTGGCTCCAATCGCCGTCCAACTGATCAAATCAGCGATGTATTGAGGAACAACCGGATCCAGCAATTCAGTGGCCGTCGGCATACCCTCGCGGGCAAGGTCGAGCAACAACGACCGCGCACGCCTCAAGCCAGTGTTGATGTCATAGGAACCATCGAGATGAGGATCATTGATGAGACCTTTCCAGCCAACGGTGGTGCGAGGTTTTTCGAAATAGACCCGCAAAACCACCTCCAACTGGGGGGCATATCGCATTCGCAGTGGCTCCAACTGACGGGCATAGTCCCTTGCAGAGGCAATGTCATGAACCGAGCAGGGACCAACAATCACCAGCAAGCGGGGATCCTCACCACGCAGAATTGCCTGGATGCGCTTACGAGTGTCTGCAACGGTTTTGAGAGCCACTAGATCGAGGGGCAGCTCCTGATGAAGCAAGAGGGGCGACACCAAAGGCCGCGTATCCACCACATGCAAGTCGGAGGTGGTGGTCATTTCGCCAGAATTCATGACAACCCAGGCTAGGAAACCAGCAAGGTGGCAGCATCCGGTAATTGCATTTCAATATCGATCTCCTGCCAGGAGGGATCGACGGCAAATAACAATAGAAGGGCCATGACCGCTGCCGAGGAATCACCCCAATGCTGAGTGCTTATCGCCAGCTCGCCGCCGAACGTGACGCCCAGGGCATCCCCCCCCTGCCCCTCACTGCCGAGCAAACCCAAGCACTCACCTTACTTTTACAGAATCCACCAGCAGGAGATAACTCTGAACTGCTTTACCTGCTGCGTGAACGCATCCCTCCTGGAGTAGATGAAGCTGCCTACGTGAAAGCAACCTGGCTGAGTGCTATCGCCCAGGGAAACAGCAAGAGCCCACTCATTACTCCTTTAGAAGCCACAAAACTGCTAGGCACGATGATTGGGGGGTACAACGTTGCAGCTCTGATTGAGCTGCTTCAACACAATGACCACGAGCTAGCTGAATGCGCCGCTACAGGCCTGAGTCGCACCCTGCTCGTCTACGACGCAGTCCATGACGTCATCGAGCTAGCTGAAACCAATCGCTTCGCAAAGCAAGTTGTAGAAAGCTGGGCCGCCGCTGAATGGTTCACCTCAAAACCAGTCTTAGCCAAAGAGATCACAGTCACAGTCTTCAAAGTTGATGGTGAAACCAATACCGACGATCTATCCCCCGCCACCCATGCCACCACCCGACCAGACATCCCCCTGCATGCTCTGGCCATGCTGGAAACACGGGATCCCAATGCCCTTGCCACGATCATCAGCCTGAAAGCAAAAGGCCATCCCATTGCCTACGTGGGCGATGTGGTGGGTACGGGCAGTTCTCGCAAATCAGCAATCAATTCGGTGCTTTGGCACATAGGAGCCGATATCCCTTACGTACCCAACAAGCGATCCGGCGGCGTCATCCTTGGCGGCAAAATCGCTCCGATCTTCTTCAACACAGCGGAAGACTCCGGCGCCCTACCAATCGAATGTGATGTCAGTCAGCTGCAAAGTGGCGATGTGATCACCATCCGTCCACATGCCGGCACCATCGAACGAGCCTTCGGAGAAGACAAAGCAGGCGAAATCGTGGCTCACTTCAAGCTCAAACCAATCACCATCAGCGACGAAATGCGAGCAGGCGGGCGTATCTCCCTACTGATCGGCAGAGCACTAACCGACAAAGTGCGTTCTCAATTTGGACTGTCAACATCCGATCTATTCGTCCGCCCAGGAGACACTCCTGAAACGGGCAAGGGGTATACCCAGGCCCAAAAAATTGTTGGTCTTGCCTGTGGTCTCGCAGGAATACGACCTGGGACAAGTTGCGAACCGCTGATGACAACTGTAGGCAGCCAAGACACAACTGGACCAATGACCCGGGACGAAATGAAGGAACTCGCGTGCTTGGGATTTGCAGCAGATCTAGTCATGCAAAGCTTCTGCCACACCGCTGCCTACCCGAAGCCTGTAGATCTACAAACCCAGAAAGAACTTCCCGATTTCTTCGCCCAGCGTGGTGGAGTAGCACTTCATCCAGGCGATGGGATCATCCACAGCTGGCTGAACCGCATGCTTCTGCCAGACACAGTGGGAACAGGCGGCGATAGCCACACTCGTTTCCCCTTAGGCATTTCTTTCCCCGGAGGTTCTGGCGTGGTGGCTTTTGCTGCAGCCATCGGTGCCATGCCCCTAGACATGCCGGAATCTGTACTGGTTCGTTTCAGCGGCTCACTGCAGAGCGGCATCACACTGCGTGACGTCGTCAATGCCATCCCCTTGATCGCGATTCAAGAAGGTCTACTCAGCGTAGAAAAAGCCAACAAACTCAATGTCTTTAGCGGCAAAATCATGGAAATCGAAGGATTACCTGATCTGAAGCTGGAGCAAGCCTTTGAACTAACCGATGCCACTGCTGAACGTTCCTGCGCTGGCTGCACGATCAAACTCTCTGAATCAACGGTTGCTGAATACCTTCGCAGCAATATTGCATTGCTAAAAAACATGATTGCCCGCGGTTATCAGGATGCTCGCACCCTGGCAAGACGTATCAAAGCCATGGAAGCTTGGCTGGCCAAGCCAGAATTGATTAGCGCTGATCAAAACGCAGAGTATGCCGAAATCATCAATATCAATCTCGACGAACTCAAAGAACCCGTACTGGCCTGTCCCAACGATCCCGACAATGTGAAACTACTCAGTGAGGTTGCAAACAATCCAGTGCAGGAAGTCTTTATCGGCTCATGTATGACCAACATCGGCCACTACAGAGCTGCCGCAAAAATACTTGAAGGGTCTGGAACCAGCAAAGCTCGCCTATGGGTTTGCCCACCAACAAGAATGGATGAAGCCATGCTTCAAGAAGAGGGCTACTACAAAATCTTCGAAGCTGCAGGGAGCCGCATGGAAATGCCTGGTTGTTCATTATGTATGGGCAATCAAGCACGCGTGGAAGACAACACAACCGTTTTCTCCACAAGCACTCGAAACTTCAACAATCGACTAGGCCAAGGAGCCCAAGTCTATTTAGGCAGTGCTGAGTTGGCAGCAGTATGTGCATTATTAGGCAGAATCCCTACAGCAAAAGAATATCTTTCGATCGCAACAGAAAAAATTGATCCCCTCTCATCTGAGCTTTATCGCTATCTAAATTTCAACCAGATTGATGGCTTTGCAGATCAAGGGCGCGTGGTAAGTCACGACATACAAGCAGAAGTTCTTGCAGAGTTTTCACCCACCAATGGCCATGCCGAATGATCTAAACCAGCAACAAAATCTGATGCCGTCCAGTCGCAGCATCCGCAAACTCTTAGAACAGCGCTGGTTTGTGGTTGTGCTGGCTCTGATGCTTACGGGCCTTGGAGCTGCACTCACAGGAGTGCTTTTCAAAGCTGGTATCTATAGCCTCGCCAAGTGGCGATTCCAGCTTCTTGAACTTCTTCCACCATGGATCGTTCTACCAGCCCTTGGTGCCACAGGAGGCTTGGTTTCTGGGTTGCTTGTATCTGGTCTAGCCCCCTCTGCGAGTGGTTCAGGGGTGAGCCACATCATGGCATTTTTACGCCATCGATCCGTACCAATGGGATTGAGGGTTGGGATGGTCAAGCTAGTCGCAGGAGTTATCGCCATCGGCAGTGGTTTTCCACTTGGTCCAGAAGGACCAGCAGTGCAAATGGGAGGCTCTGTCGCTTGGAAATTTGCTCAATGGTTAAAGGCACCAATCGCCTTTCGCCGAGTCATTGTCGCTGCTGGTGGTGGGGCAGGCCTAGCCGCTATTTTCAGTGCGCCAATTGGAGGCTTTGTTTATGTAATTGAAGAGCTACTTCATTCTGCAAAACCTGCAGTCTTGTTGCTGGTGGTTGTCACCACCTTCTGGGCTGATACTTGGGCCGATGTGTTCGGATTCCTAGGACTAAGTCCATCAGCTGAAAGTCTTAGCAAAGGCGTGGGCTTTCAACTGGAACGTGAATACACACCCCTAGTGCACTTTCTTCCAATCGACCTGGGCTACCTAATCGCCCTTGGTTTGGTCACTGGAGTCTTAGCGGAGTTTTACTGCCGCTACGTCCTAGCGATGCAACGCAAAGGTAAAACCTGGTTCGGCAATCGACTCGTTTTAAAGATGGTGCTCAGTGGTGGTGTACTCGGAGGGGTTTATGCAGCTCTTCCTGAGAGCTTTAGGAATTTGGATAACCTTCAAGATCTAGTCGGCGGAGGAGAAGCTGGTCCTCTGATGGCTCTCAGCACCTTCATCGTGCTGTTTTTCACTACCGGGCTAGCAGCTGCCTCAGGAGCACCAGGAGGCTTATTTGTCCCGATGCTGACCCTAGGAGGAGCCATCGGCCTAGCCTGTGGAGACTGGGCAGAAATGCTCACTGGCCATGCACCCAATACCTTCATTTTTGCCGGCATGGGAGCGTTCGTAGCAAGCTGCTCACGCACACCGATCACAGCCATGTTTTTGGCCTTCGCACTAACAAAAGATTTACTAATCCTCAAACCAATACTAGTGGCATGCCTATCAAGTTTTCTCGTCGCTCGCATCTTTAATGAACACTCAATCTATGAAAGACAAATCACAATGGAATACAAAGAGTAACCAATCGAAAGAAGCAATCTACTGCTTATAATATCTAAATAAACTGGATAATTTGCAGACAGCCCAAATCCATCCTCTAGAAAAATTTTACAAAGAGAATTAAGACAACCCGTATCATTTGAATTCTCATAATCTGTAGAATAAGACTCGTAAATATCCGCTCCCGAGCTCAGGACGTCAGCCAATATTGCCATTAAATATCACAATAACCTAGATCCCTAAAAGGCAGGTAGTCATCTAAATTATTACTCCATCAATATAAAGTGAAGCAAAGAATTTGCCAAAGACAGCTGGCAGGTCAAAACATATAATCAAGCAACCCAATGATGAAGCGCTGATTCCTTAACCATTGATTTATTGACGTACATCAGATGATTTCGCACCCGATGCCAATAGCCTCTTCAGGATGAACTGATGTTGCCAAGGTTGACCTCCTGAACAAGGAAACGCTCCTATTCACCCCCGCCGTTCCCGAACCTGGAGCGCTCCGAGCCGTGCTGGCGTTCCCAAGCACATACAGCATTGGGATTACCAGCCTGGGATATCAAGTCATCTGGGCCACCCTCGCTAAACGTGAAGACATCGATGTAAGGCGGTTATTTACCGATCAAGGGGACATCCCCCATCGCACATGCGACCTGTTCGGACTCTCCCTGAGCTGGGAACTGGATGGTCCGGTATTGCTGGATCTACTTGAGCAACAACGCATCCCGCTATGGAGTCATCAACGCGGAGAAAACAACCCGATTGTTTTTGGTGGTGGTCCTGTACTCACAGCTAACCCCGAACCCCTAGCTCCATTTTTCGATGTGGTGTTGTTGGGCGACGGGGAAGAACTTTTACCAGCCTTCATCGATACGCTCCAACAAGTGAAACAGTTGCCCCGAACTGATCGCCTGCGCGCTCTGGCAAAGATTCCAGGTGTCTATGTACCAAGGTTCTATGAACCCATCTACGACGCTGATGACACCCTGCTGACAGTAAAGCCCGTCGAATCAGGCTTACCCCACTCAATCGCGAAGCAAACCTGGCGCGGCAACACCCTCACTCATTCCACAGTGATCACGCCAGATGCTGCCTGGCCAAACATCCATATGGTTGAGGTGGTGCGCAGCTGCCCAGAACTTTGCCGATTCTGTCTTGCCAGCTATCTCACACTGCCCTTCCGCAGTCCATCCTTAGACGATGGACTCATCCCTGCCATTGAGAAAGGACTCACCGCCACTAAGAGACTTGGACTACTAGGCGCCTCTGTTACCCAACACCCTCAATTTGGTGAGCTTCTGCAATGGTTAGACAAAGATCGCTTCAACGACATCCGCCTCAGCGTTAGCTCTGTACGGGCATCCACAGTAAACTCAGAATTGACCAGGATCCTGAACCGCCGCGGCAGTAAATCACTCACAATTGCCATCGAAAGCGGCAGCGAGCGCATTCGCGCAATGATCAATAAAAAGCTTGCTCAAGAAGAAATTTTTGCGGCTGCCAACTATGCGTTTGAAGGCGGCCTCAATGGGCTGAAGCTCTACGGCATGGTTGGACTACCTACCGAAGAGGACTCAGATATAAACGACACGAGCAATCTGTTACTTAACCTCAAAAAAACAACCCCAGGCTTACGCCTCACTCTGGGAGTCAGCACCTTTGTCCCTAAGGCTCATACTCCCTTTCAATGGCAAGGGATCAACCGTAAAGCGGAGAAACGACTCAAACAACTAGCCAAACAACTGAAACCAAAAGGCATTGAGGTGCGACCAGAAAGCTTCGGATGGAGCACGATCCAGGCTCTGCTGTCACGCAGTGACCGACGCCTCGCCCCTGTGATTGCATCTGTCCGGGGCTCACACAACAAACTGGGCAGCTGGAGAAAGGCCTACAGAGCAGCAAGAGAAGGGGGTCTCAATGCAACCACTGAACAAGCCATGCCACTGCCCCGCCCACCCGCCTGGGAAGAAGTGGTGCATGAATCATGGGAGCCATCACGAACACTGCCCTGGACCCATCTAGAAGGGCCCCTCAACCAAAAACAACTCATCCAGCAGCAGCATCAAGCCCTGAACGAGCATGTTGGAGTGCCTGCTGGGGAAGAATGATGCAACGCAATCCAGCCAAAAGAATCCAGCCGGCAATGTTGAGCCGACTATCAAAGAAAGGCATATCAGTAGCGTGCATCACCACCACGATCAAACTTGCCGTCCACCAAGCACGGTCAAAGACCGTGCTACTCAAACCTCGGCTTATCAAGACTCCACCAGTCAACACACCACGTCGCAAGACTGTGATCAAAAGGGCTAAAACAGTCCCCACCACTAGCAGAGCTACGGGTATCCCATGGCTCACAGCAAGTTCAAGAGGAAGGTTATGGGCATGGCCATGCCACTGACCAGTCCGCAGCGGATAGAGCACTGAAAAAGCAGCAGCCCCCCAACCCAGCCAAGGACGAGAATTAATGAACTGCAGAGCCACCCCCCACTGGCTCATGCGAGTTGACATCAACTCACGATCCTGGATATAGCGCATGTCATTAAGACGCGCCCAAATGCCCTCAGGCACAACCGTGCGTGCCCACTGCTGCAAACCTGAAGGACTGCCTGGTAATGCTGCAAGGGTCACTGGTAACAGCGCTAACACCATCAACGGCAACAACCAGGGCCACCTGGCGGGCCCAAAAACAAAGGGAATCGCCAACATCAACCCTCCCCAAGCATTTCGTGAGTCGGTAAGAACCAATGCAGCCACAACAGCAATAGCGACCCCCAAAGCCATACTGCGTTGAAAACGACTGAGGGCAGGCTGAAGCAGAGCTGCCAAACAGAATGGCCAAACCAACGCCAACCAGGCTCCGGCAATATTGGCGTAATCGAACAGACCAGATAAACGGCCAGTAGGCTCCCCGCCGGGAGCCATGAACCAGACGATTAAGCCACCGAACAATTGCCATGGCCCCTGCCATCCCCACCAGAGCTGCCCGAGACCGGTAATCACCACAGGCAAAGTGCCAGCGACAAGCCAAAGGGCACAACGTCGTCGGGCTTCATCACTCACTAAATAAGGCTGAAAACCCCAAAAAGCCCAAAAGAAAGGCAACCAATTCCCCAGACCAACCCAAGCACGTCCACCCGAATAGGCCTGAACGCAACCAAACAGCATCAACAGTGCGGCAATCAGCAAAGGCCAATTCCAGGGATCACGCCAAAACGGTTGCTGTCGCTGACAACTACCAAGCACCAGGGCCGTAAGCAGCAACAGGCCTGCCAACAATGCACTGGAAGGCAACAAAAAAAGCCCCCACTGGAAAACAAGCCAACCCATGGAGGTCGCAGCCGCAGGGCGACATCGAGCCATCCAAGCCAACACCGTCATGCAAAAACAGCGGTTCTACCGCGATAGACCATCACCTGGCGACAAAGATGCAATCTCAAAGCCCTTGCCAAAGCGAGACGTTCGGTATCACGCCCTTTACGAATCAAATCTTCCACCTCATCACGATGGTTTACATGCTCGATGGTCTGCTCAATAATCGGCCCGTCATCCAGATCTTCAGTGACGTAATGGGCGGTAGCACCAATCACTTTCACCCCTCGATCCCAGGCCCTGTGATAGGGCTGTGCCCCCTTAAAAGCCGGCAGGAAGGAATGGTGAATATTAATCACGGTGGGGAAACGCTCTAGAAAAGCACCACTAAGGACCTGCATGTACTTGGCCAACACAACCAACTCAATCCGATGCTCAGCCAACAAATCCAGCATGGTTTGTTCCGCCTCAGGCTTGCTGGCAAGCGTCATAGGAACACACTCAAAACAAACACCAAACTCCCTGCATAAAGGCTCCAATTGAGAGTGGTTTGCAATCACAAGCGGCACCTGCATCGGCAACTCCCCACTGCGAGTGCGCCAAAGTAGATCCAACAGACAGTGACTCTGCTTGCTGGCGAAGATCGCCACCCGAGGGATCTCATCCGAAAAATGCACTTGCGCCTGACCCCCGAGGCGATCTGCCAAGGCATTCACAGCCGGTGCTATCGCCTCTCGAGGCAATCCGAAGCCCTCAATTCCAAATTCGATCCTGCTCAGAAACAGTCCAGCCCCAACATCCGTATGGTGATCAGCATGAAGAATATTGCCTCCATTAACAGCCACCCATCCCGACAACTCACTCACCAAAGCAGGCCGATCTGGACAGATGAGCTGCAAAATCACACGAAGCTTGCAACCGTAAGGATTCCATACATCACCAAGAGGGGAACTCACGCAACCTGATTGCAAAAACTCATTCTGTCTTGACGAACGTCAGCACCAAGAACAGCTCAAAGTGAGATGCATTGCTGGTCAATATCAAGATATGACTGCTTCCAGCGTTGCAATCATTGGCGCCGGTGCGGTTGGCGCTGGCACCGCCTGGTATTTAGCCAAGCATGGCCACAAAGTGATGCTGATTGATCCAAGATTGGGTCAACCGATTAACAGATCAGGGACCCTCCCAGGAACAACTGCTTCGCTAGGGGTACTCATGGGGCATGTTTTCAGGCGTAGCAGTGGACGAGCCTGGCGACTCCGGCAAAAGAGCATGGCCCTCTGGCCAGAGTGGATTGCAGAACTGAGCAGTCAAGAGCATCCGCTCGAGCTCAACACCCCTCTGATTCAACTGGCGAGTAGCGAAGCAGAAGCCATCCTGATGAAGCAACTCGCAGAACAGCGGCAACATCTCGGCCTTGAGCTGATCTCACCAAACTCGAATCCCGGTATGGGCCGATCATGGCCAAACACACAACATGGAGGACTGATCTCTCATCAAGACGGTTATCTAGACCCGATCGCCCTACAAAAATGCCTATGGGCTGCCCTACAAGACCAAGGCGTACAACAAATCCAAGAACCAGTCATCTCACTGAAACGAAATTCATCTGTCGAAGACAAACAGTGGCGCCTTCAACTTGCGGGAGGAACAAATTTGAGCCAAGACGCTGTCGTGATCTGTGCAGCACTGGGCAGCAAAGCCCTGCTGGAATCTCTAGGCCACAGTCTTCGCATGACCCCTGTGCTTGGACAAGTGCTGGATCTAGAGCTGATCTCAGATCAGCACAATTGGAGCGGCTGGCCTGCAGTACTCGTGAGCCATGGCATCAACCTGATCCCCCACGGAACCAATCAGATCTGGATAGGTGCCACTCTCGAGCCAGGCGTTCAACCAATGTCTAGCCACCTCAAGGCCATGCAACACCTCGCAGGAGATGCACCGGATTGGCTACAGAGCGCGACTGTGAAAAACCAATGGCATGGATTGCGTGCTCGACCTGTCGAACGTCCAGCACCTCTTTTAGAAACACTAGAGCCCGGGCTAATCGTGGCTACGGGCCATTACCGAAATGGCGTCTTGCTCGCCCCAGCCAGCGCTGCATGGGTCAAAGACCAACTCGCTAACGAAACAAGATCTTGACTTGACTCTTGATCAATTTTCAATCATCCAACAGCAAGGCGTCCAAAGATCACCAGTTTGCTGCGTCAAAGAAATCTCGATGAGCTGGTAGACCCACACACTTGGATTGCCTTAATTCCTCGAGACGCCAGTGCCCATCAACATTGAAGAAGTGCCTGAAAACGCTTTCAAAGGGGATGAATGCGTAAGAGGCACATGCTTTAGAGATGGCAAGACGCCATGATGTTGAAGAAATAAAGTAAGCAGCGTTAGTTGAGAGTTATCTCTTTGTCTCGGTGCCTGGCATAAAAATGTAACAACAAACCAACAGGAACTACTGCCAGCAGACAAGCGAAAATGGTTCCAAGGGTTTCCATAAACTTTTGGCAAATAGGATTTTCTATCCTTAAAGCTATAACACAGATCAATGCCAGCAGACAGTGGAGTCCGCAGCAACAGATGGGAAAAGTTCATTAGAAATTCCCATGCAGCAGCCATTGCAAGAAAGTCCTTGCTTGAATAAGTGCAGATTGAACCGTCAAAATCACTGATAGGGGAGAGCATAAAGGATTGGATTTGCCCTAAACATGGTCAACAAACGCCTACACATAAAAAAACCTTATCGCATCAATCAATGAAGCCTAAATCCAATCGTCATAAGATTGCCAATCAAAAATTTGAGCTTCTTATTTCCGCAATTTACTGAGCATAATAGATTGAAAATCTACAGAGCCCTTAACGGCATGATTCCAAGTCATAAAATGATAGCTGGGCTAGAATCTGCTTGCAGTTATCATACATCAAACAATTGGAATTCTACTGGGATTAACATTTACTAAAAACTATAGGCTCTCCTTCGCAACAGTAATCCATGCTTCGAAGAGTGTTCTGTGTTGATTCTTTTGAGGCAAGGGATAAACCCCAGAAATTTTTCAAGAAATTTAGAATTTGCGGATAACCCCTAGAGGCATTTTGTGAAAATTTAAGTCACTAGGCCAAAATATGAATAAAGAGTTCCTCAACTCTTCAATCACTGGCAGCAAGATTCAATTGCTGCCGTCAAATCATTGATAGACTCCTAGCAACCAGTATAAAGATTGATTCGATCAGTTCTATCGCCAAATAAGTAGCAATGTATTCAGAATTGCAGAAGATGGCCTCTTCCTATCATCATATTCATAGGAATCAAAGTAGGGCATCTCCATCTGCTAAATCATTGTAATCACATGGCTCAATATTGATTGAATTGACTACTCCAAGACAATCAAATAGTAAATCATTAGGCAGGAAACAACCAACCTCCAACAAACCCTTGCCTCTCGCTAAACTCATGCATAGAAAATAATCAGCTCTCAAAGTTGATCAGCTAATCAATATTATTCTTTCTGAAGGCTAGAAGCCATTTAACCTATTTTATAAATTTTGGATCTTCAGTCTCTCCAGAGAATATTTTTTCATGCCAGCCCATGGTGATGTAAAAGCCGCTAATTACAGGTCAAAATCAAGCAACACTCTGAAAGAGATGTCACCATTTTATAAATAAGGCAGGGCCTTTACATCAGACATCTACTCATTTCAATCAACCCTGATCAAATTTAGGGGCTGATCAACAAAAGCTAAACAATCCTTAGTTTATTGATCCATTCTTAGCCACTCAAAGGATAAAAGCATTCATGCTACATGTGCTAACCATATATCAAAAGCAAGGCCAATATTGACAAGAACTACTTTAGACCATAGGGCAGCAGGCAAATGATGCTTTATGACATCAACAAGCCAACTATCCCATCACTTCGACTCAGTAAATTCTGCGTCAATCACATCATCACCACTACTGGAATCACCAGCACCAGCCGCGCCAGTATCAGCGCCGGATTCTGCGCCGGCGGCACCCGCCTGCTGATAAACAGAAGCACCCAAGGTATAAAGCTCCTGCTGCAGTTCCTCCAATAGTGACTTCATCGAATCAAAGTCATCTTTCTCAATGGCAGCCTTAAGCTTGACGCGCTTATCTTCCACCTTTGCCTTTGAATCAGCATCAACCTTGTCAGCCAACTCTCCGAGCTGCTTTTCCGCCTGATAAACAAGCGTCTCAGCCTGGTTCTTAATGTCAATGCGCTCTCGCTTTTCTTTATCAGCTGAGGCATTGGTCTCAGCATCCTTAACCATCTTCTCAACTTCATTTTCAGAGAGGGTTGAAGCACCAGTAATCGAAATGCTTTGCTCCTTACCGCTACCCTTATCCTTGGCATTAACACTAAGTATACCGTTGGCATCAATATCAAAAGTCACCTCAATCTGAGGAACACCACGAGGGGCAGGAGGAATTCCATCAAGACGGAATGTTCCCAAGCTCTTATTATCAGAGGCCATTTCACGTTCACCCTGAAGCACGTGAATCTCAACATTCGTTTGTCCATCAACCGCCGTGGAATAAGTTTCCGACTTCTTCGTAGGAACAGTCGTATTACGCGTAATCATCTTGGTCATCACACCACCAAGAGTCTCCACACCCAAGGAGAGAGGAGTGACGTCAAGTAGCAAGATGTCCTTAACTTCACCAGCCAATACCCCGCCCTGTATGGCAGCGCCTACTGCAACAACCTCATCAGGATTGACAGTCTGATTGGGATCTTTACCCGTAACCCTCTTCACAAGTTCCTGAACTGCAGGCATGCGACTAGAGCCGCCCACCATCACGATTTCGTCAAGTTCACCAGAAGAGAGTTTGGCGTCCTTAAGAGCCTGCTCCACAGGTACGCGACAACGATCAATCAGCTTTGAAGCCAATTCCTCAAATTTGGCACGTGTCAGGGTTAGATCAAGATGCTTAGGCCCCTCAGAGGTAGCAGTAATAAATGGCAGATTGATCTCACTTTGCGTAGCACTGGAAAGCTCGATCTTGGCTTTCTCTCCCGCCTCAGTGAGGCGCTGAAGAGCCTGCTTATCCTGTCGCAGATCAATCCCTTCATTGGCCTTAAAAGTTGCAGCCAGATGATCAACAATCACTTTATCGAAATCATCTCCGCCTAGATGAGTGTCACCTGAGGTAGATAGAACCTCAAAAACACCATCACCTACCTCGAGCACAGAAACATCAAAGGTTCCACCACCCAGGTCAAACACCAGAATGCGCTCATTGCTCTTCTTGTCGAGGCCATAGGCCAACGCAGCCGCAGTTGGCTCGTTAATGATGCGTAGCACCTCTAAGCCAGCTATCTTGCCGGCGTCCTTGGTGGCCTGTCTCTGTGAGTCATTAAAATACGCAGGCACCGTGATCACGGCCTGGGTTACGTTCTCACCGAGATACTTACCAGCGTCCTCAGCTAACTTGCGCAACACCTGAGCACTCACTTCCTCAGGAGAAAACTGCTTATCAAGAACCGGGCACTTCAACCTCACATTAGAGCCAGACTTCTCAACCTCATAGCTCACTTCCTTCGACTCTTCGTTCACTTCATCAACCCGACGACCAACGAAGCGCTTTGCTGAATAAAAGGTGTTATCAGTGTTCATCACCGCTTGGCGCTTGGCGATCTGGCCAACCAACTGATCCTGATTTTTGGTATACGCGACCACGGAGGGAGTTGTTCTAAACCCTTCAGCGTTAGCAATCACGACGGGCTTGCCACCCTCCATTACGGCGACACAACTGTTCGTGGTTCCAAGGTCAATGCCAACAACCTTTCCCATTCGTGCCGACCTCCTAAAGATCTCTGTCTTGAACAGGTGCATCCTCGGCAGTGAGGCCACTTAGAGGCGAGGTGTGGTTCCCGAACAGCTCACCCGGCAGGCTGGGCACAGAACCGATCAAGCAATGGGAATGATTAGCGGCACAACCTCCCTAATAGGCCTGCTCGGCCAACCAGTGCACCATTCCCTCTCACCGGTGATGCAAAACGCAGCCCTCACTGCAATGAATCTCGACTGGTGCTACATGGCCATGCCCTGCGAAACCAACGATCTGGCCAATGTGCTCTGCGCTCTGCGTTCGCTCAACTGCCTTGGCCTGAACATCACCATCCCCCACAAACAAGACGTGGCCAAAACCTGTCGAGAACTCAGCCCTTTAGCAAAACGACTGAAAGCCGTCAACACTCTGATCCCTCATGCAGACGGTGGCTGGACAGGCACCAACACAGACGTGGCCGGTTTTATTGCACCCCTTCAAGAAAGCAAGTGCGAGTGGCATGGGCGTCGTGCAGTCGTGCTCGGTTGCGGTGGTAGCGCCCGAGCAGTCGTTGCAGGTCTGCAAGATTTAAAATTGGCTCAAATAATGGTGGTTGGGCGCCGATCTGATGCACTGAAGAGATTTCTTGATGATCTCCAGCCCAACCCAGCCAGCTCCGAATCTGATTGCCAAGTGCTCTTGCAAGGAATTCTCCAACAGGACCCTGCTCTGGTTGAACAGCTAACCAAAGCCGATCTGGTGGTCAACACCACACCAGTAGGCATGTCCCAAAACCGTTCGGAAACATCAACTCCTAGAGCGCCAATGCCCCTGGGGAAGAAAATTTGGCAAAACCTAAGCCCAAAGACAACTCTCTATGACCTGATTTACACACCAAAACCAACCGCATGGCTGACCTTAGGAACTGAACATGGCTGCCATTGCATAGATGGCCTCGAAATGCTTGTTCAACAAGGCGCTGCCTCTCTAAGGCTCTGGAGCGGCAACAACCAGGTGCCTATCGAAGAGATGAGAAAAGCTGCTCTGGGCTGGCTCACGGTTTAGCTTCATAGCAGTGATCTGACCCCCCATGCTGATCCCTGTCTGGCAACGGTTGCTGGGAGTGCTGATTTACATGCTCCCTTGGAGCGACACCGCGCCGTTTGCGCAAAGCCTGAATGAAGCACCTGAAATCATTCAGATCTTATTTGCCTTGCTCTACCTACCCACATATCCAATAGTAATTTTGGAACGTGCGATGCCCTTCGGGCTAGGCAGCTTAGTTCTTTTCATAGCTCTTTTCCTTGCCGTAATTCGCAACCCAAAGGTTCCCTATTTCCTGCGCTTTAACACGTTGCAGGCTTTGTTATTAAGTATCGTCCTCGCCGTACTGGGTCTTGGCTTCTTCGGAATCCTTCAAAGACCACTTGAGGGTTTACTCATCTTCAGCACTCTTAGTACCACTGTTCTGATCGCAATACTTGTCATCGTGATCTTCGCCTTGATCGAATGCCTAAGAGGACGTGAACCAGACCTGCCAGGTATCAGCCAAGCCGTTCGCATGCAGCTCTACTAAAACACTGACCATAAAGAGATAGGCTGGTGGCTCCGTCGCTCACTGCCGTGAGCCTTTAAGTCCCTGTCGGAACACCTGATGAGTCAACAACCTTATTACGAAACCATGTACATCCTCCGGCCGGACATCCCGGAAGAGGAAGTAGAAACCCATGTCACCAAGTACCGCGAGATGGTGACTGAAGCTGGGGCAGAGGTCCTCGACAATCAAATGCGTGGCAAGCGACGCCTGGCCTATCCAATCTCAAATCACAAGGAAGGCATCTATGTGCAGCTAAGCCACAACGGCAATGGACAACAAGTGGCCGTGCTGGAAAAAGCTATGCGTCTGAGTGAAGACGTGATTCGCTACCTCACTGTGAAACAGGAAGGTCCTCTACCCGCTCCCAGAATCGTCCCCGGGAGTGAGCCTGAACCAGCAGAACAGCAGGAAGCCGCAGCCGTTGAAGCCTGATCAACACCATTGTTGAAAAAGCTGCTTGGCGTTAACTTGCTGCCATGCGCGCTGCCCATCAGGACCATCAGACCCCTCTTCCAATGTGGAAGAAACAGGAAACACAACAAGAAAATAAAAAAATAACCAGACTTAATGCCATCCAACAATGGCGGCAATTAACAGGCAAGTTGCTACTAACCAAGGCTGAGATCAGATCTAACTTCAAAGAAAATCCTTATGACCAACAAGATCTACTTAAAAGTCAAATCAAAGACCTTAAGGAGCAAATCAAGGAATACGAAGCACTCCTAAAAGAACTCCCTGATATTTTCGAACGAAAATTTCAACAACGACTCATCCCCTTACTAGAGCACTATCGCCTAATCACACATACTCAAAACTCTGCTATTCAAAGTGAAGCAATCATACTTGAGGAGCCTCACCCATTAAGAGTGCCTTCCCTGCTTCGCACAAGATGGCTTGGAGGCAAAGGACAATCTCCACAAGAAAACTAATCAAAAGATCACAACTTAGCCTCGACGAGCTGCTGCCCAAAGGCGACTTGGAAGTCCCCAGATGTAGATAAATCCTTCAGCAGCCCTGTGGTCAAAGTTGTCCTCGCTGCCATAGGTAGCCATATCAGATATATACAAGCTGTTGGTGTCAGAGCTCCGGCCAATCACCATGGCATTGCCTTTATGGAGACGAATCCGCACCAAGCCATTCACATAAATCTGAGTGCGATCCATGAATCCATCCAGAGCATCCTTCAAAGGGGAAAACCAAAGGCCCTGATAGACCAGCTCAGCCCATTGCATCTCCAATTGACGCTTCATGCGCAACACATCCGCAGCAAGTGTCAAACTCTCCAATTCCTGATGAGCACGAATCAACAAAAGTAACCCTGGAGTTTCATAAATCTCACGGCTCTTGATACCAACCACCCGATTCTCAATGATGTCAAGGCGACCGAAACCATGCCGTCCAGCAAGACGATTCGCCTCCTTGATCAAACCCACCGAATCAAGTCGCACCCCATCAATAGCCACAGGATTACCAGCTTCAAAACTGATCTCAATGTCCTGAGCCTGTGAGGGTGCAGCGTCAATCGAGGAGGTCATGGCAAAGACCTCCTCGGGCGGAGCCACCATCGGATCTTCAAGAGGACCCGCTTCAATACTCCGACCCAAAAGATTCAGATCAATCGAATAAGGCGATTTCTTACTCACAGGGGCAGGAATCCCACAGCGTTCGCCATAGGCGATCGCCTCCTCTCTGCTCATGCTCCATTCCCGAGCGGGAGTTAGCACCTTGAGATCAGGTGCTAGTGCTGCAATAGCCAAATCAAAACGCACCTGATCGTTGCCTTTACCCGTACAACCATGAGCCACCGCATCGGCCCCGACCTCCCTGGCAACCTCTACCAACTGACGAGCAATCAGGGGGCGAGCTAACGCCGTAGACAGTGGATAACGACCTTCGTAAAGAGCATTGGCACGAATCGCCGGCAAAGCAAACTCTTCTACAAAAGGCTCTATCAAATCTCCCACCAGAGACTGACTAGCACCCGCATCAAGAGCCTTAAGGCGGATGGGATCAAGCTCATCGCCCTGACCTAAATCAGCAGCAAAGGTGATCACCTCGTCTACCCCCCATTCATGCTTGAGGTATGGGATGCAAACGCTGGTGTCAACACCACCGGAATAAGCAAGCACCACCTTCTTCGCACGCCCCATCAACTGGACTCCGAATCACAATTCAAAGATTCTCCCTTCCCGTTGACCAAAGAACCGGAATCAGCCGTAGAAAATCCCTCCCGCATGACCCAAATACCGAGGCCAACCGCAGGAACAAAGAGCAACAACGCCACCAGAAGGGGCCGAATTACAAAAGGCTCAGGATGCAACAGACCCCAAAACCGCAAGCCAAAGCTGAGTAGTAAGGCCAAGCCCCAGGCAAGAACCATCAAGATCAGCTTGGAAGAAAAAAACACCTGATCAGAGGAAGTCAATGAACTATGTTGACTGATTGATCTATGTCCTCACAAATGAGCGCCCTCGATACGATCAACCTGAGCGCACTCGACGGCATCAACCCTGCTCTTACACGCTATAGAAGAACAGAACCTGCCCCTGTTTTGCCCCTACGCGAAGAACCAGATCTGCTGAGTTGGCTCGAAGCAAGTGGAAGGCTAGTCGCCGATGAAGAATCCACCTCACCAGAGATCAGCACAGTAGAGGAAGAGGAGCTTTCGGCTTTGATGGGAGAGAAAGAAGATTACAAAGCCGACGACGAGCAAACAGAAGAAAACTGGGAAGAATAGCCATTTTCTCAAACCGAAGAAGCCTGCTCACTTCATTACTCACTGCCAATCAAGCCCTAACGTGAGCAACTCTCCGAAGCCATTGGCTGATACGGATACACAAAGGTGGTGGACTCAAGGGACAACGTCCGCAAGCTTGCTCGGGATCGTTATCTTTGCTGCAAGCTTCATATCGGACCGCTTCATAGCCAATAGTCTGCTCAGCTTGCCGTTGATGATTTCAACACTGATTTCAGTGCTGATCGCAAGCTGGGGCATCCCAAAGCTAAGGGCCCTAAAAATGGGGCAAGTGATTCGAGAAGACGGACCACAGACTCATCAGCGCAAATCTGGCACACCAACCATGGGTGGGCTGCTAGTTGTTCCTGCTGGGGTCATCATCGGAAGTCTCGTCAGTGTGAATGGAGAAAGCAGTGAGCAGCTGCTAGCTCTGGCATGCATCACCCTGGCTTACATGGTGATCGGTGGCTTCGACGACTGGCGCAGTCTCACGCGCAGAACCAACACTGGTCTTACCCCTCAAGGAAAACTTCTACTTCAAGCCGCAGCCGGCCTGATCTTTCTCACTTGGGCGGGCTGGCAACACTGGATCGACTCCAGCATCTCGCTGCCCTTTGGCATGTCCATCGAGATGGGGGTAATGATCTGGCCACTAACGCTGTTCGTGTTCCTAGCGGAAAGCAACGCCACCAATCTCACCGACGGACTCGATGGGCTAGCCAGTGGTTGCGGGGCAATTGTCTTCACTGGACTAGCAATTCAACTGATGCTCAGAGGCAATGATGGCGATCCTGTACTAGCAGGCTTCTGCATGGCAATGGCAGGGGCCTGGCTCGGTTTTCTGATGCACAACCGCAACCCAGCCCGAGTGTTCATGGGCGACACAGGCTCACTAGCAATGGGGGCCGCCTTGAGTGGAGTCGCAATCCTCTCCAACAGCCTCTGGCCGCTATTGATCATGGGTGGTGTGTTCTTGGCTGAATCCCTTTCTGTGATTATTCAGGTATGGGTTTTCAAAGCCACCAAAGGACCTGACGGAGTTGGACGACGAGTATTCCGCATGGCCCCGCTTCACCACCACTATGAAATCGGAGGTGCCGACGAGCAAATGGTGGTGCGAAGATTTTGGTTGAGCACTGGAGGCTTAGTGCTGCTGGGTCTGCTATTACGCCCCACTGCATCAGTGCTGGCATGAGTTAGTTCTATAAGAAATAAAGATGCACTTTTAAACTCACTTCTTGCAAGCAAATCGTATCAGTTTCAGAATATCAATACCGAAATGAAGGCATGAAACTACAAGGCTGGAATATCACTGCTTTGGTCGCTGAAATGATCCTTCTGATGCTTACCATCTTTTTCGTTTTGAGCGGATGGAATGCCGAAACGATCACCGCAAGCATTGATTAGACCGGTAGAAGCTCTCTATTTCTCTTCTCCATTGCCTTTACAGCTTCGAGTGTCTATTCCCTCTGGAAAACACCTTTTACGATCTGAACTATTGACTACAGACGCTACATCGGACTGAACTTTGCAGCCTCGCACTTCATTCACCTCAGCCTGATTGTGCCGATCTCTTTGAACTTCCCAGAACCTTTTCTCGAAGATCAGCCGATGGGAAAGTGGATTGTTGGTGGTCTTGGTTATGTGTTTATTTTCCTGATGGCCTTAACTTCCACTGATCGGGCCCAGCATTGGATGGGTATGAAAAATTGAAAGAGACTGCATTGGATTGGCAGCCACTGGCTTTGGACCGTCTTTCTCCTCACCTACGTTGGACACACACGTGAAGATCCAAAGTTCTACATCCCGTTCCTTGTTTACATATTGGCCTTGCTTCCTTTGAAACTGATCAAGCACACCCCCCCGAAGGCACCTCACGGAGCAGCATCCTTCACTCACTAAAGTCCAAGCCTTATCAAGCAACGTGAGCGTTTTGCTGGTGCAAAAAAAGCCAACGGGGGGCAAAGACCAGAAATTCTCAATTGTGTCGCACTTATTGAGAGCACCCTCTCTCGGTCGGTCAGGCTTGTCCGCCGATAATCGTTGACCTGTCAACACAGAAAAACTGCCAACGAGAAAAATCCATACCACCCCAATAGCCAATGTGGTCTGCGGAACCTCGAAGCTTCAAACACCAAGTCGTCTTCACCATCAATCTGGTGCATTAAAAAAATGAGTTACTTCACCTGGAAAGAGGCTGGTCTCACAAGCGACTGCGCAAGCCTTGAAGCCATGGCTTCCCGTTTCGAAGAGGCTGCAAGTCTGATGCGCCGCATGGCCCAAGAAGGCTTTCGGCTGGAACAAAACATGCAACAACAACGCATCACTCATCCTGATCCCGGTGTATTCGAAGCCTGGGGGTTCATCAGCGAAGAACCAGCCTTTCGGCAGCTCACGCTGATCCCTGATCTCAACGTGTAAAGGCATCTCAAATAGCCCTTTTAAAGCCATTCCCCAAACCAGCCAAGCGCGAAGATCAACTCATCATCAACACCTTCATGATGACTGTCTTACCAAAAACCTTGCTGTTACTTGGCAGCGGAGAACTCGGCAAGGAAGTCGCCATTGCAGCCCAACGCTTGGGTTGCCATGTCATCGCCTGTGATCGATACTCCGGGGCCCCGGCCATGCAAGTAGCAGACCAAGCAGAGGTTCTGGACATGAGCAATGCCGAAACCCTCAAAGCTGTGGTTCGTCGTTATCAACCAGATGTGGTGATCCCTGAAATCGAAGCACTCGCGGTGGATGCACTGGCAGAGCTTGAAAACGAAGGAATCACAGTGATCCCTACGGCCCGAGCCACAGCCGTAACAATGAATCGCGATCGAATCAGAGATCTCGCCAGCGAAGAATTGGCTCTACTGACCCCAAAATTTGCTTATGCCGGCAGTGCCGAAGAACTCAGACATGCAGCTGAGCCCCTGGGCTGGCCAGTGGTAGTCAAACCAGTCATGAGCTCCTCCGGCAAAGGCCAAAGTGTGGTTAGCAAGCCTGAAGGCCTTCGGCAAGCCTGGCAAGCCGCTATGGCAGGGTCCCGGGGTAACTCACCGCGAGTCATCGTGGAAGAGTTCCTTCACTTTGATCTAGAAATTACTTTGCTCACAATTCGCCAAGAGGATGGCTCCACCCTCTTCTGCGAGCCAATCGGGCATGAACAAATTGATGGAGATTATCAATGCAGCTGGCAACCAGCAGAGCTCTCTACTGAACAACTCAAGCAAGCCCAATCAATGGCTCTGACTATTACCGAAAATCTTGGTGGTGTGGGATTGTTCGGGGTGGAATTCTTTCTATGTGGCAATGAAGTGATTTTCTCGGAACTATCACCAAGGCCGCATGACACCGGACTTGTCACCCTAATCAGCCAAAACCTTAGTGAATTCGAACTACACCTGCGCGCAGTGCTGAAATTACCTATTCCTACTATTCAAAATGCAGATGCAGCAGCAAGCAGGGTGATCCTGGCAAAAGACAATCTCTCATCCATTTCCTACAAAGGAGTGGAGAAAGCCCTCTCAGAAATTGACACCCAGATCTTGCTGTTCGGCAAACCCAATGCTCGACCAGGGCGTCGCATGGGGGTTGCTTTAGCCAAAGGTAAGTCTCTGGAAGCAGTTCGCTCTAAAGCTGATCGAGCCGCCGCATCCATCCAGGTAAGAAAGGGCAAGGGTGTCAGTTAAGACTTTAAGAAAAACCGATAGTGATTTAAGCCATCTAAAAGTCCAAACAAATGCGGGCTGCTAGCAAAAAACACGCGTTGCTGATGTCGCAAACCCTCCAGACAAGGATCATGCTCTGCAAGGACTACTGAAGCAGTCAATCCCCTTACCAATTCAGCATCGCCTTGTTGACTGGCAACAACCAAAATCTGCTCAAGAGGCAGCCCCCAACGAAGAGCGAGATAGCGAATGGCTTCGCTACGGGAGGCCCGCAAAGGCACCACATCCAAAAACCAATGACAACGCAAATGAGGACGTGCCGCCTGACCCCTTTGCCTTAAACGCTGACGGACGAGTGGCAAAATCGCCTCGCCATGCTCTTTCAATAGATAACTCACCTTGTGAGGACCCTGCTCCTGATCGTCCTGAAGGGTCAAATGGTCCTTGAGATCAGCTAAAGCAGACACCACTGCCTGTCGCTGCCAATCAACATCGATATGAGCCTGCCAAAAGCGATCCGCCTGATCCTCCAATCCGTAATGGATTTCAGTACCCGCGCGACTAATCCAAACCCGAGGGGAAGGAAGATGCAGCTCTGCATAACGCTTCTTTGCAGCCTGCACAGAACGACCCGTCAATACTCCTAGACCATGCGCACCGCCAGAGCCAATGAATTCCAATCCCTGCCGCAGCGAAGCCAAACCCTCTGCCTCGGGTTCTTCGAGAGAACTATCAAGATCCAGCAACAACAAACTCTGCCCCAGTGGACTGCCCAGACACTCTTTATCTGAGGCCCAGATTCGTGGTTGAGACAATTCAAGACGTTGCTTCATCAATGCCAAGTAATGGCAAACATGAGCATCCCAACTGAAATGCCGACTGACCGCCTCAATCCCGTTATCACTCCAAAGACGCCACTGATCTGCGTCTGAACCAGCCTGCTCCATTACATCCTGAAGTGCCTCCAGATCAGTAACGTCAACCAACAAGCCATTTTCACAACGAGCCAGGATGTCACGTGGACCACCGTCATCAGTCGCGACCATCGGCAAACCACAGGCCGCCGCCTCAAGCAAAGTGAGCCCAAAGGGCTCAGTAAGCGCTGGATTCACAAACAAACCACGATGCAAGGCTGCCCACCGGTAAATCGCTGGGATCTGATCACGACGGTGCTGTTTGGGATAAGCCACCCGGCCATAGAGGTCGTAACGATCCACGAGATCAAAAATCTGCTGGAACACCTCCCGCTGTTGCTTCTCCAACTGACGAGGATCATCCCGACAGCCGAGCACAAGCACAAGATTATGCCGTTGACGCAACACAGGCGAGCGGCCGTAAGCCTCCACCAAAAAAGGAATATTCTTACGACGCACAGCTCTGGAAATGGCCAAAAGAGGAGGTAAAGAAGGTTTCCTCAAAAAGGGCGCGAGCAAGCCATCAACAACATCCGTTTCACTAGAAGATTGAAGTGGATGAAAGCGAATGGAATCAACGCCGGGAGGCACCACCTCCGCTTGCTCCGGAACAAAACGCCCATAGCGAGCGTATTGATGATCAATTTCCTGGCGAGTACTCGTAATCACCAAACTGCAATGAGCAAGAGTCAACTCTTCAGCATCAATGCGTTGACCAATGGCATATGTTTGCTCGATCTGTTCATGGTCTCCACCAACTCCCAACAGGCGCCGCAACTTTTCCCTCCCCAAGGAATGACCTGTAAACACCAAGGGAACACCCAGCCTGCGACTCACAAGGGCTCCCACATAGCCTGCATCGGCGTAATGAGCATGAATCCAATCAGGAAGATGGTCTTGCTGCTGGAGATGGCTAACGGTCTGATCCGCTAAATCATCCAAATAGGGCCAAAACAACTCCTTACGCAAATATCGTCTTGGTCCAAACGGCAGCCTGATGATCTTGGCCCCAGGAGCAATATCCTCAATGGGATTGGCATAGTCAGTAGAAACCCGACGATCATGAATTAAGCGGGTAACCACCTCCACCTGCTCAATTTCCGAACGCGCAGCCAGGCCCCTGACAAGCTCGAGCACATAAAGAGCCTGGCCTCCTGTATCAGCATCGCGACCCAATTCCAAGTCGTGAGATCGAAACAGGCCATGAAGATGCAGATGAAGCAATCGCAAACCCATCTGATGCCTCCAAGGCGATCAACGAACCAATCCATATGCGGATGGTCATCAAGAAATAGTCAATGAACTTCCATCCTCATGAGCCTAAAGAAAGGATGAGAACCAAGCCTCCCAGCTCACTAGAAACGACAACAATATATTCCCTCTATGTGTTTTCTCTTTTAAACACCATCAATCCTAGAACGAATCGTTGAGAAGTACAAACCTCAAAGACAGAATAATGAAGCCTCTTGCTCGCAACAAGCTTGCCCAAAACCTCAGCGATACAGATTTAGAGCCGCATCAGTCACATCAACTAAAGGATGCATGGGATCGCCCCAACCGCCGCTACTGAAGGTGACAACACCAGGATGTGCAAGCTGTTCATTAATCCAAGCAAGAATGAGAGGCGCCAAAGTGGCCGGCTGAAGCTGATTTGCAGGTGCCATCAAGTTGAAGTGACCACCATCTTTGGCAAGCACCAAGCGATGACCAAACTCCAAAGCACCACTATCACGCATGGGCATCAGAGCCTCAGGCACCGGAGGCACGACCCAATCACGAGTGCCACTAACCAACAAAACCTTGGCCGTCAAAACCGAAGTTCTACTTGGATCAAATAGCAGACGTAATGGCGGACTCACCGCCACAACTGCCTTGACCCGTGAGTCTTCAACAGAAGACTCATTGATTTTGGAAAGCCAACTGCACTGCAGTATCCAGCTGATATTGCGCTCAGGGTCATCCTGGTTATGACAACGAGCAGAGAGCTTCACATCCGTTGAGCGTGCCCCAGCCAATTGAATCGCCGTAGTCGCCCCCCATGAATGACCAACAACAGCAACCTCATCTGTATTAAGGGAAAGTCTTGACAACAAACGACCTGACTCAACAGCAGAGAGCATCGCAGTCACATCCATCGCACGAAGACGCAACTCTTGAGGTCCCGGCGGAGGTTGATCCCCCGCCAACATCGCCTTCTGCTGATCAGCATCACTGCCCTGATGATCCGGGAGCAACACCGTATAACCGTTAGCAGAAAGATATTCAGCCCAACCCTGAAGATCTCTCGGAGACTCCCAAAGCCCATGTGAAATGACCACCAAGCGACCATTTGAGCGAGACTTTGGTTGTATCACCACCACCCGTATCGGTTTCGAGCGATGAGAAGCCTGAAAATCAACTTGCTGACTTAACCACAACCCCGTAAGCGGCATGCGCAATCCAGTTTTAATCTGAACAGAAGCCTCTTTCTCCACAAGCAGATTTGCTGCTAGCTGATTGCGTTGAAGTCGTGAGACATAACTGGCCAATTTCGACAAGTTGATAGATGCAACTTGACCAGGGATTTGTCGCAACAAACCAAGCACAGTTGGCTGATCACTCTTGGAAGCACGCGAAAGCGCCTCAAGCAACAGGCTTCCACTGATGTCTTTGCGCAACCCCTCAACTTGAACCAACTTGGATACTGCGATCAGAGCCTGCTCCAAAAGAGGCTGCCCGACAGACTTCTCAACCACCTTCTCAATCTGCGCTGGCAGGGGAGCGTTAAAGACCTGATTGAGAAGTCGCACAAAAGCACCATCCGTAGCCCGATCCAACTCCACAAAATCGGGATTGGCATCAATTAAATCGCCTGCGCTCTGAGCAGCGCCAAGCTCAAAATCAATCTGACTTTCCAGCACAGGCAGATCAAACACCAAGCGTTCAAGCGCAGGAGCAGAGCTTGGAACAAATCCAAGCCCTGCTCCAAAACTGATTGCAACCAGCCAAAAACGGGAACGCAAAAACATCATCAAGCTGCAACAGACACAGTCTCAGGAGGATGCTTCGCTAACACCGTCTTGAGATAATGCCCCGTATGGCTAGTGGGATGGGATGCAACCTCTTCTGGAGTCCCCGTGACCAGAAGATCGCCACCACAATCTCCTCCTTCAGGGCCAAGATCAATAATCCAATCAGAACAACGAATTACATCCAAGTTGTGTTCTATCACGATAATTGAATTTCCTTTATCAACAAGACGCTGCATAACATCCATCAACTTATGCACGTCGTAAAAACTGAGGCCAGTGGTTGGTTCATCAATCAAATAAAGGGTTTTTCCAGTAGCGCGCTTTGAGAGCTCGGTAGCAAGCTTCACACGTTGAGCTTCACCACCTGAAAGCGTGGGCGCAGGCTGACCTAACTTCACATATCCAAGTCCCACATCAACCAACGTGCGCAATCGATCAGCCGCCTGGGGAATAGCAGAAAAAACCTCAGCAGCCTGCTCAACCGTCATCTGCAAAACATCTGCAATGGTGTTTCCCTTGTAAGTGACCTGTAAAGTCTCCCGATTAAATCGAGCACCTTTGCAGACATCGCACTGAACATAAACATCTGGCAAAAAGTTCATTTCAATCACATTCACCCCTTGACCCCGACAAGCCTCACAGCGACCACCTTTCACATTGAAACTAAACTGACCCACCTGATAACCACGAGCCTTTGCCTCAACGGAAGCAGCAAAGACCTGACGAATCGGATCAAACGCACCGGTGTAGGTGGCTGGATTAGAACGCGGTGTACGGCCGATTGGAGACTGGTCAATCACGATCACCTTGTCGATCGCATTGACACCTCGCAACTCGCCCAAGCCTTGAGGAAAAGGCACCTTGAAACCCAAACTGTGATCTAAGGCAGGATGAAGCAACTCATTCACCAAAGTGCTTTTACCACTACCACTGACTCCTGTGACCGCAACGAGTCGCCCTAAAGGAAAATCTACGGTGAGATTTTTAAGATTATTGCGATCACAATCAATCAAACGAAGCCTGCGACTGCTTCCTTCTCTCCTCTCTCTAGGTGTAGGAATAGAGCGGCGGCCACTGAGATATGCACCTGTCAAAGATTCTTCAGCCATCAACAGATGATCCAAAGATCCTTCAACAACAATATGACCCCCATGCACCCCTGCCCCTGGACCAATATCGACAAGATGGTCAGCAGCGCGAATGGTGTCCTCATCGTGTTCTACCACCAATAAAGTGTTACCCAGATCCCTTAAACGTCTGAGCGTGGCTAACAAACGATCATTGTCCCGCTGATGCAAACCAATGCTTGGTTCATCAAGCACATAAAGCACCCCCGTAAGACCAGCGCCGATCTGTGTCGCCAAACGAATCCTCTGAGCCTCGCCGCCAGATAAGGTCATCGCGGGTCGATCCAAACTGAGATATTCGAGCCCAACATCGAGAAGAAAACGAAGACGCATACGAATCTCACGCAAGACCAAATCACCGATCTGGATCTGACGTGAATTGAGCAAAGGCTCAGCCCCATTGGCTGCACCAACGCCCATAAGCTTTTCGATGCGTTCAAGAGTCAGCGCCACACTGATAGAAGTGAGCTCAGTAATCCGATAAGGACCCACCTTCACCGCCAGGGCTTCGGGTCGGAGCCGCTGACCGCCACAGGCTTCACAAGGAACCAGCTCGAGGTACTTCTCCAACTTCTGGCGCTGGGCTTCTCCGCTGGCATCACGGAACTGCCGCTCAAGGATTGGAAGAATGCCCTCAAACGGGCGGGTATACCCCCCTTTGCCCTTGCGATACCGGCTGTCGGCCTGAATCAGAATCGGTTCGCGGCTTCCATTGAGCAGCACATCCCGCTGTTCGTCCGTGAGCTCATTCCATGGGGTCCTGATCTCAAAGCCAAAGGCTTCACCCACTGAATAGAGCAGTGAGAAGTAATAGCTGTTGTCTTTTTCCGCCCAGGGAGCAACAGCGGAGTACACCGGCTGGGATGGATCCGGAATCACCCGGTCCACGGTGAATTTGCGCAGATGGCCAATGCCATGGCAAGCCTCACAGGCGCCATAGGGGCTGTTGAAGGAAAACAGCCGTGGCGACAGTTCCTCCATCACAGCGCCATGCACCGGGCAGGCGAAGTTCTCGGAATAGAGACGCTCCCGCTCAACGCCGTCGGGAAGTTCCTCACCCTTCTTGGGCACGACCTCCACCAGCGCCAAACCATCGCCGCGTTTGAGGGCCGTGCGGAGGGAATCGGTCAGCCGTTCCTGGATCCCCTCACGGGCGACAAGACGATCGACCACCACTTCGATGTTGTGGCTGTGGTTCTTGTCCAGCTCAATGTTGTCGGCCAGCTCGCGCACCTCACCGTTGATGCGCACCCGAGCGAAACCCTCTGCTGCCAGGCCACTGATCAGCTTGGTGTGGGTGCCCTTCTTGCCGCGCACCACCGGCGCCAACAACTGATAGCGGGTCCCTTCCGGCAACAGAAGGATCTGATCGACCATCTCGTCGATGCTCTGCGGCTTAATCGAGCGGCCGCATTTGGGGCAATGGGGTTCGCCAGCGCGACCGAACAGCAAACGGAGGTAGTCCTGAATCTCCGTGACGGTGCCCACCGTGGACCGCGGGTTGTGACTGGTGGATTTCTGGTCGATCGAGATCGCCGGCGAGAGACCCTCGATCGCATCGACATCGGGCTTATCCACCTGCCCTAAGAACTGCCGGGCATAGGCCGACAGACTTTCGACATAGCGGCGTTGTCCCTCCGCAAAGATCGTGTCGAAGGCCAGCGAACTCTTGCCGCTGCCACTGACTCCGGTAAACACCACCAGCTTGTTGCGGGGGATGGTGAGGTCGACGTTCTTGAGGTTGTGCTGCCGGGCACCCCTCACGCGAATCACATCGTCCTGAGTCGCCAGCGGGACAGCTGATTCAGCGATCTTGGCAGCAGCTCGCGCCATCAGGACCCGTTGGAAAGCTCAAGAGCTTAGGAAGAACCGAAACCTTCAAGCTGTTCGCTGGTCCAGCAGGCTCGCTGCATAGGCATCCGCCTGATCGCCACCAGCGAGGTCAGCTAGCTCCTGGCGGCGTTCCTGAGTGTCCCGCAGTCGGGACACTCGCGAGTGGGTCACGCCGTCCTGCACATGCTTACTGACCCGGAAATGGTGATCGGCCACGGCCGCCACGAGCGGTTGGTGGGTGACGCAAAACACCTGGCGTTGACGCGCCAGGGTCTGAAGAAGATCCGCCATCGCTCCACTGACGCGTCCACTGACGCCAGCATCAATCTCGTCAAACAACAGCGTGCTAGACCCGTCGACTGCGGCAAGGGTGGTCTTGAGCGCCAGCAGAAAACGGGACATCTCACCGCCGGACGCCACCTCCGTCAGCGGTGCCATCGGTTGGCCGGGATTGGCAGAAAACAGGAATTGGACAGCATCCGCACCATGGTCAGCGGGATCACAGGGGGTGAGATCCACCTTGAAACGCACGTTGGCCAGGCCCATAGGGGACAACAACTCAAGCAACGAGGCCTCCAGAGCCTCCGCTGCATTGGAACGCTCGCGATGCAACGCCGCATTGGCTTGATCACGGCTCTGGCGTCGGTTGTTCTCGTCCTGATGCAGGCAGGCGAGATCAGCCGCGAATCCTTCAGCACCCAGACGCTGAAGCAGGTCATCGCGACGCTGAATCAAACCGGCCAGATCAAGGCCATAGCGGCGCTGCAGGCGTTTTAGAACCGACAGGCGCTCTTGGATCCGCTCCAGATGATCTGGATCGCTCTCGAGCGCCAGACCGTATTGATCGAGGGAGCGCAGCAAGGCGTCAACACCGGCCCCGAGATCCAGAGCCTGATCCCGCAGCGGCTCCAGGGAACCATCCAGCTGGGCCATGGCCTGCAGCTCCTGGATGGACGCCGAGAAGTGATCCTGCAGAGAGGGCCCCTGATCCGCACCATCGCGGAGACGCCCAAACAGCAGGGCCAGACCCTCGAGAAGCCTCACGCCATGAACGAGGCGATCCTGATCCTGCTCCAGCCGCTGCTGCTCGTCTGGATCCTCGAGATCAGCAGCTTGAAGCTGCTCCAACTGCTCCTCCTGTTCAGCCCGCTCCTGTTCGGAACGCTGCTGTTCCTGCTCGAGAGCCATCAGGGCATCTGCAGCAACGCGCCAGTCCGTCCAGGCATCAGCCACCTGTGCCTTGACCTCTGCCAGCGAAGAACCACCGAGACGGTCCAGCCATAACCGTTGCTGCCCCGCACGCGACAACAACTGGATCTGGCCCTGAACAGTGAGATCAATCAGCAGCGGTCTGAGCTCAAGTAACTGCTGACGATTCACCGTGCTGCCGTTCAGCCGGCAGCGACTGGAGAAGCGATCACTCTCCTGCCGTTTCCATTCACGGCTGATCAGGAGCTCCTCTTCAGGGTCAAACTCAGCCTCGATCAACCACTGTTCAAGCGCAGGGCTGAGTTGAAACGCAGCTTCGATCCTGGCTCGATCAGAACCAGCGCGCAGCAAACGAACACCGCCGGCCCCCTGCGCTCCACCCAGCACCGCATCGAGGGCATCGAGAAGGATCGACTTGCCTGCGCCGGTCTCGCCGGTAAGCACCGTAAAGCCAGAGCTGAACTCCAGTTCAAGACTCTCGATCAGTGCGATGTTCTGCAGCAGCAGACCGGTGAGCACGTCCAGCCCTGTGATGATTCCGACCGTAGCGGCAGCACGGTTCGTTTAGAAGGGGGGGATGATCAAGACCCCACTCAGGATGGAAACAGAACTCGGGGATTTCATCGAGGCGGCAGGCCTACTTGAATACGATCCTGCTGCAATTACCAGAATTTATGCCGGCCATCCACAGCGCCTGTTGAGCCGACTATGGCAAACACTTCTACCAATTGGTCTCTTCCTGATTGGCTTAGCAGGGGACAAAGTTTTTGGCTTACTGAACGATGCCAATCGTGCTCGGGATCGAGCACGAGAATTTGCGGAACTTTTGGTAGAACTTGGCCCTGCTTTCATTAAGGCCGGACAAGCTCTTTCCAGTCGACCAGATCTCGTACCACCAGTACTACTGGAAGAGCTTTCACAACTTCAAGACCAATTGCCAGGCTTCGAAAGTGTTTTGGCTATGGCCTGCATAGAAGAAGACCTTGAAGCACCAATCGAAGAGATTTACGAACAACTCGACAAAGAGCCCATCTCTGCCGCATCTCTAGGACAGGTCCACCGAGGCGTACTCAAAGGAGGTCAACAGGTGGCCGTCAAGGTACAACGACCAGGACTTCGTGAACAAATCACCCTTGATCTCTACATCGTACGGAACATTGCCGCATGGCTAAAAAGGAATGTGAGATTGATACGTAGTGATCTTGTGGCGCTGATTGATGAGCTAGGCCGAAGAGTATTTGAAGAGATGGATTATCTCAATGAAGCTGCCAATGCAGAGCGTTTCCGCACACTTCACAGCCATAATCAACGCATCGCTGTACCAATAATCTATCGACAAGCGACTAGCCGTCGAGTACTTACAATGGAATGGATTGATGGAGTAAAGCTCACTAATCTAGAGGCAGTGAGAGAGCTAGGAATCGATCCCAATAATATGGTTGAAGTCGGAGTTAACTGCAGCTTGCAACAGTTGCTGGAACACGGTTTTTTCCACGCTGATCCACATCCAGGCAACCTTCTTGCTCTGGCCGATGGGCGACTCTGCTACCTCGATTTTGGAATGATGAGTGAGGTGAGCCGAGAATCACGTACAGGCTTAATTGAAGCAGTGGTACATCTGGTAAACCGTAATTTCAACAACCTTTCACGTGATTTTGTAAAGCTCGGTTTTCTAGCAGAGGATGTCAATCTCGAACCAATTGTACCCGCGTTTGAAAGTGTCTTCAGCCAAGCTCTGGAGATGGGTGTAAGTCGCCTTGATTTCAAAAGCGTAACTGATGACCTCTCTGGGGTAATGTACAAGTTCCCTTTCAAGGTACCTCCATACTACGCATTAATTATTCGTTCACTAATAACACTTGAAGGCATCGCATTAAGCGTAGATTCCGAATTCAAAATTCTTGGTGCCGCTTATCCTTACTTCGCTCGACGCCTCATGGAAGATCCCGACCCTCAATTACGCCAAAGCCTCAAAGAAATGCTGTTTGACGGAGAAATCTTCCGCTGGACTCGACTAGAAAACCTTGTAGCAAGTGCAGCAAGCCAAGCCCAGCTCGACTTGGACAACTTAATGGATCAGGTCATCGATTTCCTCTTCTCAATTAACGGTGGTCTCTTAAGAGAGCAACTTGTTGAAGCACTAATCAACCGCCTTGACGCCTTTGGCTGGCAAACATTTCAACGTCTGGGTCGTAACCTACCTCGATCCTTGCAACCTCCACTTATAGCCTTTGGTTCGGAATCTGAAAATTCTGACGATGAATCACTGCTTGATTTAGAACCAATTCGGCAACTGATCGCTATCTTGCAAAACCTGCCAGGCTTCACTCCTGAACTAGTCCTCAGCCGCCTACCAAGACTGATCCGCGAACCTAACACCCACAAAATGGGTATAAAAGTTGCGCAGGGTCTCGCCGAACGTGGTGTTGTCCGTCTTGTCAAGGTAGCAGCAGGAGTTTCACCCTAAATTCTGTGACTAAAGGGTTCACTAATGAATCAATCCAAAAAACATTCTTACCGATTTCTCATGGCTATCTGCCTAGGTTTGGGATTAAGTCTGTTTTCAACGATGCCGAAAGCAGAAGCAGCCAAACAAGTGGCCTTCGTGAGTGGTGCCTTCCGCCGCTCAATCTCAGTGTCAGATTTGGAATATCTAGCAAAAACAGGAAAAGCCAGAGGCCTTTTAAAAGATGCCCTGAAATTCAGTCGACAAAACCCAGAAACTGTTTCCAAGCTCCTCAATAAAAAGATAGAACTTCCTATAGGGCTTACCAGTCGATTAATGACAACCCGCATTGGCAACGTAATCATCAACCGCATATCCAAAATCATCTACCCTCTCAACGTGCCAAACCCTTCGATAAGCGTTCCAGCATTCAGAGCTGGAGTCATCAATGGCATGCAAATAGGAAAGGGCGATCTTAATGCCATCCACTTTCTACAAGCCTATCCCAACCAAACAATGACAGTAAACCTACCGGCTCTCTTTGGAATCATGCAAAAAGCTGAATCAATCGCTGGTCTAGTGAAATTCTTTTCTGATTCCCCACTAGACGGTCTTAAGGAATCTAAGCCTTAAGGCTTAGATTCCTTCTAAACACTGCTCTCTGTAGGTGTCCCTAAGCCAGAACCTCCCTCCAGCTATCGCCACAGCCCCTGTGATGCAAAATTGGCCTGGGCTAATAGAAGCGTATAGATCCTGGTTACCGGTAAGCGAGACCACACCTGTCGTGACTCTCAAAGAAGGAGCGACGCCATTGATCCCTGTCAACTGCATAGCTGAACAGATTGGCAGGGGAGTCAAGGTCTACGTGAAATACGACGGCCTCAACCCCACAGGATCCTTTAAGGACCGAGGCATGACGATGGCGATCAGCAAGGCCAAAGAAGCGAATTGTGAAGGAGTCATATGTGCCAGTACAGGCAACACCTCTGCTGCTGCTGCTGCATATGCAAGACGCGCTGGTATGCGTGCTTTTGTATTAATTCCAGACGGTTATGTAGCGCAAGGAAAGTTAGCTCAAGCTTTAGTTTATGGCGCCGAGGTGCTGGCAATTCGAGGCAATTTTGATCGTGCTCTCGACATCGTTCAAGAAATGGCCTTGAAATACCCAGTAACTCTGGTGAATTCCGTCAACCCATACAGGCTTCAAGGTCAAAAAACTGCAGCCTTTGAAATTGTTGATGCTCTCGGAGAAGCGCCTGAATGGCTGTGCATCCCAATGGGTAATGCTGGCAACATCACTGCTTATTGGATGGGTTTTCAAGAATACAAACAAGCCGGAAGATGTCAACTTCTACCAAAAATGATGGGATTCCAAGCAAGTGGCTCTGCTCCATTGGTTTTCAATCAAACCGTAAACAATCCAAATACAATTGCAACCGCAATTAGAATAGGTAACCCAGTCAACAAAGAAAAAGCCATTGCTGCAAAATCAAGCAGCAATGGAGCCTTTCTTGATGTTTCAGATGAAAAAATAATAGAAGCTTACAAATTACTTGGTCGCGAGGAAGGCATTTTCTGTGAACCTGCTAGTGCTGCTTCTGTAGCAGGGTTATTAAAACGTGCTTCTGAAGTCCCTTCAGGGGCAACTGTTGTATGTGTACTTACTGGAAACGGTTTAAAAGATCCAGATTGTGCCATCAATAACAACGATGCAACATTTCATGCAGATCTAAATCCAGATCTAACCACTGTGGCTCGTGTCATGGGTTTTTGAGGATTAAACAGCAATTAACAGCTCGAATGGACCATCTATAATCTGACTGTGGAAATCTTGCTAAAACCATTATTGAAGCTGGGGGGAAAGGAACCAAAACCAAACCATTTAAAAAGCTCAGCATTTTCCCCAATTAATTAAAATGTGGAAAGAAAGCCATCCCTCCACATACCCAACTGTGCTTTCCAGAAGTCTCTAAGCATTAGAGTCCAGTCACCGTAAAGGATTTTTAAATTTTCCACGATTTCCTCAAGCCCTACTACTACGATTGTTTTAATTTCTTTTAATCATTTAATCAATAAAGCCGGGAGGTTATGAATGAGAATGATCTGCCATTGCACTTCTTGCTGGCTTGTGAAATTGTGGGAGACCTCTTCAGCGTTCTCGTTCTAGTCGTGACATTGATTCAATGAAACTGATTTGCTCACAGGCTGAACTCAATACAGCACTACAGCTCGTTAGCAGAGCCGTGGCCTCACGGCCTACTCATCCGGTGCTAGCTAACGTGCTTCTCACTGCTGATGCTGGTACTGATCGTCTCAGCCTCACAGGTTTTGACCTGAGCCTTGGTATTCAAACGTCATTGACTGCCTCGGTGGAATCCAGTGGCGCGATTACTTTGCCTGCGCGCCTATTAGGGGAAATTGTTTCAAGACTTTCAAGTGATTCGCCTATCACTTTGGCAACTGATGAAGCTGGTGAACAGGTAGAGCTCAAAAGTTTAAGCGGGAGTTATCAGATGCGTGGGATGTCTGCTGATGATTTTCCTGAATTACCTCTTGTTGAAAGTGGTAAGGCTGTCAAGGTTAATGCGAGGGCTCTTTTGACAGCTCTTCGAGGAACTCTTTTTGCTAGCAGTTCAGATGAAGCCAAACAGTTACTAACAGGAGTTCATTTGCATTTTGATGGTAAAGCGATGGAAGCAGCGGCAACTGATGGTCATCGCCTTGCAGTTTTAAGCTTGGCAGATGCCTTATCTGTTGAGACTACGGTCTCATCTGAGATGGATGATGAAGGTGAGAATTTTGCGGTAACGCTTCCTTCTCGCTCTTTGCGGGAAGTGGAGCGCTTGATCGGTGGATGGCGTGGTGATGATCAAGTGAGTTTGTTTTGTGATAAAGGTCAAGTGGTATTTTTAGCGGCTGATCAAGTGGTAACTAGTCGAACATTAGACGGAACTTATCCTAACTATCGTCAGTTAATTCCTGATGGTTTTGCTCGGAGCTTCGATGTTGATCGGCGTGCTTTTATTTCAGCTTTGGAACGGATAGCTGTCTTAGCTGATCAACATAATAATGTTGTAAAAGTTAGTGGTGACAGTATTTCTGAGCTTTTACAAATTAGTGCTGATGCTCAGGATGTAGGCAGTGGCTCTGAATCGCTATCCGCTGAATTTACTGGGGATGCTGTTCAGATTGCTTTTAATGTTCGTTATGTTCTAGATGGTTTGAAGGTGATGGATAGTGATCGCATTGTACTGCGTTGTAATGCTCCAACCACACCTGCAATTATTTCACCAGAGGATGATGATATTGGCTTTACGTATTTGGTGATGCCAGTACAAATTCGTTCTTGAACTTTGAATCTTCCTGAGCAGATTTTATTGAGTGATTTGTTGCACCATCGAGTACGTTGTGATCAGGGCTTAGATCATGGCCCTGGAGTAATGCCTTGGATGCATCCTCCAGTTCATCGTTTACTTGGTTGGGTTAGTCGTCCATCAGCACTTCGAGTCTCGAGGGATGTTTGGCGTTTGGATCAGTCTCGTGGGATGAATCAGCAAGAGGTTTTTGTTAAAGGGCAACCGGCTGTTTCTGATCAGATCACGCTTGAGCGTCTTCCCACTTTGTTAGATGCTGATTTGTTGGATTGCGATGGGGAACGCCTTGGTTTGGTGGCTGATTTTGTTTTTATTCCCACAACAGGGAAAATTCTTCATTATTTGGTCTCTCGCAGTGATCCTCGGCTTCCAGGTAGTAGTCGATGGCGATTAACAACTGATCGGATTGTTGATCAGCAACCAGGGATGGTTTCTACTGCTTTGCGTGGTTTAGATGATCTTCCCTTGGTTCATTCCAGTGTTCGGCAGGGTTTCATCAAGCGTTCCCGTCATTGGCGTGATCAACTTCACAAGATGGGTGACCGGGCTAGTGATCGTTTGGAAGGTTGGTTGGAGGATCCTCCCTGGGAAGAACCAGTTCAGCGTTCTTGGAAGTCTTCTGATATGGCTGAAATGGATCCCTTAGAAGGTTGGGATGATCAACAGACTGATGATTTTTCCCAATCAACTGAAGAGTTACGCCGCCGCCGGCGTCCGGACGGTAGAGGCGATGGTCAGGATGATCCTTGGGTTTGAGCTTTATAAGTAAAACTGGGAAGAGATGATTCAGATTTCGTGTCTCAGGGCCCCGATTTGAGAGTTGATTATGACGTGGCTGCGGCTTTACGTCATGAAGGTCTCAAGCCAGATGATTACGACGAGATTTGCCGTCGTCTCCAACGTGCACCTAACCGAGTTGAGCTGGGCATGTTTGGTGTGATGTGGTCTGAACACTGTTGTTATCGCAATTCAAGGCCTTTACTCAACAGCTTTCCTACAAGTGGTCATCGGATTTTGGTTGGTCCTGGAGAAAATGCTGGTGTTGTGGATTTAGGAGATGGGCAGAGCTTGGCTTTCAAAATCGAAAGCCACAATCATCCTTCTGCATTGGAACCTTTTCAAGGAGCTGCTACAGGTGTTGGCGGAATTTTGAGAGATATTTTTACTATGGGTGCAAGGCCTATTGCGCTCCTTAATGCTTTGCGTTTTGGACCTCTTGAAGATGAACGTAATGTTGGTCTTATGGAGGGGGTCGTTGAAGGTATTGCTCATTACGGCAATTGTGTTGGAGTTCCTACCGTTGGTGGTGAGGTGGCGTTTGATTCCAGTTATTCCGGCAATCCGTTAGTTAATGCAATGGCTCTTGGGCTGATGGAAACAGACGAGATTGTCTGTTCTGGGGCTCATGGTGTTGGTTATCCGGTGGTTTATGTCGGTAGTACAACTGGTCGTGATGGTATGGGTGGAGCCAGTTTTGCTAGTGCAGAGCTTACCAAAGCTTCTCTGGATGATCGTCCTGCGGTTCAGGTTGGTGATCCATTTTTGGAAAAAGGTTTAATCGAAGCTTGTCTTGATGCTTTTAAGAGTGGCGATGTTATTGCTGCTCAGGACATGGGTGCCGCTGGTCTTACCTGCAGCTGCTCGGAGATGGCTGCTAAGGGTGGTCTTGGTATTGAACTCGATCTTGATCGAGTTCCTGCTCGTGAGCTTGGCATGACTCCATATGAGTTTTTACTCTCGGAATCTCAAGAGAGAATGCTTTTTGTGGTGAAGCCTGGACAAGAGCAATCTTTGATGGAGAGATTTATCCGTTGGGGGTTGCAAGCAGCAATTGTTGGTTGCGTTCTTGAACAGAAGGTGGTTCGTGTTTTGCAAAAAGGTGAAGTTGTTGCTGAGGTGCCTGCTAATGCGTTAGCTGATGATACTCCAATTGATCGACATGAATTAGTTAGTGATCCTCCGCTAGAGATTCAGGCCAAATGGGATTGGCACGAGGATTTATTACCAGTTGTTGGTTTAAAAGGCATCAATTTAAATTCAAAATCTCATTTTGGTAGTAATCTTTCATGGGGTGAAATTCTTCTAAAGTTGCTTGATCACCCTACGATTGCTTCAAAACGTTGGGTATATCGTCAATATGATCATCAGGTTCAAGCCAATACAGTTTCAGCTCCAGGAGTTTCTGATGCTGCTGTTGTGAGATTACGTCCACAGCAAGGTAAAGGCTCTGTAGATGAGGTGAACCGGGGAGTTGCGGCAGTTGTTGATTGTCCTAATCGATGGGTTTTTCTTGATCCAGAACGTGGTGCTATGGCTGCTGTCGCAGAAGCGGCAAGAAATCTTAGTTGTGTAGGTGCGGAGCCTTTGGCTGTCACGGATAATCTCAATTTTTCTTCTCCGGAAACACCTACTGGGTATTGGCAATTGGCTTTAGCTTGTCGTGGTCTTTCTAAGGCTTGTAAGACTTTTTCAACACCAGTAACTGGAGGAAATGTTTCTCTATATAATGAAACTCGCTTAGCTGATGGTGAAATACAACCTATTCACCCAACACCAGTTGTTGGAATGGTTGGTTTAGTTCATGATCTTGCAAATGTGTGTGGTCAGGCTTGGCTTGAGCCTGGTGATTTGATTTGGCTTTTAGGTGTGCCTATCGATACAACAGTTGCGGTTGATCCTCGCGTTAGCCTTGCGGGTAGTAGTTATCTTGAATGTATTCATGGTTTAGTTACTGGTAGGCCTCCGGAGATTGATCTGAAACTTGAGTGCTTAGTTCAATCTTTCCTACGCAATTCTATTGCTGAGGGATTTGTTCGCTCTGCTCATGATCTAAGTGATGGAGGTCTTGCAGTTGCAGTTGCTGAGTGTTGTATTGCTGCAAATTTGGGTGCACATCTTGAGTTACCATCCAGCGATGCTCGATTGGATCGGTTGTTATTTGCTGAAGGTGGTTCACGCATCTTGGTGAGTGTTCCATCCACGCAAGCTGTTGCCTGGCAAAAGGTTTTAAATCAGGCAAAGACCGCATCCCCTGGCGCAGTGTTTGATCAGTACCTTGGTGTTGTTACGGCTGATGAGGAGTTGCTGATCACTCAGGCTGGCAATCGCTTGGTTCAGCTTCCTTTGAATCAGCTGAGGGAGTGCTTTGAGCAGGCAATTCCTCGTCGTATGGGCTTGGATCTCTCTTCAAGCGTCTGAGTTGAGCTTTGGTGCAAAATGTATTCCTTGGCTTATGCATTTGAGGAGTTGAGCTTCACATGTGCGGCATTGTTGGCATTGTTTCTACTGCGCTGGTTAATCAGCAGATTTATGACAGCTTGCTACTTCTACAGCACCGGGGTCAGGACTCTACTGGCATAGCCACCATGGATGGCAGTGTTTTTCACTTGCATAAGGCAAGGGGGCAAGTGCGGGAGGCCTATCGCACACGTGATATGCGTTCCTTAATCGGTAATATTGGTCTTGGTCATGTCAGATATGCAACAAAGGGTGCCGCTGAGCGGGAAGAAGAAGCACAACCATTTTATGTGAATGCTCCTTACGGAATCATTCTTATTCATAACGGTAACCTTACTAATACTCGAGAGCTTGATCGCGACTTGTTCAATATTGATCGTCGCCATACAAATTCAAAGAGTGATACGGAGATGTTGCTTAATGTTTTAGCTACTGAATTGCAATTGAAAATTTATGGTAGTGATCTTACTCCAGATCAAGTATTTGATGCTGTTACTTCTGTACATCAACGAGTAGAAGGTTCTTATACATCTATTGCTTTGATTGCAGGGCACGGCCTTCTTGCTTTTCGCGATCCGTTTGGGATTAGGCCATTGGTACTTGGTAAACGTAAGTCTTTAGAAGGTGCTGATGAGTGGATTGTGGCTAGTGAGTCACTGGTATTAGAGAATGGTGATTATGAGATTGTTAGGGATGTTGATCCTGGAGAGGCGATTTTTATTACTCAAAATGGCGAGCTTTATTCACGTCAGTGTGCGAAGAATCCGCGTCTTGTGCCATGTTCATTTGAGTATGTTTATCTTGCTCGACCTGATTCAGTGATGAGTGGAATCTCGGTTTACGAGGCTCGATTAAGGATGGGGGATCGACTTGCAGAAACAATTGAAAAGTACACACCATCTGGCGATATAGATGTTGTGATGCCAATTCCTGACTCTTCACGGCCTGCTGCTATGCAAGTGGCTAGACAGCTTGGGATTGAATATCGTGAGGGCTTTTTTAAAAATCGTTATGTAGGTCGTACATTTATCATGCCTGGACAAGCTCAACGTAAGAAATCTGTTAGACAAAAGTTAAATGCTATGGGAACAGAATTTAAAGGTAAGAATGTTTTAATTGTGGACGATTCAATTGTACGTGGTACGACTTCCAAGGAGATAGTACAAATGGCTCGAGTTGCTGGTGCGAATAAAGTCACGTTTACTTCTGCAGCACCACCAGTGAGATATTCACATGTTTATGGCATCAATATGCCAAATCGGCATGAGCTGATTGCTTATAATCGCACTATTCATGAAATCTCTTCTGAACTTTCAACTGATAACATGGTCTATCAAGAGGTTGCTGATCTAAAAGCAGCAATTGTTGAAGGTTCAGGTGTTTCTGAACTTGAGCTTTCTTGTTTTACTGGAGAGTATATTACAGGGACAGTTACTCCGGAATATCTCGATTGGATAGAACGCACACAATTGTCTTAATCAAGGTGATTATCAAGGCTTTAAGTGTTAAATATTTAATCTAGAACATTAGTAGCAGTGATTAGTGGCACGAGTTGTTGAATTTCTTCGTTGTCTTTTAATTCTACGATGTTTACACTTGGTTTGATCGGCATGGTCAGTTCCATTTCTCCAGCTTCGATACGGCCATGGCGACCTTGGCTACTTATTAGGCCGACCAACCTATTGCCATGACAGATGTCAACGACTCGATCTTGATTTGAATCTTTTATTGTTAACCCAATTTCGCCTAAATCTCCTCTCTGGCAGACTCTTATCGAAGAGACCAATAGTTTGGCGAATTTACCTAGACGTGTGGCAATTAATATAGTGCTTTCACAGTTCGGTGGACAAGAAACTGCTCCAACGACCATTTCTTCAGGTAATAGTCGCATTGTCATAGGCCCTTGAGCTAATTTTCCCATCAATGGCATACTGTCTTTATTCACATTAATTCTGATTATTCTTCCTATATTACTGGCTAAAATGACATCATCATTTGCTTTACAAATGAAAGCTGATTTTAATACAACACCATCTTTTAATTTAACAATGGTTGCTGCTCTTCCGGAAAGTTCCATTACTTCTTCTAAGGGTAATCGCTTGAAGCGTCCATCGCTGCTCAAAAGGCCTAGGCTTAGGTTTTGATCTAGGGGCAAGGGGAATATGTTTATCAATGTTTCTTTTTCTAATCCTCCTGGTAGGAAGCGTTCCAGCGACCCGGGTTGTTGCCCTGCAAATTCCCAGCGAACTAGAGCTACTCGACCATTGTTTGTTACCGCAAGTAGACGTGGGGCTGGTTCAATTGGCAAGATCAATCTGGCTGGCGAGGGTCCATCGCCGAGTTTGCAGGCTTCGTTGAGGTGAAGTCGACCGAGGATTTGTGGGGTCATTACCTTGACCTGGCTGTCTTGTTGGATGAGTATTCGTCCATCACTTGGCAGGGCGGATAGTGCTTGTTGACGTTGAACTTCCGCATTTGGTCTTTGGTTTGCCGCTCGCTCAGCGACCAGATCATCGCCACCTTCCACAAGGCGAGTTCGGCGGGGGTTGTTAAAGCGTTTTTTGAGTTGTCGAAGTTCTTGAATGAGTACTTCCAGCATGCTTTCTCGATTTTCGAGAAGGAATTGAAGTTGTTTTTGTTTGTCTTGCAGTTCTTTGGCTTCTTGTCTCAAACTGCTTTGTTCCAGACTCGTAAGTCGTCTTAGTGGCATTGCTAGAACAGCGTCGGCTTGTTTTTCATTTAGATCTAATTGCACCATCAGACGCGCTCTCGCAGCAGCAGCATCGGCAGCCCCTTGGATCATTGCAATGACAGCTTGTAGTGCGTTCAACGCTGTGATTAATCCTTCCACCACTTCCAGGCGAGTTTTTGTTTTTCCTAGGGCATGGTTGGTTCTTCGGATAACTGTGAGTTCTCGGTACTCGAGAAAGGTTTGTAGCAATTTTCTCAGTGAAAGTTGTTGGGGTTGGCCGTTCACTAGAGCCAGAAGAATTGCACCGAAATTGCTTTGTAGTGAGGTGCGTCGATGCAGATCGCCGAGAACATTGTCTGGGTTGGCATCTCGGCGCAGTTCCACCACTATCCTCATTCCTTCTCTGTCGCTTTCATCGCGAATATCAGCAATGCCACCGATTTTTCCATTGTTAACAAGATCTGCCAGTTTTTCGATCCAGCCAGCTTTGCTTAGTTGATAGGGCAATTCAGTGACGACAACAGCACTTCGGCGGTGCCGACCCTTTCCAGGTTGTATTTCTTCGACATGGGCCACGCCACGCATTGGGATGCTGCCGCGGCCTTTGAGGTAGGTCTCATGGATGCCAGTGCCCAGCAGTATTTCTCCACCAGTTGGAAAGTCTGGGCCAGGAATTAGACTAAGTAATTTGTCGTCACTGAGATCGGGCTTCCGTATCAGGGCAATCAATCCATCGACCACTTCGCCAAGGTTGTGGGGTGGAATGCTGGTCGCCATACCTACGGCGATTCCCGAACAACCATTGAGTAGTAGGAAGGGAAGTTGGGCTGGCAGTACTGAGGGTTCCTGTTGGGAGCCATCAAAATTCGCAGTAAAATCAACTGTTTCTTCGCCGATTTCATCCAACAACGCCATATGTGCGATTGAAGCCAGACGCGTTTCTGTGTAACGCATGGCCGCAGGCGGATCGTCATCAACGGAGCCGAAGTTGCCGTGTCCATCCAATACTGGGAAACGGCTTGAAAAGTTCTGAACGAGTCGAACGAGTGCGTCGTAAACGGCTTGATCGCCATGAGGGTGATATTTCCCTAGAACATCTCCAACAACACGGGCGCATTTTCTATAGGGACGATCTGGAGTTAGGCCTAGCTCATGCATTGCAAATAGGATGCGCCGCTGAACTGGCTTGAGGCCATCTCGGGCATCGGGCAATGCTCTTCCTACGATTACGCTCATCGCGTATTCGAGATAGGAGCGTTGCATCTCTTGATGCAACGCGATTGGTTGAAGGCGCTCCTCGGCCATCCAGATTTGGGATTAGAGGGCTTAAAGCGCTCAGCCTACAGATCTACTTAGCGAATACCAGCACTGTTGATCAGTGCCTATTGGTTTGTATCAGCGTTGGCTTCAGCTCGTTCCACAGCTGATCGTAGATTTGGGTTTGTCAGTAAATGACTTGTGGCTTGGCGAAGGCGTTCTCCCCAGAGCTGCTCTGTCTGGTGTCTTGGTAAGACGTAATTTGGATTTTTTGCAAGGGCTTGGTTGGCAAGTGCGAGTGCTTCTGTGCTGCCAGGGTTGATTTGATTCAATGCAGCCGCAAGCGCAAGCATTGGTTCAGCATTGCGTTTGATTTCTAGTACACGTCGCCAGCGGTTGATGGCAGCTTTGATTTTGCCCATTTCAAACAACACGATTCCTTGGTTGTTAACGGCTTCCCAGAATGTTGGCTGCAAGCCGGATGCCTTTTCAAAAGCCTTGAGAGCGATCTGAAGATTGGCTTGCATCACTCTTGCGTTGCCGAGATCAAAGTAAGCACCAGCATTATCTGGTTCGAGTTCGAGACCTTGGGTGAGGAGGCTCACGGCGTCTGCAGGCCGGTTATCTCTTAGGGCAAGGGAAGCTTCAGCGAACCAAAGGCCTGCTTTCTTGGGGTTGAGTTGCTTTGCTCGCGCTAGAGAATGGCTTGCAGCATCAAGTTGATTGCTGCGTAGTTGGGCTTCTGCAAAAATTGACCAGAGACGCTCATCTTCTGGTTGCAGTCGGACAGCAAGTGCTGCCAAGAGCGCGGCTTCTTTTGGTTGTCCCAGTTGCAGTAATTGAGTGGCTGTGCGTCCAATGCCGAGGCTGGCTCCTTTTAATTCAAGAGGACTTGGCTCGTAGACGTAGGGAATGAGGGCATGAGTAGGAGGTGTTGTCACAATTGTGGTGATGAGCCCTAGAACAGCTCCTCTGAGCCAGCTGTTAAGCGGTTTATATCGCAGCTGGTTCAGTTTCATTCCATGGATTTAGTTCTTTTGCAGCGTAGGAGGTTTGTTGGTTTGCGTTGAGGCTGCATTTCGACGCCACATCCATGGTTTGATTCTTTTCAGAGCAGATCCGCGTAACTGTTCACTCCAAGTTGTATCGCTCCATGAGAGGGCCTGATTGCGCGTCAGCTTGAGTAACCAATCACGAGGCTGTACGTCAGGATCCTTGCTATTGGGAAGAGATTGTTGATTCCATGGGCAGACGTCTTGACAGATGTCACATCCGGCGACCCAATCCCCCAAGGACGTCACAATGTTTTCTGGTAAGTCAGGGTTGCGGTTTTCGATTGTGTGGTAGGCCAGGCATCGACGTGAATCGATCACAAAGGGTTCTGTAATGGCTTCGGTGGGACACATCTCCAGACAGGATTGGCATTTGCCGCACAGGGACTTGGCGGGTTGGTCCGGGGTGAGTGGTTCGGTGCAAAGAAGATGACCAAGCACCATCCATGAACCTCGCTGGGTATTGATCAGGTTGCTGTGCTTGCCGATCCAACCGAGACCGGCCTCTTCTGCCCAGGCTTTGTCGAGTAATGGAGCTGTATCTACGCAGATTTTCCAGCGGCAGTTAGGTCTTTGTTGTTCAAGCCAGCGACCTACTCTTCGGAGCCTTTGCTTGATCACTCGGTGATAGTCCCGTCCCCATGCATAGCGAGCAACTAATAATTGGCCTGGAGCTCTTTGTACATTGACGAAGTAGTTCAGACCTACTGCCAGCAGGCTTGTCATCCCTTCGAGTAGTTGGTCCGCCTGTTGCCTTTGCGATGAGGCCATCCATGCCATGTCGGCCTGATGACCAGCTTTTAGCCAGCGCTGTAGAGCAGCGGAGCGAAGTTGGAGTCGGCCACTACCAGGGAACCTGGCAATTCCTACAGGATCAAAACCTTGTTTTTTTGCTTGCTCTTTGAGCTCATGGCTGAGTTGATCTTGGTTGGCGCAGATTTTCACAACCATCAACCGTACACTTGATTACCTTTTGGCATCGTGCCTTGCCTGCTTCTGAGTTGGGATCAAATTCAGTCGGTCGTTTAACTCCCTTGATGCGCTGGCTCGGACTCACCCTCGTGATTTTGCTGCTGTTGCAGATGGTTGTCTTGCTTGGTGCAAGCGATTGGGCTTCGGCGGAGTTTCAGCAAGTGATGGTTCAGCGTTTGGTTACGCTTTCTCCGATGGGATTTATAGGTCTGTTGCTGATGTTGATCAGTTCCAGGCTGGATCATCCAGGCAAAGCAAAACTGCCGATTCGCTGGCTGATTTGTGCTTTTTCTAGTCTTTTTGCTATTGCCATGATCGCAGTGATTCCAATGGCGATCTCCGGTAATCAGACCCTCGCTGGACAGGCAAATCAAACTTTGAAGCAAAGGCGAGATCAGCTTGAGGAAGCCCGTAGACAGGCTCAGAACCCTGAAGCTCTCAAGGTCCTTGGTGATCAGCTTGCACAAGCTGGTCAGTTGCCTGCTACTGCAACTGATGAAGATCAGCAAAAGGCAGCCAATGATTTCGTCGCTGGCCAATTGACTCAGATGGATCAGCAGATCCAGCAAATGGAGCGGCAGCGCAATCTTGCAGTGAATCAGCGTCGTTTTGGTGGCACCCTTAGTGCTGTTGTGCTTGCAGTGGCTTTTGTGTTGCTGGCGCTCACAGCCGTGCTTTAAAAACTCGGCAGAAGTCATACAGCTGGTTAGGTTGGTTTAATCAAGTCCGCTTTTGGCCTCAGACTTTCCTTGGTGCAGTCCAATCCCAGAACAGATCTGCCGCTGACCTCAAGGCTTCAGCAGGATCTCAAGAACGATCTCATTGCAGGGTTGTTGGTAGTCATACCTTTGGCGACAACGATCTGGTTGGCTACTACTGTCAGCAGATTTGTACTTGCATTTCTTACGTCGATCCCCAAACAGGTCAATCCGTTCATCACCCTTAATCCACTTCTTCAGGATCTGATTAATTTGAGCCTGGGCCTTACGGTGCCGTTGCTTGGCATCCTTTTGATTGGCTTGATGGCTCGCAATATTGTTGGACGTTGGCTGCTTGAGTTTGGTGAGGGAACTCTTTCTCGGATACCTCTTGCTGGTTCGGTTTATAAGACCCTTAAGCAGCTTTTGGAAACTTTCCTAAGAGACAATTCGAAGCGTTTTCGTCGAGTGGTGTTGGTCGAATATCCTCGTGAGGGCTTGTTTAGTGTTGGGTTTGTGACCGGTTTGGTAGGTCCCTCACTACAAGCTGAGCTGGATCAGCCCTTGCTGAGTGTATTTATTCCCACGGCCCCCAATCCCACCACAGGTTGGTATACCTTGGTGCCGGAGTCTTCTGTTCGCAATTTAAATATTTCCGTGGAGGATGCTTTCCGCACAATTATTTCAGCAGGAATTGTGAACCCTGATGAACAAGAGCCTCCTATGAATCGCAGTTTCTCAAGCTTGATGACTCAATTGCGTTCTAATACCGCCCCATCTTCTACGACTACAACCCAGGTTTGAGTTCGTCTCCTCCCGTTCTTGTGTCGATCATGCAGTCCAGATCACTTGCTCGAGAACTGGCTCTTTTGGTGCTAGGTCAGATTCCTGAACGTGAAAATTCGAGGTTGAAAACAATATCTTTGGAGAGTCTTCTTCAGAAGGCTTTTGATAGCCTGAGTCAGCACTGGAGAGAGGGTCTTGATACTTGTGCTGTTGAGCTTGAGAATGCTCAACAGCATTTACTCGATAGTGAGTTTCAAGATCGTGATGCGAGCTCTATGAGTCAGGTTCGTGAGCATTTACAGGCTTGTCTTATTGGTGCAGAACAGGTCATTAATGGAGTTTCAACAAGCTTGGAAATCCCGCGTTTGTTGGCGTTAGGAAACCAGGAGCAGATTCGGATTGGGGCTTTAGAGCGTGTGAGGTTGGTGATAGAACAACGTAACAGCATTGATGCAAGTATTGATTCTGTTATGGAGGGCTGGCGCTTGAGTCGTTTGCCTCGGATTGATCGCGATATCTTGAGGTTGGCGGTGGTGGACTTGACTGCTCTTCAGACTCCATCTGCTGTGGCTTGCAATGAAGCTGTTGAATTGGCCCATCGCTACAGTGATGATCAAGGGCGTCGCATGATTAATGGTGTCTTGAGACGATTGCATGATGCCTCTACTGTGACTTTGGCCTAATGGTTTACGACTGGTTTAATCGTCAAGCCAGTGACGATGCTTCTACTGAGAAAGTTTTAGAGGAGAAGGCAGAAGGCTCTAAGGAGGTCAGCTCCGATTCGTCTAATAATCAAGAGGAATCTTCTCAAATGAACGAGGAGGAATCCTCTTTGGAGTGGGCTCGCAGTGCTTACGCTCGCTTAAAAGCACAGCAAGAGCAGCAGAAAACGTCACAGGCTTCAGTTGAGATTGACTCTGCTAGCGAAACAGCCCTTACTGCGAATGTTCAACCTGAATTTACTGCTCAGTCTTCAAGTCTTAAGGCTAAGGGTTCTTTATTGGAGCAAGCTGCGCTTCAGAGGCAGGCTCGTCAACAAGAGCTTGAAGCAAGGGTTGAGGAGGTTTCGCCTCAACTAGCTGAGCAATCTCATTTTTCGGAAACGTCGCCTGAACCCAAGCTTGGTGAGTTTGACGAAACCTTTGCGTGGTCTGCAGAAGTGCTTGCTGCCCAGGGGCGCAAGCCGGAAAAAATTTCTTTAGAGGAGATTGATTGGTTGGGTCGACTCAGGCGTGGTCTTGAAAAGACCCGTCAAGGTTTTGTTAAAGGCCTTTTGGAAAACCTCGGAGATGATCCCCTTAGCCCTGAGGTGCTTGATGACCTTGAAACATTACTTTTGAGAGCTGATGCGGGAGTTGAAGCTACGGATCAAGTTCTGGATGCGCTTCGTCGTCGAATGAACGAAGAAGTTGTGGATCCTGCTGAAGGACTTCGCTTTCTTAAACAACAACTTTGTAATCTTTTGGAGGCTCCGATTCATGACACTGGCACTGATCTTTTGGCGCCAGAACGGGGTCGTCTCAATATCTGGTTATTTGTGGGAGTCAATGGTGTTGGCAAGACCACCACTCTTGGTAAGTTGGCAAACTTGGCAGTACGCAGTGGTTACACGGCTTTGATAGCTGCTGCTGACACCTTCCGGGCCGCTGCTGTTGAACAGGTAAAGGTGTGGGGTGCTCGCAGTGGTGTTCCGGTCATAGCCAATTCCACTGCCAATGCTGATCCTGCTGCTGTTGTGTTTGATGCAATTGGTGCGGCCCGATCTAAATCAACAGACCTTGTGCTTGTTGACACAGCTGGTCGATTGCAGACAAAGCACAATTTGATGGAGGAGCTACAGAAGGTTCGACGAATTATTGATCGTTTAGCACCTGAAGCCAGGGTTGAATCTCTTTTGATACTTGATGCCAGTCAAGGTCAGAACGGATTGCGACAAGCCATGGCTTTTGCCCAGGCGGCAGCTCTTACAGGGGTAGTGATTACCAAGTTGGATGGCACATCTCGTGGTGGCGTGGCCTTAGCGGTGGCTTCAGAAGCGAGTTTGCCGATTCGTTTCATCGGCGCTGGTGAAGGGATTCGTGATTTACGACCGTTCAACAGTTTTGAATTTGTTGAGGCACTCTTGGCTAACTATTGATGTTCTGGCGGCGGCCTGCAGCAGTTGATCTTGCTAACTTTCTAACCCTGCTGTGCCGTTGCTGTGAGCAGTAAGCCGCCACGGCGACATCCGACTCCTTTTTTTCGTAGCGCTTCTCAGCAGGTGTCAGCCTCTACGTCCTTGCGGCAATTGCTTGATAGCTTGTCGAGGGAGCAGCGCCGAAATCAGGACTTGTTGGTTTCGTTGGGTTTTGCCCTTCGCAGTTTCACCAATCTGCATCGTTTTCTCGAATTGGTCCCTGTGGTGGCCTCCCGCCTGGTGGGCGTACAAGGAGCATTGCTCGTGCCTTTTCAGGCTGATGGTCGTTTGTGGAGGGAGCAGCTTCAGGCAGTTCCATTTGATCAGAGTCAGGAATTAGTGAGGCAGTTGGCTTCATTTGAAGCAGGTTTTGCCACAGGTTTCGGTACTGATGAGGCACAGGTTCTTGCTATGGATCAGTTGGTTCAGCGTCATTTGGCTAGGGCCGGGATGTTTGCCACCTCATTAGTTGCTCGCGGGCAGCAGCGTGGCAGGCTTTATGTTTTTGATCCTCAAGCAGCGCTGATTTGGAGTGATGTTCACCGTCGCCATGTGCAGTTGGTGGCTGACCTTACTGGCGTGGCTATTGAGAACGATCTGATGCTTCAGGAGGCTCGTCTTCACGAGCGGGTGGATCGTCAACTCAGTATCGGGGCAGAGATTCAGGCTCAGCTCTTGCCGGATCGTTGTCCTGTGATTGAAGGTGTCGAGCTTGCGGCTCGTTGCCGTCCCGCCTTTCAGGTCGGCGGCGATTATTACGATTTCATCCCTACTCGTCCAGAACTGATCGGTCGACGCAAGGAACGAGGTCGTTGGGGTCTGGTGATGGGAGATGTGATGGGTAAGGGTGTACCTGCTGGTTTATTAATGACCATGCTCAGGGGCATGTTGCGTGCCGAGGTGTTAAGTGGTTTGCCGCCCAATCGGATTCTCCATGATCTCAATCAGCTAGCTCAAGAGGACTTGGCTCAGTCCCATAGGTTTGTGACTCTTTTTTATTCTGACTACGATCCGCGCACGCGTCGTCTTCGCTATGCCAATGCTGCTCATAATCCTCCGCTGATCTGGCGAGCTGAGCAACGCAGTGTGAGTCGGCTTGATGTGCCTGGTTTGTTGATTGGACTTCAACCAGAGGCGGATTACAGCTGTGGTGAAATTTTGCTCAAGCCTGGTGACGTGATTATTTACTACACAGACGGTGTGACCGAAGCTCCTGGCATCACCGGAGATCGTTTTGATGAAGCTCGCTTGATTCGCACAATGGAGGGATCTTGTCGAAGTGGTTTAGGCGCACAGGGGATTCTTGATCAGTTATTTGCCCGTTTGGATCGGTTTGTCGGTGTGGACCATCAACTGGAAGATGATGCCTCAATGGTGGTTTTGAAAGTGCCAGAGGAGGTAACGCTGCCTTCCGTGTCCCTGGCCTGACAAGCTGTTGACTCGCTGCTCATGAAGGGATGGCAGATGGTGGAGTAACCGGTGGTTCTGCAGAAGGCTGGAGCAGAAGGTTTGAAGAGGGATTGCATCCGGTTATTGAGCGGTTCAATGCTTCCATCAGCTTTGACATCACTCTGCTCCAAGAAGATTTGGATGGGTCTATCGCTCATGCACGCATGCTTGGCGAATGTGGAGTGATCAGTCTTGAAGAGGCGGATCAGCTTGAGGGTGGCCTTGAGAAAATCCGCTCAGAGGCAGCGGCAGGAGAGTTTCAGCCTGGACTTGTTGATGAAGATGTTCATTTCGCTGTTGAACGGCGTCTGATCGCTTTATTGGGGCCTGTAGGCAAGAAACTTCATACCGGCCGAAGTCGCAATGATCAGGTAGGCACGGATCTGCGCTTGTGGTTACGGCGTCGCTTGGATGATTTGGATTGTGAACTGGAGCGGTTTCAGCATGCTCTTTTGGCACAGGCAGAATCCCATCGTCAAACTTTGATTCCCGGTTACACCCACTTACAGCGTGCTCAGCCGCTTTGCTTGGCCCATCATCTTTTGGCTTATATCGAGATGATTCAAAGGGATAGAGATCGGCTTAAAGATGTTCGCGCACGAGTCAATATTTCGCCGCTTGGCGCGGCTGCCCTTGCAGGAACATCAGTGCCGATTGATCGCCAAAATACAGCATCATCACTTGGTTTTGAGTGTATTTACGCGAATAGTCTTGATGCGGTAAGTGATCGCGATTTTGCTGTTGAGTACACAGCGGCGGCTTCGTTGGTCATGGTCCATCTCAGTCGCCTGGCGGAGGAGGTGATTTTCTGGGCGTCTGAGGAATTTGCATTTGTGCGTCTCAGCGATCGTTGTGCGACTGGCAGCAGCTTGATGCCTCAGAAGAAGAATCCTGATGTGCCTGAATTGGTACGAGGCAAATGTGGTCGTGTGTTTGGTCACCTTCAGGGTCTTCTGACCATGATTAAGGGATTGCCATTGGCTTATAACAAGGATTTTCAGGAGGATAAGGAAGCTCTTTTTGACACCGTTCGCACTACTAAAGATTGTGTGGAAGCCATGTCGATTTTGATGGAGCAAGGGTTGGAGTTTTGTTCGGAACGCCTGGCTACTGCCGTTGAATCCGATTTTTCCAATGCCACTGATGTGGCTGACTACCTTGTTGCTAAAGGAGTGCCCTTTCGGGAGGCCTACCAACTGGTGGGTGCGGTTGTGAAGCGTTGTTTAGACGAAGGGATTTTGCTTTGTGATCTAAGCCTTGAACAATGGCAGGAATTTCACTCCGCTATTGCTGAGGATTTGCATGAAGCATTGGCTCCAAAGCGGGTTGTGGCTGTGCGGATTAGTGAAGGTGGCACTGGTTTTGATCGAGTTGAGGAGCAACTGCGTCACTGGCGTAGCCGCCTTGATTCCGGACTGTCATGATCGAAATGCCTCGGCGGGTCTACGCTGATAGCGCCAAAGGTGGATTGATTCATTCCCGAATCATGAACTAATGGCTATACCTGGCCAATTGGTCCACTTCTTTTTTTACGGTCCACAAGGAAAGTGAGTATTTTCGTCGGCAATCTTCCCTTCCGCGCTGAGCAGGAAGACGTTATTGAATTGTTTGCACCTTTTGGTGAGGTTGCGAATTGTGCTTTGCCCTTGGAACGCGACACAGGACGCAAAAGGGGCTTTGCTTTTGTTGAGATGGCTGATGAGGCAGCTGAGCCTGCGGCTATCGAAGCTCTTCAAGGGGCGGAAATGATGGGTCGCCCTTTGAGGATTAATAAGGCAGAGCCACGTGGCAGTGCGCCCCGTCGCGGCGGCGGATATGGCGGTGGCGGTGGTGGATATGGCGGCGGCGGTGGTGGATATCGTGGTTCCGGAGCTCGTGGTTGGGAAGATCGCAGTTATGGCGGAGCTTCTCCTGAAACAAGTTCCTATGATGAGGGTCGCACTCGTCGTCGTAGGGGAGGTGCTGCACCTGAGGGTGAAGGTGGTGACAGCTACAGCGGATATGGGGGAGCGGAGGGCTGAGTTAAGTCCCTATAGCCCGGCATCTTCAAGTTGCTGGGCTGCTTTTTGCAGCACTCTTAGATTGGCATCGGCTTTTTGAGCCTTGCTGCCAAGGTCTCGCCTCCAGGATTTGGCGCCCGGTACCCCTTCAACGAGTTGTAAAAGATGTCGGCAAAGATCCCATAGCCGGCCACCTCGGCTCAGGTGGGTTTCGGCATAAGGGAGTAATCCTTCTATGACTTGAGAAGCATTGATTGAGCGTGGTTGTTCTCCATAGATCAGCTCATCCATGGTCTGCCAGCGGAGCGGATGGGCATACGCTGCTCGCCCCACCATTGCGCCATCACAGGTTTGCAGCGCTGTTAGGCAGTCGGCTGGGTGCTCTAGTCCTCCATTGATTTCAATAGTGAGCTGCGGGCGTTGTTGCTTGAGATGGGTGACTCGTTGATATTGAAGTGGTGGAATCGTGCGGTTTTGTTTGGGGTCAAGTCCTTCTAGCCAGGCTTTTCGTGCATGCACAGCAAAGCGAGTGGCTCCTGCGATGGACACTCGGTCGACAAAGGTCATGAGTAGAGCGTCGCTATCGAAATCATCAATTCCTAGACGGTGTTTCACGGTGACTGGAAGAGGGCTCGCCATCGCCATCGCTTCAACACAACGTGCGACTTGATCAGGGTTAGCCATTAGGCAGGCACCGAAGTTGCCTGCTTTTGCTCTTGAGCTGGGACATCCCACGTTGAGGTTGATTTCGTCGTAACCCCATGCATCGGCCAGGCGCGCTGCTTCTGCCAGCATTTTTGGATCATCGCCCCCTACTTGTAGAGATAGGGGATGCTCGATGTTGTCGAAATCGAGCAGATGATCAAGACGGTTGCTGTGATGCAGAGCTTGGGCCACCAACATTTCCGTGTAAAGCAAAGCCCGGCGACTGATTTGTCGCATTAGTACCCTGAAGTGTCGATCTGTGCAGTCGAGCATTGGAGCCACGCTGAACCGATAAGCACCATCAACCAGTGGCGTGAAAGAAGCAATCATTGATTCATGCTGCCTTCATCGCTGTGTTGCGCTTTCCTAGAAACAAGGTCATTGATTTTGGCTGCACTTATGCCCATTACTACTTTGTTATTGAGTCGTCGTTCTCTGCTGATAGCCACTATTGCAGGAGCCTTTGGTGTTTATAGGAGACCTGCAGCAGCCTTTGCTGCTTCGAGGGCTGATGATCCTGCTTGGTCGCTCAGCGATAAAGAGTGGCGTCAGCGTCTTTCCCCTGAGGCTTATCGGGTGCTTCGAGAGGAGGGAACCGAGCGCCCTTTTACGAGTTCTCTCGACAAGGAGAAGCGTATGGGCATCTATCACTGCGCAGGTTGCGATCTGCCGTTGTTTTCTTCTGCGGCGAAATACGATAGTGGTACTGGCTGGCCAAGTTTCTGGGAGCCCCTTGCTGGGGCTATTCAAACGAAAGTAGATTTCAAATTGATTTTTCCTCGTAGCGAATATCACTGCCGGCGCTGTGGTGGACATCAGGGACATGTCTTCAATGATGGTCCCAGGCCAACCGGCAAGCGCTATTGCAATAACGGAGTTGCCCTTACTTTCCGACCCGCCAGTTGATTTGATCGTTGTTGGTGGTGGTGCCTCAGGTTTTTTTGGGGCAATCACCGCGGCTGAGGAGGGTTTGGCTTGTGTTCATGTGTTGGAGGCCACCTCTGAGCCATTGACGAAGGTGAAGATCAGTGGTGGCGGCCGTTGCAACGTGACTCATGCCTGTTGGGAGCCAGCTGATTTGGTGACCCATTACCCCAGAGGTGAACGCCCATTGCGGGGCCTCTTTAGCCGTTTTGCTACCGGTGATGCGGTGGCTTGGTTTGCCGATCGGGGCCTTGAGCTTGTGGCAGAGCCGGATGGGCGAATGTTCCCTGTGGCTAATTGCTCCTCTGCAGTGGTGGCGTGTCTGAAGCAGGCAGCAGTGGTTGCTGGGGTCCGCTTGCGCAGTCAGAAGCTTGTAAAGAGTTTGGAGCGTCGGGGTGCTGCAGGGTTTTTAGTTCAATGTCGGGATGGCTCTTCTTTGCAGGCTCAAAGGGTTTTATTGGCTACGGGTGGGCATCCCAGTGGTCGTCGCTTGGCGGCAGCGATGGGTCATCAGCTTGTGCCGTCTGTTCCTTCTCTGTTCAGTCTTGCTCTGGAGGCACCTGCATTAATCGCCTGTTCTGGTTTGGCTCTCGATGGCGTTCATCTCAGTCTTAAGGCAGGAGGTCAAAACTTTCAGCAGACCGGCAGGGTGTTGATTACGCATTGGGGATTAAGTGGGCCCGCCATTCTGCGGCTTACTGCTTTTGCTGCAAGGGTTTTGCAAGGTGATCACTATCGGGGAAAACTTTTTGTCAATTGGCTTGGCATGAGTAGTCACAATCTGGTGAAGCAGTCACTGCGTGACCTACGTCATCACCAAGGTCGACGCACTCTGGGATCAGCTCGTCCTGTGCCTAACTTGCCCCGTCGTCTTTGGTTGTCCTTGTTGGTTCAAGTGGGTGCTAATCCGGATTTGCGATGGGCGGATTGTCCTGCCCGTTTGGAACGTCTTTTGTTTGAAGCTTTGGTTTCCAGCTGTTACTCAATCGGTGGCAAGGGGCCATTTGGAGAAGAGTTCGTTACGGCTGGGGGAGTGAAGTTGGGCGAAGTGAATCTCGCGACGATGGAGAGTCGAGTGTGTCCAGGTCTTTATTTTGCTGGGGAACTTCTTGATGTGGATGGGCTGACGGGAGGGTTCAACTTTCAGCATTGTTGGACCAGCGGTTGGCTTGCTGGTCAGGCCATTGCAAAGGGTTTGCAGCTTGTTACTGGATCTGATCAAACACCGTGAACATGGGGAGATACATCGCCAGCAGGATGGAGCCCACGATGCCACCCACGACTACGATCATCGCGGGCTCAAGCATTGAGGTAAGAGCCTTCACCGTGGTAGAGACCTCATCTTCGTAAAAATCAGCCACCTTGCTGATCATTTGATCCATATCTCCGGTTTCCTCGCCAATGGCCAACATGCTTAAGGCCATTTCTGGAAGCACTTTTTGGCGAACCAAGGCAACACTAAGGAGCACCCCTTCCTGCACAAGGGTGCGTGATTCAAGAATGGCGTCGGAAATGATTGAATTGCCAGCGGTTTCACTGGCAATTTCTAGTGACATCAGGATTGGTACGCCTGCTTTGATCAGTGAGCTGAAGATTCTGCAGAATTGAGCTGTGGCAGTTTTGATGATTAGATCTCCGAATAGGGGAATTCGCAGCGTCAGTCGATCGATCTGACGTCGTCCTTGGTAAGTGGCGTAGTAGCGGTTGAAAATCAAAGCGCACACCAGTAGGACACCTGCTAATAGCAGGGAATAGGAGGAGCGCAATAATTTGCTTAGGTCGACCATCAACTGGGTGAATAGCGGCAGCTCGGCGCCTAAATCTTCAAAGATGCCTGCAAAGGTGGGGATTAAGAAGATGGTCATGCCTAGGAATACGAGGATCGCTATCACCAGCACGGCGACTGGGTATCCCAGGGCCCCTTTGATTTGGTTTTTGAGTCGAGCATTGTCTTCTAATAACTTGGCGAGTCGCTTGAGAGCTTCATCCAAAACACCACCAGCTTCTCCGGCTGCCACCATGGCAATACTGAGTTGATCGAATACCTTTGGCCACTGGCGCATAGCAGTGCCCATGGCACTGCCTTCATTTACATCAAGACTCACCTTCATCAAGGCACGTTTGAACATAGGCAGCCGCTGCTGACTAGCCATTAGGTCGAGACTGCGCACGATCGGAACGCCTGCATCTACCAGAGTTGCGAATTTGTTTGCGAAAACTGCTTTTTCTTTTACACCTGGAGGCTTTTCGAAAGCGGCACTTAGATCGATGGAAAATAGTCCACTTTTTGATGATTTTGTGTTGTTTTGGCGGTCAATTTTTTTTCTATTTTCTTGTCCTTTATTGTTGAGGGTTTCTTGCAGGTCAGTTGCTCGTATTCCACGACGACGTAGTAACTTTTTTGCTGTTGTTAGGTCGGCCGCTTTGATGGTCATCGTGCGTGTTTGACCACTTGCAGATTCGTAGGTGGCGACAAAGGAGGTCATCGCTTAGTTTTAACTTTTAGCCATCGTTGAGGAGTTGCTCCAGTTCGCTGGGT
>QCLC01000006.1 GCA_003214855.1 Prochlorococcus sp. AG-412-I05 | reverse complement strand
ACCTTTGATGTCTAGGTCTGCGGCATTAGCCGCCATTGGCGCCATCAGGCCCAAGGCAGCAGGAGCCACCAGCAATTGCTGGAAGAGTTTCATTTGGTTCCTCACACAGATAGGCGCAATGCACCTTCCTACGATCTCACTAAATCGCCCCATAAACATCTTATGGCTTAAAAGATTTATGAGTATTCACTTTGCTATTCCATGAAGATGTTTTGGTTCTAGTTGACATCGTAAAAAAGGTCATGCTTACGCTTGTGGCATTTGCCATCACCATGGCTGGGTGCGGAAAGCAAATGTCAGAAGAAGAATTAGCGCGCTTTTACTGCGAGCAGTGGCGAAAAGGAGAGATGGCTTCGGAGTTTGCCTATAACATTCTAGTGAAAGGGATTGTCTTTAACCGGGGTGCTTATGGGAAAGGGTTTATTGACCCAAATGACTATGAAAAGCAGCTCAACAAAAGATGCTCAGATGCAGGTTTTTAATAATGCAACGCAAGTTCAAATGCAGCCATCGTCTTGCTCCTGGTGAGTCGCACAACATCAACGACAAAATCCCTACGAATTAACTAAGGGAGATGGGCGGCCTTTGTAATGCAGTTAAGAAGCTCTAAAGATATTCTCCTTACATCGACTGCATAAAGACACTCTCCTCTCTGATGGCAAGCACGATTTGCTCAGTCAGTGGGCGGTGCGAATCACCATTGACGATAGCGGGTGTGATGCTTGATTTTTCCCTGTCTCTGCTGTATTTGCCAGCTAGGCCAAGCACAATGCAGATTATCAGAACTATTTAGCAGGTGAGTTTGAAGCTGCCAAAGGAGAACTTGTAGGAGCATTATCAGTTAATTTTCTTGCCAATCATTGCAGCTACTTGCAGGAAATAGAAAGCCTACGCACTAGCAGGGGCTTCATGAATCGCCACTGAGATTGTAGTGGTTCGTCCTTGCCCAAAAAATTCTTGTCATGCCGAGCGCGAGCAGGCCTCCTTTTCTGCGGCAGGATCAGCGACAGGTGCCTTGATGGCTTGCTTGGCTTGCGGCAGTGCTGTTTGAAGCGCCTCAATCTGTGCTTCAACTTTGTTGACTGAATCGAGCAAATCGGCCCTTACATTCTCGAGATGAGAAACACGTTCTGCGTTCTGGCGATCCTGATCAGCCTTGAACTCAGAATCACTGATCACAGAAACGCGAGGACGTGTTTTGTAGAAGCTTGCACTAGAGGAAAACTCGTCAAAGAGGGAGTACATGGTGTTCTAAGAGAGATTTTTACAGCTTGGTCGACGTAGAGGCCTAGACCGAACAAAAACAGTACGGAGAACCAGGCCCGGTTGGGATTAAAAAGCCACTCCAAAATGATCTTTGTACGGTTTTCGCCAATCAACTTGCATCGGGGAATAGATGGCTTGATCAAAAGCACTCCACAACAGCTGGACCTCGTCGTTAGAGGCACTCCCTTGACGGTGATGCTCATCAGCGACGCAGCAAAAACGACTGAGATCTCTTTTTTTCACTCCTGGGCGTGAATAACCTCATCCCTATTGGGCAGAAATGCCCCTCCCCAAGGCATTTTCTAGTTGCACATCTGTGGATCCCACCGCTCCACATCAATGTCATGGCCTTGATCTAGAGGTCTGCCTCTACCTTCTGAGCGCAATCCCAGAAAGGCATTTTTGTGATTGCATCAGTTCGTTCATACCGATCACCACGTTGCCCATTGGCTCATCAGTAATGCCTTTCACGCCAATTTCACCATTTGCCGGTTGGCCATCCGCTCGCCAAATCTCAAAGCAATAGACGGGCCTTTGAGGATCAGCCAAGCGGATGGCCCTTATTTTGCAAGGGTTGATCAAAGCTCGCTTGATCGCGTGAATGTTCGATCACTCCAACATCATCAACCAAGTGGTAAGCACGAATACATGTCTTTGGATCATTGCCTACATCGGTTTTTTCTGGATCATTCATGATCTCTATGCGTGGAGATACAGCGACTCACTCCCTTGGGTGCCCGGATCATCCAAGGGTCTTTCCTTGCTCACGCACGAATCCATAAATTGATCTGGTAAGAACGGCAGAAACTTTTTTCGATCAACGTCAGTCGATCGTGTTTAAAAACCAAGTTCTGCAGCTCTGGAGACTTACACTCTCCAATCAGGTTTTTCCAGATTTCTATGGAAGGCCATAACTTGTATTAAGCGCGTCTAAGCAATAGATTCTCTTCATGTTAGACAGGCAAAAGGAAGTTAGATGAGCATCAAGGTTTTAAATTCCCCTTTTGAAATTATCCTTACTGAACTCTACGATTAATCTTTAAGGATGCCTTGATGGAAGCTCAATAACATTGCAAATACTACGATACTTTGCCCCAAAGTAAAATCATCACCAAGCTTGACATATGCGATCGAACTCAAGCAGCTGGCTTCGCGATCAGGCATGGCTGCGTGGAGTGAGCAAGGCTCAAAGAGGAATTAACTGGATAACAAACCCTGCCAATCAGGCCATAAAGATAGTAGACAGTATTGAGAAGAACCCATGTTGATCATGTCGATGGATATTGATTGTTTTGTCTCTCAAAAGAAAGAAGTTAGTTCTTCGAAAGCATTATATATTTAACGGAATTGCCAGAGTCTTTCCCTGCCTAGGGTCAAAAAGGTTTCAGCCGCTAAAGCCTTACTTTGGTGACCTCGGCCTGAATCGCTGATGGTCCAGTGGAAACCTTGATAGGACGTCTGGTGAAAATCTCAACACGAATGCCCGCGCGAGTAACCACGATTAAAGCCTTGCTTAAAAAGGCTGTGCTCACGATAACGGCTAGCGGCCAACGCCAGGCCAGCAACAGCTCAAAAATGCCCCTCATCTATCGCCTCAGTTAGGAGCTAGTCGTAGCTCACCTCACCTATGACCAGCAAGCCCTGAATCATTAGTAGCAACAGTTCCGCCTTCGCCTTATTTTCTAAGCAAGGGGCCCCTTCTGATGCGCATGACTGAATTGCCTTCGACTTAGCTCTTCCTTTGAACATCTGCCAAAAAGTAGCTCTTAGTCTGTAGGCAAGCCAAAACCAAGGCTAGGCAAGAGAAATTTGATTCAAATGATCAGCATTGCGGAGCTAATCAAAGAACGTATCTCGTTCATTCGCCACTCGGCTAAAAACCTCCCCCAAGCCCCTTATTCATGTATTGGTTTTGATGCGGACTAATAACAGCAGCAAAGTATCGCCACAAGCACAGGCTCAGTTCTTCACTCGAATCCCATTGACAATTGCTGACAAGCTCATGATCGCTCCTGCTTATATCAGCAAAGACATGGCACCTCAGAAACATTCCTGATGGCTTGACCTTCATCCTCTTAGATCCCAATCAAACTCTATTCATCACTGTTGCAACGGCAAAGGGGTTTGAGCTAATTCAAAATGCTTACTTAGCTAGCCAAGCAGCGAAAATAATCATTCACTCTCAAGGATTAGGCAGGTTTGTAGAATCACTGAGTAACTTCAACCACCTGAATTCCCATAAGCTCCTTCGATAGGCAGAGAATCAGGGACCCAGAAACGGAGAGATTCTCTATCCAGTTCAACTCAATAAGCTCTAAGCGATGGCGTGCAGGCTTTAGCACCATTGCTAATCCAATTGTGTCTCCCTTGTGATTCCCCGGCCAGACCCTCACCATGCAGACCCTTGACTGGATCTGGTTGCTACACCCGATTTTCGCCGTAGCCTTGATCTACCCCCTACTGGGGGTAGTCCTAAACCTGTCACTTCAAACCCGCAGTCGTCGGCTCAAACGCCAGAGCGAAAGTCCAGCCAATGTCGGGAGTGTGCACAGCAATCTCGGACGATGGCTCTCAGCCGGAGTGATCGCAATCGTGCTGCTTGCTCTGGTGGTGATGATCAGCACTGAACATCCGCTAACGGAGTTTGAGGGAGGTCTGATCCGTGCTGGATGGCTTCTACTGGTACTCATTGGAAGTTGCATCGCCTTGCTGACAACCTGGCGAGACAAAAGACCCGCCTATCGAGCAGGCTCCTCCTTACTCTGCTGGGCAGGTGTCATCGTGCTTGGGATGCAGCCAGAAGTTTTCCGCCTCGGTGACAACCCCCTCAAAGCAGAATTCTGGCAATCGCATTTCTGGGGTGGCATTGGTCTCGTTGGGCTGATGCTGTTCTCGCTGGCATCCCGACAAGAAGTCCTGCGTGATCTGCGCTGGCGATGGCTGCACATCACAGCCAATAGTCTTGCGGCGGTGATCTTCCTGGCAGAAGCAATCACCGGCCCCAAAGCCCTACTAGAGATCCCCCTCAGCTGGCAAAAGCCTTACATCCAACAGGCAAAAGCCGAGCGGGTAGCTAATTACACCGCGAAGGCTCCTCAACCGTAGGAGTAGTTGTGCGCGCGCGCGCGCCAGTGCTGGAACAAACCTCACGCCGCTAAACAGATCAACCATGCGCTCTAAGCCCTCCTGGTCTTTCATTTGATCCCTATCGAGCGCTTGCCATGGTTGCCATTGGAGAAGAAGGCGTCCATGCCATCAGCATTCTTCAAACTGGGTCAACGCAACAAACAATGTAGGAGTTCAGCAAACAAAAGATTCTCAGAGGGGATACAAATGATCACTGTTGCCAGCTCAATTAAGCACTCAATCAGCTCTCAGGCCTCAGCCGATACTCAACGAGAAAAGCGAATCCATAGAGAACTGCATCTTGTGAGGAGTGAAGGCAGCAAGACACATCAAATGGCTGCTGAAACGGCTGCTTTGATGGAAGCAATCAAATTGGCAACGCTTGGTTGAGCGTTTTTCATCAACGAAAGTTGACCATGAACAAAGCTGGCAGTGCAACCCCTTTTAGGCATGAGACTTCAATGCCACAAACCGGTTTAGTCTGCAGTGCCAGAGTGCTGGGATCAGGCGCATTGCTGAACTTGATCCAAGCCACTGCATCTCTCCAGAAGCAAGCAGACGCTATGGTCAAAGGTCAAGGACGACAAGAAAAAGGGTTCACTGCCCTAAGGGTGGAACGAATAAGCAAAACCCCGTCTTAATAGCAAGGCTTTTGCATGCGCTTTAACAAAAACCCGCACGTCCATTGATGGTTGAGGTGTTTGATGCTGCTAGGCAGAGGGATTTAAATCTTTAACCAACGGGGCTATTGATCGCAGCCCAAACGAATAGAAAGACATTTGCGGCAATTGCCAAGCCGACGGAGGAGACCTTTTTCATGGATCATCCAGGGAACCCTTCCACTGCAGCAAATCACGATGTGCCTTTGCCAGAGTCTGTCAGTGAGCCCTCACAAGGCTATGGAAAGGAGGCCCACGCTCAATAGACGAATGATCACTGATCCGGAAATTGATGTGGTGAAGAAGAGCATTGAAAAAGTTTGGTTCTTGTGCATTCGCTCACTTCTTTGAACAATTAGTGGCAACTCCATACTCTGCTGAGCAAGGATGTAAATGATCAATTGAATGGCTGGGCTAATGAGCCGCCACGGTTACACCATCAGCTATCGCGATGCTCAGAGTCATCGGTGCGAATTCTGTGCCTATGCGAATGACTCTTTTGAGGCCAGGCAGGTTGCCATGGAAACGATCAAATTCGTCCATGAGCATCCAAATGCGATTGATCACATTCTTCGCTCAAGCTAAGACAACAATTTGATCCCTAGGGCTCAGCCTTCGTCAACCATCGAGCTGGTGGCTAGAGGTCAGGGATATCCTTGCAACTCTTACCCCCTTGTTTAGGCCTATTTTGCAATACGAATACCATATTTAGCGTACCAACTAAGGAATAAGAGCTTATCGCCCTGCCGATGGCGTAATGGTGGCCATGGTTGATTGTCTAGGTGACCACTTGCCGCGCAAAGATTCGTTCGCCTCCCCTCGGCCAAAACGCACCCAGAGCCAGAACAGCTCATAGGAACTTGATCTCAACTTGACCAGCTGGGATTGAGCGTTCCACGGCCAATGAAAACCATTCACACAAGCCGTGCAGAAACGACGTTCACGATTGTCTCGGCGCACCGCTTACACCACTAACAAGGAACTGGCGCAAGGAGGTATGGCTTCAGTTGAAGCATCAAACCGATCAGATTCACCTCCAGCTCAATGTGCGCCGATAAGCAATGGATGCGTCAATGCTGTCGCATCTCTAATGGCAAATCAGCAAAAAAATCATTCCCAGGAGAATCTTCTTGGACCCAACCAGCAGACATTAGTCATCAAGGCAAGAGCTACCAGGAGGGATCAACTGCTCGATTGGAGTGGACTCAACGTCTGCGACTACGACGACGTTGCTGAGCCTTGCGTTTGTACTTCTCGACTGGGGTCTCGTGGTGACGAATGCGCTTGAGATCAGAAAATATCCCAGCCTTAGAGACTGCTCGCTTAAAGCGACGCAGGGCCGATTCAACGCCCTCATTCTCCCCTACCGTGACCTGAGCCATAAGCAAATTCAACCAATCAACGAATTTACCAGGCCACCGCTCGTGAGAAATTCACCAACACAACAAAAAGGTGTGCGGCATCACCTTGAGAATTGGAGATCTGATCAATAAAGCAAGCCTATGCAAGGCATCAGGATTTGGTATTTCCATTGATCCAAGGCCACTCCTGTCGGTACTTTTACCTACATGAAGAAAAGCCAATTCAAAGCCAGGAACAGCGATCTCTACGAGGCCATCCTGATTGCCTCAGAGAGGGGCCATCTTTGGGGTCTCGATCGCTCCAGAACAGCAAACCAGACACGCCTGGTTCCTGATTTTCACCAACACGGCTAGGCAGTGAACCACTGATTGCTCTCTTCACTCTGGCTCAACAGGATCATTTCGCTCAGACATTCCTTTGCTGAATCCGCTAAGACCTTAGTTCGCTACAAATCGGTCGCGATCGATCCCAAGAGGGGCCAATTTGACAACCAAAAACCAAAGGCAAGTGTTGTTTACGAGACAGACACCTTATTTATGCAAAATGTCTTCTCAGGCAAGCCATCGTCCGCTGAAGATCCACTGCTGCATCCTGCCAAGTTCTAACCAGGCAAAATCTGCCAAAACCCACCGACTGTTCTACTGAACTCACCACTTGCTCAGAAAGACCTGCAACCTGAGCTGTTGTGATGGGCCCACACATCTTGAGAAGTTCTATCAAAACAAGGACCTATCAAGACAGCAATGGCCCCCATCTAATTTGCCAAACCTAGTCGCAATTGCTTCGGGCAAAAATCATGGCGAACGGGTTTGCAAACGAATAAAGCACACCCCCCGGCAACAGGTTCAGGGGGACTTTTCTCACTCATTCAAATTGAGAACGCACAATTGATGTGAATAGGTTGAGGCACAAGTCTTGCCGGCTACTTGCTCAGCTCATGCTTGGCGGAGTGCGTTCATCAGATCTCCGGAAGTCAATCCGGGCATAGAGCCGATACTAGCCCGTATCGCACGACTGCAGATCTAAACAAGAAAAGATTACCAATTATACGCTTAAGCAATACTTGAGTGCATAAGCCTTGTGTGATCTATCAGTTCTTAATCAATCTCTGAAATCCTTTAAATCGCTATTGAAGCCTTTGCTTCACTTGGCCCAAATGCTGATCAGGCTATTTCGCTGAAAGGCGTCTCAGCAATAGCTTTGTGGTGGGCAATCAAATCCAATCTCCACTCAGAGAGTGCTGCCATTGCAGAAGAAATAAAAAAACAAATCAAGTCAAAGCCACTGATGGTTCAATTCAAGCGTTAAAACGAACCAAATAACTGCTGAGCGATGGAGATACACTAATTAGCAATGGTCACTTTGTTTAGTCCTCCGACCAATATGGTGCTGGCTGGATGCAAAAGACCTGTAAAAAATGGTCATAATATTTTCAGTTAAAAGTGGTTTCTTGAGTATTGAAAACACCAACTGTAAACAACAACCACGATTGCAAACACCGCACAAGCATCCATTCTCAGACAATGTAACTTGATAACCATAACCACTATGGATTAGGTATGAGATGTTGCCTAATCTATTGCTTAAAGAAAGAAAAATATCGTTTAGAATTGGTTCATTTCTCACCTTTTCTTCTGATCACCTGGCTTCTCCTGTGTCCAATCGAAGATTCCCTGATAGCCACCAAATGCCGAGCTAATCCCGAACATCGCAATGAATAATACTCCGACAACCACAATCACTCCAATCGTCAGTGGACTCAAGTCAAGAGCCATCGCGAAAACAAGAGCACGCATGACGATCCGCAAGACATCTTCATCATCCTCTCAGATCGAGGTCAAAGCCAAAGAATTAAGCAAACTAGATCCATGCTCACGCCTACCAGAAAAGCTCCGGACAACTGGCATGCCAAGGCTCGCTGGAGCGACCCATGCCTAGGATGGATTGAAATCAAAAGGGAGAGGGAACCTTGGGGACCATCATGGGATTCCGCCTCAAACTGCATGAACAGATAATCAATCAATCCACAGGAGGCAATACATCGATATTCAATAAGTTAAGTGGCGCAACAATTGCTGTTTCAATCTTTTTTGCAGTTCTAAGCACTGAAAATCAAATTGATTTTCAGTTTGGCGGACAAATAGATGCCATCGATTGGATCATTGGCTGTCTGTTTTGCATTGAATATTTTTGTCGAGTGTGGACTGCCCCACTTGAGGGCAAATATGGAGAGGGTGTAGAAGGCGCGATTCGCTACATGTTCTCACCAATGGCCATTGTTGATCTGATTGCAATTATCCCCTCCTTTATCGGCGTAAGAACAGAACTAAAGATCCTTAGAATTATTCGTCTTCTTACGATTCTAAAGGTTGGCCGCAGCGAAAGATTCAAGCAAAGCATTCTTCATTTCAACTATGCACTCAGATCCAAGAGCCAAGAGCTGCAGATATCTACTGTTTATACATTATTACTTTTACTCATTAGCAGCACATTAATGTATCTTGCAGAGTCATCAATTCAGCCTGATCTATTAGGGTCAATACCAAGATGCCTCTGGTGGTCAATTAATGCAGTCAGCTCAGTGGGGCATGGAGATTCCGTGCCAATTAGTGCGGTAGGCAAGATTATCGCTTCAGTAACTTCTCTTATGGGAATTGGCGCCATCGCCATACCTACCGGAATTCTTGCCGCCGGCTTTAGCGAATCAATTGCTGTGCAAAAGAAGAATCTTGAGGAATCTACTTAGGAAAGCATTACTTAGAAATCTACACACGGTAATTGATTCATAATATCAAACAATCAAATCCTTGTTTTCAGGCAAAAGTTGAAAGATGAGAGTTTTAGCTGTAGTTTGCTAGAAAAAGAAAGGCATCTCTATCTTTCAGCCTATTCTCTTCTAACCAATCAATTAGCCAAAGGTGCGCAGCCTCTGCAAACGAAGCTCACAATGTTGACTTCTGGCAGAAGAGGCCAATATTGCAGATTGAAGCTTCCTATAAGATCGCGAAATATTAGTTAAATAGGCCAACAATTGCCATCACCAAAAGAACTGCGCTGGCAAGGAGGCTAATGGCAAAGCCTGGGCCTCTCAGACTGGCCGCTTTCCAATAACCAATGCCATAAGCAATACGTGCGCCCACCCAGATGAAGCCAATCAAGCAGGCAACAGATGTGTTACTAGAAAGAGCTGCTAGCCAGAACACCGGCAGGAAAAACATCATCTGTTCAAGGGTGTTCTGCTGAACACGCAGCACTCGCTCAAATTCTTCTGGCCCACTCGTTGCTGGAGCTTTTACCTTGTACTGGCTACGTGCAAATGCCACAGCAAACATGGTTCCTTGGTAGACGATCGCGGCAGCCAAGGTGACAACGGCTGGAAGCACAGGAATAGTCATGAAATTGGTATCAGCACAATGACTTTAAGGATGCCATCTGAATTCCAGCCTTGATGACCAGCGAGAGGGGCTGTGCCTCTCTGATGAAGAGCAGTGTTTGTCTCTGCATAGTCGGTTGCTTCAAGCAACTAGCTGACCAGAGCCACGTCATTCATGGCTGCCCAACTGAGGGAAAAGCTCCTCCATGAAGTCGCACACTTGACCGAGGTGATCATCATCGTTGAACTAGCGGCTGCCATCCCCCCTCAATTTCCCTAAAGCCCAACAAGGAGAGAGTCCTGTCCTGCTGTCTTGGCAAGGGATCGGCCTACAAGATCTATCTGCATCGAAATTCCGCAAAACCTCAAAATATTGCTCCACACAACTTGGCTTCAGTCTTGATCTGAGAGCTGACGCTGCAGCACGATATCCAGGCCTGGCGCAATCGGTCTGAACTCCCTAAGTCTGGGGCTCCAGATAGCACCACTCGCCAGCTCCTCCATAGTCGCCAGGGTCATATCCTGACCCTCAAGCAACTGCAATTGGCCAAGGGAAACACACAGTGGCCCTCGAAATACATGTACCACAAGCGTGCTGCTGTGGTTGCTGAACCAAGGAACGAGGAGATTTTCAGGTGCCCAATTGATTTCCTCGACAAGTTCACGGTTCACGGCCTGAAAAGGCGTTTCCCCTGCATTCAAGTGACCTCCAAATAATCCCCAATGACCTGGAGACAAGATTCCTTCGATGTCATCACGAAGCTGAAGGAGCCAGCGACCATCCCTTTCCAGCACAGCAAGAGAGACCTCGTGCGTCATCTCTTCATTTCGAGGAGTCGTTACCCATAACGCCAGCCTGTCGCACCCTTGTACTTAACGTCTTATAGACCCGCCCAAAGGTTCAAAAATTCGGCTCATCAGGTTTTGTTCTGTAATCAGATGAGTTGTCCAAGGCTATTGACCTTGGAGAGGGCGTGACCACCTGTCCAATCATGGGCACCACAGCAATCGGAAACAAAAAGCAGCTAGCCAATTCCTGGAATGTGAAAAGGGAGCTTGTTGTCAAATGCCACGAGCCAGCGCTGCACCGCAGGCACCCGCAACAAAGCCAAAGGCACAACAATATTCAGAGTAATCCAGGCAAAACCAAGGATTGCGCCGATTCGGCCACTCTTCTTGAGCAAACTCTCTTTCGGCTGCGGTTCGTTCATCGAATCACCGCTCATCAAGCTTTCTGCATGATGCCCTCCCCCAAAAAGGAGGCTCATGGCAGCCCCATGGGGGGGCTGATCAACAAAAAAAAGACCCTCGCGTGACGCGACGGGCCTGGGTGATGGGGAGCTTTATTTCTAAGGGAAAGAGCTTATTGACGCAAGCCCCTACAAATAGCGCTTCGGCTTAATGAAAGTACAAGGGGCACCATTAGTAGTGTTTCTGCGCATGGCAGGTTGCAAGCCTGTTCCTAGTGTCAATGTGGCTGTGTGATGGGGAGCAGTCGACTTTGGACTTCATTGCGCCTCCATCAAGCAAAGGGGCTCCTTTTTTCAATGCGCAAGGTTCAACGACCAACCACCGAGCCGTGCTGAACTGATAACCAGAACAAACTGATCCCATTGACATTCCCCACTCTTCTGGCCTACGCCACAATCGGCGACGCACGCAATGCAGGCGTACTTGGCCTAAGCATGGGGACATGGATGATCTTGACGTTGATCTTCCTAGGCATCTCATCGGTTTACTTCATTCTGCTGTGGTTCAAGATTGCCCAGCAAGAATCAAGCAAGAAGGGGAGCAGCTAAGCCTTACCACTTCGACCCAAGGAATACAACAGTTAAACAGTACCACATTAACGACAACAGATTAACACTGGTTAAGTCTTTGGATCCTTTTCAAGCCATGTTCATCCGAATGCCCTAGCACGCCACAGAGTAGTCAGATTTACGCCCATATCAACGCCGATTACACTACCTAGGCGGAGATTGATTGTGCTGGAAGGCCTTTGAGGGGCTGTCAAATAGGCGCTTACGCAATGTTTACGCTGAATACGGACATAGGCCGACAGGCCACTTGTTGTCTACTAGTAATGACTTAACGCACCTTGTGCGCCCTAACAGATCACATCTCCAAGAAATAGCCGTGCGTTGCAGAGGGGCTATGGGGAGATATCAAATCATCCATCTACGTTATCTGGCCTCACAAATATGGGTTATTTTTTCTCAGTAGATACGTAAGTTCTGAAGATAATCCAACATCTCTTTTGCTTTCGCTTTCTGGTCTTGTGAATTGGTTTTGTTCTAAGTTGGAGCGTTGGATTGAGGCTGAGACTGCTCCTGTTGTTTGCGTGGAGTTTGCAGTGGCTTTATCTTTGACTCTTGCTTAGTCTTTTTTCTCGCTTCTGCTATTCGTAGAGTTGTGCGTGTATTCATGTTGGTAGTAATTGACTTTATAGATTGAATAGCTTGTCTGGCTTTCAGCCCAATATTTCAATGGTTCATGTTTTGAAAGATATAAACTTGCAGTCAAGTTAAAGTATGCCAAAGATGTTGAATTAAGGTCGCTACTCAAGAGTGTTGCGATTCCAGAAAAGCGGCAAAGTCACTGCATCATGCAAGGTCAGTAGATATTGAATGCAGGGAAATAATGAACTTGACTTTTAACCTATTGAGGCATATAATTATAAAATTCGAATTCTTATTATGGCTAATAGGCGATTTTTTTTAGGAGCTGTTGCGTTCTTGGCAACTAGTACATTTAATTTGCTGCCTGCATTTGCAGGTTCATATCAAGCCCTTTGTGGCGGCAGCAAATGCACTGTCAATGTTAACTCTGAATTTATTAGCTCACCTTACGGATCTATCCCTGTTTCGCGAGTGACTAGTTGGGGGGGAGGAGGTGACTCGTCTACAAGCGTAGGCACTGGAGTTGCAACTACAATTTTATTTGGTGGTATAGGTCTATTGGGTTTCCTCGCAAAGAACCATGACTATCAGTTCACGATTAATGGTTATGACGTAGATGGTAGAAAAACTTCTATGCAAATCCAATTTAAAAATAGTAAGCCTGCAAAAAGATTTATGAATGAGATTCCAGTTGTTACTGGGTTGGGAATGGGGCAGAGGAGAACGGCTGCTGAAATAAGAGCCATAGAGTCTGGCCAAGTTATAGAACCAGGGCCAATGAATAGAGATAGGTCACTTTATCCTAAAAAAGAAAATAGATGTGCTGTTGTTCTTAGTGAATATGATTGCAATTATGATCTTTATCTGGAGGCTAATCCATCTATTAAAATATGGGCTGAGGCAAATCCAGATCTAGCCAAAAAAGAACGAATTCGACTTAAGGCCATAGATAATAATAAAGACAAAATGCCAAATAAATCTTCCGGAAGTTTAGAGTTTGATCCTGTCAATAAGTATAAATCGCAATAGATTAAATAAGAGCAAAGATGTGCTTTTCTCCTTCATAAATATGATTGCATCTATAGTCTTTATATTCAACAAAAGCCTTCAGTAAAGGCTTCGTCTTAGTGAAGACCTGAATTGGCGAATCAACAAAGACTTAAGCTTCAGTCTAAGGACGGAAATTAGATGAATCTAGGATATCAGCTGGAGGTCAGGAGCATTAAGAAAGTATAGCTTTGAAGAGGAAATATTTTTTCTTGACAAAATAAATGTTAGGAGTGATCATGCAATTAACTTTGTTTACTGTGATGAGCGTGAAGGTAATGATTTAACCATTGAAGTTTTAGATGGTCAATCAATTGATTGCAGCCTTATTCTCTCTTTGTTTGCTAGATCCGGATTTGCCTCAGCCCATATTTTAATAGATGGATTAGCTTCTAAATATTCATTATAGCTACAGTTATATACTCTTATACTCACAGCACACTGAGCTTTATCGAATGTCTTTTCATCTTGCCCCTCATAGAGCATTTCACCTTCTTCCTCATAGAGAACTTGCCCTTCGTAGCGTTCAATTGACTGAGGTTCAAGCATCCCTTCATCAGATTCAAGTTCCGTGATCTCTGCTTCACTCCTAGACTGTCCTAACCCTAAGCCTGTCAAGATTGGGAGTTCTGTCATCAACCTTCGGGGCTGAGAAGGATCTTTGAACCGAAATGATATTGTCTCTTTATTACCTTCTTTATTATAACCATTAATAGTAAAGGCGTAAGAATGATTTTTTGCAAAAAATCCCAACAGCCCAACAGGTCCAAGAAGAATAGTAGTGGCTGCACCAAGTCCTACATTTGTTGATGAGCTCCCTCCTCCCATCCAGCTTGTGACCCTTGTTGTAGGGATAGCCTTGCTTGGTGTACTGATCTCTTCAGCTGTGACAGAAATAATCATACGACATCTTTTTTTACTACTTTTATCTCTAGGGTCTCTATTCCTTCCTGCTCTTGGATTAGCTTTGTCAAATTCTTTTTGAGACTCATCATCGCATAACGCTCGGTAATTAGCAGAATAGGCAGGCAGAGTAATGAACAAACTTGCAAGGCTCAAAGAGAGGATTCCTGTCAGTCCATTAGATTTAATTGATCTGAGAATTCTTTGAACTGTCAAATAATAGAACATGTAGATTGTAAATATAGTAATTTTTATATATTACGCCTCTTGTTAGACTAAGGCACCATTAGTTGTAAAGCTAAATACAATATTTACCATTTCATGAATTTTACATAGTGATAAATACCCAGCAAGTGTCTATAAGATTTAGTATGAGTATTGATAGTTAAGGAAGTTGTATTAAAGATGGTGGTTCACTCGCTCGCTTTGCTCACTCGTTCACCGCACGATCAGCAATAGTGAGCCAAAGAACTGTTGTGTCTTTCGTAAATGGTGTGTGGTCTTTATGAGCAAAGCAACCATACAGAAGCTGCCTACGAAATCTCCAGTACTGAAATCTCAGATTGCAAGCGGCTTCAATTCAACAATACAGGTGACAAGTTATTGATTCGTTTCTGCCACCGGGAACCCAACCACCATCCACATATTGATAGCGCTTTGTACTGGCTTATGGCTAGACTATGAGCAGCCTAAAGCTCAATACTTGAATAACACCTCTAGCTGGAACGATTTCTTTGCGGGCAATGCAACAATACTTACAGAGTTTACAGTCGCACTAGCGACAGTTGCTTGGCTCTATATCCTAAGACAGCGGCCTAAGGATAAAGAGTAAGAGCAACTAATTTTAGAGACATGCTATTGCCGTGAATTTATCAATTAGCAATTTAATCCTACTATTATTCCTGATTCAGGATAGCGTCAATGCTCAAGGATTTAAAAACTCAATCCTTCAATGTAGCCGAGAAGCATATGACCTAATCGAAGGAGAGCATCAATACGTATGCATTACTAAATCGGCAGTAAAGCAATCAGAGGCTAGAGGGAAAGTCTTCATAGAGGAATGTAAGACCACATATGCAAGAAGGTTTGACAGATGGTCTAGAACTTTAGTAGAAAGAGTGGTCAAAGAAGAGTGTACCTCTAAGCCTAAGGATCCTGAAATCATTATTGAGTATCCCGAAGTCTGGCCGTAGCTAAATACTTTTGGTTAAGCACTATTTAGGAATGGTCACTTATCGCAAATATCTAACATCTGAACAAAGAGAATGACTTCTGAGTTGGTCAATATGAAGCCGCCTGATATAGATTTACTTGAAGTTAAACTAGGCAAGTAAATTGTATGAAAGGTGGGGGTTCAATCACTCGCTTTGCTCGCTCGTTCACATCACTATCAATAAAGGAGACTCAGTCAATCTAATCTCTCTCCTTGAAGGCATCTGGATCATGTGAGCAAGTTAACCTCTCCAACGTATTGATCAGATGAGTGTGATCAAGGCAGGGCTGTTTGGAGACTCAAGATGACTTAACTCTGTTGTATTTCTAATAAGTCCTAGTAATATCCTTTCGCATTTTAACGGCAATTTCTAAACACTCAGAAACAAATTAGAGATAGAATAAATTCCTAGAGGTTGGCAATCCGATTGTATTGATGGAACTCAATGATTTCTTGATCACTAAGCATGCCACACCATGACTGATACTGCCCCATTACACCTAGGTCGATGGTGGTCGAAAGATGGTGAAAAAATCCGATGCGATCTCTGCCCACGTCATTGTCGAATGAAACCAGGCCAGCGAGGGTTTTGTTTTGTGCGACAAGCCACTGCTGAAGGCATGGCCCTAACCACTTACGGCCGGTCAAGTGGTTTTTGCATCGACCCGATCGAAAAGAAACCGCTCAATCATTTTTATCCAGGTTCTTCAGTGCTTTCATTCGGAACAGCAGGTTGCAATCTGGGTTGCAAGTTCTGTCAAAACTGGGACATCTCGAAATCTCGAGAGATGGATCAATTGATGGATGCTGCCTCACCCGAGGGGCTAGCTGCGACTGCTCAACAACATGGCTGCCGCTCAGTAGCTTTTACCTACAACGCCCCTGTGATCTTTGCAGAATATGCCATCGACGTGGCACAAGCAAATCGAGCGCGCGGGATCAAAAATGTGGCCGTCACTGCCGGCTACATCACCGCAAATGCTCGAGCAGAGTTCTTCGAAGTGATGGATGCAGTCAACGTAGATCTCAAAGCCTTCACTCAACGCTTTTACCGAGACTTATGTGCAAGCGAGATTGAACCAGTCAAAGACACCCTTCGCTACCTGGTCCATGAAACCGATACTTGGGTTGAGATCACAACCCTATTGATCCCGGAAGAAAACGATGGCGATGACGAAATCCGTAAACTCGCTGAGTGGGTCCGCGAAGAGCTACGCCCAAATATTCCGATTCATTTTTCTGCTTATCACCCAGACTACAAGCTCAATCGGCCCAAAACTCCTCCATCAACATTGACCAAGGCAAGGTTGATCGCTATTCAGGAAGGCCTGCAATTTGTCTACACAGGTAACGTGCACCAACCAGCCGGAGACAACACACGTTGCCCTGATTGCAACTATTTGCTCATCGAGCGCGACTGGTATGCATTGGGTCAGTGGGGCCTCTCCACAAAAGTGAAAGGATCATGTGCACAATGCGGCACCAGGATCCCTGGTCACTTTGATGCCACTCCTGGTCAATGGGGCCGGAAACGACAACCGGTACGTATTGGCCAATAACTCAGCGATGGAAGGTTGCCAACACCTATCTCAGACAATGCCGCCGAAATGAACGTATTTGAGCTGATATTGAGGCTGCATTAATCATGAAAATTTCCAAGTTAGACTCAAATCAAATATCCTCTAAGCAGATCGAATCGATATGGACTATTGCCGACGGAACTGCATCAATGGGGGAATGTCACGAATCAACGCCTTCAAGTACAAGCCTTTGGCCAGCTAAGGAAAGAGTCTTAAAGCAATGGGTAAGGTGAGAGCCCCTGCAGTAGCTGGAGTTTTTTACTCAGCTGATAGAGAAACGCTCGCAAGCGACGTCGCCAGATTGATCGCGAATGCCGACACAACAAATGCCTTGCAGCCCAAGGCGCTAATCGCTCCACATGCAGGTTACGTTTACTCAGGCCAGGTCGCGGCCAATGCCTATATCACCTGGCAAAGTCAAAAAGACAAAATTGAACGTGTTGTTTTGATCGGCCCTGCTCATCGCATCGCCCTACAGGGCATTGCTGTGCCATCAGTGGATGCCTTTCAAACACCGTTGGGAGAAGTTGAGATTGACCGTGAAGCCATCACCGCAATTCTTGACTTACCTCAGATCAGCTTCAATGACGAAGCACACCGCCCGGAACATTCACTTGAGGTCCATCTTCCATTTCTCCAGAAAGTTCTTGGCGACTTCAAATTGCTACCACTTGTGGTTGGTGCCGTTTCCGGCAAACAGGTTGCCGAAGTCATTGAACGGCTCTGGGGAAGTGATTCAACACGGTTTCTCATCAGCACAGATCTCAGCCATTTCAATGACTACAAAAATGCCCAGAAGATTGATAGAGAAACGGCTCAATCTATCGAAAGTTTGAATCCAGACATGCTTAGCCCAGAAAAAGCATGTGGTTGTATTCCAGTTGCCGGAATGCTGATTGCAGCACCCAAATATGGCCTCTCTGTTAAGCGACTTGCTTTGCAAAACTCTGGTAACACAACAGGCAACAAAGAACGAGTCGTTGGTTATGGTTCCTGAGCCGCATGCAAGAAAATCGATCAAATCAATTCTCTACGAGTGGAAGATGATTGGGGTCTACTGAATCGTGAAGCAGGGCATCTTATCCGAATTGCAGCACAGACCGTGGCCTATTCGATTAAAAATGCTCATCCTCCTTCTTTAGACATCACTTCTTTCCCGAAAGAGCTTCAAGAAAAGCGCGCCACTTTTGTCACATTAAATAAAAACGGAAATTTACGAGGCTGTATCGGTACAGTTCAGGCTTATCAAGCACTCATCGCGGATGTAGTAGAGAATGCCTTTAAGGCTGCGATGAAAGATCCGCGGTTTTCTCCTATAGAGTTAGAAGAGGCCTCAGAACTTAAGATCTCAATCTCGCTTCTGAGCCCTGTTGAAAAAATGTTTTTCTCAGACGCAGCAGATTTCATCAATCAACTGCGACCAAAAGTTGATGGTCTTGTCATCTCCGACCAGGGGAAGCGTAGTCTCTTTCTTCCACAAGTTTGGGACAAGATTCCAGAGAAACTCGAGTTTGTAAGGCAGCTCAAACAGAAAGCTGGTCTGCCTAGCAATTACTGGGGGGATACATTGCAAGCCTGGCGTTTTACGGCTATTTCAGTAAAATCATCAACGGAAACTCAAATCAACAACAAAGCTTGAGCAATAAAAACCAAGTCAACAAAGCAGCACAATCGCAATTACTTCATTAAAAAGATACAAAAAGATCAATAAATAAGGAAAGGCATAAACGACTAGCACAAATAGATCCACACATATACCCAGGCAAACAAAAGAAGACCAAAAACACCTGTTCTCAAAAGCTTACAAATCCATTTTTCACCACTTGATACTTCTCAAACAGTAATCAAGCAGAGACATTCGAATATCTCGAATGAATGCAACTCAGGCCTCTATAGCAATAACTGCTTAAGTGTAAATATTGAAACTAATATCGAAGAGAGTGGAGTTCCAAAGTTTAAGCAGCGTGGATGATGCTGCTTTAATCTATCAAGCTAGTGTTTCAGTCGCCCAAAAGAAATGTTCTTGTTAGCCAGCCATGAAAGCTGGGATAATGATGAAAACGTTACACATTGGCGAGGGAGCCATAAGGCAGATAGAAAGATCTTCCACTTGGCTCTCTCACTATTGGCTGTTCTAAACTTCCAGAATAAATGAAATGATAGAGAAATTGCCCCGGCAATGACTCCAGCCATAGTTTGTTTTTTTTCATTCACTCCATTATCTAGCCTTGTCAAGTTCCAGGACCTTCTCCTATGGAGCCCCTCAAAGAACGAGGCCTGAGTAGACCTGTCTAAGGAAGGGATCGCTCGTATTGAGTATTCCCTCCGATCGCGCATTGCAGGTTGATGCGCTTTCCTTCAAGCAAAGAAAATACATGAGTACATGGCACATCAAGCAAGACAAAGAGAAGACCACTACGCATCCATCCTTGAGGCCTACAGCAGAGGAGAGCTTTGGCCGACAGGCTCATGTCGTAGTACAGGCTGCTCGGCAGAAAACCCAGTCAACATCGAGTCGTTCAGAGAAAAAATCAGCAATACTTCGGGTCAAGCAACTACAAGATGCTTTCGATTGACCTAGCAATTGGCATTGTTGATGAAGCCCTTCATCCCCTTATAGCCTTCAAGTGAATACAGCATTAACTCTTGGCACGCGATGAACGCCAGGTGGATCGCGTGCAGGCCCAAACCAAAAAGCACAAAGCCTATTCACCGACACTCAACTATGCAAAAGTCAACCGCCCGATCTTGCTCCACCTCGTATAACAATACTATGCTAACATAGCAGCGTCGATGGCGCTATGTCTGACCTCTCTGATGTTTTCCGAGAATAATCCGCAAATCATTTTCATGTCTTAGACCATGCATTGATCCCGTCTTCAGCGAGGTCACTTCACAGTTAGCCGTCATAGCTCATTCATCAACCAAAGCGATAGTGCTTACGAACTGCCTGATGAACCTCCCAAATGCATGACATTCCAGCAGGGAACACCACCAGATCACCTGCACCAAAGCGCACGTGCTCTCCACCTTCGGACTTAACGGTCACCTCGCCTTCCAACAACAGGCAGGTTTCCTGTTCATCATAGGTCCAAGGAAAGGTGCTGGCCTCACATGTCCAAATGGGCCATTGCCGGATGCCCAGTTCATTAATTGTGCTCTCTGGACATGCAGAGGTAATGCTAATCGCCATGGGGGGTCGAAGGGAAACTCTCTTAAACCTAGTAGCAGTCCTGATGAATTGTTTAACAAGAAAACGGAGCGGAAGGTTCAGGTTTCTGTAAAGATGACGAATAGAAGCAAAGATACTAACGAGAAAAAACTCTTATATGAAGCTAAGTTTGTCTGTTGTGTGAGACAAACCAATTATTTGCTCAGTTATGCCAAGACCTCATTCAACAGAATCAAACCACTTTGCGGTAGCAGCTTACGTGGATCAATCTGCACTCCAACGCGAAGAGAAAGAAGATGAAGAGACGCTGCAGCAAGCAAAAATAGCCACTGCAAGACTTGGGCAAGTCATTGGCAGCAGGGCCTAGGTGTTGTCACTAGTCAGACAAGCTGCACATCAGAGATGCAATTTTATTAAGCCTATGCGTGTCTATCAGCTAGTATTCAACAATTGTTTCGTGTTTTCAGAGGTCACATGTCAAAGAAAGACTGGTTCGGCATTGGATATGTGTCTGCATGGGTATTGATTTGGGGAACCATAGGTTCTCTGATTGATTTGCCATTTCTGAACTCTGAAATCTACTTGCCAGGTTCAATAGGCCAAGTCACTACATTCATTGTCACAGCGATCATATCGGTAATCATTGGTGTTTTGCTATATCCAAAGGTATTAGAAAATACCCTTATTGTCTCAGCATTAGGCTTGGATACTGACGAGAAAAAATAATATCAATCATCGAAGTTAGCCTGACATAATAGAGACATGCGGGATTGCTAAAAGGTCTGTATTTATTTGCATACGAGAAGAGAATGGGTGGAATTAGACACCTAAGAATGAAAACGAAAGCCTCTAAAATTAGATCCATGCATTCTCGCAGAATTATTGATGTTCTCATCAACAGGCGAAGACTTTATTACTTCATTGGTCCTCAAAGAGTGATGACGAAAAATAGTCAACATTGCTAAAAAGCATGCGAGGCAAAGGCAATCAGCCCCTACAATTATTCCCATAGAATTAGGAGCAAGAATTCTGATCACTATTGATCTTCCAATCAATTATGGTAAAAACCATAGGAATCATCATAGCGAGAAACGAGCGGATCAAATCAAAGACTTATTGAAAAAAATTGGATTGCTTAACAGGCAAGAAAGTCATGAAATCGTATCTACAAAATGCTGCAAGTGTTCACGGCAATAGATAGAATCTCATAGAAATAAATTCAGCCATTAATAATCTTAAGACCATTGGCTTATTGCATGATTTGAGCAAGGTTTCAGCAGCAAAACTCACTGTTGCAGAGCCAATCAAAATTCAGCACTTAGATATTGCTCGACATATGGTGATTGCTATTTTTAAATAAAAAATAAATTGGAATTAACTTTATTATTCAGGTGGTACGGTCTCCTTGTTGAACAGCCTTAAGCAAGCCTGCCTCCAAGCGATCAAAGGCATCTATCAATTCAGCGCCTTCAAGCATCCCCACGCTGATGCGCAGTACACAACTCTCGCTCTTAAAACCAAAACTACAACCTCCAATCGTGGCAACTCGATAATCTCTTACCAGCTGACGCATCAAGGTGTCTCCATTGCAACCACAATCCACTTCAAGTAAGCCATAAAAAGCTCCATTGGGTTGATGTAAAAAACGCCAGGGTCGGTCGTTGCTAGCGGCAAAACGCATCAACAGCAACTGATATCGACTCATCAATTGAGAAACATTCTGCCGCACCCAATCAGAACCATCTGACAAGGCCGCAATCGCTGCTTGTTGGCAAAAGCGAGGTGGGCAGATCAAAACTGTATCTTGAACCTTGGCCAAAGCCTGGCTCCAACCAATAGGCGCTGACATATAACCCAGACGCCATCCGGCCATGCCATAGGCCTTGGAGAACGAATAGAGTGAGACAGTGTGAGTCCCTGCGCCAGGAAGAGATCCAGGGCTCCAATGAGGGACATCACCAAACACAAAATCCTCATAAGCTTCATCGCTGATGTGCAGCAAACCATGCTGGGCACAGATCCCATTGATGGCGGCAAGTAAGGTTTGAGGGAAAACGATTCCGCTGGGATTATTAGGACTAATTGTGACAATGGCACGGGTGCGTTTTGTAATCGCAGCCTCTATCAGCTCAGGGTTAGGGATCAAGCCAGCATCCACAGGAACAGGCACTCCACCGGCCAACTGAATAGCCATAAAGTGGTTGAAGTAATAAGGCAGCGGCAAAATAACCTCATCGCCAGGGTCACAGAGAACCTGAGCAATGGCATGAAATGCCATGTTGCTACCTGCAGTGACCATGACCATGCTTTCGGCCAAATCCAAACCGTTCTGGATCATCAATTTTTGCTTAATTAGCTCAAGCAGATCAGGATCACCTCGCGCCGGGCCATAACGATTGAGGCTTGATTCTTGATTCAAAAGAGCATTGTTCATTGCCAGTTTTACGGAAACGGGTGGAGCCCAATTCACCATCCCCTGTGCCAGCGAAAGGGTCCCTGGCGTCTTCGCCACCAACTCGTTAAGTTCTGGAATCACAGGATCCAGCACAGCATCGATCTGCGTGCCAGTTTGAGGGTGTTTGCTTGAGGACAAAGAGTTCACGTCGATCGAGTTAAAGGTTCGTCCATTATTTACCAGAATGGAATGGAAATCTCAAATCACCAAATCTATAAGATATTGACCTGCCAAAAGTGAAGAATAAACTGCTCAACACAAAGGAATCAAAGCATGGATTATTACAGAAATAATCTGCCCTACGCGAGGCAATCTCAGTCAAAAATTAGTAGCCTGAATAGGGAGCATCCTAAAATGAAACCCATTGCTGATCGCGATCTGATACCAACAAAGTCGCTTCCAGGTCGACACCGATTACCATAGAATAAACATTTACGGCTCATCAGAGCTGTAAATGTTAGCAACAAAAACAATTAATTCCGACCTTCATGTCTCTTCTAAACACTGCCATTGGCATCTTTACCGTTGCTAACCCTATTGGCAATCTGCCGATCTACCTTTCATTCATAGATGGAGATCAAAAAACCGATAGAGCAATCGCTCGCAACAGTGCTTTCACCTTCCTCATCGCACTCCTCTTGGCTACATGGCTAGGAAATGATTTGCTGGCAATTTTCGGCATCAGTCAAGGAGCCTTTCAAATATCCGGTGGTTTAATTGTCATCTTGATTGGCCTTTCCATGCTCCGGTCCAAACCACCAGAGGAGCACCATGATCCAGGATCGATTGATCGAGACAAGGATTCTTCAGGCAAAGGAATCGTGCCGATCGGCATTCCTCTTCTTGCAGGCCCTGGCACCCTAACGGTCGCAATAGCCGACCCGGTCAGCTCATCAATCGATGGTAAAATCGCCTTAAGCATAATAGTCTTAATATTATCTTTGATAATCTATCTTATTTTCGATGCATCCGAAATGCTTTCCTCTAAGATTAGCGCATCAGCCCTGCAAGTGCTCACAAAGGTGATGGGGATAGTGCTTACATCTATTGCTGTGCAAATGTTGCTAGACGGCCTAAAAATCTCATTCCCAAGTATTTCATAATTAATTCAAGGTTTCCCCTCAAGACGATTACTTGGTAAATAAAAACAGGCAAAGCCTAAACAATCCAAGGCCTCTCATCAAAGGGATCCTCGGACGATTTCACTCCAAGGGTCCTCGCCAACATTACCCAGAGAAACAAAGAAGCCAAGTTCACTCATCAACTAATACCATCTACTCCTTCGTCTTGCGCAAAATTACATGGGCATGCATGCAAAAATTATCAGACGACCATCCACCAAATGAGAATGTTCCTAAGGCTCATCTCCTGTCAGGATTTGGGTTAAAAAGACGCCAAATTAATATCAGAGAGCACACGGCAATTAATCCCCAACCAGGGAGCCAAGGCAATCAGAAATTCATAAGCTCACCGATTGAACCAGCAAACACCTTCATCGAGACAACCAAGACAGCAAGATGATGCAAGCTCATCGTCTTGCACCTCAACTCGGACATCTATCTCATCTATTGGCTTTTGCCCCTTAAGCAGCATCTTTTTGATTGCATAAGCAGCAGCACCAAAGATCACCAGTACCCCAATGGCCTAACAAATAAAAACATAAGTGGCAGCAAAATTGTTCATTCCTCTTCCCTCTTAAACCAGCCCAGCTCAGATCTGGCGCGGCTCAGTGCAGTGATGAGTGCGCCTCCAAAAAACGCTCCAACCGCTGTTACCACCAAGAGAACTCCCAGTGGGGGATGGATTGCAGCTTGGCTTAAAGGATCTAAAGGGTCCATCAAGCCATTAAAAAGCCTCAAAGCAAACATGGAGCAAAGCTTTGATGAACTGGCATCTCCCCAGATTGCTGAGTGGTGAGCACTCCAAAATTCACCATCACCGGCAAGGAGAGCAGCCTCTGTTGACGGATAATCTCAAACAAGGGAAGTCTTAAGAGCTACGAGCTCCACAAGCCATTGAGTCCATCGGCACAATTGGTCATAGGAGAGGCTCTTTGAGATCTAAACAAGATCACAAAAGCCCTTATCAAGGCAAACCACCCACTCCTAGAAAGCCTGGCCCATCAACCCAGTGATCTAGGCAAAGCAACTCCTAGATCAGCCAGCTAAAGGCCCCATACTGCAGAAATCTGGCAGAAGGCTTCGCACCGAAGACTCATGAGACAGCTACTCAAATGAAAAGCGAATGGATTGTGATCAAAGAAGGCTCAGTCCCCCTGCGCTGCTGGTGGTCAAAACCGAGTCAAGGTCGTGATGAAATCGTTGAAGGGCCGAATCGTGTTGCCCTGGTGTTACCAGAAATCTTCGGAGTCAACAACTGGGTTCGTAGTGTGGCCGATCGCCTCGCCACCAGAGGCATCCCAGCCCTGGCGATGCCACTATTTTCTCGCACCGCACCGGAACTAGAGCTTGGCTATAGCGAAGACAACCTGATCGAAGGTCGACGACACAAGGACTCAACCTCAATGGAGCAAATCCTTACCGATACCTACACAGCTATTTGCTGGCTTAACAAACAGCTTGATCAACCACAAATCACTGTGATTGGCTTCTGTTTCGGCGGACACGCTGCACTGATCACTGCAACCATGACCGAGGTGAGCGAGACCTTCAATTTTTATGGTGCCGGTGTAAGCAAAACCCGCCCGGGAGGTGGTGCACCAAGCCTCGAATTATTGCCGCAGGTCTCAGGCCGACTGACATGTCTGTGCGGTACAGCAGATCCGTTGATCCCAACTTCAGATCGACAAGCAATCCAAACGGCATTACGCATGCAGGATCCTGATCAAGAGCGACTGCGCTACATAGAGATCAATGGCGCCGATCATGGTTTTATGTGCGAAGAAAGAGAAAGCTTCGCCGCTGAAGCTTCCGCCCTAGGTTGGCGACTACTGCTAGAGAGTCTCGAACGCTAATCATTTAGCAGCTTCTGGAGTCATCCTTGCGACGAACCAATTCTGCTTAAAAGGCCTGGTTTTTAACCCTATCGTCAAAGCCCAGTCCAGGACATCTCTGGCATGTGCCACCAGGCTCAAATGTCATCACTCACCCCCTGAAACAAAGTCACTATCTCAACGTAGAGCTAATGAGCCTTGAAATTGTTGCTGAGTACCCACGTCCGCCAGCTCTTGTGGCCTGCTCAGACCACGTCATTGTGGAGGCCCTCGGTACACGTATCTGCGAAACCCATGACTGCCTGCGGGTGCTGGAGACATTCCATCCTCCCACCTACTATCTTCCTCCAAAGGCGATGCGGAAGGATCTACTGATACGCAGCCGTCGCAGGAGTTTCTGCGAATGGAAGGGAATCGCAAACTACTGGGATCTGGTGATTGCAGACAAACGTCTCGAGGGCGCAATCTGGTCATATCCAGATCCCTCCCCAACATTTAGGGCCCTTACGGGCTGGTACGCGCTATACCCCGGACGCATGGATCATTGCAGCGTCAATGGAGAGACAGTGATCCCCCAACCCGGACAATTCTATGGCGGATGGATCACATCCCAAGTGGTCGGTCCATTCAAAGGTGATCCTGCTCATCCGCAGTTAATTTGATCCATGAGAGCACCTCAAAAGAAATCGAGGCTGAGTGCAACCATGGTGACTCTGCATCAAAGTCAGCAGCGACTACTCCCTAGGCATTGATAGTGATCCACCATTGCAATAGCGAGTCGCCCACAACTTCGAAACCAACTGTGGATCCGTTGGGAACGTTCTGCGGTCCCAACGAAAAGACTCCTGAAAACATCCGTTCCAGCGTGTTGCCTGCCTAGAGATTGGAACAAAAGACCAGGCAATCACGATCAAGCTAACAGTACATAAAGTAGCCAAAACTACATAAGAGTGAGATCCAGGCCCTTCAATCCGATTCAGGTTCTGGTCTTTACGGTCGGGGTCTTGCATCGATGCAGAGACGTTGTCTGAAAGAGGTTTTTGAACGGTCATCGGTGGATGCCAACTATCACTCATTGCTCCAATCGAGACATCAGACAAAGTTGTGTTCTTAAAATACGGCCTGACAACAGCCTAAAACCTGTAGGTTTCTGTTAAATGATTGCTTTTCAATGAAACGTCTAGCATACAGTCTGCTTCCTTGCCTTTTGATAACGCTAATCACCATTCACAGTGATCCCGCCATGGCATTCTCTGGGGAAGGAAGGTTATCCGAATGCGCAGTTGACACAAACTGTGTGCTTGTTGAATGGGAAGTCAACGAAGTGAAGCAGTCCTATGAGGATCTTATAGGCATTGCGGCTCAACTACCAAGAACTAAGGTCCTCGAGCAAACCAACAATTATTGGCATGCTGTTGTTAGAAGCCTAGTTTTTCGATTCCCAGATGACCTGGAGATTCTTCAAATACCAAACGAAAAGGTTATCCAAGTTCGATCAGCTTCAAGAGTTGGTGTTTCAGATCTAGGCGTGAATAAAGATAGAGTCAGCAGACTGTACAATCAACTGCTGGAAACATTAAAAACGCGTAAATAAAGCGCTCAGGCCTAAAAAGAAGAGCAACAGAAAAAATGCATAAGTCTCTAACAAATAAAGCCTTTTTCTACAATGTTAAAACAGGGGTAGCAAAAGGAAAAGTTCACTCCAATGGTCAAAAAGCTATTAAAGATGCTAGGCATAAAAGTAGCTGCCTCAACTCAAGATAGCCAAAGAGTAATGCAGGGTGGTCCAAGGTCCGATCCACCATATAGCCCTAGATGGGGCTCAAACTATGGCAAGCAAAGCGTTGATCTTTTCGCACCAGGAATTGATATTTATAGCACTATTAATACATCAGATATTGCCTATGATTACATGTCAGGCACCTCGATGGCAACACCACTAGTCGTTGGTATTGCTAGTTCATTTTGGGCAAGAAATCCTGATCTTTCTGCAAGCGAAGTAAAAGCAAGAATCATCTCAGGTGTTGATGTACCTGAAAAGCCCTTCGATGGAGATACAGTCACAGGTGGTCGTATTAATATGGAGCGATTGAATGAGGATGCAATAGGTATTTCAAGCAAGATATCAAACCTGGAGTTCACTTCCACAACAAACTCCTATTCCCATGTAGAAAGATATCAAAAAGGAATGGATATCACAAACTGGATCACACCTGCAAACCTTAACTTCCATGATTCAGATGATCTCAAAGGGAAAACAATCATTGGCCTTCTATCTGTTGGCATAAGAAATGAAGAGAAGGTGGTTAATGATCTTGCTAAAGATATCAAAACTGATCAAAAAGAGCTAAAGTACATTGATTTTTTTTCAAATCAATGGAAGCGCTTGATCATTCTATATGTACAATTCAATTATCAGATCACGACGGGGCTCAGCCCAAAGATGCTATTAAAACATTGTTCAACGAATTCGGCTATACCAAGTTCTTCTTTGACAGTGAAGTAATAATTTAACAAGTCAAAGGAAAGTACATCTAACTATTAATCAAGATATCAATAAGCAGATGATCGCCTTATGTGTGCTGTCGAGAGGATAAATCAATCTGCTTAAAGGGAAACAGTTCCCCTACTTGCCTTGTTGGAAGAAAGAACAGCATAGGCCTTCATTCACCACACTGCTTATTAGTCGTTGAGATGCGGCGTTGAATGATTAATTCACCATTTTCAATTTTTTCAAGGCATTCCATGCAACTTTTATTGATCAACAGTGCCTCCTTTTCCCATTGGTAGTCAGAGGAAATCGCCTTTCCGCAATATCGACAAAGAATTGAGCTGTCCATAGGCTCTTCATCCCAATAGCCTTTTCTAATCAAATTTCACAGCAAAAACCATTTAGCAATAAAGAGATATAAATCCTTCCACAATACTGGCTGATGATAAAAAGATTGAGCCCTTTACAGAAAAAGCCTTTCCTATACAGGAAAGGGGTTGATGGTTGCTTATGACTCACGAGGAAAGTAACTGCTCAGACAATGATCTATAAGAATGCTTAAACAGCCATAGGCCTGGCCAGAACGATCTCCCCAGGCCTCTGATGAAAGTCGCCTAGGGTACTGAAGTGAAGAGGTTTCCAGTCGGCGCTTAGCGACCCAAAAAAGGAGAACTTCATGCTCGAAGCAATATTTGTACTATCCAAGGGGAGCTTATAGATGGCCAAGAGAAGGCGCATCTCATCTCTGCCACGAATAAAAAGAGCAGAAAGATCGGCTAGATTTTTTCTTCAGTTCAAGTTCAGCAAAAGCCAAGAGCTCGCCAATGGAGTCATGTGGAGCTACGACAGTTAGAAACAGTTTTGAGCCATTCCTACGATTACCGTCTAATTATGGGTAACGCACAGAGTCGTTAATGGCGTCACCAGTCGAACAGGCACTATCTCTCTTATCGATTATCAAGCATCCCGTGGAGGGGATGGCCTACCTCTTCTATTTGGCTCTAATCGTTCGCTGGAGGTGGCCAAAAGCTTGGAATAAGTTCCTTGATCGATGCAAGGCGCGTGAAGAGATCAAATCCCTATAGATAGCAATGCCATCAATGCTTCGCTAATTTCTATCATCTGAAAACTCTCTAGCCACAACACCTATCACTAACTGTAAGAACAAAAAAAAATGCCAGCTTATTGATATCTACTCATTGATCAGATTAAAATTCTTTGTACCAAAAAATGACTTCATAGAAAATTTAAAGCAACTTGACTTATCAATTAATCACCAAGTCTAGCCAACAGAAAAACTAGACAATAAAAAAATCCATAACTATTGACAAGACTCTTGTGGTAAAGCATACGTAAGTCAGCATTATCAATGCTGGTGCAAAGTAGAATTGGATTAATAGGTATTTAGGCTATTTCTCAGGCTAAGGTTTTTTCGGATAGAGACTGGCTATTTTTTTTGCTCTCATCTCATCCTGATAGGCCTTACTACCTTTGTCTGGGTTAAAATCATCACTTTTAATCAAAAAGAACGGAATGCAGAAGGTAAAAACCACCCCAAAAGTTAAAAGTGCGATTCCCCAAGGAGAGAAAGGATCTAAGCCATTTGAAAGATCAGGCACAAGCAAGCTTGATTAAATCAGACACTCATTCTAGCTATGTATCTGCCTGAACAACATCCCCGTGAATCAGCAGCCAAGACCTGTCAGGCATGGGTAAAAACCCCTATGTGCTATAAATACCTCCATCTAAGGACATAAAATGCAGTCAACAGGTTCACTGTCTCAAGCCTCTCTCAAGGAACGTATCACCGCTTTTGGCAATCAGAGATGGGAGCGCCTTACTGATCCTCAAAAGGCTTACGCCAAAAAGGCCTGGGGGATCCTGACCTTCAAATGGCGTTGGCAAATCGCGATGAACATTCCATATCTAGCAATTTTTATTCTGGATCGCACCATTCCAGCCGTCCACAAGTTCAATATGGATCTTCTTTCTTCACTCATGGCTAAGCTGCCAATCCCTGAATTTTTAACTTCAATGATTGCAGCTGGCTAGGGGGTAAGATTAAAGCCAACTAAAATCACAACAATCGCAATCAAGTATACACTTAAAAGCTTACCTCAACAAAATCATACTCTATGAGCTTCATGCAATAATGGATGAGGCTCATAAAGGTGCTGATCAAATCAAATCAAAACCACAACTGACTCATAGATGTTTTTTTGTTATGCTAAATACATAGAAAATGATCTTAAGATGATAAAATAGACCCTCGAAGTAACTCTTTCAACTTTTATCTAAGCAGAGCCCTAAAGGTTCTCTTCATGGCTAATTTACACTTGCTTATCAACAGAGAACCTTTACTGACTTTGAAGGCTTTTCTGAATATGCGAAAGAAGTTGTACCTTGGATTAATTTAGCAGGTGGTCGCATCCTTTCTAAAGACTTAAAATCTGATATCTGTCAAGGCATCGGTTTTCTCTTGGAACTACTCCTCGAATTTCCATCTAAATAGGATGCTCAAACGGCTTATCAGGCCCAATCAATTCTTGCAACTTACGCAAAAATGGCGAGGCTTCGTTTACTTCCTTGGCATTGGTAGAGAGCCACCATTGCAGTAGCGAGTCGCCCACAACTTCGAAATCGTTTTGGACTCCTTTGGGAAGTCCCTACGTTGCCAGCGTAAGGATTCCTCAAAACATCCGTTCCAACGGGCTGCCTGTCTAGAAATTGGGATAAGCGACCAGGCGATCACGATAAGGCTGAGAGTACTTAAAGCAGCCAATACGGGAAAAGCATGGGATCTAACCATTTCGCGTGGGGTCAGTCTCCTGCCTTCCTGGTAAGGGGCGCTCATCGATGCAAGGGGAACATCAATAGCAGTATCAACCTTGAGCCGCGGTACCAATCAGGTCTCCTTGTCAACGACGTCGGCTCCTGAGCCAACGTCATCGCCAGAAGTGGCAGTGCCTGGTCGCCAACCACTGGACCAGATGGCTCTGGTCTTGGCATTAAGGGCTTCACGATCAAAACCCCAACTCTTAACCACCTTTGTCAGATCTTCCTGCAAGTCCTTCGCACCTTGGAAGCCGTCGTAACGGTTTAGAAGCATCGCTGCCGTGGTGAGCTGGTCTTCGTTGGGATGCCCCTTATGCCCTAAGAGAGCATCAACTCGATCACGATCACTCGCATAGAGGGGGTGGTTTTGATCTGGAGGTGAAGACTCCTCTTGTTTTTTCTTTTCCATACCAACAGGATATTTGAATGGGCCGATACAAAAGCCTGATTTGTATTGATGCATCTCTAGTTAGTAAGCCTTAAACAATGAGCGCCATAGCGATTGGGCTTACTTGAGGTTGAATCCAAGATGATCGGATCAAATCAACCTTGATGTGATCAAGAGTTTAATTAATCGTTGCAGACTACTGGGGCCTTTGATTTTTTATTCGATGAGGTTCTCAAAGACATCCAATCGCAGAATAATCAGTTCAGAGCTGAATGACGATGACCACAATCTCGTGTTGCTACAAGGGCAATCTGCGCTGTGAAGCCCTACATACCCCCTCTGGGGATCGTCTTAGCACCGATGCCCCTATCGATCACGAAGGCAAGGGCGAGGCCTTCTCACCTACAGACCTAGTCGCAACAGCTCTTGGCACCTGCGTGCTCACCGTGATGGGCATCACTGCCCGTCGCAAGGGCTGGAGAATCGAGGGTGCAGCAGTTGAGGTTGAGAAGATCATGACCAGTGAAGGCCAGCGCAGTATCAAAGCCCTGAAACTTCTAATTAGCATGCCGCCTGAGCTGAGCGATGAACAGGTCAAACTTCTTCAAAGGGTGGTTGATACCTGCCCAGTAAAACGTAACCTCGAAGAAGGGATCGCTATGGAGTTCAGCTGGAGCTGATTGACTTCCCTCGTACGACAAGCCTGCCTAAAGCAGTTCTAAGCAGGGGGCCCACTGGTGCGACTTCATTTCACTCCCATACCTATCTTCCGTGAAAGGCCACATGTGACGTTCTTCGATGCTTATGTGCAGGCTTCAAACATTAATGATGTTGTGAAGCCTCGAGTTGAGCCGCTTCACCTCCTGATGACCGTGAATTTGAGCAGGACTGCCTACATCACCAGCAAACAGATCACAACTTCGTCATAGGAGAGCGGCGCAAGCTCACTCTGCTCAACACCCTTGTGATCGCGAGAGCACCACAGGATGCATCATCGATGACGAGCAATGTCTGCCCTTTGATTACCATCTGCAACCATCAGCAAATGATCTTGCAGCATTCTTCACTGCACCAAGAAAACTGAATACAATATGCTTTAGGAAGCGACTAGATCGATGAGCCGTCGCCGTCCAACAATTCTCGAACGATTCATGCATCAGTGGCGACGCGTTCGACGGCATGAGTTAACTCGTACCCTTCGTCACATGCATTACCAACAGAAGCGAGCTGCTTACGTAAGAACCTATGTTGAGAAATCCTTGAGCTCACTTGATCGAGCAGAGGGCAAAATTCAAAACGATCAACAGAGCTCCCTAGCAGATCAGGACTGCTTCGACGAATGGCCCTAACCCAGTTGTCAAAGGACAAATTGGGAAACGAAGCTGTAGAGAAAATAACTTGCTATTTATCTAAAAAAACATTAAAAAAGGACAACTTACCTTTGGCATCATTACATTAGCACAATAAAAAGAGAACATTTCTTACAGAGTTGATTGCAAAGAAGTATATGAACGCGCCTGAAGAAGGTCAGTTTTCAAATGAATGATCCATTCTAAAGGGTGTCGACGTTAGGCATGCCCTCGAAAGCATGAACCTGTACAGGAGGGTCGATGAGGAAAGGCTTATTTACTCAGCTCCGATTAGATTATCTCGTGCCATCTTGCGCAGAACCCTCCAAAGGAAAGCAGAAGAAATACGAATCACAGCTGAAAAGTTCTAGAACGTCTTATGATGTCTAAATTAATAATAACAAATCAATGGTGATTAAGGAGAGGGTTTATGACAGATAGAGAGCTGCTCATAGGCGACATTTCTCTGCATCTGAGCTTCAAATGTGCTCAAAGCTGCCTTAATTGCTTCTAATTCACGCTCCATACTTTCACGTCTATAGAGCAATACACCAAGCCGTTTTTTTTCCAGACGACGAATCTCACGGTAGTCAGCTTTAAGGGCATCGTTTGTTGAATAAGAAACTGATTGTCTGGGTTTTCGTTTGCTATCTGAGCTTTGGCTTGCAATTGCTTGACTCCAACCGTTGTTAGCGGGGGCCCACAAAGTAGGCCCCTAGAGCCTTTCAGGACCGACCTCTCCATCCATCACCCTGTCCTTGGCTCTAATACCGTTTTAGTCAGCAGCAAAACGAACGTCATGAGTGGATGCGCTGGAGTGTTTACACTCCCCCAGGCACTACCAATGGTGTTTTAGCGCGGCTGAACGGATTCTAAAAAACCTGCCTTTCAAGCCGACTCAGGCAGGTTCAACACATCCATGGCTGAAGCTCCCAACCAGTGGAGGCCCCTATAGGCCTAGCGATAGAACGTGTTGACGAGCACACCCCATAATGCAAAGGTCCGGAACAAACCATTTGCGCCTCATTCAAGGAATTTTTAGCAGACCCAACAAAGTCGTCGCCCTGCAAAGGATCGACCTCTCACGCAATGCTGACCCTGTGCAGTCATTGCAGGCTCGACTAGAGAGGCTCGATCGAGCAATCGGCGAGACCAGCCGTGCACTCATTCAAGCTCAAGCGGTTAGTGTGCGCTCAATGTTTTCTGGCTCCTCAGATTTCCTAGGAGGTATACAGAAAAAGGTCGTTGAATCATCAGCTCGAAACTCAGTCTCCTGGCATCAGAGCCGTCTGCAGGAGATGACTCAAGAACGTAGGGAGCTACAGAATCAACTAGATCGACTCACCGGGCAAGTATGGCCGAAAAGACTGCGTCGCTGGTTACTTGGGGCTGGAATCGGAACCGCAATAATTGTTGCCTCTACTGTTTTCGTAATGGGGGTTTTTACCGCTATTTATCTATTACCAATCTGGGGAACACTGTTACTGGTATTGTTCTTATTCCAAAGGAAGAGGTGATAAAGATGCAAAGAATAAACAGACATCTGACGTGTGGTCTCAAACATCAGATTTATCCTATGATTCAAAAAGGTGCTTTTAATTGTATTAAAATCAAGAATTGACTTCATCTCAGCCAATACTCCATCATCTGTGCCAATATCATCCTTGCACTTAAGACACAGATCAGAGCAAACATGAAAGTCGGCTTCGTTACCATTATTGTTATCGCCGCTGGCGTGATGCTTTTTTTATTTTTTACTAGTTACCGTTCAGCCTTTGAAGCAGACCAAGCCTGCCACTTCATAAAATGGGAATCCTATAAGGAAAGCCTTGAATTTGGCTGTGATCATGATCTAGAAACAAACCAATGGATCCTCTATCAAGAGGGTTCTAACCATGAACCAGCAACAGTAATTAAGCGCTTCCGCTATTAACAAGAGCGTTAAGATTTGAAGTTCTCAAGTATTACTAAAAAGCCTGACATTAGCGACTCTTGCTCATCAAGGATGCTCAAAAGAACTCTAGCCATGATGAGCTAGCACTTGATAGTGATTTACACAGATGCAAGAATGGATAAGGACTAAAAGTGAAAGGCGCTAACCTTTCTTAAGAGCTAACTATTAAAATTTAATTTTTAGAGCCCCATCAAACAACTCAACAGATCCTATGGGTTCAGGTCGGTATTCCAAACCACGCTCATGGCGTCTTCCCTGATACCAAAGCCGGTTGCGACGACAAACACCATCGCCAACATAATGGTAAGCAATAGCACATACATAATGGTCATGGTGATGATGTTTTACGACTGCGGACATAGACGCTCCAATGAAAACAAATGTTATTGCAAAGGCAGATGTCATGTGTTTGACGATTTTCATTCGTTGTTCAAAAGGTTGCTATGAAACTATTCGGAAGGATGGCAGTATTATCAGCATAATACTGCCATCATATAAATTAAGCCCTAACGGCTTAAAGATTAGACCGTTGTTGGCACATCAGATACAAGACAAGAATGAAGTTGTTAAACCATTGGCAATGTTCTAAACGAAGTAGGAATTGCTACTATCATGAGCATATAAGTCTTCATTGAGAGAGTCAGATTAGCGATGGTCCTGCAGATCAACCATCTCAACCTGACTAGAGCTGCACCAATTAAACAGACTAGAATAAACATCAATTAGCAATGTTCATCGGTGAAGCAAGATCAAAAGGGTTTTCTGTCTTGACAAAAAAGCTGATTGGCAATGAAATGACTCCGCTACTGATGTCTTACAATTGAAGAAATACAGGCTTTTCTCCTGCAGAGACAAATCGACGTTCAAAGCGACTTCTCACAAAGGATGAAATAAGCTAAAAGGAGGCATGACCAAAGAAACAACCCCGGACTTTTTCGAAGACAGAGGACACCTGGCGATGGAGCTCCGTGATGCTTTGAAAAGCCTGCGCACGTTATTTGTAGCGGCTGTCTCGCTTGTGATCACCATTGCAGGATGGAGGCCACGATCAGAAGCTTCTAAATCAACGACTAGCAACGATGATCAGATCCCTCAAATGCAAGCAATTCCTGCCTCTTCATATCCAATCCTTACCTCTCGATCGACTCATGACTCAAAGCCAATAGCTAACTCGCGAACAAAACTCAACTCAGATCTAATCCCTACCTCGCAAACGCGGTTTGACTGGAAGGCAATTGAGGCCTCCCCAAAAATCACACAGCCAGAACGTCGTAAAGTTAACAAACTAGAAATTGCCAAAGATCTCACCTACACATTGATGGCAGCAATCAGCACGATCGCCCTAGTCGTTGGTGTTTCTAGGCTTGAGCCGATTGCTGAAGGGCTTGAGCCGATTGCGCGTTGGGCTAAGTCACAGAATGAATGTATTGAATCTACTTCGAATAATAATGGAATGAATAAAGATGATCTTGCGATAAAAGTGATGAGTTGTAATGGTGGCCACGAATAAATGTGAAATCAACTAACCCTACAAAATAAGCATTCCTCAATAGAACACCTACAGCTACAATAGATTATTTACAGACTGATTAAGTAAAGCAATACGCTGCACCAAAATCAAGACTCATGCCAAAGAAAGCCTAGACCAGCTATTGTTTATAAATAATCATAAATTCAAGTTCTCGTTTTGAATCGATTTCACTAAAAAGATTAATTATCATATCTACAAGAGAATCAAAAAGGTTCCTTACATAGAGATGTAAACTATAGATTAATTGATTTGAACCTCAGTATTTATTTGTACAATTCAAAAATTTCTATGGATTTGACACAAGTCAAGCGAGGAAGAGTCAGAGCATCTCAAGATTAATAAAAGCTAGCAATGAAAAGAGTATCATCTCTGCACATCATGTGCGCATCCATCTCCATCATACAAATCACTATCGTAATATCCATTTCTAGTTCCAAAATAAAGCGTTATCAGTGCAAATGGTAAAGAGGCCCATAGAAGTACTGTTGACAAATCCATGGCGTAAACGAATGGCTGGTTCCTAATAAGAGGATATTAAACGAATCCGCCATGTGTGGTCTAATACTTATAACGCAACAAATTGCGCTTGAGGCCTGCCGTACTTCCGAGTGCTGTCGGCAATAGCAGTCAAATCAAACAATTTGAGGGTATCTCATCAGGTTAATAATGGGCTGGTAAATAACCTTGATTGGGGAATAGCGATGCTTGATCTGTTTTTTCTATGTTCAAGACAGGCTTGAAAGTCTCGTCTCTCTAACCCAAAAGATACTTGTTAATAAGGTGATCGAAGCACTGCCCGCTACCCAGTAAGCAGGGCTAATTGGATTTCCACTTCCCTGAATTAACCAGGTCGCTATTAATGGTGTTGTACCACCAAAAATTCCCATAGAAGTGTTGTAGGCAAACGCCAGGCCGGTACAGCGAACCACCTTAGGCATTAGCTCCACATTCGCGACATTTAATCCTCCCGAAAGAGTTGCGAGTGCAATCACAAATCCAAGCTGCCCTACGAAAATTCGTGAAGGATCAGTGGTGTGAATCAATTGAAAAAGTGGAATCGAGCCAATCATCAGCATGCCTCCCCCAGCGAGCAACAAGGGTTTGCGTCCAATACGGTCTGAAAGCCAAGCTGTTAGTGGATAAAGTAGTAAAAGTATTGCCATAGAAACTGTATTTATATTCAAAGCTATGCGTTCAGACACCATATCTATTTCTTTTATATAACTCACAACATACACAAAAGCTGCATAGAAGCCAACACCGCCACCAATATTAAGCAAGAACAAGCGTAATACCTGCATACGGTATTTTCCAAAAACCTGTTGTACTGGGTCTCTGGATACTTCAGTAGATACATCGCTAACAAGGCCACGACGAATTAAAAGTCCTATTAATGCGACAAGAAAGCCAAGAGCAAAAGGCACTCTCCAACCCCAGAGATCTAGCTGTTGATGATCAAGAATATTCGCAAGAAAACTGGCGACTGCTGAAGCCAACAGAATTCCCAATACTGCACCCCATAGCCCCCAAATAGCAAAGAAGCCTCGTCGTTGATCAGGGGCATTCTCAACGAGATAGACAATCGATGTTGTGTACTCGCCGCCAACTGATAATCCTTGAATGATACGCAACGAAACAACTATTATCGGGGCGGCTATGCCAATCCTGCTGTAGTTGGGCATACAGGCCATTAGCACTGTTGGAATAGCCATAGCCATCAAGGTAAGGATAAGAGCCTGTTTTCGTCCCAGCAAATCAGCGATACGTCCGAACAAAAGTCCTCCAAAAGGCCGAACTAGAAAGCCGACGGCAAACGCTCCGAAAGCAGCAATTAGAGAAACAGAAGGATTACTTGAGGGAAAGAACTGTTGTCCAATAACGTTGGCAAAGTATCCATACAAAGCGAAGTCATACCACTCGATCACGTTACCAACGAGGCCCGCTAGTATCACACGCATGTTAGATGTTTCTTGGGCTTTTGTGATCATGCCAAATAACTAAAGCAATGGTCTTTTCAGGTGAGTCTCCCCTCATGATTAAGCAAGAAATTCTGACCTAAGACTCAACCATAAATGGTGTAACTAAGGCTTAAGAAAAGGCAAAAGCGTTTCTTGTATGTCGACAAAAAAGAGAATTCATTGATGTACTCTTCATATCTTACTTAAACACATCCGCGAATGCTATCTCAATTGAATCCTGTGTTCAAATCAGAATTCATTCATGAATGAAAAACAAAGTTCTATATAGGCAAAGGTCTAAAATTGATCACAAAAAATTGCACAAACGGTATCATTTCCGGTTAAGCAAACAAGGAAATAGAGTGATTTCCACACACTAAGTCTTAAAGGTATGCCTTGCTATATATTGAGAAAATTTTGATTCGTGTAACTGCATGAGATTCTAGTATCTCTAGCATTCGTAGCAGTTCTGTTTTCTCAAGATGCAGTCAAGCAAAGAGCTTTTTCCACATCAGGAGAGAATCAAATTTTCCCAGCTTTTTAAAATGAATTTAGCAGTGGTATTCTATGGATGTGCTCCAAGAAACCATACAAGAATCAAAAAGAAATTGGGCAGAGAAAGACTCTGCCCAATTAAGCAATTTATTTTCAGGCGTCTGCTGGATCGTTAACGGCCAACCAGAAGAAGAAAGCAAAACCAAGAATGCCAAGGACTCCAAGGATTGCAGCTGAAGGAATCATTTGAATTAGAATGCAAAGCCGGTTAATTATACACTATAAAACCCAGCTTTAAGCACCATTTCTACCATGTTTTCAAATCTGCTTGGTGGTTTCATAAGCCTTATACGATCGTTATCGCTTAGGGCATTAGGCAAGCTGCGCATAATGGATTCGTTGTAAGTAGCAAGGCAAGAAGCCTTATGGGCGCTCCAAAAAACTCAAGGTCAAGCCAGCCCGAAAAGCCAATTCGTGCTGTAAGGACCCTTCGATAAAAAATCACCAAACAGTGCTGCGAGGAAAAAACAATCCAGATCATTTAAACAGCGCATACAAAGGCATTGCTTGTAAAAAGCCCATCACCAATCTGGTATCAAGATATTCTGATAAATTTAGGCCTACAGATGGGGCATCACAAGCAATGAAGAGTAACTTCAACTTTGCAATCAGATAATTCTAATTCGCCCAAGAAATGCTAGAACTATGAGGTCTTCGCTCACCCCTGGAATTATGGGACGAAATGTAGGTGATCCAATTGACCCACTCGACGGTGCTCCCAAGTGGATGCAGCGGTGGCTGGCTCCACCTATTATTTGGTGGCGTGGTGTAGAGGATCAACAAGTTAGTGCCATTCATGCACTTTTACTTGGTGGGCCTGCTTTATTTGTAATGATCCTTTGGTTCTTTGGCGTAAATGCTGATCCCAATGGCATTGGATCCGTTGCAAGTTGCCCGGCAGAATGGAAATGCCTAGGGCTAGGCTGGCTTTTAAACTTCAGTGGTGCCTGATAACAAGAGAATCCACGATAATCCCTAATGAATTTAAAATTCAAATAGGTTCAATTAAACCCTGCACTTGTGTGCAGGGTTTTTCTTTTGCAAAAAAATCAAGCCATCTATCCACAAAAGGGAGCAAAGCTACGCCCCCACCAAGAAGAAGGAGGCAAGTGGGTTAGTGGGTTTAAAGCCACAACCAACAAAGCTAAAATCTACAAAAGCAAAATAGTCCAACCCTATTCGTGAGAAATAAGACTGGAGGCTTTTTAAAATGATGAGTTTTTTAGATGTGTTCTGTTTAGCTTGAGAGTTATACATTCATAAAATTAGGAGCAGCAAAACCATTCCAAGTATTTGCTTGAGGCCCGTTTAGCCCTAAACTTCCATAGATAGCAGGATTGAGCTTAGAAAAATCTGTAAGAAAGTAGAAAGGAATATTCAATCAATGGACAAATCAGACTATTCCTAAGCAAAAAAAAAGCCCTGCACATGAGTGCAGGGCTTGATTTAATTACTGGAGAACTAATCAGTTCAGAGTAATTGTTGCGCTGTCGGCATTGCCAATAGCATTGGAAACTCTCTTGAAATCAAATCCGAGAGCTCTGAGGGCATGCCACAGATGACCTTGGATATAGAAGAATCCCAAGTAGTAGTGGATGTTGGTCAACCAAGCACGTGATGTGTAGGTTCCTTCAGGAAGATTTGCAGTGTCAACCCAATAAGGAGAGATACTGAATTTGAGATCTAGAACTTCACCGAAGAATGTATCTGGATAAATGGTTGTGTTAGAAGCACACCAGAAGGCAGCAACTAAAGCCATCCAACCTACACCTGCAAGGGCCCATGAGAGCTGAGCTTCAGCACTAAGGATTCCTTTGCCTTTAAATGTGGTGTACTCACCAGCTTGCTTGGTAACAATGTGCCAAAGGCCACCGGACATCATGAACAATGCGAGGAAGGCATGGCCGCCCATTACATCTTCAAGGCTATTAATAGCTAGGAAATTAAACTGAGCATTCCATACCATGCCAATGTTCAGGTTTGGTACTACAGTTCGTACTACACCTTCTGCATTGTCATACAGGCCGTAATACTTAGCCCATTCAACAAATTGAACGTTGCCAAGGCCTAATAGGAATAGGTGATGACCAAGAATAAAGGTCAACTTGTCTGGATCATCCCACTTAAAGTCAAACTTTCTAGCCCACTTAACTCCCATTTCGCCAATGTCTCCATTGAATAGGAGGGAGTGCATAAGTCCGCCAGCTGCATAAACCATGGATAGAACCAGGTGCAGGACTGCCGTCACAACAATTGGGTAAGTATCAGTTATGACACCACCATCACCGACCCCTATTCCAAGAGTTGCCAGATGAGGGAGGGCAACCAGAGGCTGATGCCCCATGGGTACTGAGGGGTCATAACGGGAAAGTTCAAATAAGGTGAACGATCCTGCCCAGAAGGCCATCAAACCTGTGTGGGCAATATGCGCTGCCAGGAATTTTCCTGATCGATTTGTAGTTCCAGCATTTCCTGCCCACCACCCATAGGTGGGGTTAGGATTTCCATAAGTTTGCACGAGAACGGAGCAAGAGAAACGCCAGCAGCATTATGAACCTTTACTAAGGGATTCACCTAGAACCTGTAACAAGACTCCACTTGAGCAGCAAATTAGTGCTAACTACCTAGGTATTTATGCTAAAAAAATCGATTTTTTAGGTACAATTACTTACTGTCGGTCAATTCACTGGCACACTCTGTCGACAATCAGAGGCGATTCTTGCTAAAGGGCGAATTTCTCACAATTCACTCAGAAGGCCTGCCATGGTTCAGGCAAGATCAAGTCTTGAAGACTTAGGCCTTCCAGGTCCAGAAAATAAGGTGGGTTTTTGCTAGAGATTCAGTTCAACCATTTCCAGAGGAGAGGTGCCAAACCCTCGCTGGAAATCGATTCCCCAATCGCTTGAGAATCAGCTTTTGTCATCAGTCACTTTCTATGCGTGTCTTAACAACCCTATAAAGAAGCATCTGATGTGATTCCGAGAAAATCCACTAATGGCACTTCAATAATCTGTTGAAAATAGCCAAGCTAATGAGCCTCACATAGTTCATGGTGGATCTTTGGCTAAATCAATGTAAAAACAATTTATCAGCTCATCAGCTCATCAGCTCATCAGCTCAGATCAAGCTAACATTAACCCTGCCATAATGATTTACTAGTAAAAAGACTCAAATTACGAGGTTGTCTGCATACTTATGAAGGGATAAATCTCTTGGATCGCCAAAGGGATCCATTCAGGTCCTTTGCTTGGATGTTTCTTATAAGAAGAATCAAGTCAATAAATATGATTAGAAAACCAATATTAGTCCCTAGTCCAATCATGGGCTTTCACTAGGCAATGAATTGAAAAAGTGTATGGCTCATTGATTCTCAACACTCAATTCTTTTCGCCAAGTAAGGTTATTTTCTACTTTTGGTGAGGAGGGTTATCAATGCGCCAAACAACCAACTTGAAGTAAGGATAGCAATCACCACTGCGGCAATAGTAAGAGTGCTTGGACCACCCGCTTCGTTCAATAAGTACATTTCATTTCAGCTCCGATCGATTTCGAATGGCTTTGCTCAACATGACAGCAATAAACGGAATGTGAATTGCATACTTCTGCGATTTGATCCTCTCCTCCAGGCTTACTACTTCCCCAGTGGCTAAGCGATCAATGATTTCCTTGACTCGATTAAGGTTAACTGTAATAAGCGAGCCAACAGCCATTGCTTTAATGAGGTGTGCACCACTACACAAATCTCGCCACAAATCCACTAAGTCGCAACCAAGTCTCAACAAAAAGATGGGCTCGGAAGCACCAAGACTCCCTTACGGTCTAGCAATGAATCACGGAACTAGATCCGCATCCTCTTGAAACTACCCAAACACGATGCTGATGAGATCAACCTGAGCGGACTCCTCAGAGATCCGTCAACGTAAGCGAAGCCTCCTCAACAGGTCAAACCGCAATTAGTCCAAGGGTCAGCCCTACTCCTTTGCGGTACAAGAGCGGAGTTCAAACAACTCTCAGGACAAAGATTCACGAATGCATTGCCCGAATTTCTCCCACTGAAGGCCGCTCATGTTGTCGGTGCCAAATGGGATGCCAATTTGCTTTGAACAAAGAACTCTGCGCGACTCTGCTTTAGCGTTCATCTGTTGGGGATATTGGTCCTGAATACATATTCCCATGGCAATTAAAAGACATGTGACGGCGAGCTGTGATTTCATCTTTTGGATAGTGTGAGGGCTCTATGCCCGATATCTACCAGCCTGATTTCATTAAGCAGAAGAAACCTTGCTGCCTCTCACTCATCTTCGTGAACTTGATCACATGATGGGTGTAAGAAGAAGAATGCAAGGTCTCCCCTTTGCAAGATCTTTTGAGAACCCCTTCTCAAGGCAAATTATTACCTGCAAAAGCTTTGCTCTTTGCGCATGATTAGAACACCAAAAACCCCTCAGAAAAGTCATTTACTGTTAGGGGAATTCGTAAACCTTTAAGGCATTAGTACGCAGACTTCAGATCTCGATCAATCAAGCGCATCATTCTTCTACATCTCCTCCTTAAAACTATTTTCTCCTATACGCTGCAATTGATCTTGCATGGATTGGCAAAATCCGCAGAGAAACTACTCGCGGAGCAAACGGTTTGCGTATCTATCTCGAAATTATTTTCAGGGATTTCCATTGCTCCAATCAATCTCAATGATCAATTAAACAACACACCAGGAGCATGTATTGCCAAGATCCATTTCGACTAAAGAACCAAAGCTATCGGCAGCGAAGGATCAACAGAGGGGTTGATCGGTGTGTCTTCAAACTAGAGATGGATACACCAAAGGGCATCAGCGTGGATCCATCAACAGTCCAGGGGAAATAGTGGTTCTGCAATCCGCAGCAATGGGCCCTGGAAAGCAGACTATGTCTGTCATTTATTAGGGTATTTTAGATAGCACTGCAAGCAAGTTCAGAGTTTATCTTGAGCCTGCTTATAATCTTTCATGTCACTAAAGAGAAGCTTTCCAAGGTTGGCTCTCCTCATCACCCGCCAACCAGCCAGGTTCTCTTTATTGCCTCTCAAGCAGCCTGGAAGTCTGCCAATTGTTGATTTTCAACATGCTATTTAGCACTTTAGCAAGTCAACAATCTCACTGCCAAAGTCAATATGTAGCAGGCATTTAAATCTTTAATCATTCATTTTTATAGTTTTTCCCACGGCTTAGATTATTGCGCAATGGTCAACGTAAAAAACTTTGTTCAAGGGAAGTAATGATGACCAGTCTAAAGATAAAAAACTTAGAGAGACAACACCTATAAGAGCTTGATAGCTTTTGAAGTTTCACGCTATTCCAGTTGCAAGTAATCCTCTCAGTACCACCCTAAACGGTTTTTTTTAATGCATGCATCACTCCTCATGCAGGACATCAATCTGGGTTACACCCCCTAGCGCTTCTGATTTGCTTTCAGCTCCAGATTTTTCCTTGCTTGACAATGACTACAGAAAACCCAACCCCATAAACTGGAATAATTCCCACACAAGCCCCTGGAAGCATTGGATCAGCTTGGGGCATCATTCTCACAGCAAAGAGATGCAAGTAGTGCTCAACAAATCAATCACATCCATCGAAGTGGATCCAGGCTCACAGCTGAGCGCAGTTCCGAATAGCTCATGCCTACAACAGTGAGGATTGACAAAAAACAGCTCTAAGTCATTTGGCTGACTCTTTCGACTTCGATTTTCTAGCTGACTTGCTTTCTAACAGTTCGAGTAGAGCTTCCAACTGGGCCATAGCAACTCAAACATCACCAGGCTCAGAGAGCACTGTTTCTTCAAGCCCCCTCTTCAATCACCCCTGCATGCATGACCCGCAAGGCCTTGCGGAGGCCCTGAAGCTTAACCTTGACCTCTTCAGGTTTCTCACTCGCTGTAGACATCGAGAAACTCTTTCCCGATAAGGCCTCAGCACTTTGTCGGAAAGTGTGTCATCTAACACTCATGAGCACAAATACGCAACAGAGTGCATTTGTCCACCAGAACCGAGAACTGGATTGAAAAACGAGCTACTCCATGGGTCGGTCAAAGGGGAAAGAAGCTATTCCCTGGGCTATGACGTTGAAATAGCCATTGACCCCGACAAGCCAATCAAAGAAGAAGTGGCAAGAACCTTCGAAGAGGCGACGCAACTCAAGCCAGTCCTCATCGAAAATCCACTCGTAGCAATCGACGCATCAAGCTGGAGCTGGGTCGTCGAAGATGACGAAGATAGTGACGAATTCCTAGTGGTCTTCAAGAAAGTCGCTCAGGAGTGACAAGGCACGCACGAGTTTTGCAAGCTGACCACAACAATCTCAACAAAACCACCATCACAGCGTTCAAACGCAAAAGGGCCAAAGCTTTTTGGCCCTAGCCCCTTGTTGTGATTGAGATGGGTCGTGTGTGATTCGAACGCAGGGCCAGCCAGTTTAAAAAGCCAAATGGAAACCCTGAGATGCGCTGCTACAACGAAACAGTACGACAAAACTTACGCGTCCATTGACACGAACGCGATACCCTTCACCTCACCCAAAGGGGTTTATCCGGTTGCCTTAGGTATTCCGAAGCTACTTAAGCTAGGCATTTTAACCTATCAAAAGGTTTGGGCTTGGGATATGGCACTCAAGCCGGAGGAGCTAAAGACCAGAGTGGATGTGAGCAAGAGCCGAGAACTGGATCAACAAACGAATCAAGGATGATCGAAAGAAATCAAATGACTCAACTCCCAGAACTATGACGTTGCAATAGCCATTGACCCCGACAAGCCAGTCAAAGCAGAAGGGGCAAGAGCCTTCGAAGAGGCGATGCAACTCAAGCCAGTCCTCATCGAAAACCCACGAGTAGCTCTCGACGCATACAGCTGGAGCTAGGTCATCGAAGATGACGAAGACTGTGGCGAAGTCCTAGTGGTCTTTAAAAATCCTCTCAGGAATATCCGCTCATGAGGTTTACTTCTTCGACTTCTTCGCTGACTTGGGTTCAAGTACTTCAAGCAGCTCTTCCAATTTGGCCATCGAGGCACGCACTTCGCTGGGTTCGGGCATCGTGCTTTCCTCCATCACTTTCGAATGGATCTCCCGCAATTCCTTACGCAGAATTTGGAGCTTGCTTTTAATGTCCTCACGTTTTTCAGCGGCTGTCGCCATTGTTCCTTTTGATACGACTTTACCCCTCAAGATAAGGGTTGATTCTTCCTATACGCGCCTAAGTCCATGTCGCAATGCGCGACATGAGCCGATTCCCAACGAAGTACTCCGAAGTCTTTGATGGCTCTTCAGGGCAAGAAAAAAACCAGTCAGCAAGGGCATTTTCGCCGAAACTGACTGGCCTGACTGAAGTGGGTCGCCTGCGATTCGAACGCAGGACCAGTCGGTTAAAAGCCGAATGCTCTACCGCTGAGCTAGCGACCCGCCTTTTGGAATGCCATTCAGGCACGCATGAAAATTATCATGCAGCCTATCGAGCAAAAAGGACAGCTTGGCAAAGGATCCATGCAGCCACCCCATCAACTGAAGATTAAGGACCTAAAGTGATTGGTGAAAATTCGATCAGCTGCTGAGGCCAAGCATGCTTGCCCTTATGTAAGTCCGTAGAATCGGTTCTCTGCAAAATCCACTAAGCGATCAGCCCCCTCATGATTCTCATCGTTCTCCTCCCTATTTTACTTGCCGCCACCTGGGCCTTTATCAACATCCGCGGTGCTGCTTTAAAGCAACAGGGCTTAGGGCTTGTCAGCAAAAACAAAGGCTAAAAGTCCGCAATGGCCATCCCCAAATGGCCACTGCCTAAGCTCGAGTTCAGGCCAAATGCCGAATGACCTGAACTCTTGAGTTCCCTCCCTACTGTGCTTGTCATCGGAGCCGGCCTGGCTGGTTCAGAAGCTGCTTGGCAAATAGCACAAGCAGGCGTGCCTGTCAGGCTGGTAGAGATGCGGCCGATCAAGCACTCACCAGCTCACTACAGCAGTGAATGTGCAGAGCTGGTCTGCAGTAATAGCTTTGGCGCTCTAAGTAGCGATCGTGCTGCCGGCCTACTCAAGGAAGAGCTGCGCCGGCTGGGCTCAATCGTGATTCGCACAGCCGACAGCCACGCCGTACCTGCTGGGGGTGCACTAGCTGTCAATAGGGCTTCCTTCAGTGCATCCCTTACCAAAGAACTCTCTGCCCATCCACGCATCACGATCGAGCGCCAAGAGCAGGAACACCTTCCAGATGAAGGACAAATCACTGTTCTGGCAACGGGTCCTCTGACCAGTGAATTGCTTGCAGACAACCTACGCACCTTCACCGGCCGTAGCGAATGCCACTTCTTTGATGCCGCCAGTCCAATTATCGAAGGCGAAAGTATCGATCTCACACTGGCATTTCGGGCAAGCCGCTACGACAAAGGTGACGCTGACTACATGAATTGCCCGATGGACAAAGGGCAATACCTTGCCTTTCGGGAGGCACTGCTCAATGCTGAGCAAGCCGAACTCAAAGAGTTCGATAAGGAATCTGCCAAGTTTTTCGAGGGCTGCCTACCAATCGAAGAGCTTGCTCGTCGCGGCGAAGACACAATGCGCTACGGCCCACTCAAACCAATCGGACTCTGGGATCCCCGTTGGGGCGATCTCAATGATCGAGACGTGCGTCGCTCCAAGCGGGCTTATGCAGTTGTGCAACTGCGCAAAGAAGATCACGAGGGTCGTCTCTGGAATCTGGTGGGCTTTCAGACCAATCTCAAATGGAGCGAACAAAAGCGAGTCCTAAAAATGATTCCAGGCCTGCACCAGGCTGAATTCGTGCGTTTTGGGGTCATGCACCGCAATACCTTTCTCGAAGCCCCGCAGCTACTTGAACCAACCCTGCAGTTCAGCAAACGATCCAACCTCCTCGCTGCTGGACAGATCACCGGAACAGAGGGTTATACCGCTGCAGTAGCTGGAGGCTGGCTTGCTGGAAACAATGCAGCGAGATTGGCAATGGGTCTCAACACCATTACGCTTCCTTCTACAACAATGATCGGTGCCCTTACACACTTTGTGAGTGACAGCGACTGCTTTAGGGGCCGTAAAGGGGAGTTCCAGCCGATGCCCGCAAATTTCGGCCTTCTGCCAGAACTTGCAGAGCGAATCCACGCTAAACGCGCACGCTACGGTGCCTACCGAGATAGGGCGCTCAATATGCTTGAGGAAGCCCAGCAACAATGGGGCACGAGCAAGGTCCCTATCTAGATAGGGAGTTCATAATCGTCTCGAGCAGGGCAAGCATCAAACTGATTCTTTAATCTCTCCAGCAAAGCTGCCGCAAACTTCACAGTCAGAGTTGACGGGTTCAGAGTTGCATACAAGCCCTTAGCGTCAAGCTGTTGAGACCATGCCATGGAACCTATCCCCATCGAAAAAGACGCAACACAGCCTTGGGATGCTGTGGTTATCGGTTCGGGCATCGGCGGCCTGGTCACCGCCAGTCAGCTAGCTGTCAAAGGTGCCAAGGTTCTTGTTCTGGAGAGCTACACAATCCCAGGTGGTAGTAGCGGCTCATTCCAGCGAGAGGGCTACACCTTTGATGTAGGTGCATCAATGATCTTCGGGTTCGGAGAAAAGGGATACACCAACCTGCTCACCCGAGCTTTGGCCGATGTGGGGGAGCACTGTGACACCCTGCCTGACCCCGCCCAACTCGCCTACCACCTTCCTGGAGGATTAGAGCTCGCAGTTGATCGAAAATACGAGCAGTTCATTGCTGATCTCACCGCACGCTTCCCCCACGAAGCGAAGGGGATCCGTCACTTTTACGACATCTGTTGGCAAGTGTTCAACTGCCTGGATGCAATGCCACTGCTATCGATCGAGGATCCCACTTATCTGGCCAAAGTTTTTTTCAAGTCCCCCCTGGCCTGTCTCGGTCTTGCGCGCTGGTTGCCCGTCAATGTGGGTGATGTAGCCAGGCGTCACATCAAAGACCCAGAACTGTTGCGGTTCATCGACATTGAATGCTTCTGCTGGTCAGTGATGCCTGCCGACCGCACACCGATGATCAATGCTGGCATGGTGTTTTCAGATCGCCATGCCGGTGGCATCAACTACCCCAAAGGAGGCGTTGGTGTGATAGCCCAAAAGCTCGTCAAAGGCATGCAACGTCATGGTGGTGAGATCCGCTACAAGGCACGGGTCACACGAGTGGTGCTAAAAGATAACCGTGCTGTTGGTGTACAGCTAGCAAATGGAGAAATCATCCACGCCCGCAGGGTGATATCCAACGCCACTCGCTGGGACACATTCAGCGGTGAAGGGTCCAAACAGGCCCTGGTGGATGCAGAACACACACCCGCAGCGGAGCAGACCTGGCGACGCCGCTATGTGCCATCGCCATCCTTCCTCTCTCTTCACCTTGGAGTCCGTAACGATGCCATTCCAGCCAACAGCCACTGCCACCATCTGCTCCTAGAAAGCTGGGATGAAATGGAGAGTGAACAGGGTGTCGCATTCGTCTCTATGCCGACTCTCCTGGATCCATCCCTGGCGCCAGAGGGGCATCACATCGTCCACGCCTTCACACCATCCTCAATGCAGGCATGGCAAGACCTAAGCCCTGCGACCTACAACAGCAAAAAGCAAGCTGATGCTGATCGTCTAATCAGGAAACTCGAAAAAATCCTGCCTGGCCTAAGTCAAGCCATCGTTCACCGAGAGGTGGGCACTCCTCGTAGCCATCGACGTTTCCTACGACGATTTCAGGGTAGCTATGGGCCAATCCCCTCCAGTCGTTTACCAGGCCTTCTCACCATGCCCTTTAACCGCACTGGACTCAAAGGGCTTTATTGCGTCGGCGACTCTTGTTTCCCTGGCCAAGGCCTAAATGCAGTTGCTTTTAGTGGCTTTGCCTGCTCCCATCTCATCGGTGCCGATTTAGGGATCAACCCCTGGGCCCTGCCCAATTGAGCCATCTTCTAGATCTTCATAGAAGACAATCGTTACCCGAACGAACTTGAAGTACAAGGCAGCAGCAGAAATTGTTCCGCGGTATGGCTAGCACATCTCAATTGATGTCATCAGGAAATTAGCGAGGAAGCTCAAGCTCAAAAATCTCTACAAACAATCACTCCCCCATGACAACAGCAACCACCCGATTAGCAGATTACAGGCCATATCCCTTCCAGATTCCTAATATTGAACTGGATGTTGTTGTCGAAGAACAGCACATCGCGATCTCCAGCTCCATGCAGATCGAGCCTGCCTTGACAACCAAAGTTCCTTTAGTCCTTCAGGGGTTAAACCTGGAGTTGGACTCCATTGTTATAAACGGCAGTTCTGTACCAACGGATGCCTACAGCCTATCTAGCAGTGAGTTAGTTCTCCATCAGCCACCAATTCATCCTTTTGAGTTGAAGATCATCTGCCGAATTGATCCCTTCAACAACACCTCACTAGAAGGGCTTTATGCCAGCGAGAGCATGCTCACAAGCCAATGTGAGGCAGAAGGCTTCCGTCGTATCTGCTTCCATCCTGATCGTCCGGATGTGCTCAGTCGCTATCGAGTACGAATTGAGGCGGATCGGACGCGCTATCCAGTGTTGCTCTCGAACGGAAATCTTGTGAGCAAAGGGCCTTTAGCTAAAGATCCAATGCGACATGAGGCAATTTGGGACGATCCCTATCCCAAGCCTGCCTATCTCTTTGCTTTGGTTGCAGGGGCACTTCAGGAAGTTCAGGCTCATTTCACAACCACATCTGGACGCTCAGTTCTATTGCGTTTGCATGTTGAAAACGGAGATGAGCCCTACACCTCTCACGCCTTGGATTCTCTGAAAAAAGCTATGGCCTGGGATGAAAAGGTCTATGGGCTGGAGTACGACCTGGATGAATACAACATTGTGGCTGTGCGTCACTTCAACATGGGTGCAATGGAGAATAAGAGCTTAAATATATTCAACTCAAAACTTGTATTGGCTGATTCCGAATGTGCCACCGATGGTGAACTTGAACGAATCGAGAGTGTTGTTGCTCATGAATATTTTCACAACTGGACTGGCAACCGTATCACCTGCAGGGACTGGTTTCAACTCTCCCTAAAAGAAGGTCTCACTGTATTTCGGGATCAGAGCTTCACAGCGGATCTGCATTCAAAAGCAGTGAAACGCATCGAGGATGTATCAATGCTGCGAAACACCCAATTTCGTGAAGATTCAGGCCCTACATCTCATCCAGTTAAACCTAGTGAGTACAAGGCAATTGATAACTTCTACACCACAACTATTTATGAAAAAGGTGCAGAGTTAATCCGCATGCTTCACACCCTGCTTGGGCAACAACGCTTCATGGCAGGAATAGCGTTATATGTGCAGCGTTTTGATGGCACTGCTGCTACCACAGAAGATTTTATCCACTCCATTGCTGAAGGAGCCTGCGCAAATGGGGAACAACTTGGGTTTGATCTTGATCAATTTCAGCGTTGGTATCACCAAAGCGGAACTCCTCAAGTCTGCGTCAAACGCCACTGGGATTCTCAAGTCGGAACACTCACACTTGAGGTCAGCCAATTCACACCACCAACGCCTGGTCAACCCTCAAAAGCACCTCTAGTCATTCCTATGGCCCTCGCCGTGATCGGCCCAAATGGACGCATCGGCGAAGAGAAACTGGTTGTGTTAGACCAAGACACTCAGAGCGTCTCACTAAGGGATCTACCCAGGCAAGCAAAGCCTCCAGCGCTATCGATATTTCGTCGTTTTTCAGCTCCGATCACGTTGCAGATGGACGTCTCAGTCGACGAATCGTTGCAGCTACTTGCTCTTGATGACGATCCCGTTGCTCGATGGGAAGCAGGCCAGAGATTATGGAGAAAGATCCTTTTAGCAAGGGCTAGCAAGCAAGCTGACAAGCCACTTGAAGAACGTTTAGCTCTAGCGCTAAATCAACTGATCATCAGTGGAGGGGAGAGCGATCCCTCTTTTCTGGCGATGTTATTTGGCATGCCTGGACTAGCTGAACTGGAGGCCGCCCAGGATGTCGCCGATCCATTGATGCTCTATCAGGTCTATCAATCACTCAAGTCATGGTTGGGAGTCAAGCTTTCAGATCCGCTCCAGAATCTGCTTGAACGTAGTCGATTGAATTGGGGGGCTCAATGGCCAGCTGGACAAGGCGAACGCATGCTCACAGGACTGACCTGGAGCTGGTTAGCTGCTGCTGGTGATTGCGAAGTTCGCAAGGAAGCAGTTGAAGCAGTCAAAGGCCCCTCGATGTCTTTGGCTCGAGCGGCCCTTCGGGCACTACAACCCGTTGAATGTACTGAGCGAGACGAAGCTCTCAAAAGCTTTTACGAACGCTGGCAAGATCGACCAGTGATCCTAGACACCTGGTTTGCCCTGGAGGCATCCACTCCATGGTCAGATGGGCTTGAACGAATCAAACAGTTACTAGATCATCCCCGCTTTGACCCAATGGCACCCAACGCGATAAGGGCTGTCCTTGGTGGTCTCGCTTCAAATCCACCTGTATTTCACGCTATTGATGGAAGTGGTTACAACTTCATGGCTGATCAGCTCATCGCTATTGATCAACGCAACCCAATCACTGCTTCACGCATGGTGAAAGTGTTCAGTCGTTGGCAAACTTATGCTCCCTCAAGGAAAGAGGCGATGCACCGGGCCATCGATCAACTGGCCAGTGCAGAGCTGTCTGCAAACACCAGAGAAGTGGTCACGCTCATGCAGCCAGAACACTAGAAGTAAGCCTAGTTTTTCTTCTCATGCAATTGCTTGAACTGCCTGAGGCGCTGAATTCCACCCTCTATCCCAGCGTGCTGTCCCCAGAGCCCCTCCCAATAAAAATAAATCACTCCATGGCCGCGCTCAGCCGCCATTCGAACCTTTTCAGCCAAAATCGGCATGGGCGTGGTGCGTTTGCCGAATCCTGCCAGCACACCAATATGCACAGGAACACCCCATTGCGGTGCATTGCGTAAGGCCGGCTGGTCGAGATCCTTCGCAAATCCCCTAAGCGAGTAGGCGTAGTTCTGCACAACCAACTCGTCTATCAATTTGCCTACAGTCCAAAGCTCCCAGTCTTGAAGCCATTTGTTGTAAGCAAATCTGAAAGGCCCAGGGGCAAGGCTGATGTTGACAGGTAGCTTTTCCTTCTCCAATGCTTGTCTCAGTTCTCTAAGCAAACCGGTCAGTTTCCGCCTTCTCCATTGCATCCAAAAGCGGTCGCTGTACTCCCGGGGCGGAGAGGAGCCGGTTTCTTGTTGATAAAGAGCCACGGTGTAAGGGTCATAACCAAGCTGCACGGGCCAAGCAAAATGATCATCAAGCTGAACGCCATCCATCTTGCAGCGCTTCATGACCTCAATCACTACACCAATGAATCGCGCACGAACCTCTGGATGGGCTGGATTGAGCCAAACCCGCTTGTGATGCCCATGCATCTTGACAACTGGGTTGCCATCAGCTCTGGCAAGAACCCAGTCGGGGTGAAGCTTAACCACCTCTGCGTCATCAGGCTCCATCAGCCCGTATTCAAACCATGGCACCACCTTCATGCCGCGGGCATGACCTTCCCTACTCAGGGTGCAAATAGGGTCGAGAGCCAAGCCTGCTTTCTGAAGGGGCCCTTCTACAGGGGCATAGTTGCTGCGATAGAAGGTAGACCCCCTACTCCAAACATTGAGATAGAGCGCCGTGAAGCCTGCGCTATAGAGATCTTTCACCGCCTTATGCATCAAGTTACGGCTGTAATAAAGAGGGCTCGGACTATTGGTCATCCAAACACCAACAATCGGCAACTGATCACTTAAATGACGCAAGCTTGATTGGGCCACTGATGGGGAAGTTGATGCCTGCGCTGAAATTGCGCATGGTTGAAAAGTCATCAACAACACAACCACTAACACTCTCAAGTAGGGATAGCGCCACCAAAAGCTGAGTGATGGCATCGTGTTATCAGGGCATGGCATATTTCTTAGCATGACGCCAGATTCAACCAAAAACAGGATTTAAGCAAAGCGTGGAGAAGGGTTGAAGTTGTAGAAAGGTATCTAGTACTGAAAGATGAGCATAAATAGCCTGCTTGCTAGCAAAGAAGCAAAAGAGATGAAAGAACGAAACCAATCGCACTTAATCGTTATTGAGCCTCTACATATCCTTGCTAACACTCAGACCAACGGACAATCCCAAAGGCATTGATCGCAACACGTGTTTTTGTCTGGCCTATGGGCAAAGGTCTACCTGAAGACCACGGTCAAACTTAGTCATGCTTTGCAGTGCTTCTGGTCAGATTTTTGCATGTGCATCCGCGCAAGATAAAAAGGTCAACTTTTGGAGTTCTCGATGAACTTTTCCATACGTTCCAAAGCCCTTTGGCTGATTCCTTGTTTTGCCCTTGCTGGTTCGGCCTTTGTCGTCCGCGATGCTGAAGCCAACAAAGGTGGCCAAAGTTTTGGCGCCAGACTTAGCGAAGCTCAGCAACAGAAGCTTTTTGAGGCCCGCAAAGAATGGGAACTAAGTAGTGCAGACAATCGGATTGCCATCATCAACGCTTCCCAAAACTGTATTGATGCTGCCCAAACACCGGAAGCTTTTCGAAACTGTAAACAAAAAGGGCGGCAATCTTATAGAGCCTTAAAAGAGCAACGCCGCAAAAAAATCAATGCCACCCTAAAGAGCATGGGGCTAGAGCCTATGCAATCACACCTTAAGCATGGCCATCGCAAAGGCAGAGCAAACAATCAAAGAATTGGAGCTAAGCTGAGATCAAATCAACTTTAAAGCCTCAAAATTGGCTTCTTATTTACTCCTTTAGATCAGTTAAGCATGTATGGTTCCAACTCTCTTAAATCCATGAGAGCTGGAGCCATACATGCTACTTCCCTTTCCACGAAGATGTTCCAGCAGAAAAATACTGAGTCTCTAACCAGACTTCTCTAATCAATGCAAGCAAGCGATTCATTCAACATTGCAAGATTCATTGCTCGAACAAAACCAACTGTTCATGAATCCATTTAACTGGCATTCCTTCGTGAGAGTAGCCAACGAAAAAACTTCACTTCAACAAAAGCCACATTACTGGAAAGCCTGCTTGGAGATATTCAACTGCTCTTGGCCTAAACTTAGCCAATCTCTAACTAAAAAACCATACAGACACACTTTCTTCATCGCTGTGTTATCTACTTCCTAGAACTATGTTCCATCTGCCGTTGTCTTTCAGCAAAACGAATACGGTCTCTATCACTAAATTGATCCACGCAGTGGCGACACTGAACACCAGGCAGATAACTATTCATCGTCTGATCCTCAGGGGTGAGGGGCATTCCACAGGCATGACAAAGACGATGAACACCAGGTGAAAGCTGATGATTCAAAGCCACACGTTGATCAAAAACAAAACACTCTCCTTGCCAGCGACTTTCAGCTTGAGATACCTCCTCAAAATAACGAAGAATGCCACCACGAAGATGATGGACGTTAGTAAAGCCCTTCTCAATCAGATAAGACGTAGCCTTCTCACAGCGAATGCCACCTGTGCAATACATGGCTATTCGTGCTGAAGTTTGTGCTTGAACAATGGAACGCAACTGCTGTTCAACCCAAGCAGGAAAGTCGCGGAAGCATTTCGTTTGGGGGTTTATTGCTCCTTTAAATTCCCCAATCGCAACCTCATAGTCATTTCGGGTATCGATCAAAAGGGTATCTGGATCATCAATTAGATCATTCCATTCATGAGCGTCCACATAAGTCCCCACCTTCTTTGATGGATTCAGCCCGGCAAGACCCATGGTCACAATCTCTGCCTTACGGCGAACCTTGAAGCGACGAAAAGCCTGCTCAGGCGTCCAGCTAATTTTCAGCTCAAACAATCCCTCGATCAAATCGCGTTCTAACCTCTCAAGCAAAGCACTAACACCATCAACCAATCCACAAATCGTTCCATTTACCCCTTCCTCTGCCAACAGCACAGTTCCCATCAGTTGATGTTCATCCCCAATGCTCAGCAGATCCTGCAATAAGCAGGCAATAGTGACCTCAGGCCAAGCAGTAAAGGAATAGAAAGTCGCAACCTGAAATAGATCTGCAGAGGTCTGATCATCTTGCAGATTCATTCGTCACTCTCCTCCCAATTCGCATGAACCCCTGCCTGAGAGAGAAGTTCGCGATCAGTTTTTACATCAGGATTGCTGGTAGTTAGCAAACTATCGCCGTAAAAGATCGAATCAGCTCCCGCTTGAAGACAAAGGATCTGAGCCTCTCGACCAAGCTGCTCACGCCCTGCGCTTAGACGCACTCGACTGCGAGGCATCAGAATTCGAGCCGTGGCAACCATGCGCACCATCTCTAAAGGATCCACCGCAGGAAGGTCCTGCAATGGCGTGCCCTCCACTGCCACCAGACCATTAATAGGAACACTCTCAGGATGAGGGTTGATATTGGCTAGTACACAAAGAAGAGAGGCTCGATCCAGCGTTGATTCCCCCATCCCGATGATGCCCCCACAGCAAAGAGTGATGCCAGCTGAACGAACCTTCTGAAGGGTTTCGATTCGCTCCTGGTATGTGCGCGTTGTGATGATTTGGTCGTAGTACTCAGGGCTGGTATCGAGATTGTGGTTGTAGGCAGTCAATCCCGCATCTGCCAACCGAGAAGCCTGCTTTTCAGTCAGCATGCCGGCAGTAACACAGGCCTCTAGTCCCAACTCCCGTACACCACTCACCATCGCAAGCATGGCTTCAAACTGGGCACCATCTCTGATCTCCCGCCAAGCCCATCCCATGCAGAAGCGATCCGCACCAGCATCTTTGGCGGACCGTGCGCGCTCAAGCACTGTTTGGATCTGAGCAACTAGATCAGGCTGCCCTTCAACATCACTACTGTTGTGCATGGACTGGGGGCAATAAGCGCAGTCCTCCTGGCATCCTCCCGTCTTCACGCTGAGCAAAGAAGCCAGCTGAACCCGATAGCCAGGATTTGCCGTCCGATGCACAAGCTGGGCCTGCCAGAGCAAGTCCATCAGTGGTCTCTCCAATAGTTCCCGCACCTCATCCACTGTCCAGTCATAACGATGAACAACGGGTTCAAAGGTGAGATCCTTGGCAATAAGCACGGTCATGGAACGACTGAAGCCAACGGTCAAGATCCCAGATGATTCGCTGCGATTGGATCCAAACCGCCGAAACGACGACAGCGTGACTGGTAATCAAAAAGAGCCTCTGTCAAAGCTACTTCATCAAAATCAGGCCAGCACACATCGGTAACGTGAATTTCTGCATAGGCGAGTTGCCAGAGCAGAAAATTACTGATCCGTCGCTCACCACTGGTGCGGATCAGAAGGTCTGGATCAACCTCACCAGCCGTGAGCAACTCAGCCTCGAAACTGTTCTCATCAATCAAAGTTGGATCAAGATCCCCTCTTGCAGCCCGTTGTGCAAGTTTCTGTGCCGCCAGCACCAGTTCACGTCGGCCACCGTAATTGGTACAAACATTGAAGTGAATGCCATTGTTCGTAACAGTGAGCTCGGTGGCCTCACTAATCAACTCCTGCAGTCGTGAGGGGAGACCCTCCAGGTCTCCCAGGAAACGAATCCGTACCTTTTCACGCTCAAGTGACTCCAACTCCCTCTGGAGCACGCGCTCAAACAGGGTCATCAAGAAATTCACTTCATCTCCAGGGCGAGACCAATTCTCCGTAGAAAAGGCATAAGCCGTAAGGGCGCCAATGCCCCAGTCACTGCAAAGACGAAGGGTTCTCTTGAGAGCTTCTACACCAGCGCGATGTCCAATCATCCTAGGCAGGCCCCTGGCCTTGGCCCAGCGTCCATTCCCATCCATAATCACAGCCACATGGTTAGGTAGCCGATAGGGATCAAGCCCTGAGGGACATGCACAGACCTTTGGATGGCCTGAACTAGTGGCCGATCGGCGGCTCACGGTAGTGGTTCCTGGATAGAGCTGCTCACGCTAAGCCTGGATGAAGCTTGTGTAGCAACAGCCGAAGGTTTGACTGGACTAGAGGTCCCCTTCGTGGCCGCTGCTCCTAATGATGAACCGATCAACTCCTTAAGCAAATCCTGCAGACGACTACTGGTGATGGGCCGTTCAAGCCGGCCCTGGTTTGCAAGAGACAATGTTCCAGTCTCTTCGGAAACCACCACACAAATACAGCGGTCAAAACGTTCTGTTATCCCCAAGGCTGCTAAATGTCTCGTGCCATAACGGCTGATGCCCTGCCGCGAGAGGGGCAGAATGACACCAGCAGAAACGATCCGATTCCCCTTCACAAGTACTGCCCCGTCATGGAGGGGTGTATCAGATGCGAAAAGATTCAGCAGCAACTCACTACTTAGCTGGGCATCAATCAGCACACCAGGGTTAAGGAAGTCTTCTGGACGAAGATCACTACCCATATCAACAACAACCAATGCTCCACGGCGGCTCTGAGATAAGCGTCCAGCCGCCTCAGTAAGCTGGGCAACGGTGCTGGCGGTGGCCCGTAGTTCGTTCTGAGGATTACCAAGGAGAACGGCTAGGCGACCTGTTCCCAGTAATTCCATCAAACGTCTCAGTTCCCCCTGCCAAAGGATCGCTAATGACAAAGAACAAGCCAAAACCAGCGCATCCACCAACTTTGAAGTGAGCGGAAGATTTTCAAAGCGCTGCACAACCCAGGCCAAGGCAACCAAAAAGAGGTAACCCCTCAACAACCAAAGGGTGCGCCGCTCATTGACCCTAGAAAAAAGCAAGACGCCAAGGGCCGAAGCAAACAAAACATCGAGCAGGCGCGGATCTACCACCCCCCACAAGTTCACTCCTACTCCCCAGTCTTGCCTGCTCAGCCTAACGCTACAAATCGTTCCGGCATAACGTCATATCGCAGAAGATCTTCTGGCTGCTCCCGCCTCTGCACCAACTCCGAGTGGCCTGAATGAACAAGTACCGCTGCAGGTCGTGGGATGCGGTTGTAGTTAGAACTCATAGAGACGTTGTAAGCCCCTGTCGCAAAAACGACCAAGACTTCTCCACTGTTGGCATATGGCAAGGCAAGGTCCTTAAGCAGAACATCCCCAGACTCACAATGCTTGCCAACCAGAGTGATCGTCTCGTCTGGCGAGGCCAAAGGGCGGTCAGCAAGGCAAGCCGTATAGAGAGATTGATACGTGATTGGGCGGGGGTTGTCACTCATACCTCCATCGACAGAAAGATAGGTGCGCAGCCCTGGGATGGTCTTGCGTGATCCAACCCGATAAAGGGTGACTCCGGCAGCAGCGACAAGAGAGCGACCCGGCTCACACATCAACCGGGGCAAATCTAGGTTGCGAGAACGACAGGCTTGATTCACGGCCTCGGCCACCACCTTGACCCAGTTATCAATTGAAGGTGGATCATCAGAGCTGATATATCTGACACCTAGGCCTCCTCCAACGTTGAGATCCATGACTGGATGACCCAGGCGCCTAGCCAGTTGCAGAGCACCAGCCATCACATCTGCCAGATCCTGATGAGGTTCCAATTCAAAGATCTGCGATCCAATATGAGCGTGGAGTCCCGTTAACCGTGCCCAGCGACAGCCGAGCAAATGATTCAGAACCGATTCAAGCTGATCTGGATCAAAACCAAACTTGCTATCAAGATGGCCGGTGCGGATGTACTCATGGGTATGGCATTCAATGCCCGGAGTGAAACGCAACATCAAGTTTGCAGGATCTGCCCCAACCGGCACCAGTTGTGAGAGGCGATCTAAATCATGCTGATTATCAGCAACGATTGTGACGCCATTGCGATAGGCAAGCAGCAACTCCTGATCAGATTTGTTGTTGCCATGAAGCACAATGCAATTGCCTGGCACACCTCCCTTCAAAGCGGTAAGCAACTCTCCTGCTGAGACCACATCCAGCCCAAAACCTTCTGAAGCCACCAGGCTGCTCATCATCAATGAGCTATTGGCCTTAGAGGCATAGATAGGAAGAGATGGACCTGGATAGTGACGCTGCAATGCCCCACGGTAAGACTGACAAGCGGCCCTCAAAGTGGCTTCATCAAGCACATAGAGTGGGGTGCCATAGCACTCAGCCAATTCGCTCAGTTGACAACCTCCTACGATCAAGCGTGATTGCGAATCAAGTTCGGTTGTAATCGGCGCGAGGTTGCAATTGGGGCTAAGGAGATCCCGCCCAGGCTCATAGGGGCTGGATGAAATCATGGCGATGGACGAGGAAATTAGTTAGAGGGATCAATGTAGGGATCAATCCCCCCAAGGAGGGGGTTAGGCGGGGTTAGGCATGTTGAAGCACGACATCCAAGCAATGGAAATCATCCATTTAAGGCCGGAACAGATCAATGCGTGCATGGAGCTGAATCAACTCGCGCTCAATGGACTCTGGAGCAAACAGCAATGGATTCAGGAATTGATCGATTCCCGCAGTCTCTGCATGGGAGTGCTGAAGTCTTCAACACTGCTTGCTTTGGCCTGTGGCTGGCTAGTAGTAGACGAACTTCATCTCACCGCAATAGGCGTTCATCCTCGACATCGCAGACAGGGCCTAGCCCGACTGCTGTTATCAAAGTTGCTCGAGCAAGGGCAACGAACTGGAGCCATCCACGCCACACTCGAAGTTGCCAGAAACAATTCGGCGGCCAGAGGGCTTTATGAAAGTTGCGGATTCAAGACAGCAGGATGTCGTCATCACTATTACAGCAACGGCCAAGATGCTCTGATTCAATGGCGAAGCTTAGAGAAGAAGGCTGAGCCAAGACAAAAGATTTGAATAAGTACGGATTACCGTCCGAAAAATACAACGAAGACAAACATCTTAGCTACTTTGTTGTTACTATTGAAACCACTAACTCCCTTGCAGTAAAGGGACTAGGACAAATAATCCAACAGCTCACATTCCAACACCAACCCTGATAAGTTAGAGATAGATTCACGTGCCCCGGACCATGTTCGAGCGGTTTACCGAGAAGGCCATCAAGGTGATCATGCTGGCCCAGGAAGAGGCCCGGCGCCTTGGTCATAATTTCGTGGGCACCGAGCAGATTCTTTTGGGATTGATCGGTGAGGGCACAGGTGTGGCAGCGAAGGTTCTCAAGTCAATGAGCGTGAACCTTAAAGATGCCCGCGTTGAAGTTGAAAAGATCATTGGCCGTGGCTCAGGCTTTGTCGCCGTAGAAATCCCCTTCACACCCAGAGCAAAGCGCGTACTGGAACTCTCTCTAGAAGAAGCCCGACAACTTGGCCACAATTACATCGGTACAGAACATTTACTGCTTGGTCTCATCCGAGAAGGTGAGGGTGTAGCAGCTCGAGTACTCGAAAACCTTGGTGTAGACCTGGCAAAGGTGCGCACCCAAGTAATCCGCATGCTCGGAGAAACCGCCGAGGTCACTGCAGGCGGAGGTGGAGGCAAAGGCTCAACGAAGACAGCCACACTTGATGAATTCGGCAGCAACCTGACCCAGCTAGCCAATGAATCCAAGCTTGATCCTGTTGTCGGGCGACAAAATGAAATCGATCGTGTTATTCAGATCCTCGGAAGACGCACAAAGAACAACCCTGTACTGATTGGAGAGCCTGGAGTTGGGAAAACAGCAATTGCTGAAGGCCTCGCTCAACGCATCCAACAGGGAGATATTCCCGACATCCTTGAAGAAAAGAGGGTTCTAACCCTCGACATCGGCCTGCTAGTTGCTGGAACCAAATACCGGGGAGAGTTCGAAGAACGGCTCAAAAAGATCATGGAAGAGATCAAAGCCGCAGGCAACGTGATCCTGGTCATCGATGAAGTGCACACACTGATTGGAGCAGGCGCTGCAGAAGGTGCCATCGATGCCGCCAACATTCTCAAACCAGCGTTAGCTAGAGGAGAACTGCAGTGCATTGGTGCCACCACTCTTGACGAATATCGAAAACACATCGAACGGGATGCTGCCCTAGAACGCCGATTTCAACCGGTCATGGTTGGCGAGCCATCGATCGCTGAAACCATTGAGATCCTGCAAGGATTAAGGGAGCGCTACGAACAGCATCACCGCCTAAAAATCACAGACGAAGCCCTAGATGCCGCCGCAAACCTAGGCGATCGCTATATCTCTGACCGCTTCCTGCCTGACAAGGCCATCGACTTAATCGATGAAGCTGGCAGCCGTGTGCGTCTGCTTAACTCCAAACTTCCCCCTGCGGCAAAAGAGGTTGACAAAGAATTACGCAAGGTTCAAAAGGAAAAAGAAGATGCCGTTCGTGATCAGGACTTCGCCAAAGCCGGGGAATTACGAGAAAAAGAAGTTGAGCTAAGAGAAAAGATCCGCACTCTGCTTCAAAGCAGTCGCCAAGATAGTGAGGAATCGCCCCCCGCTGAGGCGGAAAATGCTGTTCGTTCCAGCGATGAGACGTCAACGCCTCAACCTGAAAAAGACACAACAGCTGCATTAATTCCTCATCTCACCACACCACTGGTGAGAGAAGAAGATATTGCCAACATCGTGGCGGCTTGGACCGGAGTACCTGTACAAAAGCTCACCGAAAGCGAATCAGTGAAGCTCCTAAACATGGAGGAAACCCTCCACCAGAGGCTGATTGGCCAAGATGAAGCCGTCAAAGCAGTCTCGAAAGCCATCCGTCGAGCCAGGGTGGGCCTCAAAAACCCCAATCGCCCCATTGCCAGTTTCATCTTTTCAGGCCCTACGGGGGTCGGCAAAACCGAACTAACCAAAGCTCTCGCCACCTACTTCTTTGGTAGCGAAGAAGCCATGATCCGACTAGACATGTCCGAATTCATGGAGCGACATACGGTCAGCAAGCTGATCGGATCACCTCCTGGCTATGTGGGGTTCAACGAAGGGGGACAACTCACCGAAGCTGTTCGTCGCAGACCTTATACCGTTGTGCTCTTCGACGAAATTGAGAAGGCACACCCAGATGTTTTTAACCTGCTGCTTCAATTATTGGAAGATGGTCGACTAACTGACTCCAAAGGAAGAACAGTGGACTTCAAGAATACCTTGATCATTATGACTTCGAATATCGGTTCAAAAGTGATTGAGAAAGGAGGCGGAGGACTTGGCTTCGAATTCTCAGGTGAAAACGCAGAAGACAGTCAATACAATCGAATCAAATCCCTTGTCAACGAAGAACTAAAACAATACTTCCGCCCTGAATTTCTGAACCGTCTCGATGAAATTATCGTCTTCCGCCAACTCAGTAGAGATGAGGTGAAAGAAATCGCTGAGATCATGCTTCAAGAAGTGTTCTCTCGCATGCAAGACAAAGGGATCACTCTCACTGTTTCAGATGCATTCAAAGAACGACTCGTGGAAGAGGGATACAACCCCTCTTATGGAGCGAGGCCGCTACGAAGGGCTGTCATGCGACTCATGGAAGACAGTCTTGCCGAGGAAGTGCTTACTGGCCGCATCAAGGACGGTGATGCTGCCGAGATGGATGTCGATGACAACAAGCAAATCGTTGTACGCCATGTCAGCAAAACTACTGCCGCACCGGAACTCGCTGGAGCAGGCGTCTGACACCTCTCCTACATCAATGAACAAAAACAATTTGCCTGAGGAGGTCTCTCACTGCTCTCACTCCATCGCCCCCGCAAAGGTTGTTAGGGGAGAAAGGGCGTGGGAAGAAAGCCATCAACTCATTACCTCGATTTGCCGCTCACCTTTACTTCTTGGACGCAGCATCGCCACGGCTGAGTTACGCCAGGGATTACTCAACAACCTCAAGGACCTTGGACTCAACACAATTTCTGCTGAGCTCAAGCACGATTGCTGCGAGATTGATCTCAAGCGGATCAATGCTCTTGCCTTGGACAACTCCTGCGACGGTGTGATTGCCGCAGGTGGGGGCAAGGTGCTAGATGCCGGGAAGCTTTTGGCCCATCGGTTAAGCATCCCATGCATCACAGTTCCATTGAGTGCAGCCACCTGTGCCGGTTGGACCGCCCTCGCCAATATCTATTCACCAGCAGGTGCTTTTCAACGCGATCAAGTTCTGGCTCGATGTCCACATCTGATGATCTTTGATCATGGTCTCGTGCGTCAGGCTCCTCCCCGGACTCTCGCAAGCGGCATCGCAGATGCAATCGCCAAATGGTACGAAGCGTCTGTCAGCAATGGCTCCAGCAACGATGGCTTAATTCAACAAGCTGTGCAGATGGCAAGGGTCTTGCGCGATCAGCTGCTGCTTGATGGGCCTGAAGCGCTGAAAGATCAAAACAGCCTGGCCTGGATCAGGGTTGCCGAAGCCTGCGCACTAACTGCAGGGCTGATCGGAGGGATTGGCGGTGCTCGCTGCCGTACTGCCGCTGCCCATGCGGTGCACAACGCACTCACGCAATTAAAAGATTGCCATGAGGTCCTTCATGGAGAAAAGGTGGGTTACGGGATTCTCGTACAGTTGCGTCTTGAGGAGATTATTGGAGGCCATCAACTGGCCGGACAAGCAAGGCGACAGCTGATTCCATTCCTCAAAGGACTTGATCTGCCTGTAAATCTTAAGGATCTGGGCCTATCGAATTTGAGTTTTCACGAGCTGCATGAGGTCTGCCAATTCGCCTGTCAAAAAGGCTCTGACCTATACCAGCTGCCGTTTCCCGTCAATTCCAGCGCCCTACTCGAAGCACTCCTCGGCGCTAGCGACAATGGCCCGGTCCCCGTCGAATCCACAATCACCAAGCGAATGGCAGCCTCTTGAACCTCAAAACTGGAATGGCAGCCCAAACAATCGCCTCGTCAGAAACCCTTTTACGTCAGCTCACACCACAACTTCTGGATCCATTAGCGCGTGACCTGGCCAATCAAGTTCAGTGGTGGTCTTTACCGGGGCTTGTCCCATGCTCGACCGCAGAGCCTGAGTCCTACCCAGTAGCCATCACTGGCGAGGGGGCTCCAGTGCTGCTGCTGCATGGGTTTGATAGCAGCTTCCTTGAATTCCGACGCCTAGCTCCGTTATTAAGCCCTCACCATCAGCTTGTGATTCCGGATTTGTATGGTTTTGGCTTCACTCCCCGTCCCCCTGAAGCTGACTATGGACAAGAGGCGCTCATCCGTCATCTCGATGAACTGCTAGCCCATCTGCCCTCTAATTCTCCAGTGGGAGTCATCGGAGCATCAATGGGAGGTGCTATTGCCATGGAGCTTGCTCGACGTCATCCAAAACAAATCAACCGCTTGCTCTTACTTTCGCCTGCAGGATTAACAGGACGGCCAAAACCTATCCCTCCAGGCCTAGATCAACTGGGCGCATGGATCCTTAGTCAACCGGCCGTGCGACGCAGCATCTGCCGCCAAGCCTTCGCTGATCCCAAAAACTCTGTCGGAGATGCTGAGGAACAAATCGCTTCCCTTCATCTACAGGTATCAGGCTGGAGGAGATCACTAGCTGCCTTTGCCCGCAGTGGAGGGATCGCCAATTGCGGAACACCGCTACCCCAGCAACCACTTCATGTGATCTGGGGTGCCAACGACCGTATTCTAAATGGACCCCAGAGAAGGGAAGCCCTCACCCTGCTGGGGTCTCAAGTGGAAGAACTTGACAACTGCGGCCATTTACCACATCTCGACCATCCCAAGATTGTCGCCCAACGCTGGCTTCAAGCTTTGTCCTAGCCATGGGAGATCCTTCATCCACCACCACCAGTAGCGGCCCTTTACTGCAACTCCTCGCAAATGGTCTCAAGATTTGGGTCCGCCGACAATGCGATGCCGTTGGTGAACTGAAGCTGGAACTGCACGGATCTGCTCTGGAGCTGTTGAGAGGTCGTCTTTCAGGAGTCAGTCTCATGGCCAAGGAGGTGATCTTTCAAGGCCTGCCATTGCATTACGCCGAATTAAAAAGCGGCCCCCTCAGGCTGAACATGAACCTAGGCAAATCAGCCCAGGCTGTGACTCTCGAGCAAAGCTTCGATCTTCAGGGAACTGTATCAATCACGGACAAAGACCTCAATCAAGTCCTGCTATCAGATCCATGGAGATGGCTTGGCGATTGGCTAGCAGAAGAGCTCATTGGCATAACGCCTCTTGGAGGACTTCAAATCAACAACGACACCTTGGAATTACAGGCTCCAGTAATTGGTCAACAAGAACCGGCAAGACGACGTTTTCTAATCAGAGCGGATCAAGGAACCGTGCTGATTAGACACCAGGATGTGGATTTAGAAGCTTCACTACCCATGGACCCTGCTATTCACATTGAAGAAGCCATTCTGAACGGTGGACAACTTCACCTTAAGGGTCGCGCATCAGTAACACCCTGATCGCATTAACTCATGACAGGCAGGATCAGCGTTACTGCGTAATACACCACTGCAGGAGTGAAGAGATAGCTATCAATGCGATCAAGGATGCCGCCATGACCAGGCAGCGCATCACCAGAATCCTTAAGACCCGCATCTCGTTTCATCATCGACTCGATCAAGTCTCCAACCAGCGCAAATAATGCAACCAAAACTCCAAGCAGCACGCCCAGCAAAAACCCCAATGGCCAAGCCAAAAGCTCACCGGCAACTGCCCCTATAGTCATTGCGCAAAACAGGCCTCCGACAGCACCTTCCACAGTCTTGCCAGGCGAAATAGACGATAAAGGTAGGCGTCCAAAACGACGTCCCAATTCATAAGAGCCAATATCACTAGCGACGATCATCAGGCAAGCCACCAAAGTGATCGCCATCCCAGAAGTCAACCAGCCTGCACACCAGCCAGGAAGCTGACCCAGCCCAGGAGCAAGATCGATAGCACTTAAATTACGCAATCGCAACCAATGACTGGGTAAAAACCCCAAGTAAAACAACCCAAAGATCGAGGCGGCGATATCGGCAATGGAGCCGGTGATCGGCTGAAGCAACAACCAGCCGCAAATGGCGGCACCAGAGAGAGGCAGCACTGCTGCAGCAAGATCAGATGGCAACCCTCCAACCACACCCCACTGTGTACTGATCAGCAACAACTGACAGGCCACAAGAGTCGTTTTCGTCGCCGGCCTGATTCCGGTGAACTTCGCCATGCGAAAAAACTCAAGCAAAGCAAGGTGCACGATCACACCCAAACCAACCGTGAACCACCAACCCCCTAAAGCAACCACCACCAAACCGAAAGCTCCGGCAGCCAGACCACTGCTAATCCGCTGGCTGGAAGATCCGGCTGCAACCAATCTCCATCGAAAGGCCTCTGCTCTCACGCCCACACCATTGATGGTCTTACAAGGCCAGAACTTTTACCGTACCAGCGATCTGCTCGGGCCAAAGGTTCTGCTGCTCTAAAAGCCAGTCCACACGTCTGTGATCCAGCTTCTCACCCGGCACTAGCAAGGGAATCCCTGGAGGATAGGGACAGATTAACTCCGCCGCGACTCTCCCTACCGCATCAGCAATCGACACTCTCCGACTTTGAGCGCGCCAAGCCAAGCCACAAGCCATTGCTGGTGCTGTAATGCGCGGCAGTGGCGGGGGCGTAAAGACTGGCAAGGGTAGGCCCTTACCTTGGGCCGCAAGGAGTCCCCGCCAGCGACGATGCATCAGCCTGACCAATCCACGCTGGGGCGCCAAGCCAAGACAAAACGTTAGGCAGCCTGGTTCTGGAAGTTCGCCCACCAGCCCCCTGGCCATCAGCCAAGCATCTGCTTCAAGTCCGCTGATACCCTCTGCAGCGGTGTGCAAAATCAGCCGCAAGGGATCCTGGTTTTCAAGCAAAGGCAATCCCAACTGACGAAGTTGAACCGCCAATTCGCGAGCATCCTTGAGGCGCGTTCCCAGCTTGTGCAAGCCGGCAGGCTTGCACAAGTCACTCAGCGACGCTTCACAAGAAGCCAGCAAGAGTGCGCTTGGACTGGTGGTTTGCAACCAGCCGAGACTGCGCTCGACAGCTTTTGGATCAACGCGATCCCCTTGACTCCAAAGCACTGCCGTCTGAGTCAAACCGGCAGCAGATTTGTGCAATGAGTGGACGATTAAGTCAGCACCTGCTGTGATCGCAGAATCAGGTAAAGATGCATCCACCCGACTGGCGAAATGAGCACCATGAGCCTCATCCACTAATACCGGCCAACCCCGAGAATGAAGCTCAACAACCATGGGCTTGAGATCCGTCGCATAGCCCTGATAAGTGGGATGCACCAACACAGCTGCAGCGATCTCAACACCAGCGATGGGAAGTTCATTCAAAACGTCCTTCAACCAAGGTCCATCAGGGGGAAACACATGACCCCGATCAACCATGAAAGGCAGGTCAAACAAGACAGGCGTGAGATCGCCCAAAACACAAGCCTGAATGAGGCTGCGATGGACATTGCGAGGCATCAACACAGCCTGTCCAGGCCTTGCAATTGCCAAGAGAGCAGCCTGCAAGAGGCCTGTCGCGCCATTGACGCCATACCAAGCCCGCTCAGCCCCGATAGCAATCGCTGCCTGCCTTTGACTCTCTGCCACCGCCCCCTGCTGCATCAATGGCCCACCCAACTCCGGAAGTTCCGGCAGATCCCAGATGCCAGCTCGATGGCGCAACATTGCACGCAGATCATCAGGCAAGCCAGCCCCACGACCATGAGCGGGGAGATGCAAGCTGCGACCACGGTCGCGAGTCAACAGGGGAAGAAAGCCCATGAAGGTGAATCGCCGTTTCTAAAGTCTGATGATCAACGTGCCCGGGCGGACTGTTGAACAGCTCCAATCCATCGTCCGCTTCAGCATCCCGCAAAGCCCCGATGCGTTACGACGCGAATAAGGATCTGCTCTGGTTGCTAGCCAGGCCCTGGGTTTGGATACCTCGATTCATTCATGTGCTCACCTCACTGCTCATACTGGCGGTGAGAGTGCTGGCTCAGGGCTCTAACAACGACGAAGAGGCACAAAAAAGGCTCGCAAAAAAACTGCTCATCACCCTCACCAACCTCGGGCCTTGTTTTATCAAGGTGGGCCAAGCCCTTTCCACCCGACCAGACCTAATCAAGCGTGAATGGCTCGAGGAACTCACCAGCCTCCAAGACAATTTGCCCGCCTTCAACCATGCCACGGCCCTCGCCACGTTGGCAGAAGATCTTGGGGCTCCAGCTAGTCAACTCTTTGAAGAGTTTCCTAGCCAACCAATTGCTGCAGCCAGCCTGGGCCAGGTCTACAAAGCTCGCCTACACGGCAATCAATGGGTCGCCGTGAAAGTACAACGTCCTCAACTGGCGTTCATCTTGCGCCGCGATCTCGTCATCATCCGCCTGCTCGGCGTGCTGTCAGCACCAGTGCTCCCGCTCAACCTGGGCTTTGGACTAGGCAACATTATTGATGAATTCGGTCGCAGCCTGTTTGAGGAGATTGATTACGAACAGGAAGCTAACAATGCTGAACGATTTGCGGCTCATTTCGCCAAAGACCCTACGGTAACGGTCCCGAGAGTGGAGCGATTGCTGTCATCCCGCCGTGTACTAACCACAAGCTGGATCGAGGGCACGAAGCTACGAGACCGCAAGGAGTTAAAAGCCCAACTTCTTAATCCAACAGCACTGATCAGGACGGCCGTCATCAGCGGTCTTCAACAACTTTTTGAGTTCGGCTATTTCCATGCTGATCCTCACCCAGGCAACATTTTTGCCCTCAGTGGTCAAAGTAAAAGGATGGGCCATCTTGCCTACTGCGATTTCGGCATGATGGATTCAATTAGTGATGACGATCGTCTCACTCTTACTGGAGCAGTAGTTCACCTAATCAACAACGATTTTAATGCGCTAGCCAAAGACTTTCAAAAGCTGGGCTTCCTTAGTCTAAAAAGTGATCTAACAGCAATCATACCGGCACTAGAAGAAGTACTTGGTGGCTCTCTTGGTGAATCAGTAGAGTCATTCAACTTCAAGGCAATCACCGATCGTTTCTCAGAACTGATGTTCGATTACCCCTTCAGAGTCCCGGCTAGATTTGCCTTGATCATCCGAGCTGTTGTTAGTCAAGAAGGTCTTGCATTAAGGCTAGATCCAGAGTTCAAGATCATCGCAATTGCCTACCCATATGTGGCAAAACGTCTACTGGCAGGAGACTCAATGGAGATGCGAGAGAAACTGATGGAGGTGATTTTTGATCATCATGGGCACCTGCGCCTAGAGCGAATTGAAAGTTTGCTGAAAGTGATAAGCCAAGACGCTGTAGCACCAGATGCAGAACTAATCCCTGTAGCAGGAGCAGGCCTAAAACTGCTGCTTGGCCCAGATGGATCCACTTTGCGTAGTCGTCTACTGATGACATTGATCAAAGACGAGCGTTTAAGCGCATCTGATATCAAGGCCTTAATGAGCCTGCTAAGGCGAACCTTCAGCCCTCGCAAGGTCGCAAATGGCATGTTGCAAAAACTTACTCCACGAGCCACCTAAACATGGGCACAAAGAATAACAATCGCCAGGGGAAAGAAGCCACTCCACAATACAAATCTCTGCCATTTTTCAATGTTCTGATTCCACAATAGCTATCTATCGATTGGCACGAAGATGTAGCAATAATCCAACTAAGTTATATTCATCCCATGCTGAACATGGCAATAACAAAGGCAAGAGAATATACAACTGATAAGGACGGGAGTTGGGATAAACTAATCCGGGAATAATCCCTAAATCTTAGCTTTGGTTGTCGACTCACAGAAAACCAAAAAACAAGTTTCAAACCGCCATATAAGCCTCAAGTTCAAACGAAGAGGTTCGCATCAACGCCAAGCCTTCCCTCTCCAGACGGCGTGTTCGATCGCGACTCATTCCTAAAGTCTTAGCAATCCCGGTGAGGTTCATCGGCTCGCCTCCGTCTATCCCATAACGCATCCGCAGCACACGACCCTGCAGCTCGGGCAACTTTTCTAGCAAGGTACGTAAATCGCCTTTCATGCAATCCACTTCCACCTTCTCACTCGGCAACTCCTCTTCCCCGGCAAGCAACTCAAGCAACTCCGTTTCATCCCCATCTCCCACCTTCATCTCCAAACTCATCGGCTGACGGGCACGGCACATCAGCTCCTTCACCTCCTCCTCAGGCAACTCCACAAACTCTGCAAGTTCGCTCACTGTTGGCGTGCGCCCCATCTCCTGACTTAACTCTCGCTGGCCTTTCTTGAGCTTGTTCAGCATCTCCGTGATGTGGATCGGTAGACGGATCGTCCGGCTCTTCTCCGCAATCGCACGCGTGATCCCCTGACGAATCCACCAATACGCATAGGTCGAAAACTTGTAGCCACGGGTTGGGTCGAACTTCTCCACTCCCCTCACCAAGCCGATCGTTCCCTCTTGGATCAAATCAAGCAGCTCCATATTCCGTTTGGTGTACTTCTTGGCAACACTCACCACTAAGCGCAGGTTCGCAGACACCATCCGCTCCTTCGCACGTCGTCCGCTCTGCAACTTCTTCTTGAGCTGTAACGCACTCAATCCAGCTGCCTTCGCTAGCTCTTTATGACTCGCTGGCTCACCTGTTTGACCTTCCAGTTCAGACTCAAGCTGCTCTAAAGACATCAACTCCTGCACCTGACGACCCAGCGTGATCTCCTGCTCATGGCTCAGCAGCGGCACTCGACCGATATCGCGCAGGTATGAACGCACCAGGTCGACATCTGAAAGCACAGCCAAAGGAGCCATACTGAATAACGAAACAACCAGGTTTCCTAATTTACCATCGTTTGCCACGAGCAGATCAATGCCTTGCGGACGAATTCCACTCCATTGCCAAAATGAAGAAGGCTTTAAAATCAAGAATTAACGTTTTATCTACAACAGCCATCAATAGAGAGAGTCTTTTGATGTGCCACGCACTTGCAAATCCTTATCTATAATTATGCCCTCGAAAACCTCACCACATCTTCCAAAACACTCTTCCAACTATTAAATGTTTGGAGATGGATATGGTGCAGCTGGGTCTCGGCGCCCGCTGATAACCATGCTGACAACATTGGCATGAAGCAACAAAGACTGCAAAAGCTGATTGCAGCGTCAGGACTCTGCTCCCGGCGCCATGCAGAGCAACTCCTCCTGCAAGCTAGGGTAAGGTTGAATGGCCATCTTGCCAAGCTTGGCGACAAGGCCGATCCAGAGATTGACAAGATATCTGTAGATGGGCGTGTGCTCAATTCCAACACCGAAACAAGAGTGTTGCTGTTCAACAAACCTGCGGGGGTTATCACTAGTTGTCATGATCCCCACGGGCGAGTGACTGTCTTCAGCATGCTGCCCGACAAACTATGCAAGGGTCTTCATCCTGTAGGCAGACTTGATGCCGATAGCCGAGGAGCTCTGCTAATCACTAACCAAGGAGAGCTCACGCTGCGATTGACCCATCCACGTTATGCACATCACAAGACTTACCAAGTCTTGGTGGAAGGTCAACCCTCAGCACTAGTGCTCTCAAGCTGGCGACATGGCGTCATGCTTGATGGGAAAACAACCTTGCCCGCTGAACTAGAGCTTTTGCAATCACACTCAAGCCAAAGCCTTTTGAAGATTGTTCTAAGGGAAGGCCGCAACCGGCAAATCCGTCGCGTAGCCGAACAACTAGGTCACCCCGTATTAGACCTTCAACGCACTGCGATTGCAAATATTGCCCTAGACGCATTACCAGAAGGGTGCTGGCGCGCTCTTGACGAGAGAGAATGGACTCCCCTGCTGAAAATCACCAAGCCCTCAATGTGTTGATGCGCTTGATAAAGCCATCCAATTGAAACGCCGATGCGACTAAACCTTCCATGGCAAAAATCAAGATCTGAAGTCGAAACCAGACAAGATCCACAACAGATATTCCAGAGTTCATTACTGGAAGCTGGTCGACAACTCAGAGAGCGTCGCGAACAGTGTGGAATGAGCCTGCGTGATTTAGCTGAAGAAACACGAATCACTACCCCCGTTTTAGAAGCAATCGAACGGGGGTGGGTCAAACGACTACCAGAGCCAGCCTATCTGTGCTCAATGCTGCCGCTGCTGGAGCAGCATCTTGAACTAGCCCCAGGCAGCCTCAACGGGGCCATGCCAGAACGCAATGCCAGGAACCAAACTCATTCCAACAGGAGCCTGACGCGATTCACCCCCGGCAGCATCGATGTCTTCACCACCTGGCAAGGGAGTGTGATTTATGCCGTGGTCATGCTCAGCAGCCTCTTGGCCCTCAATCACCAGCAAAAGCATCTTGCTGCACTCAACAGTCAAACACTCTCGCCAATCACAGTCAGCCTTGAATCCCTTGATGATCAACACGCAAGCGAGACAGCCAACCCCGCCCTTGATGGCCTAAGACCCCTGGAAGAAGCACGAAAACGATCTCCAGAACAATGGCTCAACGCAACCCTTATCCAGCACCAAGCTCAGGATGAGATGGGTCTACTGGAGATCAATCTCAGTCAGCCACGTATGCTCAAAATCAACAGTGCTGGAAAAGATCTCACAAATCTCAGAGAAGCTCAGGGGACACTCACTCTTCAATTGCGGCCACCCCTCCTACTAGAAATCAAGCCTCCAGCTGCTCCTGAGGACAGCGTCATTTGGAAGGGCCAGGCGCATACTCCCGAACCCAATCATCCTGGGATTTACCGACTCGCAGATGCCGTCAGCAAACCGGCTGCCGATTCAAGCGAACGTCCCCAGATAGCTCCTCTCTCGCCATAGCCGCGCAGGGCCCCATCAAGAGCTGAATCAAAGCAAGATAACCGCCAACACCAATTCCCTTCGACAGTGCCAGGGGTGTTGAAACGAGCTGCATCATCTAAATGAAGCAAATCCTGCACTGGGGTCATCACTAAACACGCCTCTGTCGCTAGGCCCAGCTCCAGCAACTGCCAACCAGGGGCATGAACTGCACCCTTCAATCGATCTGTAACCCGTTTACGGGCGTCGAGATCAAGCTGCTGCCACCAACCCAGCGTCGTTGGATTGTCGTGAGTGCCTGTATAAACCACCCAGTGATGACCCTGAATATTTTCAGGTAGATAAGGATTACTGGGATTGCCATCAAAAGCAAACTGGAGAATTTTCATTCCAGGCAAACCAAATTGGTCTCGTAGCTCTTCCACATCAGGAGTAATCACTCCCAGATCTTCTGCAACCAGTGGCAAGCTGCCACCAGCATCACGCCTTAGCCGCTTCAATAGAGCTGCCCCTGGAGAAGACCGCCACTCCCCGTGCTCCGCTGTCGAATCGGATCCAGGAACTGCCCAATAAGACGCAAGCGCCCTGAAATGGTCGAGGCGTAAAAGATCCACCTGTTGCCATTGACGCACAAAGCGGCTACGCCACCAATGGAATCCACTCAAGCGATGCCGCCACCAGCGATAAACAGGCGTACCCCAGAGTTGTCCTGTACTGGAGAAATAATCAGGGGGAACACCACTTTGGATCTCAAGCTCCCCGCCTTGAAGAATCGAAAACAGGCCCTGATGACTCCAGACGTCAGCGCTATCGCGCGCAACATAGAAAGGCAGATCACCAAACAACAAAACGCCAAGCTCGCCTGCTAGATGTCTCAGTGCTTGCCACTGCCGATCAAGCTGCCATTGCAGCAAACGATGTTCAAGCAGAGCCTCCTGATGATGACCTTTCCAGGCATTGAGGGCACTACGTTGATGAGCTGCCAAGCCTGCCGGCCATTCCCACCAAGGGAGGCCTTGATGCTGACGACGGAGCTCCATAAATAAAACATGGTCCTCAAGCCAGAACTGCTTGCCACACCAACTCTCAAAGGCAAGATGATGATCTCTAGCCTGCTCAGACCAAGCCTCCCTTAAGGCTATGCCAAGTCGCTGACTTCGAAGGTCAGCCAGAGCAAAATTAACCGAGGCGCAAGGCTCCTGGATAGGAACTGTTCCTGGCAACTCACGCAGAACGGATGCGGACAGGAAATCCTCATCAACAAGATCATCGGCATCAAGCAACCAAGGGTTAAGAGCAAAGCTTGAAGGGGAGCTGTAGGGAGACCCTGTCGCATCAGGAGGCGCCAAAGGCAACAACTGCCACACGCCGATGTCATGGCGAGCAAGTGATTGCAACCAAGCCCTTGAAGGGGCACCGAAACTGCCGCAAACTGGACTGACAGGCAGTGCTGTGGGATGAAGTAACACCCCGGTCGTGCGGACTAACGCTGAACTGCCCTCAACCATCAAAAAACACCAGAAAATAAAAACAACAGTGGAATCTGATCAAAGTCAGCATCTAGATCAGCCATTAGCCCCAATCAATCTTGGAAGGGCTTAGGCCGGGTCCTTACATACTCGCAAGATGCCTTGTCAGAAGTCTCGGTTAGTCCAAAAGCCATTGGACTTTTAACCCTAAAGAGCTGTAGTTGAGCAAGACTGTGATGCCGCTGTCCTCAACACGGTTGATGCCTACACAAGATTCAGGCAAAACGCCAACGCCATCAAGCGTGGGTCACTGGATGGGGAAATATCCAGGCCGTACCTTGCTACGCCTGGCTGCGACCCTGGGTGGTCTTTGGCTGGCAAGCATGGCCCTGGGGCTGCTCTGGCCGAAGCCCGATCAAGTCGCCAAAGGCGATCCATCAGTGGACAAGGCAACCTCCCTAGCGCCGCTTCCCAAACAACCAATCATCATCTTGTTAGTGGGCATTGATTCGGACCAACTGAACGATCTCACAAACCAAGCTGCACCGATGGGTTCAGCCAATGCAGACAGCCTGATGCTCGTGAAGGTAGCGGCCAAGCAACCTGTTGAAGTGCTTCAGCTACCGATTGAACTCGCTGTGACCCTGCCTGGAAGCGATGGGATGCAACCACTAGCGTCAAGTTACGGGCGGGGGGGGATTGCCCTTACCGCCGATGTGATTGCGGAAATACTCGGCCTTACAAAAGGACAACCCCACCGCTTTGTGGTGATCCCCCGCAAAGCTCTAAGAGTCCTTGTCGATGGACTCGGAGATGTGGAGGTCAACCTCAACGCGCCTTTTAAACACAAAGACAATGCCCAGAACTATTCGGTGGACTTGCAAGCAGGACGGCAGAGACTCAATGGAGGCAAGGTAGAACAACTGGTTCGCTACCGCGCTGGTCCTGAAGAAGAAAGCGGTCGGCGTCAAAGGCAACAATGGATCCTGAACGGTCTGTCTAGACAATTGCGACAGCCAAACACCCTCGCAAAACTCCCCAAAATTCTGAAAGAGTTTTCAAAAGAAGTGCAAACCGATTTAACTCCTCGTGAGTTGTTAAGCCTCACGGCAGCGGCTCTTAGCAACAATCAATTCCCAATCATCAGCGAGTTACCTCTAGCCCCACGAGCCGGGGAACAAACCCTACGGCAACTCAAGGCAAGCCACCCCATGCCGCTCTGGCCGCAGGGCAACTAACAGGGCCTCATCAATCGGACGACAGCAGCAGCCGTCGACGCAATTGCACCACGACCTCCTCCAAAGAGGGCCCATGCTGCAAGCCGCCCCCATTAGGGACTGCTGACAAAGCTGAGGGATCATCTGGAAGCAAACCGAACCACGGCAACCCATCAGAGCGGCGAAGGCTGAGGTTCCATGGGCCACCCAATTGCAGAACCCCAATCAGAGGCACATCGAGGGCCGCACAGAGCGCTACATAAGCAGGTGCAACTCCAGGAATCTCCCCAGAGGGCAAAGGCGAGACCATCAAAATGGTGGGCTGGCGCCATGCTCCCAGAGCCTCCAGCCAGCTACCACCATCTGGATGAAACATGGCTGGATCACCGCTCAGTCGCACCATTCCCCCCTCCGGAGGCAACAAACCAAGAACCTGTTGGGGATTTTCAGAACAGCGATGATGGCTCAACTCAACTCCCCAAGCGCTAGCCAAAAGCAAGCAACCAGCCCGCATCCGACCATCAGGGAGGGGGCCTGCACCAACCAGAAAAGGGATGGGAGCAATCATCAGGCGACCCTACATAGAGAAGAAGTTGAGATGAGAGCCTGTGCACCACTAGCATCGGAGTACAGCTGATATTGCTCGCTGGCGACGTGACGAGTTTTCTGACCGCAGCCCGTACCGAACAAGAGAGCATCAGCTATGACATGCAGCGTCTGCGCTTGTTCAGCGGCACCTCAAATCCAGCTCTTGCAAGAGAGATTGCGGCCTACCTAGGTGTTCCCGATGGTCCAAGGATGTGCAAACGGTTCGCAGATGGTGAGCTCTATGTACAAATCCAGGAATCGATCCGAGGTTGTGACGTCTTCCTGATTCAGCCCACCTGCGCGCCAGTGAACGACAATTTGATGGAGCTGCTGATCATGGTTGATGCTTGTCAGCGCGCCTCTGCCAGGCAGATCACGGCGGTCGTTCCCTACTACGGCTATGCAAGAGCAGACCGCAAAACGGCTGGCCGCGAGTCAATCACTGCCAAGCTCACCGCAAACCTGCTAGTGAAATCTGGCGTGAACAGAGTTCTCGCCATGGATCTGCATTCCGCCCAAATCCAGGGCTACTTTGACATCCCTTGCGATCACATCTACGGCTCACCAGTCTTGGTTGATTACCTCGCAGCACAAGAACTTAATGAAGTCGTGGTGGTGTCTCCAGATGTTGGAGGAGTCGCACGAGCCCGAGCCTTTGCGAAACAAATGAGGGATGCGCCACTGGCAATTATTGATAAGCGCCGATCAGGTCACAACGTTGCCGAAAGTCTCACAGTGATCGGCGATGTGTCTGGGAAAACAGCAATCCTAATCGACGACATGATTGACACTGGGGGAACCATTTGCTCAGGGGCTCGTCTTCTTCGACAAGAAGGGGCTAAACGGGTGATTGCCTGTGCCTCCCATGCCGTGTTTTCACCCCCCGCCTGCGAGCGATTATCCGAAGAAGGTTTATTCGAGCAAGTCTTGGTTACCAACAGCATTCCCATCGCTGCGGAACGACACTTCCCTCAATTGCAGGTACTTTCAGTGGCCAATATGCTTGGCGAAGCGATTTGGCGCATCCATGAGGAAAGCTCTGTGAGCTCAATGTTTAGAGGATAACCCTGAGATTAAGTCTAAAATTAGCTGCTAAGCAACAGAGGTGACTCTTCTGAGAGCATCTCATCAATGTTTTAGGCACTAAAATCGAAGCAAAATCAATAAGCCTTAACCCTCTAGGCCTTTTCAGTTAATTTCAACTTGCTTGCGCTTTAGACGCTTCATTATTAGGGCAAAGGCATTTCAATTAGACAAGACCAAAAGACCTATTCACAAGGCCCTTGCTTTCCGATAAAAGTGTGGCGCAAGAAGACACTCAAACAGACTCTTGAGAAACCTTCTCTAAAAACTGTAGAACAGCCTACTTATTCGTTTCCACAGCCTGCAATTCAAAGCCATCAGAAGAAACTGGCTTGACTTGACTAGTGATAAGCTACGCAATAAAAATGTTAAGCATTGCCGTTTCACACTCATTACTCAAACAACCTTGATGACTTGCATCACTGACCTAAATACATCTGACTCCTTTCGTAAAAGATCGTTTGCATTTAGAGTTTCAATAGACAGCCAATAAGCCTAAAATGAGATCAACAAAAACAAAACTCCAAGTTCATGCCAATCTGTTATTTGCTAAAATTTTATGCTGATATTGCATATATAGAGCGCTAGCTTACCTTGAGAAGATGATGGCTCTGAGCATATATTGCAGTTAAATGCTACTCTATTATTCTGAACTTAGCAATGATGTTATCAAGAACCACTAAATCAAATTCTGCCGGAAAAAGTCCGCCAATTAACACAGGCAGGCAGCAGAGAGTAGAAACTGAATTTCATCTTGAATTCTACGATTACTGTGATCAGCTTGCCATTCTTAACTAGGCTGTATTGCCTTGACTCGTCAAAAATTTGTCATTCTCATTCCCTTGCCATGACTCAACTAAGTCTAATTGAGTTAGAAAAGCAGGCCTCTGATGCAGGTCTGCTCTTGAGACTGCAGGTGAGAAGACCACTCAATCTCTGGTCCTTAAAATTAGTCGTCGCCCAAGCTCTCGATGAGGAACGTATACAACTTTGGGGTGAGATGAAGGCTTGGGCCTATGCAGGCGAGAAGGGATTACAGCTCGACACAATGCGTGTTCATCCTGAAGCACCCGCCGGAGTAGGGGATCTCATCTGGGTTGGCACCATGACCTGGGCACTTGAAGCCACTCCTTGTAAACAGGCTCGACTACTGGCAATTTGTGATGAAGGGCGCCAGCACCATCGCTTAATTCGTTATTTCCGGCAACGTGGATTTCTTACTATCCGAGAACTAGGAGCAGCCCCAATGGATTTCCCACTCAGGATGATCTGGGGGGGAGCCGGAGCGTTAATGGTTGGAAGCTGCAGTGAGGTGCTGGAGCGTAATCAGCGTCGTTGGCAAAGCTGCCGGGGATTGAATCGCAAAGATCATTCTTCACCAGCGTGATAACTACTACGCACTAGAGGCCCACTACGCACCTGAGCAAATCCAAGCTTGCGAGCAACTTCAGCCAAGTTCTTGAAATCCTCAGGATGCCAATAACGATGCACCGGAATATGTGCCAATGAAGGGCGCAGATACTGACCCAATGTGACCCGTTGACAGTCAACAGAACGGAGATCCTCAAGAGTCTGAACCACCTCTTCTTGCTCTTCTCCTAGTCCCAACATCAAGCCTGATTTGGTAGGGATGTTGGGAGCAAGTTCCCGCGCTGCAGCCAGCAGATTGAGAGAATGGTGATACGTAGCTCCCCGTCGAACCTTGCTCTGAAGCCTTTCAACGGTTTCGAGGTTGTGATTGAAACAAACTGGTGCAGCCATGAGCAACTGCGTGAGCCGTTCTCTCTGGGCCTCTAATGCCTTGACCAGATCAGCGACTCCGCCCCAAAAATCCGGAGTCAGCACTTCTATCTCAATAAGAGGATTGCGCTGGCGAATGGCCGCCATGGTCTCAGTAAAAAGGCTGACACCATGGTCGGGCAAATCATCCCTTGCTACTGAAGTAAGAACCACATAACGAAGACCCATCTGCTGCACCGCATCTGCTACTCGCTCTGCTTCGAGTGGATCGATTGCCTGAGGAGATTGGCCTTTCATGACCTGGCAAAAAGCACAACTACGCGTACAGACCGATCCGCCTAGGAGAAAAGTTGCTGTGCCGGCTGCGTAACACTCGCCGCGATTGGGACATCGCCCTTCCTCACAAATGGTGTGAAGCTGATTCCCCTTCACCAGCTGCTGCATCTGCTCCAACTGGGAGACGCTGCCGATGGGACGCCGCAACCATTCCGGAAGGCGCTCTGCAGGCAAAATGGTGCTGTATTGGGTTGGGCGATTGGTGGAAGACATTGCTTTACTGCATAGCTCGACGCCCTTCAAGAGCACGAGTCAGGGTGACTTCGTCGGCATACTCCAACTCACTACCAACAGGAAGGCCGTAGGCAATTCGACTCACTTGAGTAAACGGCTTTAATAACCGTGCCAGGTAAAGGCTAGTGGTGTCACCTTCCACACTGGGAGTGAGAGCGAGAATGACCTCGCTAATGCCATCACGATCAACGCGTTGAATCAAGCTGGGGATCTGCAGCATGTCCGGCCCAATACCATCCATTGGTGAGATCAGTCCGCCGAGGACGTGATAACGGCCCTTATATTCCCTGGTTCTTTCGAGAGCTAACAGATCTCGGGAATCAGCCACCACACAAAGCAATTGATCGCATCGCTTGCCATCACGGCAAATGTCGCAAAGAGGCTCCGCGCTGAGATGAAAACAGGTCTGACATTGACCCACTTGAGAACGAGCAGCGAGGAGTGCATCAGCAAAAGCGCGGATTTGATCTTCTGGTTGTCTCAACAGATGCAGGGCAAGTCTCTGGGCCGTTCGTGGCCCAATCCCAGGCAGACGCTCGAACTGGTCGATCAAGCGAGCCAGGGGTCGAGTAAAGCCGCTCAGGGGTCCGCCGCAGATACTGAGAATCTTGGCAGTTCACCAGGTGGCAATTGTTGATCAAGCCAAGACCGTACGCCGGCAGAATGGTCAGCAAGTCCGCTTCTGTTCCAATGCTTGAACTTGTGCGAACCATTTCACGTGTGGGTTTCGCTTGTGCGCTTGTGATGCTGCTCGCTGCCTGCAGTGGTTCATATGCAGGCATGAACTCCTTCCAGAGCCCGGATGGTCGTTATGCATTCCTTTATCCCAATGGATGGAGCCGTGTGAGCATGAATGGAGGACCTCAGGTGGTATTTCACGACTTAATCAACAGCGACGAAACACTAAGTTTGGCTGTTTCGAAAGTTGACGAAAAGGGAGATCTGCAAATCCTAGGGAGCCCAATCGCAATTGGGGAACGTTTAAGCCGTGAAGTGATTGCACCTCAAGGCAGTGGACGAGAGGCTGAGTTAATAGACGCCAATCAGCGTGAAGCAGGAGGACACATCTTTTACGATTTGGAGTATACCGTTCATCTTGAAGATCGAGAACGCCATGAGCTAGCAACAGTGGTCGTTGATCGGGGGCGTTTATATACATTAGCAGCAAGCACTAATGAGTTTAGATGGAATAAAGTGAAGGGGCTGTTCGAAGAGGTAATCACATCATTTACATTCTTAATCTGATCATTAAAGGCCGTAAAAGAAAACACATAATAGCAATAGTCTTATTGTTCAAGGCTAATCAATTGGACACAAAAGGCAACTTCTAGTCTTTATTACTATTTCTTGCATATCATGAATTTGAAGCTGAACAAACACTTCATATCCAATTTCCCATTAAGAGCTCAGGGAAAATGATTCAGCTTTGATCTGCCATCGATCGATTTAAAATAGGAATCGGTAAAGTGAGCCATTGGCTTCCGCAGCATCTGGCCATTCAGTGTCTAGGTAGCTGATGCCATTACTAAAAAATGGCGTAGCTGCTAGCCGCGTTGTTTCAAGTTCAGTGGTACCCATTGCTGTCATTAAGCCTCCAAGCTCTAAAGGCCCCATATCTGTCTTGATGTTACGGCCTGCAGCACTTATCAATGCTGGAAGTCGAATAAGATTCTCAGCTCGAGTGAGTTTACTAAAGAGACTCTTGAGGACTAGCTGTTGACGGCCCAGGCGACCAAAGTCGCCTTCACCATCATGGCGCCAACGCAAAAACCCCTCGAGATCTTTACCTTTCAAGACCTGAGGGCCAGCTTGAAGATCAATATAAAGACCCTGGGATTGATCTTGATAATAAAGACGCTTAGGCACATCAACCTCAATGCCTCCCAATAAATCTGCAATAGTTCTAATCCCCTCAAGATTAACAAGGATGTGATGGCTAATGGGACGATGCATCAGCCGAGTCAACTCACTTTTTACCGCCTCGATACCACCATAAGCATACAAAGCATTAACTTTCATTGGCCCAAAATTACGCGAATTGATATAACTATCACGTGGAATCTGGGTGATTCTTGTTTCGCCCCCCATAACTCGAATTGTGAAGATCACATCAGTGTTACCACGCCCTGCATCCATGCCGAGCACCACCACATCACGATTACCAAAGCCCTGCCAGGCATTGAAGGGATTGCTAATCGGGAAAAGGGGAGTGGTTGTGCCTGCAGTCTTTTGTGTGAGTGATCGACTGAGTGGAATTGAAAGGAACAGGCCTGCGATCAGCCCCACGCCAATGGCAGTGGTTATTGAACGCCAACCAGAACCGCCTTGATGCTTGGGAGTCATATCACCATCTTAGAGCCCTTTAGATTTTTCTCTAATAAAAGTAGCCTGCGGCTTTAAACAACACTCTAGCCAAAGCTCAATTGTGTTGAACAGCTAGAGTTAATCATAAGCTCAATTTGAATTACCAACCGTTTCTTGCTTCAAGATCTTTAATCAGTGCAAAGAAGTTGCTGCTTTTATTTCTCAGAAGAAGTCAAGACATCCAAAAGAAGTTAAATCTATTTTTTCAACAGAATAAATCAACAAAATACCAAAAGATTCTACGCTATAGGCTATAATCAACAAAACAATTATTGCCATGTTGGCATAACATCGCATAGAATTGTTCGACCAGAATTACAGGCCAACAGATCAATAAAAGTTGATTCAGGCCAACAACAACTCGTCAGTGCGCAGTCCAGCTTGAACTCTCCAGAGATCCCTATAGATACCTGATTGCTTCAGAAGTGAATCATGAGTACCTTGCTCAACAATATTACCTTGATCCATAACAATAATCTGATCGGCATGCCTCACAGTACTGAGACGATGAGCAATCACAACAGTGGTTCGGTTTTTGGTGATATGCATCAAAGAACGTTGAATCGCTGCTTCTGTCTCATTATCAACGGCAGCAGTGGCCTCATCCAAGATCAGAATCGGTGCCTGCTTGAGAATTGCCCTGGCCAGGGCAATTCGTTGACGCTGACCACCAGAAAGACGTTGCCCACGTTCACCCACCAACGTATTGAACCCATGCGGGAGGGCTTTAATAAACTCTGAGGCTTCAGCCAAATCTGCCGCAGCATCAATTGTTTCCTGAGTTGTCTCGGGGCTACCGTAAGCAATGTTTTCAGCAACTGTTCCATGGAACAAATAAACTTCTTGACTCACCAGTGCAATTGAACGACGTAGGTCCCTTAACTTGAGCATGTCAATCGGCTGTCCATCCAGAAGAATCCGACCAGAGCTAAGTGGATAAAGCCTCAGCAAAAGTTTCACCAGTGTGCTTTTGCCTGACCCTGTTGCTCCCACAATTCCGATCGTGCAGCCAGCGGGAATATCAAGATTGAAGTGAGTTAGAAGAGGAGCACGGCCTTGGTAATGGAAGCCCACATCCTCAAAGCACAAAGCGCCCCGCACTCGTGCTGTTATCAACGGCTGTGATCCTTCAACGATGGTAATCGGAGTATCGATCAAATCCAGCACACGATTGGTGGAGGCCATTGAACGCTGATATTCGTCAAGTGTGCGGCCAAGGGTTGTAAGAGGCCACAGCAAGCGTTGTGTGATAAAAACGAGCACGCTGTAAAGCCCAACAGCCATTTGCCCCTTCCATGCCTGAAGGCCTCCGATCACCAAAATGGCCAAAAACGCAAACAAAATGGCAAAGCGAATCAGAGGAATGAAGGCTGCTGACAGTTTGATTGCCTGCTTATTGCTGCAGCGATAGGCCTCACTGCGATCACGAATTTGCTCTAGTTCCCAGGCTTCTGTAGCGAAACTCTTGATGGTGAACATCCCGCCGAGGTTGTTGCTGAGATGAGCAGCCAGCTCACCAGCTTTATCTCTGACCTCGCGGTAGCGCGGAGCCAACCGCCGCTGAAATTGAATTGATCCCCATAGGATCACTGGGATAGGCAAAAAGGCGAACAAGGCAACGCCTGGAGCGACGAAGACCATCGCCCCACCTACCAACAGCACAGTTGTAATCAACTGCAAGATCTGATTGGCCCCGTAGTCGAGAAATCGTTCTAATTGGTTGATGTCGTCATTAAGAACAGCCATCAGCCGCCCACTGCTATCTGCCTCGAAAAACGCCATCTCCAAATTCTGGAGGTGGTTATAGGCCTTAAGGCGAAGATTGTGTTGAGTTGTCTGGGCGAGATTGCGCCACAACACGCCATAAAGATATTCAAAGAAGGATTCAGCACTCCAGATCAGAAAGGAGAGCAACGCAAGAAATCCCAATTGGCTAGGGACAGTGCTAAAGCCAAGATTCGCTAACCAGGAGGTCTGCTCATGTACGACGACGTCAATGGCCAGACCGATGAGTACCGGCGGTGCGAGATCAAACAGTTTGTTGAGAATGGAGCAAGTGGTTGCCGCAAGAATCAGGCGCCGATGAGGCTTAAGGCTGCTGAGCAGCCTTCTCAGGGGACTTGCAGTGCGCTGAACGCGAGACGCCATAAACCTTGGGCATTACTTTCATTCAAGCGCTACAAGGTTTCGGATCAAAGCATTGAGATTGAGCTGAAACCTTGCTGAGCAATCCCGTCTGAACTGTTCATTTGGCCTGAAAGGGGGTAGAACTTAAAGACTTGAAGGAGGTTCGATGACCCGTTCGAGAGCGCTCAATCGATTCCATCGCTTCACCGCAAAGAAACGCAGGCTCAGTCTTCGTGCAGCAGTTCCAAATCTGCAAGACGACGTTCATGCTGGCAATGAAGCGGTGAACCAGCGCAAAGAACTCCACCAGCGGGCTTGGCAAAAGGATGTAATGCTCGAATTAATCGATCCAGAAGAAGCTTGTTAAGACGAATAAGGCCACCCTATGGGTGGCCTTATTGAAAGGGCTAAGGCTACTGATTTACCAGCGGTTCCCGCCACCGCCACCGCCACCGCCGTATCCACCGCCACCGCCGTATCCACCACGGCCACCACCACCGCCACCTGTGCGTTCACGTGGTGTTGCTTTATTCACGCGAATCATTCTCCCCATCCATTCAACGTCCTGAAGATCGTCAATCGCTTTTTGTTCGTCTGCATCGTTTGTCATCTCAACGAAGGCAAAACCACGCTTGCGCCCCGTCTCTCGATCGAGAGGGAGGCTGCATGTCTTGACTTCGCCGTATTGGCTGAACAGGTCGAGCAAGTCCTCCTGTTCCGCCTGGAAAGAGAGGTTGCCTATGTAAATGGTCATTCCTAAAAGGACCGATGGGATTTGATCAGTGAAGCCTTGGTCCGAAAAGGAAAGTCCTTGAATGCTGGAGCTGGAAAGCCGAAGCCTAGGGAGCGAGCCGTTTGGGGCCGGTGAGCTGATGCTGATGCTCACCTAAGTTACAGGGGAGCGAGTCAGAAGCTCTCAAAAAGCCACAAGACATACAAACAAGCTGTTGTCTGGCGACAAAATCAGGCGATTATCAAGAGTGGCCAATCACGAGCTCTAGAGGGAGTTGTCCTTCTTCTCAATCTTGGTTGCGGCTGCGATGGTGTGCTGAACCAAGGTAATCATCAGAATCGGCCTAACATTCTTATTATGAGCACAACAGAACTATTGAGGAAGTAGCGTTCGAATTGATCAGAATGACTGAGATTCTTGATCTAAATCGCTTTCAGGCCAATGTTCAGATCAATACATTAAAAGCAGGTTTAAATGTCGTAGTGGGCACCTGCCTTGGCTTGGCATTTGGACTGAGCTGAACTGATGAATTCCCCGGCATTCACCTGATCTAAGAAACATTGACAAGTGAACTGGCCCATCCCTGCAGGGGGCGTCTTACCTGCATTGGCCATAGCTGCTTTAAAACCTAGCAAACACATTGTGGTAATGGCGTTCTCATCCTCGCTGCTTTGAGCTAAACCATCAGTCGTAGACATAGCAAAAAGGACACTGCTCAGACTGATGAATAGGCAGATTCGCTGTAAAAGAGCCATCGACGCTGAATTAAGAAGCACGCTGGATATGCAATTCTCGATTCATCACCTTGAGACGTTTTAGATCTTTAAAAACATCCTCAGGCATTCCTTTGGGAAGATCCACAAGACTGTGCGACTCAAAAATCTGGATGCGACCAATCATCCGTCCTTCCAGCCCGGATTCATTGGCAATGGCACCAACCAGATTGCCAGGCTTGACACGATCGCGGCGACCAACTTCCACGCGAAAACGCTCCATGTGATCTTCCGGCGGTCTCGATGAACGCTCAGGCCTTCGGCCAGAGCCTCCACGACTTTCGTGACGATCGTTGCGACGGATTCGCTGAGTTGATTGCTGCAACCAGCCCTCATCAGCCTGCACTAAGATTGGGCCTGGGCCAACAGCAAGCTCTAATGCTGCCAGAGCCAATTGCTCTGGACTGAGACTGAGTTCCTCAACAACACGCTGGATTAGCTCCTGGAGAAGGGTTGTCTCCTCGGAGTTGTCTCTCTCCGTCTTAGCGGCAGTGGTGAGACGTTGACGAAGGCGATCAAGACGACTCTGGTTAATCGCTGCATTGTTGGGGATATCCATCGGTTCGATGGGTTGACCTACAGCACGTTCAAAGCCGCCCACAAAGCGACGCTCCCTAGGATTCACGAACAAAATGGCCTGTCCACTTCGGCCAGCCCGGCCGGTACGCCCGATGCGATGCACATAGGCTTCGCTATCAAAAGGGATGTCGTAGTTGATCACCAGGCTGATGCGATCGACATCTAGGCCTCGAGCGGCAACATCAGTCGCAACCAAGATATTCACGCTGCCTTTGCGCAAACGTTCAACCGTTCGTTCCCGTTGGGTTTGAGGGACATCCCCGTTCAGTACGGCAACATCGTGTCCAGCGGCTTCCAATGCCTCAGCCACGGTGAGAGTGATCACCTTGGTGCGGGCAAAAATAATCACTCCCTCACCAGTGAAAGCCTCAAGAACCCTTTTAAGGGCTTCAAGTTTGTAGCTGTTCTGGAGAGTTATACATCGCTGACGGATGAGACGAGCCTCCTGATCACGGCTCTTGATCGTGATCTCTGCTGGTTCGTGTAGGTAACGCTTCGAAAGTCGACGAATCTCTGATGGCATCGTTGCCGAAAAAAGCACCATCTGGCGTTTCTCAGGTAGCTGCTCCAGGATCCATTCGACATCATCGATGAAACCCATACGCAGCATTTCATCGGCTTCGTCAAGCACCAAACACCTCAAACCAGAGGTGTCGAGAGTTCCCTGCCGCATGTGATCCATCAAGCGGCCCGGGGTGCCTACCACGACATCCACGCCACGCTTGAGCGAATTGATCTGAGAGCGGAAATCGGCTCCGCCATAAACCGCCAAAACTTTGAGATGCGGATGGCCAACGGCATAAGCACGGAACGAATCCGCGACCTGCATCGCCAACTCCCGGGTCGGGGCCAGCACCAACACTTGGGGACGACTGCCATGATCCTGAAGCCGCTCGATCAGGGGCAACGCAAAAGCGGCTGTTTTGCCTGTTCCAGTCTGAGCCTGACCAACTAGATCACGACCCAGCATCAATTCTGGAATAGCAGCTTTCTGAATTGGGGAGGGTTGCTTATAACCCTTTTCTGCAAGGGTCTTGAGCAACGGCTCGCTAAAGCCAAAACAATCGAATTCGGAAACTAACTCTGTCGCTTCAGGATCTTCACAGGCCTCAGCGGCTACAGCGACCGAGCCATCGCCTGAATTGTTGTGATTGGTGGCCTCAGCCACAGTTGTTAAACCATCATCCGAGCTCGTTGAAGAGATCTCAGACGCACTCTTTTCAGGGGAACACGAGACATCCTCGTGCGCTTTTGTATGGGTCATCGAGATAAGGCGTTGTCTGCTTGATTGATCCTTTAAATCAGGCAGACAACGCCCCATACGCGGATACCCGCGTTGTGCTGCCTCGCCTTTTCTTCAAAGGTTGATTGCCTAACTTATCACCCGTCCGTAGTCATCCTCGAGGCGTTCAATATCTGATTCCTGCAATAGCTGACCATGCTGAACCTCAACGACCACTAAATCGCTTTGACCTCCACGAGCTCGGTGAAGCACTCCCAGAGGGATATACAACGTGGTGCCAGCTTGAGCATTGTGCCAAGTGTTTTTACAGAAAAGCTGCCCCTGGCCTGAGACCACAGTCCAATTTTCACTGCGATGTTGATGGCGCTGAAGGCTGAGCTGTTGACCGGCAAAGACCAAAAAACGCTTGACCTTATAACCCTCTCCTTCGAGCAGATCTTCATACCAACCCCAAGGACGCTCAACTCTGTGGGGGGGCTTGCTCATGCCTCTGCTAACAGTTGCGTTCAGCATGGCGGCGTCACCCTCAGCCGTCACTACGAGCAGATGGCATTGCAGTAACGAGATCCACTCGCTGTCGCGCGCGTGTGATAGCAGTGTAGAGAAGTTTCCTCTCGAAGCTAGAAGCGCTCTCACGACCATCAGCGCTGGTAGCCGACACAACTGTGATTTCCGGCCAGAGAAGAATGACTTGATCAGCCTCACTCCCCTGAGACTTATGAACCGTAAGAGCCAAAGCTGGCTCCACCGTGCTCAATCGGGCCGGGTGGATGAAGCGTGTGGTCAGTCCTCCCTGCTCAGAGATCACGCGAAACAGGATGCGCAGATTGTCTCCTTGACCAACCACCAAGCCAACGTCACCGTTTGCTAGCCCAAGTTCAGCTTGGTTCTCGCAACACATCACCGGCGTTCCCAACGGCCAGCGCATCACTCCAGCCTCAAGGCTTTGACCCAACAATGCACGATGCACATGATCGACTCCCCAAAAACCACGACGTTTCGGACAAAGCACCATCAACCGCTCGAGAGAATCCAGCAAAGACTCAGCTGCAACGGCAAGATTGGTGTTGATCATGGTTGAGGTATAAGCATCATCTGGCAGCTCGAGCATCAGTTCGGCAGTGAGTCGTTGCAGTGTTCTGCTGTGCTCCTGCAAGTGCTGAACTAAAAAGCTTGGCATGCTGCTGAGGTTGCATTGATGCTGCTCAACGTTCGCTGATTTCGGCAGAAGAGAAAGTTGTTGCCAAAAAGCAGAAAGGCCCTGATCACACAGAACTCTGCTCAACGTGGCTAGTGAACCGCGGTTGCGATAGAGCTGATGCAGATGAATGGCACCATGATTGAACTGTTGGCGAATATCAGCCTGTTGGAGTTGATGCCAAACCGCTCCACTACCAACTGGAGGCAACTGATCGGGATCACCAATCATTACAAGCTGACTATCAACAGGAAGGGCGTTTAATAACGCCTGCATCAGAGCAAGCTCCACCATCGACATCTCATCAATAACGAGGAGATCAAGCATTAGGGGGTGTTGTTGATGCCTACCAAACCCACCAGGCCTGGCCTGAAGCCAGCGGTGAAGGGTGCTACAAGGCAGGCTGGTCAACGCCTGGCGCTGGTGGGGGGGGATTGTCTCAAGCCCGTTGCGAACAGCCTCCTCTAGGCGTCTTGCCGCTTTACCTGTGGGAGCAGCAAGACCAATCTTCCGGCCTGGTCTCAACGTGACTGCCCGCGCCAACATTTGCACGATGGTGCTGGTTTTGCCCGTACCAGGACCACCACTCAACAACACCACGCCATGGCTATCAATCGCCTCTACGGCAGCCTGCTGTTCAGGATTAAGCCCATCCAACAAAGCAGGATGTTGCGATGGTGTGGTGCAGATTGAAGTCGGTTGAACAACATTTGACCTATTGATCAACTCCTGGATCACAGTGTCCATGTCACCATGCCACCGACGCCAACTCAATTGATTGCCGTTTAAAACCATCGGAGAAGCCGCGCCTTCCAGCCAGCCACTAGCCAACAGAGCCTGGTAATGAGCCTCAGGCCATCCCATCGCTTTGAGTTCTTGAGGGGGAGACACCGCAGTGAGGTTCAGCTGCAGCTCACCGCGAGCTAATGCATCCATCAAGGCGTTGACCAAGTCCTCGAGATGAATTGATGAAGCCTTGGGCGGAAGACGCCTCAACAACGTTTGATGCAGTGCTTTGGAGAAACCTGATGGCCAAGTGGATGAATCGCTGCGAATCATTGTCCTCCGTTCTTGAGCAAGCGATCCAAAAGCAAAACCCGCTCCAATGGTGCGGGCTCCACAATCAAGCCAGGCACTGGTTTAGTAAAGGAGCGACCGTTGATGGCCTTAGCACCTGGAACACCTCTAAGAAAAACGTAGACGTATCCACCTAGATGGCGCTGTGGTTCGTAACTTGGCAACCGCCAACGCAGAAAACGATGGAGCGCGACCAAATATAGATGGGCTTGAAGAGGGTAATGATGAAGGAGCATCTGCTGCTCCATTGCGGAGTCGTCGTAATGGAGCGGACCACAAGCGACAGCCTGCCCCTCTGGATCACGCCGACCGATCCAGTTGCTTTTCCAATCAGCGACCCACCAACGAGCTTCTAAAGATTCTTCTGAATCGGTGAACACAAGATCAATCGAACCGGTAAGAAAACCACGACTGCAAACATTGAGACCTTTAATCATTTCGGCATAGGGCAAGCCAAAGCGAGCCAATGGATTCAGATGAAAAACACTGGCTAGATCAAACGAACGCAACACCTTGCCTTGATGAGCAATTGGCAAATCGAAGCTGAGTTCATGAATGCGACGTTGACCATGCAGTTGATTCAGTCGCAAGCCTCCAAGAGAACCACCAATCGGAGTACTCAACACCCTGTCAAGACCATCCTGCACTGAGGCGAGCAGAGTGATGTCAAGGCCTGCGCGTCGTAGCTCTTCTTCAATCACGATGACGGCATTCGGATCTTGCAATGGCTTGCAAAAATCCAGTCGTTCAAGAATCCGGTGTAAGCAATCCCCTGCTGCAGCACCACGAGGGAATTGCCCCAGGGGGCCCTGATCAGCCCAGTTCAACGTTGGAGTTGAGCGAGAAGCATCAGCAATCGCACTCTGATCTTGAAGTTTGGGCATGGGTTCAAACTTCTGCTGATCGCTATCTCGACCTTCTTCCAACTCCAAAGGATCAGCAGGAGCTCTGCCGTCATAAGTGTGTGTAGCAGACACCCAAGCGGAATAACTACTGCGACCCCAAGACAGATCAAGGCGCCGTTGCGGTGTTGGGCCAAGAGCTAACTCACCTTGCAGCGGCGGCGGTTGCCAGCGCTGTTGCATCGATTTCAGCTGAGCCGGAACAACAGTGATCGGCAACTGCTGGCGATCAAGCCAAGCACTCATTCGTTCTGGCGTGAGATCCTGCATCGCTGC
>QCLC01000005.1 GCA_003214855.1 Prochlorococcus sp. AG-412-I05 | reverse complement strand
GTTTTGTGCTGTTTGTGCAACCCAAAGAGCCAACAACCGAGGTATGGAATGGTTTCCGTTGGGGTGTCGAGGGAGCAGTTGCGCAGTTCGGTGCTGATCGTGCTCATCCAATAGCTGAATTGCCTAAGATGTTGGGCGACTACCTCAAAGGCGCCGAAGCGATTGGCTTCAGGGTGGGGAAGCACCCGAAGGTGGAGCCACTAGTTCTGCAGGTCTGGGCTAAGCAACTCGATCAGGCCCCACGCAGCGGCGTATCAGCGCTTGGTCTTATGGCCCCTTGCCCTTTCATCCATCAGTTGAGGTTGCGCAAGGGGGAAGAGGAAATCGAGCGCATGCGTGAGACGGCTCGGATTTCTGCGCAAGCTCATCAGCTGGCTAGGAATACGGCGCGTCCGGGCATGAACGAGCGACAGCTGCAGGCTGTAATCGAGCAGCATTTTCTTGAGCAAGGCGCGCGCGGTCCTGCCTATGGATCGATCGTGGCCGGTGGCGATAACGGCTGCGTGTTGCATTACAACGCTAACAATGCTCCGCTTGTTGATGGTGATCTGGTGCTGATCGATGCAGGCTGTTCGCTCGTTGATTACTACAATGGAGATATAACTAGGACATTCCCTGTTAACGGACGCTTTAGCGCTGAGCAACGTGCTCTGTATGAGCTGGTTTTAGCAGCGCAGCTGGCAGCGATTGCTGAGGTAAGACCGGGTGGCACTGCTGATCGCGTGCATGATCGTGCTGTACGGGTGCTTGTCCAAGGGCTTGTGGATTTGGGTTTATTAGTTGGCAGTGTTGATGGATTGATTGAGCAAGGGGCCTACCGGCACCTTTATATGCATCGCACTGGCCATTGGCTTGGCCTTGATGTTCATGATGTAGGCGCCTATCGCCTTGGTGAGCATCCGGTGGATCTTGAGCCCGGCATGGTGTTAACAGTTGAACCAGGTTTGTATGTCAGTGACCGCTTGCCAGTGCCCGCGGGACAGCCTGAGATTGCTGATCGCTGGAAGGGGATTGGTATTCGTATTGAAGATGATGTTGTTGTGAATGAGCAGAGCTGTGAGGTGCTCACATCGTTAGCGGAGAAAAGTGCTGAAGCGATGGAGAGTTAGGGATAATGGTTTTAGTTTTTTTTATAGGCCTTAGGTTTGGTGGGAGGAGTCTTGCAAGATTGTTTGTTTTCAATCCCCCTAGTGCAGTACTGAATTTTTCTGTTCACTATTGCTTTGATTAATTAAAATAAGGATTTAATTGGCTGTATTCAGAAGTATCCTTGGCCAGGTAAATGTTGGCCATGATAAGCAATTTATGCAGGATTGCCATATGACGAGTACAAATTTTAAGGGCTAAGTGCGGATGAATCGAAAACGATAGTATTTAGTTAGTATGCAAAACTTGCACAAATAATGGCTGGAGAAATTTTTCATCACTTTGGCTTTTTAGAGTGGTTTTAGTGATCAGCAACTTGGGGAACAGACCTGCGGCCTGTCAGCCGCACTCGTCCGCGAAGACGTGTTGTAATCGCTGGCTAAAGAGGCTCATGTTTTTATTTACCGCGTCCTTTGAATAGCGCATCGAGGCTAAATGCAAGAAATATTTTTTGCATTTGTTGACTTCTGAGGAGCTGAAAGCACTTAGCTTTAGCGATAAGCGTGAAAAGTCGTTATTTGTGGCCTATTCCGCTGTTGGTGCTTGGTAATGAGTGGCTGCGGAATTGCGTTGCCCCAAATGCGGGTGACGCTGGTGCCATTTGATTAAGCATGATCGCGTAGGGCATAAGGTGCGCTGAGACGGAGGGGAGAACTGGGAAAAGGTGGTCCGAGCTGATCTCGTTGCGGCTAAGCCACGAGTTAATGAGATCACACGATACTAAGCACGATGAACAAGAATTAAGCACTCTGATGGCAAGCGTTTTTATGAAAAAATCGAATCCCCATGATACCTTCATTGCGAGGATGGTATGCCTAATGCGTGCAAGTTAGTCGATTCCATTGAGTAATTAAGCATCATCTGCCTTCTTAACTGAAAATTAATGTTATCGGTAAGCGCACTATGTCCGACTAAATCAATAAGCTTATTATGGCTTGTACAAGTATCCTTAGTTGTATATTTCATTTAAGTCATTATTTCGTATATCTGTGAGGGTTTAAAGGCAACGATTTCATTAGGAAGATAGTTTTGGTCTTTGATTCTTGCCCAGCATGCCCTTATAAATATATATTCTGCATTTTTAGCTTCTACAGCATCTGAATAAGAATCACCAATGTAGAGGCTTCGCTGTTCTGTAATACATGTTTTTTCTGATAGGTACCGTAAGCCATCACCGGATGGCTTACCTTTCAAACCATCAGGAAGCTCATCAGCAGTCAAAATACAATGAAAATTTTGTTTTATCAACTGATATGCTTGTATATTCTCCAATGCTTTTCGCGGCTTAGATGTGTAAATAGATAAGATCTTTTTGTCTATTCTCAAATCTTTAATAAAACTGTTAATGCCATCGCATAACTCGACTTTTGTGGCTTCCTTAGCTGATATCTTGAAATAAAGATCGTGTATTTCTTTCCAATATTCTTTATCGATTCCGATAGAAGAGAGAATATGCAGGAAAGGCTTCCCTAGGTGCTCTTCATATCTTTTAAAGTGAGGTATAGTTACTTTATTTTTAAGCGATTTTATTACTTCACCCCAGGCCCTTTTCATTATAGATAGCGTATCAGCTATAACTCCATCAAAGTCAAAGACTATATGATCAATTGAAGGAAAACTTTTTAGGCATATCTTTGAGTCACTGTAAACTTCATAATCCACGAACCTATTATTACTTGCAACAAGTTTAGCCTGCTCTAAGTCCTGTTCTGTATCTATATCTAAAGCTTCTTTCTTTGTTACCACCTTGATGTAGGGGTTGCGCCCTATCCTTGTACCGTATTCTGCATAATTCTCCTTAATATAGACATACACCCCGCTATTCTCTACTACTATAGGTTCTAGATGTTGTGTCTGAACTATATCATTAATATCATAGTTTAATGGCTTACCCTTATACCATGCATAGCTCTTAATTTCTTCAGCAGTGAAAGCAGAGTCAAAGCCACCTTGAACCACTGCATCTATACATGCCTGAATAGAATCCTTCGTCAGGAAAGGTGATGTCGGATGTACAATAGCTTGGAATCTGTGTGGCAGTAATTTGGCCGAATATTGAAATAATTCATTTGTCTGAATCGAATCATTGTCTAGCCAACTTGGTCTAGGCAAATATCTTATTCGTTCTTCCAATCTACCCGCGCAATAAATATTAGAGGAATAAATAAATAAATCCCAGTCACGATTTAATTCAATTAATTGCGAGAAAATATAATGATACAATGGGATGCCATTTATCAATCTCAGGTTTTTTTTGGGTACACGTTTGGAGTTGAATTTAATTGGGACTATTATTGCCACTTCTCCTTTCATTTCTTTTATAAGTAGAGTAAATATCTTACCACATTCGGAACTGATCTATGAATACATTAAATTTTCACCTAATCCGTCGAGATAAAATGATGTTTGGTATTTTAAATGCTTATAGACTGCTTAATTATTTCCCTATTCGCGAAAGAGAGAAAAATTAGCCATAGTGATCTTCTGATACTGCGCGCCCTATTATCGAGTCTGGATGTTTCAAAGTGAATTGAGTTCACTGAAAAACATGATAAGCAATCAGTTCATATTTTTTAAATAAATTGATAAGATTCTTTTTGTGAAAAACTTATTCAATCTACTGCTATTAAAATAATCCAAGTTCCCTTCGATTTCTAGGTTTTTTACTCGATTAAAATAAAATGCACAAAAGAGATGCGATAAGCTAGCCTCAACACAATCTTTTGACTTGTAATCTCTTGCATAAAAAAATACACTCAAGATAAATTCTAAAGAGTTTAAAGAGGAGAGTTTCTTTTGCTGATAGTAATTCCATCCATAAACTTTCAATTTGTCGGAGATTAAATAATAAGCTATGATAGAAGCTATGCCAGAGCCAAAAGCTACATTCTCATTATTTGTGTTGACATACAATGTGATCATCTTGTTTGTCCCGGCATCAATGTGACGCTCGGATTCTCGATAATTCCCTTTTTCGTTGACAAAGATATATCTAATGAAGATTGTCTCCACATTTTGTTTTGAATAATAGTCAAGCCAGCCGGAATCAGCTGTGGTAAATGTACAATGTCTATTGTTTCCCGTGACTTGACAATTAACTAATATTGATTCTTTGTTGTTAGTAATTTGCCCATTATAGCCTCTTGTATATAGAGAACGATTGCATTTTTCGAATTCAAAACTAGTCTCTACTTTTGGCCTGTAGATTTCAAAAATAGAATCCTTATAATCGTCTCTCATGCTTTCTGAAGGTAAGTATTTCCTCCAGGAATACATGTAAAGCTGTTCAGGCTTGATTATAAAAATGATGATCATCCAAACAACATTACAATACTTACTATATGGCCAATTTTGCCTTAAATCCCAGAAGAAGTAGACAATTGGCATTATTTTGAATTTATTGAGTAAAGCTATAAGCTGTGTTTTGAGATAGGATTTGAATTTGTTATTTTGATTAGGGAAGGATTTACTGATGATAAGCCAACCTTCATTTGAGTCGTTCGTCATTTAACTGAATCCAACGATTGAATTTTGCTTGATGTAAATAATTGCTTTTATATGATTTTAGTAAATCATGCCCTCATGAAGCAGGTCCAGTGTTGATATTTGTTGTATTCATTGTTCCGCGCATATGTTTATTCTTGCTCTTCTCAATTATATATCAAGCTTTCCGAAAAAGCAAGCGTTGATATTATATAGTTTGTGTATTCAGGGCAATAATTTAGCGTGGAAAGCTCTTGACATGCTTACAGGATAGTTCTCAACAGATTATTTTGAATATGTCCTTTAGGTTCCTCAAGGCCCAACTCCAGGATGATACTTTTGTTTTATTTTGTTTTTCGCCTGCCTGAGTGATGAAATAACATGTCTGGTCTAGGAATCCTTTGTCATCAGCTAGTTGTGCAAGTTAGAGATGGTTGTTTGTTTGAAGAAGTTATACCTGGTGGAGAGTATTCATCAGCATTAGTCAGCATCAGAACAGCTAACCAGTTAAAGCACGTCAGATGGGGAAATAACTCTTAGGTAGTCCTAGCTACTAAGCTTCGTTTATTTAGATTATCTCTTTAGTTGGACTGACATCCATGAATTACTATCCAGGTATCTGGCTTTCTTCTACAAAGGAAAAATAACACATAGGCTCGTGTCAGATGAGCGATTCCAATAAATAGTAGATCTGGATCAAAATATCCAGAATTGTTCCGAAGGGGCCATTACCTAACCATTAGGATTAATCACTACTTGTAGGTTTTGATGTAGACCTTTTGAACCATAGTGCGTATGCTAACTTGCAGACTTATTTTGACCATGGCTGATTTACTCGAAAGCTCGAGTCTTTAAGGAATCGCAAAGCTTGATAAACCTAATTACCTAATTTATCCCTTCTGATGTTAGCGACTACAGCCACTTGCACACATTATTGTTGAGTGAACGCTAACCTTAAATAAATGGCAGCTGATTCTTCTAAAGGTTTAACTCTTAACACGAATATAGATCCAACACATAAAAAATCATTGAATATCAAATTTAATATTATTCATGACTTTGAATATATCTCTATCTCGCCATTGCTTCGAATTTCTATTCGAATAGAGTAATGATCTATCTGCCTCAGGCGAGGTTTAATATTCTTGCTTGAGGATTTAGACCTTACAGTGATTTTAGTAATATGCTAAAGTATTGTTCATTATTTGATAATGAGATGCCTTTATTTACACAAAAGCAACAGAGACATATGCGGATTCTATCAGCTAGCTTGGTAAAAGCAGTTATTATTTTAATATTGCCAATTAGTTTTCTGTGTGTAATCATCATCAGAGCCCTAGAGCCTCTAATTATAATTAGACTCGGTATTCTTCACTCAGACAGGATAGGGCATTTTGCCGCCGATACTGAGCTCTATATACAAGAACTGAGAGCGGGAATAAACAAGCCAAGGAATCGTTTTATAGATATTTTTTTCGCAGCTGAGTTAGTATGCAATAACTATCTCCTTAAAAAGTGGTCTGAACAGATTATAGTTTTCCCAGGCTTTTTACTTCGAGGAATTTATTACATTAATAACTGTCTACCTAGAAGCGATATCTTCAAGGTGCCAGAGATAACTAATACTGACAGAGATGTATTTAATTTGGTTTATTCTAGTGAATGCACTATAATATTTTCAGCAGATGAATGTTCTCTGGGAGACTCATTGATTAATGGATTAGGAATACCACAAGGTGCTAAATTTGCAGTACTGACAGTACGGGATAGTTCTTATTTGGATACTTTTATACCAAATCGAGATTGGTCATATCACTCCTATCGTGACAGTAATATTGATAACTTTATTTTAGCAGCTGAGACATTAGCAGATCTTGGCTTTTTCGTTGTCAGAGTAGGAGCGAAGGTTAATAAAGAATTCAATACAAAACATTCTCATATTATTGATTACGCTTGCAATGGTAAGAGGACAGAATTTTTAGATTTATATCTAGCATCTAAATGTGAATTCTGCATATCTACAGGAACAGGTTACGATGCATTGGCACACATCTTCAGAAGACCGATAGTATTTGTAAATTTTCTACCCATCGGTCATGTCAAAACTTATATAAAAGGGCTTACAATATTTTCACATCACTACTCTTCAAGATTAAAAAGAAACCTCTCATTGCAGGAGATCATAGATAGTAATGTTATGTTTATCCAACGCGCTAGTGAATATCGTAAATTGGGAATAGAGCTGCATGAGAACTCGCCAAATGAAATTAGAGATGTTTGCTTAGAGATGCTTGAAATACTACATAATTCGCATTCATTGACTTTTGAAGATAAGCTTCGCCAGAATCGATTTTGGCAGCTGTTCCCACAGTCCCAATTGATTAACGGAAAGCCAATGCACGGAAAAGTCATATCACATATAGGCCGTTCATTCCTTGAACAAAATGAATACTTGGTTAATTAGCAAAATTATTTTAGATCAGTTTATACCTACCTGACCTCTATTGACACTCTTAAAGTGCAATCTATAAAATTATACCTTCAACCATCATTGAGAATCCTATAGCTTTGAAGTTGTCAATCAGGAAAACCTTTGCGTAAGCACTCGTGTATATTACTCAAACTTTTCACCTGTAATTTATATCGGATAGAATTTAATACAGGCAAAGTTTTCAATTCTGAATATTCTATATAAGGTGACCCTCTCGTAACTAAACAAAATTTGCATGATCAATCTTTTTGTTCACTATTGAATCCAAGTATCTATTTATATGGTCCATTCTGCAATTTACTCGACATTCATTAATATCTAATTCGTTGAGGACGTATTTAGAATGTTCTAGCCTGCGGTCTGTAGTCCAAATTTGATCAAATGTTTTCTCATTTATATTGCCTAGCATAAATCTCTTGTCGAGCAAAAAAGCACTGCAAGTATATACTGAGCCGTCTGCCATCCAGTAAGCCCATACTGATGGAGTCGCAATGCAATGGCAGTACCTATCTTTATTTTGAGATATCCAGTTCTTTATCGTATTCACTCTAAAGATTACATTGAATTTGTCTTCATTATACTGTTCAAGTTCTTCCTCAAGACTTAAGTATTCTCTATAGTCTATATCTTTATAATCCCTGTCACTTGAAAGTTTATGTTGTGAGTATGGCTTTATAACGACATAATCAACTCCAATATCTTTTGCCAACGTACATAAACTATGTACAGTGTCACTATTCTCTGGCAACAGCACCATTTGCATACCTATTGAAGTCTTCAACCCCTTTTCTACTTTATACTCCACTGCTCTTCTTATATTATCAACTACTATACTAAAGTCTTTTTCATTACACCTATGAATATTTGCATAAGAACTGCTGGTTCCCGCATTAAATGAAACTTTGATCCAACTAATATTCTTCATAGAATCTTTTATGAACCTACTGGTTAACCGATAAGCATTTGTTGTGAATGCTGTATCAATGCCACCAACTTCCTTAGTGTAATTTACAAACTCAGAAATATTTGGATGCAATAGTGGCTCCCCTTCTCCAGCAAACATAATGCTACCGCATTCTTTCCCTTTCATAGAATCAATTGATTTTTTATATCTTTCAAAATCTATAAAAATAGAATTGTAGCCAATATAATCAACTGAGCAAAATGTACAGCGATGATTACAAGCACCTACTGGTGAGACCTCTATATATTTTGGATGTTGATTTTTGTACGCTTGTTTGTAGGTAGAGTTTTCTGGGTGCCTGAGATAGCTCAATATAGTAGAGCTATGCTCAGGATGGTACATGTACTTGTGACTGTCTATATGGTAGTTGTCGGACATCTCAACTTTTTTTCAATTTTAATATCCTTTATGTCCATACGATCAATTAATAACTAGTCTTTAAACTTTGAAACTTTACATGTATTCTCTTTTTGTCTTTAATGGTGCCATGTTATGAAGCACAAGAACGTTGCATATGATCGGACTTTATGATGTGATCTGTTACGCACTTGGCATCAGAGCACTTACTACTTTACTGTCTAGTTATATGGCACTTTAGTATAGGCAAGCTCGAAATCAACTTGTTCGTGACAGATAATATCACTATATAATAGATCTGATATAGCAAATTACTTATGATTAAATATAATCCCTCCTCTAAGCACCTCAAACCATTTTGTTAGATGATTCTGCATTTGATAATGCCGTGGAACTGTTTTCTAGAGTTTATCCAATATTCATTATCATTCCAATACCTGACAACTCTCTTGCGACGATATCGCACCCCGCTGATATCAGTTCCATTGTATTTGCAGTGTTACGTGCAACTCCTAGACATCGCAATGCTCCAGCTGAAACTGCTGAGTAGGCACCGGCATAGGTATCCTCAAAAACTATGCACCTTCGTATGTCTACACCCAGTAGGTTTGCCGCATGAATATAAAATTTAGGGTCAGGCTTATTTGGAGTGCCACTATTTTTAGCAGTAATTCCTGTAGCACAGGCATCAAAGTACTTTCTAATTCCCGCTCTGTCTAAAACGTGATCTGCATTTTCACTCTGACTAGAGAGCCCCATTTTGATACCATGTTCTTTAGATGATTTCATCAAAGAGATAGCATCACTAAACACCTCAATCTCATTAGTAGATATCATTTCTTTAAAGATTATATTTTTTTCTTTTGCTATCTCCTTTGCCAAATGTTCAATTTGTGAACTATCACTTTTCTCGAACCAGGTATGCTCATAAATATCTAGGAATCTCTTTATCCCTACTGGCCTTGGAACCCCATCAAAGCACTTAGATAGAATAATATCATCTATCGGCATTTCATATTTAAAATAACTCTGTATGGCTGTACGCCATGCCTGATGATGCATGTATGATGTATTTGTTATTACTCCATCCAAATCCCAAATAAACGCTTCTATAGTAAAACTGGACAACATTTTTCTGTGTATTAATAACCATTATAATGATAACTAGAAATTTGTCTATAAGCAATAAAGTCCGTTCCAGTAAACCATCATCGCTTTCCACGTTTTAATCCTGATATCATTTGGTTTCCCAATTCTCCTTTCATGCCCAATTGATTAGCATTAACTGATACGGAACCATTAGTATTTATTCTGATTAGTCATAATGACAATACTTCCTTGATCTGATCTCTAAAATCCCCACCCAATTGTCAAGGTTTGCAACTTTTAATGGCCCAATAGGCTATAGCTTGCTTAAAAAAAGCATGGTCAATTTATTTATATATAATCTGTATGTATAGACTTAGTGCCTTTACTTACTATTTCTACTTCAATACTTAGCTCGTAATATTGTGCGAATTCAATTTCGCTTTTCCAGTTTTTACCCAAGCTATCTGTTATGCCTAAAGCTACATTCTAACCTCGGAGATCTTCTTGTAATAATAGTTGGTTTAATATCTGAGATTAATCAGATGCGGCTCCATTTTTCAGGCCTTATCATTCTTACGTAGTAGTTCATATGTTTGAGTTGATGAAAGCTTTACTGTAGGTGTAAAAATTACTCTCGTTTTTACTGATAGCCCCTTTAGTTCTCTTTTGAGCCCTTTATGGCTTGAGTCATATGAGTAATCAGGACCTTTAAAATAAATGTCAATAGGTAATTCCTTTAGAAGGTTCGAACTATCAGAATGTACATTAATTAAAGCGTAGTCAACAAACTTGATAGAGTTTACCACTCCCAATCTTTCTTCATCTGAAAACAATGGCCTATTAGGACCTTTGTTAACATATTGTGCAGCAGTAATTGATACGACTAATATATCAACCATCTTCTTTGCGTACTCAAAATGGCAAATATGTCCCCAATGAATTATGTCAAAGCATCCATGACATAAGCCTATGGTTTTTTTTAACGCAGACAACCTTTTCAACTCTTCTATAACTTCCACTTTTATTTATGCTTTGTGTTTGTATGATAGCCACTCGGGCTGAATTTCAGGTATTGATTCTAGCCAGCTCTTTACCCTGTCAATACCATCCTCTAACTCGATATTATCACACCATCCCATGCCTCTTAACTTACTATCATCTAGATGGTATGCGTGGTCAAGACCAGGTCTTTCTTGAACATACCTGACATTAGAAGTCGATAAACCCTTCTTGTATTTTCCTAGGCAAATCATTAATAACTCCCTAATTGTAATTTTTCTTGAGGAAGATATATGATATGTCTCAATATTGCTTATATCTTTTTCTGCTAGCATTAGTAATGCCCTGGAAACGTCTTCCATGTGAAGGTAATAACGTATAGAGGATCCATTGCCTTCTAGATATATAACTTTATTATATAATCCGCACATAAGAGCTCTGGGTATGATTCTGTATAGGTGTTGCCCTTCCGAATATATACTAGACGCCCTAGTTATCGTAGTTGGGATCTCATGTTTAATAGACCATAACTTTGTCATGTAATCACCGGCAGCTCTTGAAGCAGCGTAGGGAGTTGTAGGGTTAAATTTTTCATTTTCTTTTACTGCCTCTATGGTTGACCCGTATACTTCTGGAGTGCTGAAATGTATATAATGCTTAAGACCCTTATATTGTGCTAACGCTTGGATTAAATGTGATTGACCTATCACGTTTGTCTGATACCAGTCGTCTGGATCATCCCAGCTCTGGCCGACCATGCAAAGGCTGCTAAAACTAACTATGTGAGTGGGTTCTACTTTCTTGATTATTTCATATATCTCACCAACACTTTGATTTATATCAAGTAAAACATTCTCATATTCATATCTTTTGCTTTTTACTTGATAATATTCATAAGGTAAAAAACATTTCTCATAATTATTCCTGCGATTGGCAATTATCACCTCTATCCCTTTATTCTTCATGCAGTAATGCGCAAAGTAGGCCCCCGCAGTTGAGCTGCCGCCTATTATTAATATTCTCATCTATATACCATAGCCCCTGACCTAGCCCAACGGTTAACTATTTAATTATATATTCATACGTACTTAGTTGTCTCTAAATCCTTATCCTTTTGTTTCTCATCTTTCATTTTTTTACATTTGTGATCCCATTTTTTCATGCACTACCATCTTTTAATATTGACCTTTGTTCGAGTACTTACCATGGCGTTTTTCTTCCCTTATGGTTGTAGCTATATGATGCACTGAAAAATTCTTCTTAATGAGTATATATTCCATTATCTGCTAGCTTACTTGCCTAATCAATCAGCTCGATATGTCTATAACGGCTGCAAAAAATCTCTAATTACTTGTTTTTCGTAGGCTTATTTGCTGTGAGCCACTGCATGCAGATGTGGCCGATGATTAGTTGGGTGTCTTCAGCAAACTGCATGTCGTTGATTGGGAAGTGAATGGTTTGATCCGCCTTGTCTTTGCAGAGGCCACCACTAAAGGCAACGATTGCATAACTGCGTAACCCAAGCTTGCAAGCTGTATCAATTGCTCTGACAACGTTGCAGGAGTTTCCGCTGCCGGAGAGTACGATCAATAGATCTCCAGGCTGTGCTTTTACCTCCAGTTGATGAGCGTAGATGTTGTCGTAACCAGTGTCATTGGCAAGGCAGGTGATAATTCCTGTGTTAGCAGACAAAGCTTCGACTCTTAGGCCTGGAATCTTTGGCGCTGGTCCGCAGGCGCCGATTCCATAGTGAAAGTCGTTGGCCAAGTGTAAGGCGTTTGCGGCACTGCCACCGTTACCGCAAATAAACACTTGGCGCCCCTCGATCCATGCTTGCTGCAAGTCGGTGGCGAGAGCTTCCACTATTTCAAGGATCTCATCTGTAAAACAGCCATCTAGCCTCTTGAGATAGGTCTTTGAGGCTGCGACAAAACCTTTGCGGGTTTCAGTCATCGAGTTTGGGGTTGCTTCGCTGGCCAGATCGTTTGAGCTTCCAGAAGGCTATCTGGTGTCCCGATATCCATATAGGCACAATAAGTATGCCATGTTTGAATTTGCCCAACCAGTGCAGGCAGCATTTGGGTGCTGAAGTCTTTGATCGCTGACCCAAGAAGGGCGTCAAGCTTGTCAAACAATTCTTGATCAAAAACTTAAACGGCACCATTGGCTTGGGTGCATGGTGGATTGGAGATTTTTTCTTGGAATGATTTTACCCACGCGATCTGAATCAGTTTCCACAATGCCGCATTGGCTTGGGTTCTTTGCGCTGAAGCTCAACATGGTCAGCAAGCAATGACTGGGGCGCGCACTATGTGATTTAATTAGGCAGCGCAGATCCGTATCAGTTGCATTGTCTGTATGAATCAGGATCCCTGTGCAACCTGTGAAAAAGCTTTGGTTGGCAATACGATTTCCTGCCGTTCCGATTAGTTAAGGCTCGTATATATTTTTAATAATCATATCACTTGACTCTCGTTTATTGAGGAATGCCACCTCCTGAACAGCCAGGTAGTGCGTATTGACTATCCCGCCTGGCAAGGAACTGACTCCAGTTGTGCCAGCCATCGAGTAAGTAAGGATCTACTCGCTATAGGGACAAGGCATTTGGAGTGTGCTCTGTTACAGGTTGTAAGAGTGTGCCTAAGCCGGCAGCAAGTAGCAGGGCACTTATGGGTGAATTCATCGGCTGTCTGATTCTATAAAGCCAGATTCTTCGAGAATTAGATCAGCCAAAGCGAAGTTGGTGGTGAAGGCTGGCGAAATCGCGTTTAGAATATTGGTGCTACTTGGGTCATGTAAACAGATGAAATCGTGCTCTAGATGTTGTATTTTGTGGTTAAACAACTGAGAGTAGGGTCCAACTTTTTTGCTTGGTTCCAGATGGTTGGCCTGCAGTGAAATAATCAGCTATTTGGCTCCCCTAAGTAGCAGGTTTGCTAGTGGCAAGAAAGCCTGCTCATTTACATATCTAATTAAGTTAGCATGCTTTCTCAGATACTGACGTGTGAGCAGCGAGAGATTGGCTCAAGTCATGCCTGATTAAAAACCTAAATCTCACACTATCTCTCTCTCTCAATCGCGAGTTGTTCTAACGCCAATCCTCACAAAAGATACTCTTTCGCGCTTTGGGTGAAGTGCACCATAAGAAAGGTGGTGCAAAGATAACATAGGATAGAGGTTGGAGCTCGGTTGATTTTGCAATTAGCTTACAGTTGCTTTAGAGGCCCTTTAACATCAGAAAAGTGTATTCCTGGCCTATCCAAACTGATTAGATATTTGATATACTTTTAGAAGTGTGCATTTGAACAGATGGTCCTAGTTGAGCTAATCCCCATCATTTAACTCAAGTAGTTCTTGCTCAGGATGAGATTTTCAATTTCTGTCCCATTGGATAACTTGAATTCCTCTTTTTGCTAGGACAACTTGCAACTGACTTACAATTCAACTGATCTGTATGATTAAAGTGTTGGAGACAAAGAGGAAGCACTTGCTTTTTTTCTAGGCTTTCATTTCTGCTCATTATCAAGCTGCACCTTAAATATTTTTATGATTACAAGGCTTTCAATAGGTAACATCCCGTAGTGACTTTTGTTGCTAACAAACCTAACTACCTTTTAATAAAGACATGAGTAGGCTATTTATTTAAGCTTTGTTGGCTGAGGATTACTTCTATTTGATTCAGGCAGAGTGGTTAATATATAGACTTAACTATTCATTTAGTGAGCCATTGAAATGATGTTGCATTCCAAAAAAAAGCTTTTTAACAGCTACTTGTCTGGACAAGCACCATCATCAATGAGCAGCTTATAATTATGTCTTCCGGATGGATCGCAACGCCTACTCTCAATCTTAGATATTGTCCTTGCGTTATTCCTCTAAATTTCTCTTTATTTGACATATGAGACTGCAACCTTTCGCGAGCAGGAAAAAGATGGTAAAATTTATAATATACTTATATCTTTCGATGGATGCTTTGTCTTTTTGACTAATCTATTCTGGTTTGATTATTTGATTCACATCAGCCGTTTTGTTGCATAATCCTTTATTGGCCTCCCCTAGAGTTAGACGCGAATAGTAGATCTGCATCAAACAAGCTACTTGTGAACGTGATTTACAACTACTTCATTCCTTGTTGATGCAGATTAGTTAGAGTTACTTTGCTATATTTTGCAGCCTCATGTCCTCAAAGCAAGTTTCGGCTGATTCATTTGACAACCCTAGTCTGTAATGTTTAGATATATTGCCCCCTAGGCTGAGCCAGTCCAATGAGGAGTTAGCTTCAAATACTTTAAATAATCCTCTGCTCAGTCTATGGCGATTGGAGATGATGTTCGTGATAAATGTACTCTAGCGAGTAGACCAAGTAGTTGTATTTACTTATAATAGGCATTTGTCAATAATTAAATATCCAAACAACAGTTAAGTCTTATCATAGACTTTATAATAAGCTATGTCATCAGCGTAGCTTCAATCATTCCTTTGATCTCATCAGTTCTAATACTCCCATCACTATTAAATCTATCAGAATTCTTTCCATAAGTAAGTAGAATACCATTCGCAACATGATAAGCAGAGGTTCCAGAATTATCTTCTATAGGAACCATCCTCATTCCCATGTCCAACAACGACATGCATGTACGATCAAGTTTTATCAAAGGCTCATTATTCCATTTCATAAATCGAAGAGATAATGTTTTATCCGATGACATCTGCTCACATCTAACTCCATCGATGTATAAGCTTTCTAATCGATAACTTAACTTGGCGATTTCCTCTGTTGAATCAGCTTCGAAGGTTATTCGCGGCATCATCGTTGGCTTTTGTTGATATTTACTTGGATCAACCCCTAACGCTCTTAGAAATTTTCTTGCATCATTCATTAATAATTGGGATGAAATCGCCTCATATCCTTGAACAGGAGCTTGTCCCATTGATGAACAAATCCAGACTTCGCAGTCAGGGCGGCCATTTGCATATCGCACTAATCTTTTTATGATGTGGTGTGTAATTTTCATCGCATAAAAAATCTCATCTTTGTAGAGTTTTTTCCATTCCATTGATTGCGAAGAAATGTCGTAATCTTCAGGAAAGGAAGCCTCCCAGTAGCGATGCATGGCAGATGCGACGTGATTTGTGAAAAATGTAGAGAACTCAGGACATTCTTTTTGCAAAAGTGACATATAAATATCGAAGTTCAAAAGAGTTTGATAGACTCTTCTGCGACATATCCGAGAAGGTATTATTCTCTCCTGCGCAAGCTGATTCATAGCCTGGAGCAGTGTTTTTACTGTTACTCCACTTTTTACTAATGAGGTTATCAATCTCGGAGTTAGATCTTTTATAAATGATTTCTCTATATTTCTAGCAGACTTCCTGCTAAGAGAAAGTTGAAACTCTTGAATTGGCTGAATTAAATCAGGCTTGCATTTGGAATGATCAGAAAAGGGATCTGGAACATAAAATGAATAACTATTAAGATTATTAGGTAGATTTGAAGAATGAAGTGATCCAAATACTCCAACCTTGTATCCAGCTTTGCAGAGACTTTCCCAAATTGGAGGATACTTTTTATTTATGCTTGTTACATCCTGACCTAAATTTTGTATTTGATGCTTGTTGTATGTGAAACCTCTATGAACTGTTGCCCATGTAATCCAAGGGGATAGATGAATTTCGTCATAGGACGTAGTTTTGTACGCATTGAATTGATTGATTAAGGACCGGAATGAATAATAGTTATTACTATACCTATTTAAAAGAAGCTGTGGGACTTCGTTGAGTTCTAATAAAATGATTTGCTTTTTACTCATTACTCTCATTCAAGTGCTGATTTTAATTATTTAATATTAGGTAGTAATCTCTATTTTGCCCACTTTTTCATTAAATGTAAGAATTAATATTCTTACCCTAATGCTTACAGATATTCTATTAAAAGTGCACTGATTTTGTAGCTTGCCACCCCGCAGTCGGACCTATTGCCTGTCATGACATGGTTCTCGGGCAAGGCTGACATTTGTTTCTTCTAGATAATTCCTTTGATAACATGAATCAAGCATTTCGCATAATTACTACCTCATGACCATACTCTTCATATTTCAGATAGGCATTACATACTTTATAAATATTTTTCCGTTTTAAAGAGAAGCGCAATAGACAGACTCTTCATTGCAGCATAGTAGGGCAAGCCCTAATTTATCTGATGGTTGTATAATTAAAAATTTCCTTTGAAATCTTTAATTATACCATTTCGGCTTATTGGTTCGCGATATCTATTTTTTTTCAGCCATTCGAACTGTGAAGGGGTTTTTCGCACAATACAGATTATACTCGGATGGTCATGCTTTAACTTTTTTCGATTTTCCAAAGATCATATCATTTGACAACCTCGATATTCTTACCTAACGACTGTACTGTGATTCTTTTCCTCCAGCTGTTTCCTAGGTCTTACCCGATACCTTTCTGCTTATATCTAGGTAGTACTTCGTTCAGATTAATATCAGACCCAGAATATAGTCATTACTGACTTCTTCATTTTAAACTATTTTTAAGCTAAATGCCATTGCTAAATTCCTTCGCTCAAGATTTAATTAGGGAATTTTGGAGAACTGATATTATTTCGAAGGCTTAAACTTGTTTGGATTTATTGAAATTACTGTATAGTATATGCTTGGCAAATGATGAGGAGATATTCTCTCTATTGTATTTGTCTAAAAAATCAGATCTGCTTTTAAGATCTGGTTTGGTGATACGTGATAGCTTGACTGCATCAAGGAAACTTTTTGCGTTGCCTTGTTTAAATGATATGCAGCCGTTAATTTGATTGATAAATTCGTAGGCAAAACCAGAGGCTCCAAAAATAATAGGAAAAGGGGTTGAGGCATATTCAAATATTTTACTTGGAATCACCATTGATAGAGAGTTGTAAAGGCCTAGTTGCAGCATTAAACAATCAGCTTCTTTATAGATGCTGGCCATTTCTTCATTAGGAACTAAGCCTTTGTAAAACACTAACCCTGCTAGGCTTCCTTTAGGGAGGATTTCAATACCGTCGGCTGTAAGTCTTTCGATAATTTCTGAATGAGCTCCAGCGCCATAGATTTGTATGCGTACTTTTTGTTCATTAAGTTCATCTATGACTTTGGGATTTCTTGCGATTGACTTTAGCAGTGAAACCATATCTTGGCCTTCGCCAAGATTGCCAGCATAAACAATTGAATAACTATCATCAACTATCTTTTTGTTTCTGGTGGCATCTTCAATCTGTTGGCGAGTACCATTCTCAATACCATTAGGGAAATTGGTTACTGATATATGGTATTTCTGAAGAATGCGGTCCCATCCATGAAAGGCATCTTCAAATCCCACAGATACCATATTTATAGATGTTGCGCATCTAAGAACTATATTCTCAATTATCATGATTATACTTTGAAGTATTATTCGCTTATGCCAACGATAAAAGTAGAAGTAATTATCGGCAAAAGTATCGCGGAAATCAATATAAAGACTTGCTCCTGTAAGTTTTGCTGAACAAGCTGCTACGAATGAGGTCAGCAACTTGGCGCTTGTCCCAATCACGATTTCTGGCCTTACGAGAAGAGCCGCAGGAATAGTTTGAAGCATATAAAAAACATATGCTATTGCTGAACTTAATGGACCATTGCCGAAAAATGGCACCCAGAACCTTTTAATACGAATAGAAGCTGAAGATGTTGCCGAATTAAAGGATTTTAGCCCCTGACCTGAGCAAAATTTTCTTATTCCATACCGCCTGGGAGTGCTGCTAAATACCCATATAATGGCTTGTTGGTCCTCATCTGCTAATGCCTTGACAAGTGCTTGACTCCGATGTGCCCCTGCGCTTTGATCAGGAGGGTAATGAAATGAAAAGAGTAGAATTCGGCATCTCTTTGTGTCTGATTTAGTCATTTCTATGAGGTTCAAGTCCCTATTGACTGACGAATTCCTCTTGTAAGTCTACGGCAAAATACTGAAGCTGCCATTGGGTGACTAATTACTTCTAGATCCTACACAAGCGGATTTAGATTATCATCGCATTTTCGAATCCAGTTCACTGTTCTTTGATGTTGGCATCCTGGTTGAAATATGCGCGACCACTTTCAGAATGAATTGAGCACTCTTTTGATAGAGCATTATGATTCATTGAACTTGTTCTTGTTGTTTAGTAATGATTAATTTTTGTCGCTTGACTTTTCTATGGACGACCTTGTGATGTCTTTGGAATTTTTAATCTATTTCACTTTTATGCAAGAGCGTTGCTGGAATTGAAAGCCTTGAGCTGATCTGATGATGGCCGGGGGGAAGAATACCATGGATATAATAACTACATCGAGATCTACGCTGACCAAATCCTGTCGCTAACCATGTTTTTGCCCATTCGCTTTTTATAGCAAGTGCTGTTGGGGCATTCAATTGCAACTCTTTTAGGAAACTTTCGCTGATCTGTGGACCAAGATGCCACCAAATTTGAAAGGCAAAACGCCTCTTTGTAGTTACTGTATCAATCAACTCTAATTGCATGTGTTTATGACTAGCATCGGAGAGTTCGATACGGCGTTGATGACTCCCACCATGTCGGTAATAACCGTCGTGGCTTCCTTCCGCGAAGTAGCCTCCCTTCGCTAAGGTGCCGCAACAGCGGTTTACAGGTCGAGCTTTTCGCCCTGCGCGGAAGCTGTCCCATACCTCCACAGGCTCAATCCATTTAATTTCACCTGAATTAGAGATCTCCCCAAGTTGAAGCACATTGTGTGCTGCACCAGATCTTTCATAAGAGCGTGCTAATCCCTTCTCATAAACACTCGTGCCGGCTTCGACGATCACCTCGTCACCAAGATAGTAAAGCTCAAAGCTCAGTTGATCCGAATGGACATGGGGAGGGAGGTGATTAGGGCATGGGATGCCGCACTTGAAAATCAGCTCCCAGCCATTTCCAGGGCGCATCAGCGTCCAACCGGTGGAAGGTAGATCGGTGATATCGCCGGGCATTTGCTCGGGTGCTGGGATGGCCTGAGTTTGTGATTGAGGTTTGCCAGCAAAAGCGTCTTTCAGTAATTGCTGTCGCACGCCCCCCCCCCAATTGATCGATTGCTACAGATTCTGGGTTGACGGTCCGCTGATTGAGGTAAGCATTGGCAAATTCCATTACCTCATCGAGTGGTGGTGCTGCATCTGCAGGACTATCGTTGAAGCGTGGTGTTAATCCACCAGTTAGTCGAATTGCTGTGCACCAGCGGCTCATGTCCTTGATAGCTTTGTGTAGCCAGACAGGATGAATCCCTTTAACAGATACGAGAACACAAGCCAGCTCAACCAGGCGATCGAGAATGATTAGGTGGTAGCTAGTGCTTCGTTCTTCATGTCCACCATCAGCCAAGATCTGTTTGGCTAGTTCCTTTTGCAGTAGACGCATTGTGCGTCTATACATTTTCTGAGCATGAGTGCCTTCGAATTGGATGCTGCCTATGGAAATAGTTATGAGGTTCTCAAGCCAATGATTGCCGCCCAGGTATTCCTCCGTATGAGCCTGTAGCCAGCAGAGCTGCTGCCAGAGTGATTTCAAACGTGCTGGAGTTGCTAGATCAGGGCAGCTGCGGAATAACCAGATCCAATTGCGGATTCTTAGTGAGAGAGTGTAGCTGTGCCAGCCATCGCCTCGTCCAGCAGGGTTGTTGGCAATCCACTGATCCAGCAGAGGTTCAAGTGCCCAGGATTCAGTTGGCCAATAACCAAATTTCTGAGCGATTTCGAGCCACTCTCTGGCCCAATCGAAGTAATGCAGATGGAATTGCCAGAGGCGGGGCCTGTTGGAATCATTCCAGTGGATAGGCCATTCCAGATGACGCTTTTGGTTTAGAAAACGGAATTTGACCGTGGGAGACTTTTGACATGGTGGAGGTGGTATTTGTGTTGGCACTCTATTGGCGAAGCTCTGCAAAATGAGAAGCCACTGGGGTATGGATTCGCTGCAACCTGCGAACGAAAGAGCGAACTGAGCAGGTAGCTTTCGATCGAGTCGCTGGCGCAGGTTGTAGCAAAGTCGGAGCATCAATCGCCTAGGACCGATGTCAATTAGCGTGCAGATTAAACGCCTATAGGGATGCAAGCCCTTCAGCTCTTGCATTTTTATTCCTGCTGCGTAACTCCACAGAGGTCAAACACTTCCAGCCCACTTAGATTTAGGTTTCTGAATGCACTGTGGGCAACAAGGAATACCAACAAATCAGCTTCAGCGAGGACTTCTTCAAGAAGGTGGAGCTTGATTGTTGAGTGATTGCTTAGGTTCGGCTCGCAGACGAGCACTTCTAGGCCGGCAACAATCAGTTGGGTGGTGATATGGAGGGCTGGTGATTCGCGCAGGTCGTCAACATTTGGCTTGAATGTCAGGCCAAGGCAGCCGATGCGAACAGGGCGGTCTTTTTTGTCTTCTAGGGCGGCGGCTCGGGCCAGCACCTGCTGGATTACCCAGTGTCTTTTACCATCGTTCACTAGGCGGGCGGTCTGGATCAGAGGGGTTTGATCGGGCGCGGCGGCGGCAATGAACCAAGGATCCACGGCAATGCAGTGCCCGCCTACTCCGCAGCCGGGCTGTAGCACGTTTACGCGGGGGTGGTAGTTGGTAAGGCGGATCACTTCGCGCACATTGATGCCGAGCTGGTGGCTCACAAGCGAGAGCTCATTCGCGAAGGCGATGTTCACATCTCGGAAGCTGTTTTCAGCAAGCTTGACCAGTTCAGCGGTGCGGGCGGAGGTAGTAAGCAACTCGCCTTGACAGAACGTTGAGTAAAAAGATTTGGCGGATTCAGCGCCAGCGGGAGTTAGGCTGCCAATAACACGATCATTTTTAACCAATTCCAGCAGAATTTTCCCTGGCAAAACGCGCTCGGGGCAGTAGGCGATGTGCAGCTCCTCTCTTTTGAGGTCAGACAAAGACCAAATGGCAGCAGCAACTTTCTCTGTGGTGCCAACTGGTGAGGTGGATTCAAGCAGCACAAGATTGCCGGGGCGCAGCATAGGCGCGATAGCTCGAGCGGCGGCAAGCACATGGTCGATGTTGGGCTCGGGGATGACGCCGTGCCCACTTCCCAATGGCGTGGGCACGGCGATTAGGAACACATCAGCCAATGAAGGCGTGAGCTGGGCGCTAAGGCCACCAGAGGCAACCGCTGCTTCCACTGCCTTGTCAAGGTCGGGCTCTTGTATGTGAATTTTTCTCTGATTCACGGTGTTGACCACCTGGGCATTGACATCAACACCGATTACACGGTGGCCAGCCCGGGCGAGCACTGCAGCAGTTGGTAGGCCGATATAACCCAGACCGAGAATGCAGCAAGTAGTCATTTGTTAACGGCCTTTAGCAGCCAACGCTGAACCTCAAAAATTTCCGCGACTGAAATCGGCGACGGGCCGCCGATTTCAATGGCTTTGAGGAAAGCAGCGCAGCAGGCCACCTGCCCCTTGTCTTGCGATAGGCGGCGTCGGGTGCGGAAGCCGGGGAGGCCCCAGGCCTTGAGTTTGCGGAAGTTGTCTAGGCGGAGCACCGTGCTGTCGGCGAAGACTTCTAGGCGTTCTTTAGGGAAGGCCTTGTTGCCATTGGCAAAGTAATGCACGGTGCCGATGGAGCCATTGGCAAAACGCAGCTGCAGCGAGAAGGTGTCTGGGTAGGGTTTGCGATCGGCAGCGCACAGCAGCTGTAGGTCTTCGATGGGGCTGGCGGCCAGGTGGCGCAGCAGATCCACGAAGTGACAGGCCTCGCCCAGCAGGCGACCGCCGCCCTTGTCGGGGCTTTGGGTCCAATGGTCGGCGGGTATAGCTCCGGCGTTGCAGGTGTACACAAATGCCTTGGGGCCGCTGAGGCGAGTCAATTGATGCTGGAGCTCAATGAGCAGGGGGGCAAAACGACGGTTGAAGCCCACCATTAAGATCTGTTTACCACTATAGGCTGATATAATAGAATTGAGCTCATCAGAATTAAGACATAAAGGCTTTTCAACGAAAACATGCTTGCCGGCGGCAAAGGCCTGCTTGACGAGGGAAGCATGACTATCATGACGAGTTGCAATAACAATAGAGTTGCTTAGATTGCTGAAAATTGTGGAATGAATGTCAGTGCTGGCTTCACGAAACTTGTACTTGCGTCCAACATAAATAGGGCCAAGGCCACTAGAAGAAGCGATTGAATGGAATTTTGCACTAAGCTTGGAAAAGTTTGGTATTAGCACTCGGCTGGCATAATTGCCAGAGCCAATCACACTCAGGCAAGGGGAGCAAGAAGATGCTGAGAAAGAAGGATACACATGATCTGATGCAAGAGAAATAGTTTGCCTATCACAATCAATACCGGAAGAATATGTCAAAAGAATACCGAGTGAGGGCTCTGAACTAGCCAATAGCCTATAAGCATTTTCAACATCATCAATTGCAAATCTATGGGAAATAAGCTTTGTTGTCGTTAATGATTGGGAGGAAAGGAGCTGCAGGATGGCTTGAAAATTGCGCTGCTCAGTCCACCGAACAAAACCAATGGGGTAGTCATTGCCTAATTGTTCATAAGAATGGTCATAACGACCGGGGCCATAAGAACAACTCACCTGAAAACTTATTTCTTTTTTGTAAAAAAGATCACGTTGAAGATCTAACCCTGTAACACCTATCAAAACAATGCGACCTCGTTTTCTGCAAGCCTTAGCTGCAAGATTTACTGGATCATTAGAGGGGCTAGTTGCAGCTATTAAAACACCGTCTACACCATTTCCGGAAGTCTGATCAAGCAACCAACTATAGGCATCCCCGATAGATGGATTATAAGATGGAATACCGAGTGATTCAAGAAGATCACATTTTTCGCAATCGAGATCAATTCCAATAACACGGCAACCGTTGGATATAAGCAGTTGACATGCAAGCAGCCCAATTAGACCTAGACCGCTCACAACAAATGTTTCACCAAGGGTAGGTTTGGCAAGGCGGATACCTTGCAAGGCGATAGAGGCGAGTATAGTAAATACGGCAGATTCATCAGTTACAGAATCAGGAATCTTTGCACAAAGATGATGAGGTATAGCAACAACTTCAGAGTGAGAACCATTACAAACAACACGTTCGCCAATGCTAAAATCGGAGACGTTCTCTCCCAGTTTAATTATTGTTCCAACGTTGCAATACCCAAGGGATATAGGCTGATCTAGCTTTGATTTAATGGCATCATAAGTAGCAATGATGCCATCATTGCCAATTTTTTCTAGGGCTTGATGAAATTTCTCAGGCTGCTGACGTACCTTCTCAACAATATTGGCCTTCCCAAACTCTATAAGCATACGCTCAGTTCCAGAGGAAAGAAGAGAGCAGCTTGTTTTAACTAAAACTTGACCAGGAGAAACAGAGGGAGAAGGAGCATCCAGTAAAGAAGTCTGGCCTGTAGAGAATGAGTGAAAGACTTTCTTCATGACAATTTAGAGAGAAAAATCAGACAAGGAAGAGAAGAACTAATCCAAATACTTGAGAAAACGAACGCTAGATTTTTTTTACGACAAAGACATATAAAGAAGGTGGCATGAAAGGAATATGCTCAAGTGCTGGCATGTAATGCAATTTGTAGTAATCTAAGATGAACATAGAGTTGGACCTAAGGAGCATAGAGAAAGATCTGAATGTATGCGAACTTTTTGAAAAAGCTAAATAAGAAAAAATATCAATAAAAGGGGCAAAGACTTTTCTTAGAGTTGATTGAATAAGTCTAACGGGGGAATAAGTGCAGGGTACAGAAATAACAAGAAAGCCATCGTCCTTCAACACTGAATAGATATCTTGAAGAAAGGAAGCAGGAGACTCAACATATTCCAAGACACTAGAGGAAATGATTGCATCAAATGTGCGAGGCTTGAAAGGAATGGGGAGTTTGGGATCAATCAATTCAAGGCTGACTGACGAATCTAAGGCAAAACGTGACTTGCAATATTCTATCATCAGATTTGAAATATCAACACCACAAACAATGCATTTGTATTTCAACATGAGAGCTATGAGATCGCCAGCACCGCAACCAATATCCAGCACAGCCTGGTTTGAAGAGAGGTATTTAGAAAAAATATAGTCAAACAAGCGAGAACGGGTAGAAAAACCAAATTTTTTGTACTTAGAGCTCCATTCGCTAGAAAGGAGGTCGAAATATTTAATAACTTTAGTTGAGGCCATAGTTAACAAGAAGGAGATTTGACAAAAATAAGGCGGTTCTAATCATTGTAGAGAGAAGTGAAGCCATTTGATCCGATTAATCTGAGAATATTGGGGAATGAGACAGTATTGTTACGGTAGACGAGCGATTAATTCAGGACACCTAGAAATACCAGCCTTGGCTGGTTACCTGCAGATACAATAATTCCTTCTATTGGGGCAATTATCAATACCTGTAATGAAAGTGATGATAAGGCAGACCCTTTTAGCCAATAACAACTTACCTGTTTGTAGGCCAATTAAACCAAGACCACTAACCAAAAAAGTTTCGCAAATGCTTGGCTGAGCTAGGCGAATGCCTTGCAATCCTACGGCAGCCACCACGGTGAAGGCTGCTGCTTGATCGCTCACCCCTGCTGGGTTGGATGTGTAGAGGTGCTGAGGCACGGGCAAAGTTTGTAGTGGGGGGTTTTGAGGCCACCCGATCACCAAACTGAAAATCAGAAACTCCTTCTCCTACAGTTATCACAGTTCCTACATTGCAGAAACCCTGAGCTAGGAGTTTTTCCAACTTGCTGCGGACGGCTTCCAAGCAGGTGAGCAGGCCTTGAGCGGGGGTTTTCTCAATAACTTACTGCACCTTTTTGAGTTTATGCTTAAGGATTTTAATCTAGTAGGCTTTGCCAAAATCCACAAGCATGGGCTCGGTGCCGTTAGATACCAGCGAGTAATTGCTGCGAAAAAGTAACTGGCCGTTAGATGCGGTAGGTGAGGGAAGATCTAGTAATTCTCAAGAGCCGGTTGCGAGTGAGTGAACTAGTTGTTTTAAAGATTCAATTGAATTGAAACAGGTGTTGATTCATTATTGATGAAATATTTGCACCAAAGCTCTATACAAACAAAAGATAAGAATGTGTAAGAGGCATCAATTAGGCTTTCTGATTTCTCAGAGATCAGCGGATGCACAGCGGTTGAATTAAACAGACCTCGATGTTCTAGTCGCTTTTTGGACAAAATCTCGGATAGCCAATCGCGCAATTCAACACGTAACCATTGGCGTTGAGGTGCACCAAACCCAGATTTAGGTCGGTAGATAACCTCACGAGGCAGATAGGGCTCCATGGCCTTTTTAAGAACCCACTTTCCTTGAAAGGCACCCTGCTTGAAGCGTGTGGGAATCTGGGCTAAGAAGTTCACAAGATCTAGATCTAGGAAAGGCACTCGTACTTCTACACCTGCTGCCATAGCCATCTTGTCGGTGTAGATGAGGTTGTAGTCAGTGAGAAAAAAGCGCTGCTCTAAGGAAAGCAGGCGTTCAAGGCGATCATTTTGGCATGGTAAGTCTGCCAAGTAATCAAGCATGGGTTCTTCCGCGCGGGCCTTGCCTAGCGCGGCACGAAACGCAGGGGTATAAAGCTTTTGCAGGTCGCGGAAGTTGTAGATCTCACCGTTGAAGACCAGCGCCACTCGCCGGCTTCGCTCACCATGGGCTGGTGGCCCTGTTGCGAGAGGTCATTTATTGATAGGCGGGTGTGAACGAGTCCAATGCCTTGGGCCCGATCATCGAATATCCCACAGTCATCGGGGCCACGATGAATAAGGGTTTCGCGAGCGCTGTAAAGCCATTCGGTTTCGGCTTGGCTACTTAGGGATAGGGAGTAACGGGCTCAACCGCACATATCTTTTGCTCTTCAGCCCAATGTTTATAACCTTCTTTTAGGAAGTCAAAGGTCTGATTAGCACAGGTAACCCACGAATATTGCTTTGCCTTAGCATTACTCTTCTTGGAGAGAAAAGTACGCATAGCAGAGTTAGCGATCAGGCGTTCTAGCGTCGCCGCAATATCAGCCGAATTTTCTGGGTCGAAGTAGACTCCAGCATCTCCCAGAACTTCAGGCATAGGACCACAGTGTGATGAAGCGATTGGAAGTCCTGCCGCCATGGTCTCGAGCAGGATATTCGGCATGTTCTCGCAACTAGAAGCAAAGACTCCGAGCTCTGCTTTTGCATAGAAAGTGTGCAACTTTGTATATGCCACGGAACCATGGTATGTAACCCATTCGTTTCTTAAGTCACAAACGGCCATTGTTTCTTTTAAGCGCCGCAATGAAGCTGGGTATGCCGGGCCCACCAGATCAAGGGTCAACGGCCAACCAGTTTTTCGTCGCAAGAGATCTATGGCTTGAATAACATGCCACTGGTGCTTGTATTGGTCAACGATTGATACGTACAGCAAACGATAGGGCCGAGATGAATCGTAGTTTTCAATAGTCTTTTGAGTGTTGGCCTGAAGATGGAAACGAGAGCTAATACCGTGTGGGATGATACTTTTTGCCCCCTTTAATTGGCCTGTTATTGCTTGAATATTTTTTGCAGCATATTCGGTTAAAAAAATAATTGCATCAGCATTCTTAAAACTTCTTGACTGCATCCAACGTAAGATGATTAGTCTTAACCACGTTCTACTAAACCGATAGCGCTGCAACTCTCGCGTTTCAAAGGGAAGCATATTCTGGCTAATTGTTACTATTGGATGGAAGTTCCCCCCGAAACTTCCTCCAGGAGCAAAGAGAATATTGCATCCCTCCTTGAGGGCCTGTTTGGCGAGTTCGAAATGTTGCCAAACCCATCTGCTAATCAAACTACCTTCACATGACGGTGGATTTAGTTTGATCAACCAATCCTGATCAGGAAGTAACGCCAACGTGGACTTGCTACCCCATAGTAGAACTTTTGCAAAGCCATGGGCTCGGGGTGTTGCATGGCTGAGCAACTCAATTAGGTGGGTTCTACCACCGCCAGTGCGAATATTAGTGGCATCGATACCTAAAACAAGAAAGTCGGAAGACATACTTGACTTAACAACGCAACATTCTGATTTTCCGCAAACGAAAAACCCATGCTGCCGTTAAGCCTAAGCTCACACTTCCATATAGAGAGATCAGCGGGCCCATTGCAACAAAGCCAACTATCGTTGAGGTAAAAAGACCTGCAGAAATTGCCGAGACTACTAATTCACTGCTCTTAAAATAAAGATAGTTCCTATAAGCAACCACAATGATTAGAAAGATCAATCCACTATAAATTCCAAGCCCAAATAAGCCATTTCTGAAGATAAGAGCCATAAAACCAGAGTGAATATGGTGAACACCCCCGTCAAGCCGGTAATTGTTAGGGCTTATTCCCAAAATAGCGTTATCGCTATACCAAAGTGCTCCGTGACCCAGCCCGAATATCCAATTGGTTGCGGAAGACTGCAATCCCTCAAGAGCCGCCTTGATCTCAGACATTCGTCCAGAAGCGCTAGTCCCTGTGCTCGAACCTACTATTGAATTATTGATTCCAAAGCTTAAAGCATTGTACATATTGGTAATCCTCCAGAAGAACATTTCTTTAAATATAAGAGCAAATGTGATTATAGGTGCGGCTAGCAATAGCACGTATTGTCTTTTTACTAAACCAAAAATAAACATAACTAAAAACATCGTTATTGATGATAAGATGCCGTTTCTTGACATGCTAAGTAATGGACTTATTCCAAGGAGTAATAGGCTCAAGAAAGCAATGCATCTCCATGATGTTGATAAATGTTTGTATAATACAAATAAGGTCACCACTGTTAATACTGTAGATGATCCGAGCCCTCCGCCTGCGTACTTGAATAAAGTTGCTTCGCCAAAAAACAAATCTCCCAACCTGCCCAATAGCCCTGAAAGCATATCGAAAGTAGATAAATAGATTAGGAACACGAATATCCGCCCTAAGGCCTTCGCTGTTAAATTATTGAAAAGTAGCGAAAATAGTGCAAACGACAGGAAAGGAGCAATGAATCTTACTGTATCACCTATGATGTCTCTGATTTGCCAACCGTTTAGGAAGCCAATAATTAACCCTGAAAAAGTCGCTAAAAATACAAGCAATGAAGAGATTGCAAGAATATTGTCTTTGTGTAAGACTATTTTACTTAAATAAAATCCTGAAAGGAGAATGTAGGGGAACAGTATTGCTGCGTATGCAATAGTAACATGGTCACGATCGCTAATTTGACCTACTGCTTGGCTAATGACTGATCTTGTAATGATTGGATAGAAGATAAGAAGAAATAGGATTAAATTTCTTCTTAATAGGTAGTTATTGCTGAAATCCGTTCTGGCTAGTGTCGATAGCCTTAGAGGTGAACCGCGCTGAGCTCTTTCCGAATAAACCTTAGTTTCCATTGTAACTGGTCTCATTCATTGGATTTGATTTTGATGAATTAAACTATTGCATGTATTGAATGAAGTGGCCTTTGGAGGCTAGACCAATTTGAATGGGTCTTCACGTCAGGTCAGCCTGGGCATGGGGTGTCGCCATGCAATGCACCCGCCACTCACCAAAACAGAACATTTGCAAGTTCAAATGCTAATCGCCCATATAAAACCCTGGCAGATCTCTTTAATATAATATATGTATTGCTTTGGATAAGCTGCGTCTGTTGATAACAATGTGGCATGATGAAGTCTTAGGAATCTTAAAAGGCTCAAACGGACACTAGAAGTCTATGTTTACGTGGCTATCATATGGCTGTTCTGAACCAACTGACGCCTTTCCTGATTTCCGAGCCCTTCGCCTTTCCGATGGTGGGCCAGTGCAACAGAATTTATCTTCGCCCTGTCAAAGTCACAAACTTGAGTAGGCAAAGACCCTTTGCATTTTCCGTGTGATCGCAGCTGAACACATTTGTTGGGTCCAAGCATCACCTCCCAATTGGGCGAAGGGAACACCGGACCCTTAGACATTAGGCGGATGCAACTAGCTTGGCGGGAAGAGGATCTCTGGGGGCATTAGCCATGAAAACAGCCTGCTTCACTCGTCTGATTACTTAGTGGAACAAAAATAGGCTATAAGTTATCAATTATTTGCACCTGCTCCTTGTCAGGTTTTTATAGTTTTTTATCATGCCTAGCAGTTCCTTGGCTTGCTGAGGCGTATTGATAAGGAAGTACCTCTCCAGTTGGAGTTGGGCAGATAGCTCACAATTGCTTTTGCAGTAAGTGTACCAATCAAAAAGCCTGATTGTAATTAAGGCCCACCCAAGCTTCTTGTATCCACGCTACTTTTAACTTTCATCACTCTATCAATTGTAACAGTGGTTTTAGATTATTGATCAGCGAGCTTCTTGACTGTCAAATAGCTGATCGCTCATATCCGGGACTTCTGATCATTGCAAAAGAGTTGAGCTCCATTCTACTGTGGCAGAATCGCTGTTTGATTCTTAGAGAAGTTCCAGCGAAATTACGTGCTCATTTCTGGGATGGGATACTAGTGATAAAACTAAAGATGCCTACAAGACTAGATCGCCTGCCGACTTTAAATATCCTAGTGCCACATGCATGGTGAATTGAATAATGCAAATAGTATTGTAATTTGCATAAGCTATAGGGAGAGAATCTTTTAAGTAGGTAATATCAATTATGCGAAATTGATTGCGGTTGTATTGAGTTGATTTAAAAATATATTGCTAACTTTTGGCAAATATTCAGGACTGAAGGCAAGCCTGATTCCCCTAATGGGTTTAACTCCACCATTCACCCACCAGTGAATACTCTGCAGCATTCAAACCTCTTTTAAAAACTGATACATTAGCTGTATCACCTTCTCCTAATCCGCCCACGTCGAACCAGGCGCAGCCTTGGTGCTTCGCGTGTAAGATGGCATGCCATAACAGGGCAGTATTAGCCTGCGCTTGGCGCCCTGCCGGTGTGGCCAGCCCGATCAAGTAGGTAGCGGTATCGCCGGCATGCACAGTAACCACTTGTCCAAGACATTTAAGTTCCTTAAGTATATCATTTTTGGCAAAACAGGCAAAGAGACATAACCGAAAATCTTCAGTTTGTTGCATGCAAATAGCTCTAACCAGCCGCTCGGGTATACCTGTATAAGCTTGCCTCTGCTGGTGGGTTTGGTAATTTTGAATTAGAGCTTCAATCTCCTTTAACTCGAGCCATTTTTCTTTGATTGCTATTTCAATCTCTTGACTTTTGCGAAGTTTATTCCGCCAATTTGACTTCAATTCTTTTAGCAAGACCTTATCTTCCTTCTTTAGCTCTAGCCGACCTGATGTCCAGTTAGCCATTTTCCTGCGCTTCTTAAAGCCCAGAGCCTTAAGCACAAAACGATGTTGCCAGGTGTCTAGCATTTCAGGGGCAATCGTGAGTAGGCGCCAACCTTGTTTCCTCATGCTTTCCCGCAAAAGTGCAATTGCCTTGGAGGCCATTACAGAGGGCATTTCAGGATTCATGCTTCCCTCTAAGAGCAGTGGGCCTCGATTGATCCTGGCTACATAACCAAACCCGTAAAGTCTTTTCAGTAACACCTGCACGATCGCCACGGGTTTCTTGTTTTGATCTCGAATACAGAAACGCTTGGGTTGCCAGCCTTCTGCAGTTCGTTTGGCCTCGCCGTATTCCCAGGTTTGGAGCATGTTTACTTGCGTGCAGTGCCTCTCAAGTTCTCGCCATTCAGTTCGATCGATGGCTTCAATTTGCCAACCGTGCAGCCTAGAGATGAGCATTCTTCGGGTTAATCGTTGAGCTGCTTTAGGGGAGACCGATGCATGCAAGGGCAGATAGACGTCAGTGCTTCGAAGTCGAATCGCGGTTGCATGTCGCTCGGGATTCGCCACCACCTCAGGAGGCAAATCAGGCCAAGTTGTGAACGGCATACCTGCTCGATGGAGTTTCAATATGCTTCGTCGAGATTCTTCTTCAATGGGTAAGCCGCTTGGCAGGCGGAACCCTGCGAGATAAGGAGCTGCAGCTCGGGGAATGCGGGTGGCTTGAGTTCCTGAAAGCTGAATCACCTGATCCCAGAGGAAGTCCAATTCCTTGCGCTGCCGACCAAATGCCTCTAAATCAGCCAACAAGGGAGCTAGGAGCCTGCGGCCTAAGGTTGACATGCGTGGGGATACAGTCTGTATAGAACTCGGCAGGTCGTGTTTGAAACTGATGGTGGGTGGTATACAGCGAATGCCTACTTGCTGCATGATCCGTTTGAAAAGCCACGCCCATGGCTCAGCTGAAAGGGAGTAAAGATGAAGATATCTCTTTCGAAGATCTCTTCGAATGGTGGTCAATTGAGAAATAACCTGCGCCCCGTCCGCCAGATGTTGCGCTCCACGCGCGGTGAACATCAGCACGGCGCCGTCAGGCAGCGGCAAGTGCTTATGAGGGCTATACAGCACGAAATCACCGGCCTCTCCAACTCCCTTAATCGGACGCAGCACATGAGCTGCATCTTCGATGAGCCAGGCATTGTGTTGATTGCAAAGGAACCTAATTCCTGTTGAGATCGGTGTGGCTTGTCCGAAATAGTGAACGATCAGAAAAAGGTCTGGGGGCAGACGGTTGACAAGCTCCTGAAAGTCATCCTCCTCAGGGTGCAAGTTCTCGTCGATCGCATAAAAGACGAGCTCCACATTTTGGTCTCGCAGCAAGGAGAGCGAGGAATTGCAAAAAAAATCAGGTAGCCAAACACAAATTCTCGTTTTGTGTTTGTGCGCCTTTCGAAGGCAAGCGATTGCGGCCAGCGACCAAGCGGAACGAGAAAACCAGAGTGCCGAATCCCCAGGGCGTTGCCAGTTAGAGGCCAGCCTTTCTCCGTCTAGTGGCGGGAGACATAGCGCACGAACAAGTTGCCGAATCGTTGGCAGGGGTGCCAAGGTGATGGTTGAAGAAGCGAGCGCCATATCAAGATTGAAACCTTCTCGGAGGGTGAGCCCAGCTCATGTAAGTCTTTAAAGAAGACCTATACAGCTGATCTGCACCCCCCTCAAGAAGAGCACCAATTTGAAAGTGTGAATTAGAGGGGCATATTGCGTCGCGACGTAATGCAAGTGGATTTACATTGGGTAGATTTGGTCCGCGCAGTCCCGTAAAGACCATATCAAAGCGCTTGTAAGCTACCTCAAATGCTTGTGAATTAAAGCTTTTAAGATCGCCAAAGGTGTAGGCGAAGTGCTTGACAGTGATGCCTAGTTGTTGTTCTATTCGGTCGGCACTCGCCACGATTTCTTCCCATAACTCACCTTCATCCACTTCCGATAAACGGGCGTGGCTTTTTGTGTGCGCTCCAATAGTGTGCCCTTGCTTTAACAGATATTTAAGATCACTCCAGTTCATATTTTGACAGTGAAGGGGAACAGGTATTTGCTTCTGCCCAGAGAAAAAATGTTCTTTGATATATAAGCGAGCATCGATTGGACTAGTAAGATCCATGAAATCGGAGACGATGAAAAACAGGGCTGAGATGCCCAAAGGCTTGAGAATACTTTTGGCGATATGTAGGTTAGAAAGATAGCCGTCATCAAATGAGAGCAGCAGACTGCGCTTCTTTAAAGTTCTAGACCCTGAAAGATATTCGTTAAATTGTTGTGGTGTTATGAACTGCCATGATTGCTGCAGAAAACGCAGTTGCCTGGAAAAATTTTCCTCTTGTGAGGGAGGAATATCGTGGTAGATCAATATCCGGACAGGCGGCATTGACGAAAAGGTGATTGACAGAAGTTGGTTGTAAAGCCTTAGGGCGGGGTAGAGAGCTGCTAGGGCTTTATGAGCTATGGACATGATTTTTTAAAATCTAAATTTTATTAATTGACCGACCGAATGCTGCCTAAGATATTTAACACTAGCGCAGCCCACTGTTTAGTAGTAAAGGGCCACAAGTAGATTGACTTTATTAACCATCTATAGGCAAGCTTGTAATGTTTTTGTGCTTGTAAGGATCGGCCGCAGCCATAAGCAGCCAAGGCAAATCGCCGTTGAATTTTTATTCTGTTGATAATTGTGGGTTGCATATGCGTGGAAAAATGAAATTTCAGGACCTCCATTATTGCCCGATAGTTTCGCTCTGCTGCAGAACTTTGATTTTCACCATGAAGTCTATATTCACCCAAAACGTTATCGATAAAATAAATAGATGTGCCTATGCGCGTGATATTTAGCCATAAGTCATAATCTTCAGCCGTAATGTAGGCATGCTTTTCGGAAAAGCCTCCTACAGCTTTGAACAGGCCTTTGGACATGGTTACGGCAGAAGTTGAAAGGCAATTGCCATCGAACAGCAAATGAGAATAGCTTGCGCGAATGGCTGGACCGTATTTGAACACCCGCTTTGCCCCATCTTGATGGACCCATTTTTCTGCATGGCAAATAATCTCATGGCCAACCTGCATGGCTTCCAATGCTTTTTCGACTTTAGTTGGGTACCAAACATCGTCTGAATCCAAAAATGCCAAAAAGGGTGCTTTTGCTTGCTTGACGCCCTCATTTCGGGATGCTGCAATCACTCCATGATTGCGAAAACGTAAAAGGCGAATACGTGAATCCTGGAAATTTTCTACGATTTGCTCTGTGTTGTCGTCAGAAAAATTATTAACAACGATAGCTTCCCAGTCTGATACTGTTTGAGAACGTATAGATTCGAGGCATTCGCCAATAAGGTGCCCTTGATTATAAGTAGGTATGATGATACTAATGCAAGGTAAAGTGCTCATGGAATAAGATCTTGGTTAGTATTGCAGTAGTTGAGTGTGTCGTCTATTGCCTCGTTTACGTTGTTTTTAAGACATGCACCTAATGCCTTTATTCTCCCACAGCTGTAAGCAATTTTTCTGGAGAGTGTTGAGCAATTCGTTTCGGATTGCCGACTTATTTTTGGACGAAAACCAAAGACTGATTCGCAACGCTTTGAAATTTTATTCGCAGCCTCCAGAATGCTCAACGATTGTTCGCTACCGAGATTCAATATTTGTGATGGGACTTCAGAACCAAGTGATGAAATAAGGAATTCGATCGAATAGCAAACATCTTTCATCGGCAGGAAATCACGCTGTGCGGTCCCATCTGAAGAGAGAGACAACCTTTGATGCCTAACAGCTTGTAGGCAAAGGTCATTAAACAACAGCATCCAGCAGTTCGCCCTTGGGTGAACTGGAGGACCTATTGCATTAGATAAGCGAATGACAAATCCTCTCATTTTTTGTCGCTCAGCTGCAAGCATTACAGCGTGCTCCCCTGCTAGATGTGATGTTGCGTATGGATGATAATTTCGAGGGCAGGTCTCTTCAGTGATCACGCCAGTCAATGGACTTCCATAAATATGGGCAGTAGATAGGTAAAGGAACTTCTTCACCTCAGAGTGTATGGCCGCATCCACCAAACGGGCGGTTGCTACTCCATTAAATTCCAGGGCTGATGCGGGTGCTGCAGCGCAATCCTGGGCGTTCATACCAGCAGCATGAACGATCGCATCCACCTCTTCGCAGACATGAAGCAAAGCTTCAGGAACATGCCAATCAATCTGACGTGTCTCCGCAGTGGGTAGCCATTCAGGTGAATCGACTGCCCTGCGCGTCCCTATAAGCACAGTATGACCGATTTCAGATAGGTGTACTGCGAGTCGTCCGCCCACATAACCCATTCCGCCCGTTATTAAAACGCGCATTTTTGCTGTGCACGTGGGGGCCATTTGGACCAAAGCGTCTCGTTCAATTCGTGATCTGACTTGGCATCAATGCATTGCCAGCATCGTTTATGGCGAAAGGCCATCAGTTTGTACATGGTTCTGATTTTCGAGAGTTTGACGCTTCACCAGAATCTCATCTCTGGTAATCCAGTCAAAAAAGGCGCGCCCGATTACAAAGAAACCCCCCTATTGATCCAGCCCTCGTGGAGCTGGGGTTGTCCTTGAAACTCTTGAAAGGTGAGATGTCAAGTTCCAGTTCGCCGTAGCACGAACTTCTCTCATCTAAACCAGCTTACTATGTCTGCGATGAAACGCGAGTGCCTTCAGATCGACATTGACGATTCCATATCAATATGTGGGCATACACGTGTCGTTGTAGACATATGCTTTCATGCGACGAAGGCGGCAACTTTTATCGGGGCTTCACCTGGATGAACAAGGGTGACTCGCGTATCTATCGTCTGTTGTTGATGAGAATCTTACTACCTAGAGAGAAGTCAACGGTGAAATCAGTATTAAGCACCTGGCAGGGTAGAAAATATTCTTTGATCACCTCCGTGTATTCATCTAAATGGTAACTAAAGCAATCATCAAGGTTTGATTACTTTCATCGATTAATCCCAGGAATAATCGAAATCAAACTTTTGAAGACGCTCCACCTCATTGGGGTCATGCCGGATGTTGGCGACATCCATGATCAAACTATTTGTTTTGCTGAGGCCTTTGAAGCCATGCCAAATACCTGGCGGAATGGTAAGTCTGGCGTAGTTATTGACTCCAATTTCTTCTATCCTGTATTGTTCATTGCTTTGACAAAAAACGAACCTAACTTCCCCTATCGGCACAACTAGGTTCATTGTCATACGCGTATGACGTTTCCAAGCCTTTACGGCCCCTCCTTCGATCCAGGAAAAGTAGGCCTCGCCAAATCCTGCAAATCCTTCATCACCTTCTTTAAGGGCGTGCAGGACATCGCCACCAATAGTTTCTATACGCCGCAAAGGCGTTACCAGGATATCTTCAATGCTCATTGTGCCCATTGCAATTCCCTCTGTTTTGCTAGCAATGTGTAGTCATGTATCTGTGCTTTTGTGATTTCACAAATTGGTGACTGCTTTTCGTAAAAGACTCGATACCAATCGGCGGTCATTTTAACTGTTTCCTGAAAACCCATGACGGCATGCCATCGCAACTCGTGTAGGGCCTTGTCGCAGTTGAGTTTAAGTAAACCGGATTCATACGGACCAAAGCTTGTGGTTGACACATCCTGCCATCGCACCTGAGGCCAATGTTGGGACATTTCCTTCACCAATTCCAAGACGCTGTGATTTTGTTGCGCACCCGGGCCGAAATTGAACGCCTCACCATGCAACCCAGGGTGTTGAGTCAAAGCGATCGCTAGATTCAAATAGCCGCTCAAGGGCTCTAATACATGTTGCCAGGGTCGCGTGGAATGGGGATTGCGTAACTTGACCTTCTCACCGATAGACCAGGCCTTAACGCAGTCGGGCATTATGCGATCTGCTGCCCAATCGCCACCACCAATCACATTACCGGCCCGGGCCGATGCGATACGCACAGGCTTGGTATCACCTGAGAAGTACGACTTGATATGGGATCGTATTACCAACTCTGCTGCACCTTTTGAGGCGCTGTATGGGTCAGGTCCACCCAAGGCATCGTTCTCTCGATAACCCCAGACCCACTCTACGTTGTCGTAGCACTTATCACTTGTGATAATTACTGCTGCACAAGCTTTATCTAACTTCCGCAGCGCTTCGAGCAAATACAATGTTCCCAAAACATTTATCTGCCATGTTTCAACAGGACTAGAGTATGAATGACGCACTAGTGCCTGAGCGGCAAGGTGAAACACGAAATCGGGTTGAGTGGAAAGAATCAACTCTTGCAGCTGATTTTGATTACGAATATCGACTAGATGATCTGTGATCCCGTCGGCCAGCTTGGCTGCAGCAAAATGCGAGGGATGAGTAGGTGGATCGAGGGCAACACCCACAATTTGAGCACCAAGCTGTTTTAACCAGGCAGTGAGCCACGCTCCCTTAAAACCAGTGTGGCCAGTGATAAGAACAGTTTTTTGGTTGAAAAAATCTTGCAGAGACATTTAGATGATTGCCTAAATAGTTTATTGAAAATAGTATGAAGTCATTTTTAAAGGTTTCTTGGTGTGAAATGATCGCTGCCGGGCCATCCAAGCAAAGAGTGGGGAATCACTACTCATTAGGGCATCCAACTTTCCCCACCATGATCTGTTCTTGCCTGGAAAATGACACTTAAATCCAGGTTTGAAAAGTATTTCACTATATCTTTTCACTACATGGCTATTGAACAAATGACTAATAGTAACTCCCTGTTGCCTATCGGCGCGATTCAAATAATAATTGGTTTTGATTTGGGTTTTGATTGAGTACTGCCGACGAAGTAAATGATAAAGAAGTGCCATTGGCCAAGAATAGTTTAAAGAGTAGTTAGCAAATACTCCGCCTGCCTTTAAAACTCTGAGAGCCTCAGTAATACTCTGCTCGAAATCTGGAATGTGCTGCAAGGTTTGCACTGACCAGTATCCATCAAAGGTGCCAGAGTCGAATTCTAGTCGCGTAGCATCACCATGAACGAGCCAAATGGTTTTGCCGACACTATCTTTGAGAAGGTTTTTAGCATGGTGTAAATTGCTCTTGCAGAAATCTACAATCACCACATTAACGTCTGGACGAAATCGATAAAGTTTTCGCCAATGCCAGCCCCAGCCTCCACCTACATCACAGATGACTCCATTCCTCGGTATTGCAGTGAGAAATAATTCTATTTCCCTATCCATAACTTCTATGCTGTGATGTTTGGATATTTCGTGAAGGTAATTGTTGTAGCTCTGAGTGGCGATTTTTTCACGCAATGCGTGTTCTGATGCCTGAGGCCCTGAGACCATTACTTGACCAAAAATGTCATTAGTGTCTTTCTGTAGTGAACTCAAGAAATAAGGTACCTTCATTAGATTGTTTAGGGTTACATTCATTTACTCAGTTAGGTCAGCAAATCTCGCCATCGAGGTAAGTCTTTGTCGAGGTTGAAAAACTCGTTCTTGGGGATAGCCCTGGGCGGTGCTATCATGATTGTTTTGAGTGCATTACATAATTCAACCGCACTACTTACAAAAAACACATCATCCAGGCCGCGCAATGGACTCAGGTTTAGCTGAGTTGAATCTAACAGAGTCACCACTGGCACACCGGTTAAGTAAGCATCGACTGCAGCCGCGGTGATCGAACTGGTGTAGGCTATATGACATTGATTAAGAAGTTGAGCAACAGGCTCAGCAACTACTTGCATTTTTAGATTTGGGTAGTCCGCTGCGAATACAGAGCGGGCTGGGTGTGGTTTGACTGTAATTTTAAGATCATGAGGAAATGACTTTACAGCTTCCCCCAAAAGACGAAGTTGTGTTTTTGTGTTGCGCTCGAAATAGTCTCCCAGAACCAATAAGTGCATTGGACTATTAGGTGATATAGATAAAGGTTTACGTAAATGTGCATTCGCAAGATATAGAAAGCGAAGGGCTTCTACCTTCACTATTTTCTCTGCGGGATAACCACCTAATAGATAAGCGCTGGTAGCCGCTGGGCCATTAAGAGCCACCGCATCTGGCATTGGTAAGACATTCTTCCGGTCGCGCTGGAAAGTGAGTGGATCGTAGAAGTATCTAAGATCCCAAAACCGTACAGTTGAGTGAGGAACACCGATTAGTCTGCCATGGCCAGCAGCCTTCCAGGCATAGATGAAAGCCATCTCCCATGCCTGATTCTCCTGAAGATAAAAACCGATTTGTTGATGAGGCAAAGTGCTCATCGATTCTTCGAATAAATTTAAGAACAGTAAGTTGCTGATCGCGTTAGGACCAAAGAAGGACTCCCTCCAATCTTTTGACAAAAGGGGCCATAAATATGTCTTGGAATTGCTGTTGTGACTTAAATCAAGTGTTACCCTATATGCAGGTAATGCAATCTTGATCCAGTCACCAATGGTTTGAAGAATAATTCGAATGCTAAGGAAAGAATCAAGCGTGGTATGACATTGACTGCCTTGACTATCTTTGTTAAATAGGTGAATAAATTGGGCAGCTTTTTTGCTATTTGGGATTAATTCAGAGCCGCAATACAAATGTAGCCAATTTGTTTTATAGCCATTGCTTATTAGAGTCTCTGGTAGGTGGGCAAAGTAGTAAGTTGCGTAGCGACCTTCGTTCGCGGCATCTGGAAGCATATTAAATAAATAGGGAACAAAAGTGATGCCTGCGCATGTCTTTTGCCATTGTTTGATGCCGAACCCTTTCAACTGGTAACGTGTAGCCCAGTAGTGCAGTAACCATGAGATGGCTCTAATGGGAGCTAGGGTAAATTTGAAAATGTGCCTAAAGGACTGCCGATTCTGTGTTTTCTTTACGTGTCGCCATTCAAATGCTACATCCTTATTTGCACACCACCGTCTCATTGACTCGGCTAAAGATCGATTTGCTGTTACCAGCAAGATTTGATCAATGAAGAATCTTTCGGCCCAATTTGTGAAGGCAAGTATACCTAATATATTCACTAATTGGAGGGATTTATCGTAGGCACTCTCCACGATCTGTGACATCCACCAATAACTAAACCCTGGTCGAAGCTCCAGGTGGTCAATTAGACGGCGACCCTTTGGGCATAATTCGCCTAGCTCATATATGTATTCTAGGTACTGGGATTTAAGCTTATTGGCATTCGTTTCAATGAGAGTAGGAATTGATACGGCATGAGGAGCTGTCTCATCGGAGAAAGCACTCCACAATAAAATCGTCTCATTGCATTTGGGTGGAGGCGTCTCCGAATCCCAGATAAGTATCTTGCCCAGATGTTTCTTATGCAAAATTAAAAAGACTTGGGTCTTATTGGCATGACAGTTAAACGCAGTAGGCCATTCTTAATATTTAACTCTATGCCAGACTTGGTTATATGTTCGACTCCATCTCTCAACGTTTTGACCATCGCTGAGTGCTTTTTCTCCTTGAATGACAGCCCGGCAGCCGAAAGGTATTTTTGGACATTTAAGACTTGATGAGAGAAGGACTCATTCACTTCGATAGCCACTTCTTCGACGTATTGAAGTAGAGCTTGACCTCCGGATAAAATCAGATGTTCGATCGCATCCACGTCGATTTTGATGTAAGTCGGAAGGGGTATTTTTAGCAGCGTCACCGCCTCATCCATCGATAGGCCAACCGAACTAAATTGGAAGGGTATTTCAAGGATTTTACCATCATCATCGTAGTCCTCTGCGAATGTCGACAACGCACCCCCCATTCCATTGTAGACATATTTAATGTACTTGTTTTAATTGAGTCCGACAACGGCAAGGGAACAATCACGACTTTCTCAACGAGTTCATTCAGATAGATATTCTTAGCCAACAACTCTAGGTTAAATACCGAAGGCTCACAGGCGAAAACACGTATGCCTCTAGCTTTTGCAGCATAACAACTGTATAGACCAATATTGGAGCCGACATCCCAGAACACCGCTCCTTCAGTCATTGTATCGATCCAATTGAGAGTTTCTGTGGTTCTTTGGTTGAACAAGTGTCAACACGAAATCGGGTAAGTTAATTGGGTGTAGAGAAAGTAAGTTTTATTTGATCATGATTGATAGTCTGTGTTGCGCTCATGGCAGAATTGAGAATTAATTCACAAACATAGCCGCCTACTCTGCTCCTAGAAAGGTATTTAACTGTGCCATTTGCTATAGCTTTGACCAACTGTTTAATATTTGATTGCATGGTCTGATTGATATGGTAGAAGTGATCATTCTCTAAAATCTTCATGTTCAAGGAATAATATTGGAATCCAGTCCATCAATTGCCGCACGCCCCATGGCCAGAATCACTTCCTCTGCACTACCGCCGATGTGGGGGGTAACAAAGAAATTGGGCAGCTTCAATAATTCTTTATCCTCAGGGGGTTCAGTATGAAAAACATCAAATGCAGCAGCACCTAATCGATTGGACTTGAGCATTTCCCTTACCTCAATTTCGTCAACCAAGCCTCCGCGTGCAAGATTGATAAGTATGGCGCTGGGCTTCATCAGTCGCAAGTACTTCGCCGAAAGCATGTTTTGGGTCGTCTCGTTCAAGGGTACGTGTAACGTCACTACATCGGCTTGCCTTAACAGCGTGGTCAAAGAGACGGCCTCTACTTTGTTGGCGGCATAAAACTCCGGAAAATCCAGAATGTCGTTTGCTAGCAAGGTGCAACCCCAAGGTTGTAAGAGCGTGGCCAGATCTTTCCCGATATGTCCACAGCCGATGATGCCGACAGTCCTCCCGGATAACAGCCCACCGACATGCTGCCGCCAGGTTCCATTGAGGACCTCGTTATGTGCTGTAGGGAAATGGCGAAGCATCGTAATAATTAACGCGATAACCATCTCTGAAACCGATCGACGGTTGACGCCGCCAGTCCATCCTAATCGTTTGCCGTGGTGTCGCATCGCCTCTATGTCGATCATATCGAGACCAACCCCATACTTGCCGATCACTGCTAGATCTGGTAATTGAGATAAAACATCATCGTTAATCTTCTCGAGCGCCGTAATAGCCTTGTTATGACCCTTCAGGAAAGCGATTAAATCATCACCCTCTAATTTGAGTCCATCATCATTAAATTTTACATGCTGATAGCGCGCCAGTAGCTCTTTGCGCAACAACGGGTTTCTAGAAAACGAACGAGAACATACAGCGATGCGGTCGATTGTGTTCATGCTCCAATACCTTGAAGAAATTGTACACATTGGGAATAAAAGTCTTCTTCAGGGGCCACACTTACTCGCTGCATACTAGCTTTCTCTCCAACTGGAAAGATAAGCATTAACTCGGTAGCTGTATTTTTCTTGTCCTTCAGTAATGCTCTCATCATTGAGTCTGGGTTGATGGGGATATTTTTGAAGTCAAAGTAATTTTGACTTAGTACATCATGCATTCGATCACGGTGTTCTGCAGGTAGGTGTCCACGCATCACAGCGATATGATTTGCCATGTCCATGCCGATTGTTACTGCCACTCCGTGAGGAACTCTAAAATTAGTGGCTGACTCTATGGCATGACCAAAACTGTGTCCATAGTTAAAAATGTTGCGTGAACTTTTGTCATACTCATCAACTTCGATGTACTTTCGCTTAATCAGCAAAGCTTCCTTTATATAGTGCAATAGGGTTGTACGATCTGAAATCAACTTCGAAAAGTCTTGCTTTAGCAAGTCAAATGCCTCAGGGCCAGCGATTGCATGCACTTTTAGGATCTCACCAATGCCAGATTGAATGTCCTTGCGTTCAAGGGTGTTCAGAAACTCATGGCAGATCCATATTTTTTTAGGTGGTAAAAAAGTCCCTAATATGTTTTTAACATTGCCGAGATTGATCGAGCTCTTTGAGCCAATACAGGAATCTGCTTGAGCTAGAAGCGTCGTCGGTACGAATCGCCATTCCACTCCTCGAAGCAGAGTACTTGCAATAAAACAAGTGATGTCTTGAACAATGCCACCGCCAATGGCAAGCAACAAATGATCTCGTTTGAAATTGTTATTCACTAACTGCTCGATGACTGGTATGATGCTATCTATTGACTTATTATCTTCAGTCGCTTCTATCAGCAGAGTGTAGGGGTCTGAAAGTACACTAGCAAGCTGATTTGTGTACATACGTGCAACATTGCTGTCTACTAAATAGTGCGTCACACCCTCCTCGCTAGCCACGAAATTATTTAATAAGTTTGGAGCAAATTCCACATCATATGGGCCACTATTAGATTTAATAGTTATGCGCTCAAGCATGAGTAAAGTCTCCATAGATTTCTTTATATTAGCTTGTTATGCAGCTATTCTCATCACAGGCTAGCCAAATAAGAATCCGTGCAATCTCATTGCTTGTAGCCATTCAATGAATCAGCACCATCTCCGATCAATCATGTATTTGCTTATAGCTAAGCAACCTCCTTGTGATCTCTGCATTCGAGAACCCTGGATTTACAGAGTTGTCGAGAGTGCTGTTGTGCGCACTTTAAGCCGCTATGTTAAGAATTAACCCATAGTGGGAGAACCTTTTTCATGATTGGGTGGGAGATTGCTCGCCAAACTTTTAACAAAGCCATCAAAATATTAACGATACTGCCCGATCTGTAAATTTTATTGTGGGAATGACTGATTGGCTGAGAATAAAAATCTTAAGCACATTTCCTTGCGGATACCCCGTAAGTCTTCAAGCTCAAGCTGTTTAAATTCCCCAACCTTGTTAATCCCTGCTTTACTGATCGAATATTTTGAGAAACACTTTGACTACTCCGTGCACTTGTAAGCCTTTAGGTGATGCGAGATTTAGCAATCAACAACTTTGCACAATGGTTCTCTGAAAAGTCAGTAGAATTCGTTCGTTTACCGATTACATTTGTGTAAAGTTAGCGAATTTTTACTGATTTTCTTGAAAATTCCACTATTAGCACTAATCCAAAAAGCTTTTGTCCAAAATGTTGTGGGCAATAATCACTTTATTGTCCTGATGAATAAAGAAACACGGGTCAAATTATCCAACAAGCTAAGCGCACTCTTACCTGGACCTTGCCTTATTGGACTCATGGGTATGTGAATGCATTCGTGTTCGATTTGTTTTTTTTGCTCTAATCAAGCATATTTAGTCTACTGTCTTTATGCTAGCCTTTCTTGCATGATCAAAGGTTTTGAGCAGATTGTATGATTCCCTAGTTAAGATATTATCACAACCGGATAGACGTAGATGCTTCGCAAGCCTAGTACAAAATAAAATGGCGGCGAAGCCGAAGTCTTTCCTAATCACAGCTATTATCGTGCCGTTACCGGTTCAGCAAACAGCGAACAAACAGGTTTCCTCACAGTTGCTACCAATAGGCATATAGTTTTGTACTACTATTGTTGCCAATGAAAAATAAAGCAAAGTCAAATCTGCGTGATTCGAGAAAAATGATGACAAGACTTCCTGTTTCACAAGCTCCAATTCCTGAAAGAATGTACCTAATCTAAATTTGTTTAAACCAGTTGGAAGCCACGCTCAAGAGTTGATTAGGTTAATTAGTATTGGGATTGGATCAAATTTGGATCAGAAATGTTGAATTGAGTTCGCCAATTGTGATCTGCGTAATAGATTTGAGTGACCAGCTTCATCGTTTGAAAGGCATCATGTGAAGTGCCAGAAATTATTTCGCTATCTTCTAAGATACTTGTAGCGAAATCATTGATTTCGCGTTCCCACGATTTGTCTGTATTGTAACGAGTAAGTTGCTCGCGTGGATCTCCATTGTCATTATCATGATCAACTATGGCTACGGTTAGTGTTTCTGCGCCGTAGCTTTTGCTACCTGTGAGCAATCCACCGAGAATAACACTACCTTTTTCCAAATTGATATCAAGATGAAAACGATGTCGCCATTGTGTGGCCGATGAATTGAGCATTCCAACTATGCCTTCTGCAGTACACATTAGGGCATAGGCATTATCTTCTACATCGAACCCCCAATAAGAATTCGACACGATGCTTTGGACTTGGATGAACTCACCAGCGAACAATCGCATCAAATCAACCATATGAATTCCTTGATCGAGTAACACTCCACCTCCTGATATTTTGCGTTTTGTACGCCAGTCAGATTGGTTGAATGTGATGATCTTAGACTTTCCGTAAATGCCACGTAAGTTAATAATTTTTCCCAATGCGCCCGAGTGAACTATCTTCAGCGCGTCCTGAACAGAATCATGGTAGCGGTGATTGAAGCCGTACATGAGCCGTTGATCAGGGTGCAGGCGCTCGCAGTTAATCACCCGGCTAATGTCTTCTAAACTGCGACCTGGGGGCTTTTCGCAAAATACATGTAGGCCTCGCTCTAGGGCGGCAATAGTGACCTCCGGGGCGATATCATTAGTCATGCATACAAATAAAGCGTCTAGGTCTTCATTTAGCAGATCATGATAGTTAGAGTAATAGCGTATATCATCAGGATGGATGCCATTCTCATTATACAATCGATCACAAACTGCTACTAAATGCATCTTCGGATGTTTGTCAATGCAATCACGGCGCCTTTTGCCCACAACTCCGTATCCGGCAATACCGATTTTCAATCGTTTCATTAATTAAGACTCGTAAAGGATGGCCTTCGGAAAACATGTCTGCTCTGGCATTTCGCAAATTATTCTTTTATTCCTAAACCTTAAATTGACGAGAGGTTTTGTATGCACAATCACGCTTTTTATCCCACGAGCTAATCGAGAGTAGGCTCCAGTAGGGTGATCGATTTTTGGTGTAAACAATGAACCAGGCATATATTTCCTTAAAATTAAATATCTATATTGATGGATCATATCTATAATTTCTTGGATCTCTTTATTTGATGAATGTTGAAACACTTGACGAATCATTGCCACCTCTCCTGGCGGCAAGGGTCTTCAATTCTATCAGGAATTCTGAAATCAAGGCCAATCTCCGAGAAACGCTCCCCATTTCTCTCGAGTAGTTTGTCTGTACCATCGCAAGCAACGTGGTTTTTGCCAGTGATCTGACTTTAGGTCTGATGTTGAAATCACCACAACCCAGATCAACTACATTCAGAGGTGGCTCGAACAGGCCTAAAAATGATTGCACCGCTTTGACATATGTTGAGACATGGGCTAGCTCGTGAGAGCTATTGCCTGAAAAAATTGCATCAAGATCGCTTTCGCCCCACATCCTTTTTGAATAGATTGTTGCAAATATCTGATTCGTACTTCTGCTTGAAAATAACTTATCGTGCCTTTTCAATGCCCTATTTAGGCTGGCTTTCCTTAAATACCCTTGGATTGATTTGGGTATGATTCGCTTTGCAACTCTTTTAGGGATGTTCGCCATCTGCTTACTTTTTAGGAATTAGTCGGGTGAAATTGCGCTCACCCACGCGTGGGAGCTGAGTTGGTTTACCGATAGAAATCTCTGAAATATTTTAGCTCTGTGGTCATCCTCAATTAGATATTTGAGGAATCTTTGATTGTTTAGAATGTCCGGATTCTGTAGGGAGGCATTGCGTACAATATCTACATCCAGCAGACCAGGGGTAGTTACCTTTATATCTTGCAGGCCAGCACGTGAAAAGAGGCGATGAATGCCATCAACTGAGAGGAAGTTAATATGGTGTGGTGGAGAAATCTGATTCGACTTCTCCCAAAGGGTTTGAAGATCGAATCCGTCGATGCACAACGTACTTACAACCACCATCCCTCCAGGCCTTGTAAGCCGATGAAGGGTCTGCAGGAAAGATAGCGGCTCATACACATGCTCAAGAACTTCAAAACAAACCACCAGATCTGAAAAGTCATCGTATCGTTTAACTTGTTCAACGATATTTTCGACAACTTCAAAACCTTTGAGACGGCACTTTTCAGCCAAATCTGCTGAGGGTTCAATAGCAACTAACTTTGCCCCTGGAAATTTCTCACGCCATTCCTCCAGCATGAGGCCGTATCCAGCTCCAACATCGATCAGGCGATCCACTCTTATTTTACTCTCTTCACACATTGCCGAAAGGCGCTCGACGCGTGGTCGAAAGATCTTTTCCCGCCGTGCTTCTGCAACTGCTGGAAAAAAAACCTTAGCCCAGTAACTGGAAGACTCAGAATTGCGGTAAAAGGCCTCAAATAAAGCTTGACTCGGGCGAGGATTCTGATAGAGCGTGCCGCAGATGTTGCAGCGACAATATCCAAACCCGTGTTTATCGAACGCATGGACACTTTCTATCCCGCCGCAGGCCACGCAGGGGAGGTCTATTCGCAAATTATCTGCAAAGTGTCGTTCGGCGTCCTCAGCACTCATTTTTATATAACGCTGAAGCAAGGCTTTTGGGCGGATATCGTTTTCTTTCATCTGCGCATGTATCTCGAAAGGGTTGGATCATTCAAGAGATGGTGCTGCGCCTCGGTCAACTCTTCTGGGGTGTCTACGCCAATCGTAAAGGCATCGGTTGGCACCATGCGTACGACACCGCCGGTTTCAATCACTCGGTTCATGTCAACCGATTCGAATTGTTCAAGGGGTGTCTCTGTCATGGCGTTGAATTGCTGCAACACTTCGCGCCGGAAGGCGATGATGCCGGTTTGCATGAAGCACGGTAGATGTTCCCAGCCTTTCCAGGGTGAGGGAATCGGCTCGCGGGAAAAGTACAAAGCATTGCTGTTGCGATCGACGACCACTTTGACGTTGTTTCTATCCATAAATGCTTCAAGTGTGCGCAGCCTGGACATCACATTGACAATGCCCACTGTTGGGTCAGTGAAATGCCGCAGGGTCTCACCGATAATTTCGGGCGTGATCAGCGGTTCGTCGCCTTGAACCATCACTACCACGTCGATCTGCTCAGCGGTCTCCCGTTCGATAATCTCAAATGCCTCGGCCGTGCGGGTGCTGGCGCGGTTGTGGGTGGAGGCGGTCATTAATGCTCGTCCGCCGATTTCGGCTAAATAGTCGGCAATGGGTTCATCGCAGGTAGCCACATAGGCTGCAGAAAGACCAGGAGCTAGACGTGTGCGGTGGTAACAATGACCGACCATAGGCATGCCCAACAGGGGCGCCATGGGTTTACCGGGGAAGCGGCTTGACCCCATACGCGCAGGAACAATACCGATCGCCTTGATCATGCTTTCCGGTTCTGCTCGTTAACCAAAAAACCAGCCCTGGCAGCGACATCCAGCATGCGGATGTCCACGCTGTAGGCGATGAAGCGATAACCATCGTTAATGGCTTGGCTGAGGAGAACCGGTTTAGGTTCCACTATATGAAGGCCGGGTGGGCAGCCCAAGCGCTGACCAGTGGACAGGATGTGTTTCATCGCCGCGAGAAAATCGCGACGTTTAAACTCTCCGGGGAAACCCATAGAGCAGGACAGATCGTAGGGTCCAATGATGAAGCCATCAACACCTTGGGTGGTGAAAATCGCTTCGAGGTGATCCAGTGCGGCCTGATCTTCGATTTGAACGATCACAATGGGACCATCTCTTTGCCAATCAAGATATTCACTGAACCCTGGGCCGTAATGCTGGGCTCTAGCTAGCCCTACCCCCCGGTGACCAAGTGGGGCATAGCGTGTGGCGGCTACCGCTTTGCTGGCTTCCTGAGAGGTATTGACGTTAGGCACCACTACGCCATGAGCTCCCGCATCCATCACCCTCTTGATCAGATTCTTGTCGTTGGATGTGAGCCGAACCAAGGGCGATGCCCCGGCCAATTCGATGGTTCGGATCAGCTCCCCGGCCTGATCAATGGAGATTGTGGAATGTTCCAGATCGACAACAACCCAGTCGTATCCAGCCCTGGAGAAGATCTCTGCGATCGCGGCATTCCCCAATGTGATCCAAGTGCCAAGAGAAAGTTCCCCCGCCTTCAGCTTGGCCTTCAACTTTGTTCTAAGCATTTTTAAACTCTTACAATCAACGTTCTTGAGAGCAGTAACCTTGAGGGCATCGCTTCAAAGTTGCCATGATTCTTGAGGACTGTTTAATGTAAGGCGCTCTTTTGCAGGCCAATAGCCAGCACGTACACATACACGGTCTGTGTGATTTTTGAGGAGGTCATAATCAAATGCTAGTACTGGACCTTGGTTGCCTGAACTGGTAATATGCATATTGGAGTATTCACGAGACAGTAATTTACAGAAAAACATTCTCTAGTCCTTATGGCTCTAAAATTTAATATAATTAAATCGACTCCATCATGCAAGGTTAACCGATGTCTCGCCTTCTTCGAGGCATAGGGCTGTTCGTTTCCATGGGATTAACTGCGCTATTTAGCGGCACCACACACGTAAGCAGCGTGGGCATTGCTATATCGAAATTACGCTTCGGACAATTGAGCGGGGAGGGTGAGTGAAGTCGCCATAAAATAAACGCTCGCAAAAACTTTGCCAGGTCAAGAATGCTGTGATCGCTCAAAGCGCTGATCTGGTTGCTGTAAGAATAAAACTTTGTCCACTAACCAGTGGTTTGGAGGGGCTTAGCCCAAGCGAGACATTGACTTCTGAGTAACATGGCATGAATGAGCAAAGTAATCAACTTCACATCTAAATAGTCTGCCATGCTGCAACAGCCTACTTTACTGTCTTCTACCTCAGACACTATTAATCACTATAGACGTTTATTGATCCACCGATAACAAACAGTCGAGGGTTTTCTGGTAGCAGTGGCCATGTACGTGATATTTGGCTGGGTGGCGTTTTCGAGGACCTCTAGAGGGAATGGACATCGACCTGCTTCTAATTCCTGCTATCGATAGTCATCAAACATCTGCACTTGGCTTTCTACTCAGTGGGCCAAGGCCTCATCGTCAAGGAACTAGACGTAGGAGAGCCGTTTGGCGTCATCCCCGCGATGCGGACTTTTCTCGTAACCGAGGCCGTAGGAGCGTCCCTTTAGATGGTCTGCAATGATCCGGTATCCCAGCTTTCGGATCCTGACCAGCGTCTTGACGTGGATTTGGAACATATCGGCAGGGAGCTTCCATTGATAATCGCTTTAGATAAGCCTTGGGCTTAGCCTGAAGGCCCAGACTACTGAGTGTTCTGGCCACGGTGGAGAAGGGGAGCCAGTAGCAGATGGGAAATATGACGCAAGTGCAGGCGTTGATGACGAAGGGCAATCGCTTTGTAAAGTTGCTGCGGATCAAGTATCCGATGCTGAGTGAGGAGCTCACTGCGGCGATCTGCCAGAAAAGGGAGTCCGCCTGAGCGATAGCAGTGGGCCAGTCAGCTATAGATACATTCTAGATTGAATCCTGTTCTCAGAAGCGTTTTCGGCCATGCTGCGGCCTTGCTAAATGAGCAGGATCACAAGTCGAAGTTGTCCCTGTTGTGTCACGTGGGCATCGGGGTGGAATAAATGGCAGCGAGAGGACTGAATTGGTGGGCCACACTTCAACCCTTAGCGGCTTTATACATGCTAGTCAGTTGAACAATGTGCTCTGACAGAACATCTAGCGGGCTGACTTTCATAAAGGGGATGTCGTACTATTGAGCCATAAAAGAAGCGAAATTACCATAGAGCGATCTGTTTCTTTGGATTAATACTGCTTATTCAGGGACTGCATCCAACCTACACAAGCTCCTCAGAAAAATTAAAATAGGCCGTGTCTCGTACACTTCAGTTCTGCATTGTTATTTTCTTTACAGAAGGCAAGAAACAATAAAATATATTCTATTAGGCTTGAATTTGGAACTTAAATTCTTCTTCCCATTCTTGCAACCAGTGTTCAGAGAAGTTTGCGTAATGGCGTACAAAGTTAGATCTTGCTTCTTGGACATTTGCTTTAAACCACCAATTCAAAGGATTCTCAGAGATGCTTGATACAAATCGAGCTGCATCTTTACCTGATCGATGAAGTATTGAATTATGCTCTAACTCATTAATTAATGGCTGAGCTTTGGCATCAAAGGAGTTTACAATGGGATTGTAAAAGCAAACTGTAGGAATATTTAGGGCAAGCGTTTCTAGGTATGAAGTACAAAGATAGCTGTGAACAACTAGTTGACTTTGGGCAAATCTTATAAAGGGTGAAGGTCGTTTGATATCAAACATTGCTTCGGGAGCAGCATTGCGAATTTTGGAAGTTTCACCCCAGCCGTAATCATATGGATATCCACGAATCATCATTTGTTTGTGGTCACTAAGATTATGGAGGAACTCGCATACCTCATTATGTAACAAGGGTATTTGGCTCCCCATCGAATGGTAGTGAATTCGGTAGATATATTTTGGATAACTAACCAAAATAAGGAGAATTTTTATGGTTTTATTTTTGGAAATTCGCGGCAATGGTGGAGCAAGTGGCTTTACTAATCGATCATCTCGTTCCCAACCCCAGCTATAAAAACATGATGAAACTCGTGTCTCATATTCTTCGATTATATGTGAGTGGTTTATTCCATATCCACCTCCATGTTGCCCATAAAGTAATTTGGTACCCTCTTTCTGCCATTCTGCAGCATATAATTTGAATATCAAATTTTCATAAAGTGCATTAGCAGAGAACATGGCCTTTGGTCTATGTAAAGAGAGATTTAAAGCTTTTTCCCGGTATAAGTTGAAACCTTCCAAAAACACAACCGGAAGGTAAAGAGGCAAAAGAGCGCATACTAGATCCTGAAAACCACTAATGCTTCTGAAATTAGAAGAAGCGTGTATCCTCCAATTAATATTTATATGGGTTGCAATAGTAATTGGATATTGCATATCATCAAACCTTGCCCAACTACGCCATTTCCAGAGAGCATATAACTTTTCGATTTTTGTACATTTCCAATACGCAGCAGTAATAATTAATTTAGGTTTATTAGTACAGATACCTTCGCATAGGGCTTTAGTTATAGTCCAATTAGAATCTAGATTAGTTGAGATCAATGTCGATTCTTTGGCAAACCAGGATTTTTGCGGCTTTTCGCCATCGCATATTGCAGATGTTGCCCAAGCCAGGTGATTTTGTAGGGCGGCATCATAGTTTAGGTGTAATCTTTTAAAATCTTCAGGATTACTTGGCAATGGGATAGTTAAAGAGTGTATTGAGCCACCTGGAGAATTGAGTTTATGCTCTAGCCATGCCACATATGCTAGTTGAAGAAAGGTATCAAGCCAATCACCCAAAATAAGGTCGTAGTATTGATAGGAATTATCTTTTCTATGGTATTCGTTTAATAAAAGTGTAAGAAAAGGTTGGACTTGTGCTCGACATTCGTAAACCTTGTCGAGACTTTGACGAATAAGGTTTTTGTCCCAATTCAACCTTGAAGAACACATTTAATATTGATTGAAAAGATTCTCAAAATAAAAAAATTATCAATTAAATTGTATTGGGCCATTTGCGCAAATGCAATTATTGCGGAAAATATATTTACATTTCTTTGTTTTATAATATATGTGTGGCCTCTAATGGCCAAATTGCAGAAACATGCGCATGGGATTTTCTGCTTTGATAGTGGTTGGTGTATGGGAATAAGGCCTATGCCTCATATTATATAAGTAAGTTCGATGGGAGCCCCTATCAGGGGCGGTATCCCGCCTCAAAGACTAACGATGGGACCTGTCCTGCAAAACAGACAAACCACCTTAACTTTCCTGTAGTTCTTGAATGTATTTCCTACTCAAGTGGAAGTTAGAGACATAGATCAAAGGCTTGTTGAAGTGTTTGTATATATGATTAACCATCACATACATACTCTAATGTACATTGCATTTATCAGTTCGTATTTGTTTTGCTCATCTGCCCCAATTGACATGGGTTTCTATTTCCTCGCTCTTCCTTATGAGGATCCAATATATTTTCCGAACCACGCATTAAATTCTCTTGATAAGTTTAAGTGAGGCATGCTTATTGAGTCAGGAAGTTATATAATTCCCCACTGAAAGCTATGATTTATTAGCGCCCTTTCCTTAACTCTAGTAGATCAAAGTTGTCTTCATAGAGCTGACCTATATTGGGGTTTGTTAACTTACGTAGGGATATATTTGGTCCATGGTTTCTATGGTTAAATCTTGCAATTTTAGATACTGCGTACTTGAGATATTCTAAAGATATCTTGGCAGAATAAACATAGCGAGATTTTGAAATATGCATGAGAAGTTGCGCAACAGGTAACAGCATTCTTAGCCTATAGGCAAGCCTTGGGTAACATATAATTAACAGACCAAAATACTTTTTCTTGAAAAGTTCAATAATGCTTGGAACTTCATCCTTTCGATTGAACTTAAGGCGCGTCCTCGCGTTGTCATCGATATTAAATGTAAAGCTTGAGTCAAGAAAAACTTTTTGTTCAGATGTTTTCCCCCCAATCTCTGTTTCTTTGTATTTATCGGATGATTGCAATAGTTTTTTATAATAATGATGCAAACCATATTTTTTGACATAATGGTAATTCACTTCTATTGTGATTAATGACTTCCATGTTTCGACTAGTAACTTGGGAGACTTAGTGAAATTAAGTGTTGTTAATTCATCCGCAGCATCTTTATCTGAAATTGAAATCAGGTAATCCTCTTCCCCTTGAAGACCCTGGCCAATTAGTTTATTATTTCTTGCATATTCATAAAGTGGTGTTCCAGGTAATGCTTGAGCGTAGTTGATACTTGTATTATTGGGGAATTGTTCAGGGCTAAGAGACATGCCATATTTAACAAAGCGACAGGTTTCTGCAATAGTTTCAGGTGTTTCTCCGGGCATGCCTACAATTAGCTGTATTGTTGTGTCTAGCCCTGACTCGACTGTCCATTTGATCGCATTGTAATTATCTTCAATATGGACTCTTTTCTCCATTACTTTTAATATAGTTGGACTACCTGTTTCCATGCCATAAATTGCTGTAGTACATCCCGAGTCTTTCATCATTTGCATCTTTTCTGGTGATGAGGTGTTTACTCTCATACCAGCTACTCTCCATAATAAATCATACTTTTTAATCATCGAGCAGAAATTGTTTAACCATCTTTTGTCAGTACCAAAGTTTTCATCCACTATGCTTATAAAGCCAACATTATATTTTTTGATAAGTTGTACTATGCGTTGCTCTATAATTTCATTGGGAATATATCTAATGCCTGATGTGAAACGATGGCAAAAGGTACACCTAGCGATGCAGCCTTTAGAGCAAGGCAGAGAGGCTACCGTTTTATTTTTTCTGTGAGGTTCATAAGTCCTCTGATCATTCTTGAACCAAGCACATGCCTCTCCCTCTCTATTAAAGGCGGGCACCATAAATTGATTAATATCTGAGCTTTTTTCTAGGTCTTCCCAATCAATATCATAAACATGTTCTTTGGATATTTGCTCTTCATAACCGGTGTTAAGCAGCCTGTTATCTATGAGCATCACAATGCCTCGAATATTGACCAAGTCTTTAATATCCCTTGTTTTACTAAATTGCTTTATGATATTACAATTGGTGATTTCACCTTCGCCTGTTACGCAAATATCGACATTTGTTCTCTTTAGTAATATTTCTGCGCTTGCAGCCATAGACCCTCCTACGACAATTAATACATTTGGCAATGAGGAACGTATGTCCCGAGTAATATTCTTTATATAGGAATATGATGTAGAAACCACAGCGCTAATAAAAATAATGTCTGGATTTGCTCGGATAATATATTTTAAGGCATCTTTATACGAAGGCCTATTCCCATCAATATTATAAAATTCGAAATTATCAATACCAGCTTTTCTCATTGCTTGCATTATTGAAAGCATGCCAATCGGCGGGAACTCTGATGGAGTGGGTCTTATAGGAATGGTGATCAGAAGAGTCTTCATGAAATTATTGGATGGATAGGCTTGTCTTTTCTCTAATAATCGCATACTAGCAATTTTCATGTCATCCGGTAAACTTGTGCAATTGACAGAAACTTAAGTTTACTACTTTAATGCAACGCCAGCAGCCATTTGACTACTCTTAGCAACTAAAATCTTGTTCAGTAGAAAATACTCACCAGATCTATTTCCATAACTCTGACCGGTAGCGTCTTAATGCTATCCATCAGTCTTCTCTTATTGAAACTGACAATATATGGTTAAAGGAAACATCTAAACCGCTACTAAAATAGACATGGATTCGGCAAAAATAAGAATAACTTTGCATAAACCTCCCCGTCAAGTTGTGTTAATTTTGAAACGTACTTCACTCTTTTTAATTTAAGCTCTTTATCTATCTGAAGCATCCGAGTAAATACTATCAATCTTTTAAATCATCCTTGATGTCCCCTTGTTTTGGGAATCCCGTTTTTGGCAGGTTGTTTGAAATATTCATGAACAGATCATTAATTCTAATTTACAGAACAGGTCTGCACTAGTTGTGATCTGATCAAATTAGGGACACGCTGCGCAAGATGACCATTGAGATAATGATCAACGATATTATTTTCATATGTCTGGTATATAACACGTAAATGTTCAGCTTGAAAATTACTGGTTAAAAAAATACGCCCACTAGTTTTTTGCTCAGCGTAAATCCAACCTTCTCTATCAATGCCTGTAAGTAATTCCTTCAGGTCTTTACGAGCCTGCAATACTGTGCGTGTGCCTACATCATGTATTCCATCTCCCATATATAATGGCGTTGCAAACTGGTGAAGGACAGCTCCAGCATCTGCTTCAGGAACAATTTGATGAAATGTTGCTCCAGCAAACTGTGGTTCTAAAAAGTAAAACGGCCAAAATAAAGTTGCTGAACCTCGATACCAAGGAGACAATCCCAAGTGTAGATTAATCTTAGTAGATGGAAGTGCATCAAAAAGTGGTCTTTTGATCAGGTCTGTACCAAAAATAAATGCGAGATCGGCACCAAAATGGCGCGCATAATCTGCAACCTTAGATGAATTTAGTTCCTTTGGATTGCAGTAAATGCTTGGAATATCAGAAAAAATCTCCCTTGGACTAATGTTGCCGAAATATTTACTCTCGACCTTAAAGCGTTCACTAAAGTGAAATTTAAAAAGTTTGTTTACTTCATCTGATGTCCCTGTAGGAGCTATAGGTAATAGATTTTCACGATGCATTATGATCGCAGCGCAATCGTGACCTGAATTGAGAATCTCTTTATGAATATAAAGATGTCGTGGATGGCTGCCTGATAGTATAAGAATTTTCATTTTAAACTTCTGATAGAAGCCCACGAGCAATCAACTTATCAACTATATGTTGTAAGTATGCCATTTTAATATTAAGCTTTTTGGCAATTAATTGGATAGGCATTTTCCCATCGCTAAGAAATAGTAGCCATAGTATAATGTCATTCTCAGTTAAAGTTTCATGCTCAGGATTCCGAGCGCCTCCTATGCTTGGATAAAGTTTGTGACGGGATAGCATCACCTCGCAAGATTGGTTTTGGCTTTTGTAATATTTAAGCTCTTCTAGAGTGTCTATTAATTCAACGTAAATATCGTATGTTAGAGCCACTTGAGAGCCATTTACAAAACTCAGGTCATCCAGGGAAGAATGGTAGTAGGAATATTCGTAATATCTATCACGGCAAATGGTGGCTGTATTGATCCGAAATGCTTGACTAGAGTATTGTCGTTCGTCACTACCGTGGATATCAAAGGGGTATGTAATAAAGTCTTTCTCCTTTTTAGCAAGTATAGTCTCAATAATTGCATTAATAGGATGCATGGAATTGTAACTCTGTTTGTAGCCAAGTTTTCCTGGCCCTCCTACGGTTGTGACGACAAGACCGAAATCAATAGCATTTATTGCTGTCTCATTTCTCGCGCAATAAGCAATTGCTCCGATAGTTTCTGGTACAAATATTATGCGATAACTCCATTGCCTTTTCTTTCTTTTGGAAAGATATCTTGCTAAGAATGCTGTTAGCAGAACACCGCTTAAATTGTCATTTGCCATTGATGGATGGCAAATGTAACAAGAAATCAGTATTTCCTGCTTTGAATTTCCCGGAAGAAGATATTCACCGTAACTCATTGAGCCTGGCTTCAGTTCCGTTTCAATCACAACAGTCAGTGGTTCAGTGCAATTGGCTAATAGCTGGTATTGCGCGTCAGTTACACAAAAGCCCCAGTCAGGACGATAGTAGCTTGTTCGGTAAGGTATAGCATTAGGTAACTGTGGGTGTTTATGGACATGGCCCTTTAACTGTGCCCAATGGAGTTTTGAATTTATGGGTGTGCTATAGCTGACCAAGTGAAGATTGTTTTCCTTAAAATCGACAATTCGATGACCTGATGTATCTGCGATCCACGCATCTCTTACTGTCCACTCGTCAGGGATAACCCAGTCATAAACTGAGGTGCCACTTTCAACTTCATGAATTGTTAGTGGTACAATTTCTTGAATAATGCGTAGCGTCTCGCGATTTGGCTCCCCGCTCAGACTGCGACATAGAGGAAAAAGCCGATGCAGGTATTGATCAAGCTCATCTGCGACGTCAATCATCAAAAAGACCCCAAGTAAGAACCGTATCTTCTTTGATATTTTGGAGAGCTGTTTTAGTTAATAGATGTTCGTATTCACGTGGGTCTATTCCCGTGCCAGGTCGCTTCCAGGTGATGTCTTCTGCAACGATATTGGAACCTGCAGAGATGGATCGTGCGGCTACTAAGCTCCGCCGAGCATTCGTGCGGGATATCTTCTCGCTTGACAGCGGCGTGCGAGTATCACTGCCCAGCAGTGCTAGAGATGTATCCATTCTGGCATGGAATCGCTTGAGATCATCCTTGTCCATTGCGTGATAGTGATCGTTTCCAGTCAAGGTTTTGTCATGGCTGAAGTGCTTTTCAATGATCCGTGCTCCCATTAGTGTCGCCACTTCAAGTGTTTTCATGTCTTTTGGCAGGGTATGGTCCGAATAGCCAATCAACCGATCCGGGAACTTGTGCGCCAGGCCCTTTATCATTGCCAGATTTGCGTTGGCATCGTCTGTTGGATAATTAAGGATGCAATGCAGCAAGGCAACCGGATTGCCGTGAGTTTCGATCCAATTCAGGCTCTGTTCCACTTCCCACAGATAGGAAGCACCGGTAGAGAGGATGATGGGCTTGCCGAATTGACATAGGAAATTAATAAACGGTTTATTATTTAAATCGGATGAAGAGATTTTGAATACGGGCATCAGATCATTTAGGAATCGAGCTGATTCGATGTCAAAAGGAGTACTCAGGAACTCAATATTTACATTTTGGCAATGTTCCGCCAGAGCCTCAAATTCAGATTTCCAGAATTTGTCGTATTTCTGAAAAAGTTTATACTGACTATCTGTAGGTTCCTTAGTGAGATCCCAATAGGACGGTGAATCTTTTGACGCAATGGTAGATGCCTTGTACGTTTGAAATTTTATCGCGTCAGCACCACCCTCCTTGGCCTCATCAATCAGGCGTCTCGCAAGATCTAGGCTTCCCTCGTGGTTCACACCGGCCTCTGCGATCAGATAGGGGCGAGAGATTAAATGGTTCTCTCCAGGTCGATGATGTTCGATCAGATTTCGCAAATTCATTGGGCTCTCCTCTTTGCTGCCAGTGCTGCCGCGACGATTTCACGTGCCGTACTTTCTGGTTTGACAGGCATTTGTAGTAGTCGTTGGTAGTCGTTCAATGTGTCAATATCTAGTTTCAGTTCTGGATGGGCTAAGGCAGCATCTGCAGGGTCGCAGGTGCCGATCTGGAATCGCTCTTTATGCGCCCAGAGATAATTGAAAACATGCTCACGATGTTCGGGCAGCTCTGCCTCGCGATGCAATGTCTGCAACACAGTGAAATGAGTGACTTCTGCGCCCAGTCCATCTGGGTAGAAGTTATCAAGAGGGATATGATTGTAGGCATAGTCATAACCTTGACTCTCGAAAATGCCTATGAGACGGTCGATCTCAGATCCTGTTACCAATGGGTTGTCCGCGCAGACTCTTACGACCTTGTCTGCGGCAAAGGCTTTAGCCGCATAGAAGAATCTCCCAAGCACGTCTTGCTCAGCACCACGGAAGACCGTCGCCCCTTCTGATTGCAGATATTCAGCCAGCACATCGTCAGGTGCCGTGTTGGGCAAGGCAAACACAATCCGATTGATTCGTTTCGCTTGCCTTAGCCGGTGCAATACCCAGCCTGCTATCGGCAGACCGTTCATCCAAAGCATCATTTTATTGGGGAGCCTGCTGGCGCCCATGCGTGCCTGCACAATGGCGACGACCAATTTCCCTTGAGTAGCTATCGGCTGCTCAGTGTGTTGGGTTTGAGTCATGTTTATGTTTCTCCATCAGCTTGAGGTGATGCTGCTCCATCATCCGAGCATCACGAGTGATATTGTTTGAGTGCTTGCGGTAGCGGTAGAGAGGTAGTTCGAGTCGATGAATCTTGTATTTCTTTTCAAAACGAATGCGCAGTTCGCGTTCCTCTTGGCAGCGAAATTCTTCGTCGTAAAGACCGATTTCAAACAAATGCTCCTTACGGAACATGATCCCACAAGCGATTGGCTTCTCGTGGCAGGAGCAACGTTCCAATAATATTTCATCATCATTAAGCAATAGATAGTCACAGGCGACTGCGTCTACATGGACATTGGTTTCAAGGTAGTAGTAAAGGAAGTTGAGGAAGTTTACGTTTACGAAATCGTCAGCATCCACGCGTACGATGTAAGGGCCACGGGCATTTTGAATCCCCGTGTTCAAGGCCGCAGGCAAGCCTCTGTTGGTGTCATGGCTAATGACGTTCACGATTGAGTCATTGGCGTCGCAAAATTGTGTCAGGGCGTAGGGCGTAAGGTCAGTGCTGCCATCATTAACAACAATGATCTCGTATGTGTTTTGGGGAAGGGTCTGGTGCAAGAGAGAACGCAGGCAGCGGCCGATGAATTTTTCCTGGTTATAAGCAGCCACAACCACCGCGATCATTGGATTGTTGGGTAGTTGTTTCATCGATCTATTAATTAGTTGAGAGTGCTATGCCCAAGGCATGGCGCACTTTTTTAGTGGCGTTGGGAGTCAATCTGACTCCCACAGGCAAGGACACAGCGCGCGAGAGGATGGCGTGGGAAGCCATAAATGCCTTTTCCAGCTGCCCCTCATGGGCTTGAACGAGTTCCGCCATGTGGTGCCAGGTGCCAGCAAAATGCCAGGTAACGGCTTCGGGAAGGATTTTTGTTGCTAAGCCAGCTTTGAGCAGTTCCTCACGACAGCGAAGTGCCGTTGCCATATCGCGCACCAGAAAGACTAGAGCATCGGCAGTTTCAGCGGAACCCTCGGGCACGACTCGCGGTTGGATTCCCGGAAGATCGAAGATCGCTTGCCAAAGATCCATCTTGTTAGCTCGCTGAGCGGCAACCACCTCCGGCAGTTTTTTCAGTTGAGCAAGGCCTATCGCACCTTGCAATTCCATCATGCGGTAGTTGAAGCCGCTGCTCGAGCGGGTATCCTCCCAGCGCGGCACTGATGGATTGTTCTCGTGACCGTGGTCGTGCCACGCCGCCGCTTTACTCCACAACTGTTCATCGCGGAAAATCAACATCCCACCCTCCCCTGTGGTCATCGTTTTAGCGAAGTCGAAGCTAAAGGTGCCTATATCACCCCAAGAGCCAAGTGATTGTCCCTGTAGATGGCCGCCACATCCCCAGGCTGTGTCCTCGATTAGCGATAGGCCGCGTTGACGGCAGATCTCTCTTATCTCAGGCAGGCGTGCCGGTGTGCCGAGCATATGCACAATGATCACAGCCTTGGTGCGAGGCGTGATCCGGCGCTCGAGGTCCGCGGGGGCCATGTTTAGCGTGAGGTCGATATCGGTACAAATAGGTGTCGCACCAGACTCGATAATCGCCTCCGCTGTCGCGACGAAAGTAAAGCACTGGGTGATCACCTCATCACCCCTACTGATACCTAGCGCTGCTAAGGCGACCCGTAAAGCCGCAGTGCCCGAACTAACGGCAAGCGCATGGGGCACGCCCATCTGCGCGGCAAAAGTCTGCTCAAACTCGCGCACCTTGTAGCAATCGTTGCGCATGGCGTCAAAACCATGACGAAAGAGAACTCCGCCATGGTTAAAAACATCTTGTACTTCCAAGAGTTCCTCTGAGCCCATTAGCTCGTATCCCGGCATTGTGTGCTCGCTTATTTGATAGGAAGGCTTTGCGCAAAGATTATGACGAATCGGCTTTGCCTGAGGATGACCATTTCTAGGACTTCAAAAAACCGGCTGACTTCCAGTTCTAATTCGTCGATGTTTTTCACGAAGCCAATTGGATTGTCAGGGAGAAATAAAACAATCATCAAGAAGCGGGTACGGCTAGCTAGGCTGGCCAGCAAATCACGCCAGTGTTCGATGTAGGAAAGGCATTCGGAGGTAAAGACAAGATCAACAGTCTCAATGCTATTCGATCTATTCTCATTGTTGTCAAGGAGCTGCCGGTCGTAGTAATCCATGAAGCCAACTACATCATTGACGTCCACAACATCGAAAATGATATCTGGGAAACGTGATCTAGCTACCTCCACTGCGGTTGGCGAGATATCCAAACCAATGACTTCATTATTGCAACGCTTCAGCTGATGGGTTAGCGCACCTTTACCTGTACCAATGTCGACGATGCGATCAAAGTTGTACTCACTTAGTATTTCCAGGGCAATCTTTCGGTTCAGCTGCCGCGAATCTTCCTGATGCCAACTGTCGAAGACAGAATCTTTTTCTTGTTGGTACATCTCTTCAAACTTACCAACAAATGTGCGCTCCTCGGTGTTAAACACGTACTTATGATACTCAGTCACATTAAATCTTCTTGAAGATAGATTGCACCTTGTCAGGAGTCAAAATATCGCGATAGGTTTCGCCCAGGGCATTGGTCAGCGGCTTTTGGTGAATGATGGTCGAGGCGAATAACTGTTCATACTTATCATCACTCAAATTTTGCGCAACGCCCTCTGGGATACTTATGCCCTGCTTATTTACCATTGCCCAGAACTCTTCGTAGAACTCTGGGTAGTAGGGTTGCATGGCCCGCATCACGATGCAGTTCGCCACGCAGTGATGCAGGCCCAGTACCACGCTCAAACCTGCCGAGAAGGGGTGAATTAAACCAACATAACTAGTAGCAATAGCACAGCCCCCTAGATAGGAAGCAACCATAAGCCGTTCGCGGTTCAAGGAACTCTTCATGTCGCCGTCTAGAAAAACCTGGCGACACAGATTAATGGTCTCTCTTGAGTATGCATCTCCGATGGCATTGCGATAACGACCAGCCAATGCCTCCACACAGTGGATATAGGCATCCATTCCGGTATAGAAATATTGATTGCGGGGAACTGTTGCCGTCAGTTCTGGATCCATGACGATCTGGTCATAGACAGTGAAGTCGCTATTCATTCCAAGTTTCAGCCCACTGCGCTTGTTGGTCATCACGCAGGTTCGGGTGGCCTCTGCCCCAGTGCCCGAAATCGTGGGGACGGCCACTTTATAAATGGCGGGTACCTTTACAAGATCCCAGCCCTGATAGTCCTCGGCAAGGCCACCGTTGGTGAGCAGATTGGCTACAGCCTTGGCCACATCCAGCACAATTCCGCCACCCATGCCGACGATGGCAGCAGGTTCGTTTAGGCCATCGGCTTGTAATTTCGTAACAATCTGGTCTACCTGGTCGGTACAGGGTTCCTCTTTGGTTGGTACGTAAATGGCATGGTCGTTTGTGCTTAGGTACAAATGGCTAATGATGTCGGGCTGGGACTGGAAGAATTCATCAATGAAAAACACCACTGGGCCGCCATGTAATGTCCTGCGCCGCTCCAGCAGATTGGGTAATTCAGTTAGAGAACCTGCTCCGATGGTGTAGCGCAATACATTGCGGACATTCTTGATGTTTGTGTCTAGTATGTTCATAGAGCTTTCTCTTTTGGTTTATCTATATGAATGCAAACAAGTTTTTGTTTGGAACGTAAAATGCTGTCGCAACTCTGAGCCATCGGTTACTTGGATCGACATACCATAAATGAAGGAATTGGAGAGTTTCTTCCCTAGAAGAAACCCAATGGAAAAATACAGCTCAGGACAAGAGACGATCTAGTAAGGCAACAAAGCGTGTGTTGCCGGAATCATAGTCCATGAGTTCCAGTTTATATTGCTGCCAGGTCTCCTCAAATTCCTGATCGCTTACTTTGCAGAGATAGTCCATGATGCGCTTAACTTCTTTCTCGTCTCGATGATTTGTCCAAAAGGGGCCGTGGTCCGGCAGCTCGGCAGGCCAGCCAAATTCATCTCCAACCCTTAAAAATGTTGTATTTTTTGTTTCCATCCCGCGAGTGTTGAAAAAGGCTGTTTTTTTTCCACGTGCTATAGCCTCAAGTCCCATTGTTGAATCAATAGTAACAACTATTTCGGTGGCATCGATAAGTTTGTATGTATCGTAAGGCTCTAAATGAGGTATGAAGCTGTAAGAGCTAAGGCCACAAATTGATTCATAAAAATCCGCTTCGCTGCAGTCCTTGTCGCAATGCCTTCCGCAAGCTGCTATTTTTAATGTTTTATTGTTATTGACACACCAATTCGCAAGAAAGTTGAGCAAAATGCGCTCGCTTGAAAAAAAGGAATCATGGCTAATCGGAACAAGACCCTCTTCTTCATAATGCAAAGGGGCGTTATTTTTAGGTTCTTTCCTATACTGGGAAATAAACAGGACGCTAGGAGTGGTTTTTAGCTTTGACTTGCTAACTAGATTATTTTTAAAGGAACCAATAACTGTTATTTCGCCTGATATATAACTCTGATATTTCTTGCCAATTGCTGATCCAAACACCAACATATGATCGACATGGCAATCTCTATCTCTGGTACGGGGTAACTCGAAAAAGACATCACCATATTTACTTCCTCTAATGCCGTTCTGAATAAAGGCGGTGGTCACCCCGCAGCTTTTTGAAATCTGGTAAAAGTTTGAAATGTTATCAACAATTGTCACTACCAGTTTTGGTTTCGATGCCTTAACGAAGGCAACAATGTACGCTAAGTAGAACTTGCCTTTCCAGAAGGCCCGCTGTGTAATCGCATGAAGTAAGGCAGTTACATTAATTAATTCCCCCCCTGTTAATAGAACCGATACACTTCTATCCTTCAAGTATGGCTCTAGGTGTGCCGTTGTGTTGTCGTCGTATATCAGCACCTCACATAACCTTGGGGGGCGCCAATCTTTGGGTGCAGCCACATATAATTTATAGAATAAACGTAATTTGCCCAACACTCGTCTAAATGCCATCTTTTCAAATATTTACGAAACTCTAGCACTACGATCCTTTGCAGTTCGCGATTGCTTGACACAATAGAAAGATAATCCTTGAATGGAGCGTGTTAATTCTTAGATTATAATTAATAGTATGTTGATGTTAAAGATATTTGAATGAAGGTTTCAATCCTGATTCCTAAACTTATTACGCCGATCCAGTCATTCTCTGGAAGGTTGGATTGGATGCTTGGAGCTGATCATATGTCCCAGCTGCCTTCACATGTCCTTCTTCTAAGAGAAAAATGCAATCGCATTGGCGCACTGTTGTTAGGCGATGGGCGATCAGAATAATTGTAATTCTGCGGCTAAGGTTATTAACAGCTTCCATCACAGCCTTCTCTGTGAGATTATCCAATGCACTGGTCGCTTCGTCCATAATTAATATCGTTGGATTGTGGTAAAGCGCGCGAGCAATTCCTATTCTCTGCCTCTGCCCACCCGAAAGCCTCACGCCGCGTTCACCTACTTTTGTCTCATAGCCTGCAGGTAGTTGGCCTGTCACAAATGAATGCAAGTTCGCAAGACTGGCTGCCCTCACAACGGCCTCTTTTTCGATTTGATCCGGATCAACTCCAAAGGCAATGTTGGCAGCCACACTGTCGTCTGATAAATAAATCTGTTGTGGTACATAACCGATCTGCTTTTGCCAAGTACGAGTGTTTGAGCTGTCAATTACCTGTTCATCCACAATGAGGTTACCTTCCTGAGGCGTTAGCAACCCCAGAATTACATCCACTGTGGTCGTCTTGCCGCTGCCAGTGGAGCCCACCAATCCAACGGTTTTGTTGGCAGGAATCGTGAGATCGAGGTTTCTGAGGCTAGGTTGCGATGCCTTGGGATAGGAAAATGTGATGTTGTTGAGTTCGATTTTGTTTTGGAGTTGAGGGATACTCGACTGTGTTTGTTGGCAGTCAATATTTTTGTCTATTATTAAATCCCTATAAATTTTATCCAAGGCAGGAAAGCCAACACGTAATGTGATAATTGCTGTATATATTTCTTGGGAAGCAGGCATTAATCGCAGTGCCGCAAAAGCAAAAACTGAGAGAATTGGGAGTGTCTCTTCAATACCATTGCTATTGGCTATGGATATATTAGTAAATAATAGAATACCTCCAAATACGATAGATTCAAGTAAGTATCGAGGCAACTCTCTTGCAATTAGCACCTTAGTTCTTGTTTGTGCATAGTGTTCAGCAGGTTTTGCAAATCGCTTTATGTAAACTCTTTCCAACCCTCCTACTTTCACCTCTTTAGCAGCGCCAAAGGCTTCACTTGCAGCACTATAGCGATTTGCATTTTCGGTAAATGATGCCTTGCCTAGACGGGTGGTGAAAGATCTTATTCCTCTGACGATAACAGTGTAAAATATTAGTAGTATAATGCTTGTGAAAAGGGTTAGATTTATGTTGACTGCAAGTAACAATACAAGCAGGGAGATGACAACGAATGATTTGCTAATCAGAATCATTAGTGCACCAATACTTGAAGAAGCTGTTGTGACCTCTGATAAAATATTTTTTGCTAGTTCTGCGCTGTGCTTATTAAGGAACCAGCTGTAGGGCTGGTGCAGATAGTTCTCGATCAAGCGACGGCCAATGCTGTATTCGCTCCTCAAGGTAAAGCGGTACTGCATTAGGGCATTGATTGCTTTCATGCCGATTGATGCCAACAGCAACGCGAAAACCGTCACGCCAAGAAATAGTCTGAAATGCTGTGCATTGGAGAAACCGAAAAAAATGTAAAGGGCTCTAAGTGCTGTGTTGCTCTGTGCTGATTCGGGATTGCTTAGAACCGCAATGAATGGCATGATTGAGGCAACACCAGTCATTTCAAACGCAGCTGTAATTATCATCAAAGCGATCATCAATCCAACTTGCCGCCTTTCAGAAGGCAAAAGCAGATCTAGAATTTCATTGATTCTGTTCAATGGAGAAAACGCAACGGATAGGAGTGTAGATTTGTGGATGTTTTTATTAAAACATCTTTGCTAGGAGGAATTCATTTCCCTGTTTAGGTTTGTTACTCGTGAGATAGCATGAGCTGTTTTTATTATATTAAAAGGTGATGCCATAAGACCCCAACGATGCTTCCCCAATGAAGGCTTGGGTTCTGCAGAGTCTTAATAGAAAGCTGCTTATTTAAGCTAACCTGTTTTTAAAATCTGTCAAACTTTTAAATAATATTTATTCGATTTGTTTTAATAGCTGAAAGAACTCGGCTGACTTGCAACCCATGTGTGCTCCTCTTAAATGTGTAGAGCACGAAATGATTTAAAACTTCGTGGAAAAGGAGGATCTTGAAACTCAGAGCTATAAATAGACAGCAATGATATCTTTTTCTCAAGATAATTCTCTATGTTAATAAATAGGTTTGGCCTAAATGTGTCTGTAGGCAAGCCTAGGGAGAAATCAGTCTCAGAGATTTTTTCGTATGTCAGTATTCGTTTGACAAATGGCTATCTAAAGCACTTGGTGCATGCACTGGCGACCTCAAATGTCACACAATGATCATTGTGCACATCCCCAGGATGTGGTAACAAAACCTCATTTGGCTCAAAATGTTTAACTGCATCAGATAGACGAGCTATTATGTTGCGTATGTAAAGGTGATCCAGCTCAGCAGAAGAAAAAATCAAGCTGGTAGAAATTCTCGCGTTCGATATGTAAACCCTTGCGAACTTTCTCGATTTCATCAAAACTCTGATTAATTTATTTTTGGCTCCAGCCAGCTTCTTTTGTTATCGCAGTCATCAATACCCAACTCACTATCTGGCCTTCTGCGGCTCGGCGTAAAAACGTTCCTCCACAACCGAGGAGCTCGTCGTCGGTGTGGAGTGCAATCACTAGGGTTTTCAAAGATAAGTACCAGGGGGCAAGGTTACTTTCGGTTCTATATCAAGCAATCTAATGTCTCCAATTCCAGCCTTTACAAGAGGAGCACCATTGCCACTTTCCAAAACCTTGCCAGGTTCAATATTTATAGGAACATCTTCTTCTAAAGCGGTGGTCCAGACCTTGATCGAGTTACCCTCAAAATCAAAGTGAGCACCTACATAAGGATGAGTGAGTCCACGTACAAGATTGTAAATTGATTCTGCCGCCATTCCCCAACCAATTTCCCCGTCTACTCGTAGACGTTTCCGCCAAACATTGATCTTTAGCTTGCTTTGAGACTTTCGTGTAAAACTACCATTTATCATACTAGGGAGGAAATGACTAATCTGATTAAGAGCAGTTTTAGTCATAAGTTCATACAAGCTACTAGCATCATCTTGATAAGAAATTGGAACCGTCTGCTGCGAAAGGATGTCTCCACTATCAGCACCTTCGTCCATAAAAAAAATGTTGATGCAGTTTCTGACAAACCAAGAACTAACGCCCAAATCAAGGGGTGTCGACCACGATTGGCAGTTAGCGCTGCTGGGCGAAAGCCAATTACGCCAAGGGGCGTGAGATCAAGCAAAGGGCGCTTAATTAGCCGTGACCAGCCAAAGAAAAAAATGACATCAGGCTTCCATTCATTGATTGCACATAGTGTCTCTTGTGCATTAATATCAATGGCATCAATTGCTGGTATCCAAGCCAAATTTGCAATAGGAGTTAAGTCTGTATGATCACTATTGAACGAAGATTTAGATAAAGTGCATACACCTACAATTTCCGCTTGCATCGCAATCAGTTTTCGTAAGGTATTCGCAGAATAGGCAACTGCACCAATAAATACAATTCTCATACTGAAGTTATATTGTAAAAAGTTTTTTTCAGTAATTTATTAAACGATATTTGCTCAAGGGTTTTGAGAATTTCATCACTTGCTCCACCATTGCCATAGGGATTCTAAATCTTCTCGAGACTTATCTGAAACTCTATAGCAAATAGTTTTTTCTATAGCCTTATCAATAGCCTTGCGATTTGGACTACAATCAATCACGCTTTCAGCTTTTATGCGGCCACGCTGGCGATCGACAATATTGATCATTCCCTTTTTAATACTTGGTGTCTCCATAAGACCGCTAGAAGAATTATCAACAACTCCATCAACATGCTGCATGCAAGAAAGGTAGCGTAACTGACCGAGCGAGGTAAAAGCTTTAGCATTAGGCTTCTCATTGCAAAAGTCGTTAATATGTCTAAATAAAATGCGTCCTTCTGTATCGGCATTTGGCATCGTAAAAATCAATCTGGTCTCTTTAATTTCTCCAAGAGAGGTAAGTAATTTATTCATCTGCTTTGCACTTGTATTATTCTCTAGAGTAACAGGATGAAAAGTGATTAATAAGTTTCTTGAGGGCAATTTGAAACCCAATGCAAGTTCAAGATCTTCTCGGCTCATTAAATCAAGACGCTGGATGCCGTCTATTACCAAATCACCGACATTGAAGACACGTTCTGGATCCTCGCCGAGCTGGATTACCCTCCGCTGATATTCATCGGTTGCAACGAAATGAAGCTGCGACATCTTCGTAATACTGTGGCGGATTGGCTCATCAATCACTCCTTCAGTTCGCTCGCCAACATTACAATGAGCGATCGGGAGATGGGCAATCATTGCTGCTGTAAAAATTTCAAACCGATCGCCCAAATGCAAAATTAAATCCGGTTTCAAAAAGCAGAGCATCAGCGAAACCAATCAAACCAATCCCCATCGACTTGGTAATCCCGACAGGTGTATCGGAGCTGAGCAGCATTTCGACCCTTCGATCAATTTTAAAGTCATCTGCTTGGATGCCTGCGACAGTTAAGCCAAACTCGGGGGCGAGGTGCATCCCAGTGATAATCAACTGCAAATCCAAAAGATCAGAATCATTAATGCCCTGCATGATCCATTTCAGGAGGCCGTATTCAGCTCGGGTCCCAGTAACGACACAGACTTTGCGTGAAGAATTCATCATCCGATCAATTCATCAGCAGCAAAATCACGGGCGGCGGTTTGGCCAATCCAATCATCCCAATGCATGGGAGAGATGCCTGTGCTAGGCCTTTTGGCGGTCAGATTTTCTTCAGTGAATTATTCGCCGGCACAAATATCTCTCTTGCAGCGACCAGAGACTTCCTTGCAATAGGTATATTTATTTTCTCGCTAGCTGAGGGCCTTTTGATGCCATCACCCATGGCCTGCTCAATCGTGCGGATACCATCTACCATTGCGGCAAACCTCTCAGGCTCGAGGCTGGCCTTATGGTCTGGGCCTGGAGGGTTGCCATCCAAGGTGATGTGCTTTTCGATCACCATTGCGCCTAGAGCCACAGCTGCGATCGGCACCACAATTCCCTCCGTGTGGTCGAAATAACCAACAGCGACACCAAACGCTTGGCCAATGGTCTGCATCGCTCGTAGGTTTACTTCCTCTTCGGGAGCGGGATATTCGGTGGTGCAGTGCAGCACTGTGATCTTTTCGCGAGCCGTACCGGCTTTAACCAGAATCTTCAGAGCTGACTCAATCTCACCTAGTTCAGCCATGCCGGTAGAGAGGATCACAGGTTGATCTAATGATCCGATCTTGCGTAGATAAGGGAGGTTAGTGATTTCACCGGATGGGATTTTCCAATGTTTCAGCTGAAGAGCAGCCAGCAATTCGATACTAAATGAATCAAAGGCCGTTGAAAGAAACTCAATTGTCTTTTGTTTGTAATACGCAATCAAGGAATTATACATTTAAAACTTAAGTTCTAGCTTCTGTAGCATTTCGCTCAGGCATTTGCGAATGCCCAAGATTTTTAGTTTGATAACTAGCTTGTTCAGCTTGCCCTGTGGCAAGTTGGTTTGCCTGAAAAGATTGAAACTTGACAACATCGGCACCTGCTGTGAAGAAGGCATCAATCAGTTCTTTTGCTAGCTTGCGCGTTCCGTTGTAATTAACGCCTGCTTCAATAATTGTCAGAGTCATCAACTAAATCTCTTGCCAGTAGAAAGGTTCACTTCAGGTTCCCATTGGAGAATTCGAATATATGAATCTCCAGTCTTTATAAGGAATCCTTTAGTGTCTTTTGAAAGGATTGCACCTGGAATACATTTATAAGAAAGCATTCCTTTAATCATTTCAGCGCCAATTATTCGGATGATAGTACCATTGATTAATAATTGGGTAGACAGGCCTGGATTGGTAAGTGCACGTATGAAGTTAAATATATCCCTTGAACTTTGCGTCCAATTAATCGCCTAGCCTCCTGTATTCCTGTGGCTAAATACTGTACCAAAAGGATGAATTGTCTCCTGAGTGACTCTCTGGGCGGGCCTAGAAGCGATTTGCCAAATTGCTTCGCAAAGAAATGCTGGGTATTCATGATGAGCGTTTTCTGGTGACATTCCATAGTTGTCTTTCCGGAAGCAGGCTAAGATTTTCGAAGAAAAATATCACCAGTATCAATGCCCTTGTAAATATAATGAACCGTAATCTCAAATTCCTTTTGGCCGTTGACAAGAGCACAGCTTAAGATATTTCCGCATCTTTAAAATGGTAATTTTCCAGCATGGCAATTGATAGTTCCAAGCTCGGGTAGAGCATAGAGATGCCTTCTGAATATCTGACGAAACTACATTGAGACGAAAAGGTCGCACTCATAATGGCCAATTAAATCCAAAAAGGAGTAAGAGTTAACATCTTTTTCAATTTGAAGACTTATGCCAAGCTCTTCTGACTTCGCCTTTAGGTACAGATCAGGATTGTTGTATCTAGCGCAAATGAATACAAAGGGATCTTGGTCAATCAATCCAAGGTGTTGTGAACCCACACCTCACCATAAAATTACCAATTTTTAGATGCTTCTGTTTGCTCATTTATCCGGACTTCAAAAAAATATAATTAAAGGAATAAGTCAGTACCAGGAATTGACTTAATTAACTTTTCTATGCCTTTGTTTTGGGCCAACATCAGCATTGCTTCAGCAATTGTGGACTGCTTGGCAAATTCACCAATTTGTAGGCCTGATCATTCGTAAATACCAACGAGCCTGCTGGGCTAGTTTTGTACATCGGTAGATGGTGTAGGGGGATCCAGATAGGGCGTAAAAGAATACCTGCAGCATGAGCAGCTTCCAAAAGTTGCAGACGCTGGGCTTTGGCCTCGATGGGGTCGACATTAGTTAAGCGCAGACTGATCAGCCAGTGGTTACTGCGGCATCCAAGTGGCTGAGGCATCAGCTCTACGCCTTCCAGGTCGGCAAAGACAGTTGCGTAGCGTTCTGCCAACAAGCGCTTGGCTTCAAGACGTCGATTCAAATCCTCTACCTGCGCCACGCCCAAAGCCGCGTTGAGGTTGGGCATTCGGTCGTTCCATCCCACAGCGTCATGGTCGAAAGCCCAGGGATGGGGTTGTTTGGCAGTAGTTGAAAGGTGTCGGGCCCGCTGGGCCAGTTCCGGATCGTTGGTAAGCAGCGCCCCACCACCACCGGTTGTGATCAACTTATTTCCGTTGAAGCTCAAAGTGCCCACAGCACCAAACAGGCCGCAGTGGGTATCGTTGCGCCAACTCCCCAGAGCCTCAGCTGCATCTTCAACTAGCGGTAGGCCCCATTTATCGGCTACTGAGTGAATCTTGGCAACTTCTGCAGGATGACCAAAAACATGCACTGGCAGCACCGCTGCGATGCGCCGGCCAGATTCACCATTAATCAATTGACCCTGGTGCTGCTTAGCCACCGCCTCAAGTCGGGAAGATAAAGCCGTGGGGTCTAGGCCAAGGTTTGAGGGCTCAATATCCACAAAGTGGGGGATGGCCCCCAGATGCGAAACCGCATTTGCAGTGGCAACAAAACTCATCGAAGGTAGTAGCACCTCATCGTTTGGTTTTACTCCAACAAGATGTAGAGCCAAACGCAAGGCCACCGTGCCATTGGTGACGGCGATTGCATGAGAAGCACCAGTAAAGGAAGCAAGCTCCTGCTCAAAGCGGCTCACCCAGCTGCCAGCGCTGCTAACCCAACCTGTATCAAGACAACTCTTTACGTAAGTCCAGGCTTGAGTCCCTTGAAAATCAGGCTCATGCAGGCAGATAGGCTTCTCCCTGGAGCTGGTTCCCACCACCTGCTGTATGCCCTGAAGGATCGCAGCAGAGGATGCTTTATTTGTCATACTGCGTAGCCGCTGGGGCGATAGCAGGCCAGGTTCGTGGGATCGCTAAACCATTCGGCAGTGCAAGTCAGACCTCTGCGGAAACCCTCTAGGCCGCCATATGCAGGCTGCCAACCAGTTAACTCGCGCAGACGTCGGTTGTCTCCAAAGAGCCGGTTCACCTCTGAACCCTGAGGACGCAGTCGTTGTTCGTCAGTGATTATCTCTAGCTCAACGTTCATCACCTCTGCGATAAGCGAGGCCGTATCACCGATTGAGATCTCAAAATTACTGGCGGCATTAAATACATGCCCAAGGGCCTGATCACAGGTGGCAATGGCCAAAAACGCTGAGCAGGTGTCGGCCACGAAATTAAAATCACGAGTGGGTGAAAGAGCTCCAAGGCAAACCTGGCGTTTGCCTGCAGCTATCTGAGTGATGATTGTGGGTATTACCGCTCGGGCACTCTGACGCTGGCCATAGGTGTTGAACGGCCGAAGCACTACAACTGGCGTCTCAAAACTGCGCCAATAGCTCAGTGCGATTTGATCGGCACCGATCTTGCTGGCGGCATAGGGTGACTGGCCAACCTGAGGGTGATCTTCGGTGATTGGCACAAACTGAGCAGTGCCGTAGGTCTCGGAGGTGGAGGTATGAACTACCCGGCTAATCCCTAGTTCCCGGGCCGCCTGGACAACATTCAAGGTGCCGTGGATATTGGTATCTACGTAACTTGCGGGGGACACGTAGCTATAGGGGATGGCAATCAGAGCAGCCAAATGAAATACCTGCTCGCAACCCCGCATAGCCTCCCGCACGCAGAGGGGATCTCGGATGTCACCAAGTACAACTTCAAGTTGAATCTTGGTTGACTCAGGTAAAGCATCTAGCCAGCCCCAGCTGCCATTGGAGTTGTAGAAACAGAATGCACGCACCTGATGACCAGCCGCCAGCAGTGCTTCTGTGAGATGGGAGCCGATGAAGCCGTCGGCGCCGGTGACTAGAACTCTTCTCAAAATTATTGTTGCTCCATAAGGAATTCCGCCCATTGCCAGTCCAATGGGGTATCTATATCTACGGAACGCTCGGTCGGCATCACATATCCCATAGTTTCATCGGTGATGAACGTTTGCTCACGTATAAAAAAGTCACGGCTCGCTAGGTATAGAGCACCGTTTATCACATATGCCGAAGGCAGCATCTGCCGGCAAGAAGAGGCAGTTGATTCGCTTAGTAAGGGTTGTAATAGCTGCTCCGCGGAAAGGCCATACATCCAAGCAGGGTGTTTGGCACAGGGCGTCACAGATACAGCTGATTCTTTGCCCGCCTGGTGGCGCAATTGCACGATGGCGTCCAAATCCTCTAGATGACGAAGAGGTGAGGTTGGTTGCAGTAGAAGTACATCAGTAACTTTGGGCAGTTGTTCCAAAGCATGCAGAACTGAGGAAATAGCAGGTGCTTCATCACTGGCAAGCTTTTCAGGCCGAAGAAAAGGCACTTCCGCTCCGCCAGTCTTGGCAATAGCAGCGATTTCGGTGTCATCCGTGGACACAACCACCTGGTCAACGCAACTCGACATCAAGGCGACATCAATCGACCAATACAGAAGTGGTCTTCCGCAAAACAGTCGAATGTTTTTTCTTGGGATGCCTTTGGAGCCGCCACGGGCTGGGATCAAGGCCAATAGCGTCATGGTTCTGTTGCAATAGACCATTCCTGACTGGCCTGCTGCAGGGTTTCCGGGCGGCCCACATCAATCCAGTACTCATGGATCGGGCAAACCGCCACGCGATGGTCAGCTTGCTGAGCACTCTTTAGTAACGTGGGCATGTCGGTTTTTTGATTGGGCGGTAACAGAGAAATCAGTTGCGGATTGATTACATACAATCCAGCATTTACCAGTTGGTGGTAGGTGGGCTTTTCTTCAAACCCGGACAGCTCCCCATCCTTGGTTTGCACTACCCCGAAAGGAATGCTTACTTCATGATTACGAACGCAGAGAGTAGCTTCTGCATCTTGTTCCCTGTGGAAGCGAAGTAGCTGGATTAGATTGAATCTAGTGAGCACATCGCCATTGAGCACCAGAATTGGCGCCTCTATATCTTTGGGAAGTAAATGCAGTGAGCCAGCTGTGCCTAGCGGCTTATCCTCCACTAAATAATTTATCGATGCACCCCAACGGCCTCCATCCTGGAAGTAGTCGATGATCTGCCCTTTGAGGTAATTCACTGACAGATGGAAACGCCGAAAGCCGGTTTCGATGCACTGCTCCAGCAGAATCTCTAGCATAGGCTTGCCATTTACTGGCAGCATCGGTTTGGGGCAATGATCGGTATGGGGTCGCAGTCGCATGCCTCTACCACCGGCCATGATTACCACCTCATTAGGCAACTGGGTTTGGCCCAGCAGCTCTTTGAGTATCAGCATTTCCACCACGCGGTTATCTTCATCGAGTACCGGCACCTGATGCAGTGACTTCCGTTTCATCGTCTTTATGATGGTCGAGTGATCCTCGTTATTCCGCACAAAGTAAAATTGCCGGTTCATCAGTCGCTCAACGGGCGTCTCGAGCGTTTCACCATTGAGTAAACCTCGACGGATATCACCATCGGTGAGCGAGCCCACCAGGCGCTTTTGTTCGTCGACCACCAAGGCAATTTGGGCGCCGCCTTGGTCTATGACTCGTAAAGCTTCTAGCGCGGTAACAAGTGAACCAATTGAAATCGAGGCTGTATTTAACATTTACTCAAATTAAAGTAGTGGTTCAAATTACAAGCCATAATTTAGAGTATAATCGGGATCTAGATTTTAAGTTGAGCATTATCAGGAATTTCACAATGGTAATTAATTGGCGAGTAGGAAATGCTAGTATCGTTTATAATGTACCAACGAGTATACAAAAGGATCTGTTGCTGATTTTAATCGCGCGGGTTGCCAAGGTCTAAATCTGGTCCCCTAAAGATTTTTGGCTTATTGAGCAAGTTTTCTTAGAGCCGGTTGAAGCACCAAGCAGAATGACTTATTGAGTTTCAATAGCCTCTATTGAGACTTGAAGTCTTCTGAAAACCGATGGCCTTTGCTTTGAGTGGTTCTGGTTTTGCGATTATTGCTAACTGCAGATTGAAGGTGCAGGTTTCATCCAGAATTGTTCTAGCAGAGGATAAGTAGTTAATTGACAAATCAAATGCTTCGATGACTGCTTAGCATCTAATCTAAAGAATCACCTGCTTTTTTCTCTGAGTTCTGGTTAGCGATCAGGAATACTAAGATTGGCAATTATGACGCAAGATATTTACTGCATCGGCCCTTGGACACTGTAAGTTATTATAGTAAGAATTTATGTAGTTCAGCTGAGTCATGTTGGACCTGAACCCAATCTTGACTCCCAATTCGGCCAGTATGCTTAGAGTTGTTTTATTATATGAGTTGCAAGGATGAGCCATTGATATAGGTTGCCCTGAAAGTGTTTGAATGAATGCTGCATTCTTAGAATATTGATTACGCTGATGCAATTCATCTAGCTTCGACAGACATGTTGGATGATTATCAGAATGCAAGCCAAGCATATGGCCTTCCTCGTGCAATGATCGCAAATCTGACTCCGTTAACCAAAGATTTGTGGCTAAGTCAGTTACTGATAAACCATGTGATCTGATCATCGTTTCAACCAGTTCGGTATACTCTGATGGACTAAGTAAAACGTCTCTAATGTAGCGATAGATGAGATCATTTTTCGAATAAAATGGGTAGGTGGCTGACATCATTTTGTACCACGATTTAAAAGATTCGTTGCTTTGAATACTAACCCCACCAAATCGCCCGAAGAATTCATGATAATAATCTTCAATTGTGTCAAAATGCTGATATCTGAACTTCCTGAAAAGATCTAATTGTGGGTATTCATCGTGATACGGCGCAGAGCAAATAAACCAAAATGCTTTTAACCCATATTTTTGAAGCACAGGAAGAGCAACGTCTATTTGGCTCTTGAGTCCATCGTCAAAAGTCAGGCATCTATGAGAAGGGCTTAACTCATCAGCTAAAAATGCAGAGATCCAGTCATTCGGAGTAAGAATATTATTGATGCCGGCATGCTCTAAAAGCACATCTAGATTATTCTGTGAAAGAGAACCTGCACCATCGGCTCTATGAATTCCTCCATGAAAATGATGAAACATTAATCCATAGGGCACTCTTTTAGATGATGCCTTATTAACGAGGCTTGAATGCAACATAATCAACATGTCTTACACCGGTGTAGCCTCGAAATAAGATCTTAAAACTGTCAATTCTTTTTCGAATATCTTGTGGGTCGTTGGATGCTTCAATCATCTTCAGGAATTCCTGAACTTCTAGTGAGAATTGCTCAAGCCTCTCGCTCAGGATTGCATTATTTGTCGTAACTGAAGAGCCTAAATGTATAAACTTATCAATAAGTTGTCCAACGTCTACTCTATCATTAATTTGATGATTCCTCAATGATTCCCCAATTACTTCGAGTTGATCATAGAATTTTTCGTTGTTTTGAATAGGATTACAGGAGAGAATATTTTCAGATTCCCCTTTATTGAGAACCATCCATAGGCTTTCAATTAGTCGTGCTCCATCTCGTAGAGCAGGCAAATTTCTTGGGTCAGATAGGACTGAATTACCGCGACCAGGGAAGTCAATGCGAGGCCAGGAACTAACGTATTCGAGCCCCTCTTGCTCAAAGAATGTGAGCACTTCATTCACGCTTGGATCATCCTGCTGTTGTATGACCCATCGATCAAAGATGATTGCCCTTCGGGTACGGCGCGCAACTGATCGCTGACTACGGTCAATGTCCTCTGAAAAGAGAATTTCCGCAATTTCAACAATTTTTTCATCTGACTGCCCCCCTAGTTGATAAATAGCGTAACGCTGCAGCATTTCTTGTAGTCCGCCTAGGGTATTGCGATCGCCATAAAGCACATACCCACCGGGCTTAGCAAGGGAGGCTAGAATCCCAAAGGCTTTCGCTTTATCAGCGACATGCGTAAAAACACCAGATGAGCTGCTTATATCAAATGATTCTTTAAGCAAATCTAGATCAAGATCATACAGGGAGGAGTTGATAAAGCTATGTTGATTAAAATTATTTGTGTGCTGTGAGAAAACCCGCTTAGCTACCTCCAAAGCATCAGGATTCATTTCGACTAAAGTGCAGATTGCTCCCCATCTTGCGAGTGAAACAGTAGCCTCACCAGTACCAGAACCAAGATCAATGAGGCTTTTATTGTTGAAGAACTCGGGAGGGAATGTCAACCCAAAACGGTATAGATTCTCCCTCTGGCTATCGTACGCCTTGAATGCGGCTAAATCATCATCTAGATGTGAAAAATATTCACTTGGACGTTCTGCCTTGAACGTTCTTAGCGTCTCTGATTCGACTTTGTTTCTTTGTTGGTAGCTCACGCGACTGCCTTGAGCTGTCATGGAAAACTGTGATAGATGGTTTATTTCCTTATTTTAACATAAGAAGCCTATGATAAGAAATAGCTAATCAAAATAGCTCTCAAGACTGCTTTCTCGGACAGTGTCCAATGTAGCACAATGAATCCCTCCTCCTTGGGTGTAGATATGACGCATGCGTATAGGAATAACAGTGAACCTCCTTTGTTCAAGTAACTTGATCAAGGCAGTTTGACGCTCGTCAACAACAACAGTCTCTGGATCAATTGATAGAAAATTGAGTCCAACCCAGGGAGATGACATGTCATGAAGGTTTGTGGCAAAGCCCATGGATTCCAATTCACAACCAATTGGATCGCGTAACTCTTTCTGATGTTTAAGCTCTGCTTCAGAGGTTGGTGCTACATCAGAGAAGTAAATCTTATCCCAAGTTCGGAAAATCTGTGGGCATGTTTTCTCTGTAACTCGTGTGTCATTTAACAAAACCAAACCGGGGCTTAGGCACATCACAGTGGAGTCAATATGACTGGATCGATAAATCTCTCTAGTAGTATGTACTTTATATTCATCGCCAAGAACACTTTGTAACCATCTTGCACCTAACTCGTTCCCAGATGAGGATATAAGGTAAAGAAGATCCTTGCCCATGCGAACAGTATTTGCAGCTTCAAAAAGAATTTCTCGCTCAGCTAGTTTGTGTAACTTCTCCAACCTACCTCCAGTTAGTTCCTGATGTTTGATGTCTTCTGAGGTGAGTTCACGGGATTTTTCGTCTCTGTAATAAGGTAACCTTACGGGATAGTTGAGCATAGGCTTAGGACCAGCGATCCAACGAAATCCATTGTCGAAGTATCGGTACCAAATTGGATACATAGTTGTCGTTTCATAGTATCGACTTTCCAAATAGGACGGACTTTCAATGACCGAATTTCCGACAATTAGGTTTAAATCTCTGGTATTGTAGATATTATTACTTGTCGTTCTCCAGAATGGGGTGCCATACATTGCAGAAAAATCAATTGGCTCCGGGCGATGGACGATTACTCCACATTTTTGTAGAGTTTCAGCTAGGCTGCTTAGATCCTCCTCTACTTCATCGTAAAACCATTTTGGGCAAGCCTTTCTCGCTAACTTGAAGGCATCATCAAGCAGCTTTTGCGATGGTTCTGATTCATGTCGCCATGTAAGAGTTGCAAGTGTACCGGTTGACGTACCAACGATAATCTCTTTTAGTTTATCCCATTCATTATGGGAATTGATAGTCCCAAATGTTTGATTGTGTGCCATTTTGATTGTTTGCTGGAAATAATTCAGAGAGAATGAACTAGGTTTTTAAGGCAAGAAGAATTACTTCTAATTTAAGACCATCATAACATTAGCATCTCAGGTGGCATTCATTGTTGAACTCTTATAAATCCTAGGATCTGCACATAGCCTGGCCAAGGCGCGAGCATGGTTAGATACTAATGTTAATTACACCTTGTACAATGTTAGTAGAATCTCAAAGGTTTAGTTAGGAGATGTTTTTAGAATATATAAGGTTTAAATGTATATAAGACTGTGATTTTATTAATGAGGGTTATTGACCTTTCTTCTAAACACGACCAGCTCAGCTGCAGCGGGACTGCATATTGGCTTGTGGAATCTTTAAAACAATCTTCAGCGCTTATGAGGCGCGTCGCTAAGCTATTGATAGAGTAGATTCGTAGTTTATGGCTGGAATGGTATGAAGAATAAAATCAGCCTTGTATCACAGAGGGATGTTTATCAGAGCTGCAATAATATCGTCCTTAGAGATACCAATAACCTTATAAACCGCAGAATATAGTTGACAGGGTTAAACCCTGGCTCAAGTAAATGCTTTTTAAAATTTGCAGGTTTGCTGTTAATGCAACTCATCCATCGCCTACAAATTTCTAAAATACTATTGTTTCATTTTATTTTTAGCATGATCTGATCTTGTCGAGGTAAAGAACCGAAGGTTTAGACTTTGTTTTGTGAAATCAGTCAAACCTAAAATATGCTTAGGCAAAGGTATCGTGCCTTGATTTACTTGGGTTAGATAGTTGAATGATTGTCCCTGGCTTAAGTCCTAATGTTGTATTAATCAGGCAAGGCAAAACCCTAGAGAACCTTCCTTCTCCTCCAGGCAATGGACAAATACTGGTCGGTGATTTCAATTGAATGTAGGGTCACGATATTTCCTTCAAGCTATTCTAGCTTTACTAATCTATCGGTTTTGTGATTGGTGGTACGAATCGACGATATTGGAAATGCGGTTCGTTTTCTCTGGTTGGAGAGAATCAATAATTCAAGAACGACTTTGATTACATGGATCTCTAGATTTTGCTAAAATATTGGGGTTTAAATTATTGTCAGTTTATTCATTAGGGCCCAGCCAGGATTGATATGCCTTTGAAGATTAATAGGTGCAAGCTGGGGTTCTTGTTTGTAACCAATCAGATCTATAACTGTCCAGGAAGTTGATGCGTAAAGGAGTTTTCCCCTTGACAAAGTAAATAGTTGCGTAAATCGCCGATGGAGTTAGGAGCAATTCTTTTTACTTGCGTTTGCTAATTGGATGGAGAAAAATTAGCTTTGCCCTATAAGATATTTTTTAGTTGCGAGAAGGCTAGCTACTAAAATGAAGTATTTATTGAAAATTTTTCAATCTCTTTTTTTAAAACAATATATCAGTACCATTAACGCTAAGGTTCAGTGGACAGACCGGTTACTGGACGGCCTGTCTGGGATCAAAGGTCTTAATAGGTTAAGATTTAATGGTTGTAGCATCATTAATGGCTTGATACAAGCTCGCAAAGCACGCGTAAATTTAAATTTTTTACCTGTCGGATTCTCTTTACTAATTGCTTTCACGCTTTTAGGATCCGAGGTCCTAAGCCAGTCTCGAGCTGAAGAAGTATCTGATTCTTCGGTTTTGCCTGAGGCTATAGCTATCAATAATGCTTATAACAGTTATATACTTGGCCCAGGCGATTCTCTTGAAGTCGAACTGCTAGGCCTTCCGGAACTTAGTGGTGTCTTTACGATTGGGCCTGATGGAACGCTTTATCTTCCACGCCTTAGGGCACTATATGTAGAAGGGCTCACATTACAAGAGTTAAATCACTTCTTGTTTGAGCAATTCAGTGTGTACGTTAAGAATCCTGAGATTTACATTAGACCAATTCATTATCGTCCAGTCAGAGTTTATGTATCTGGAGAGGTCAAAAGACCTGGTTACTATACTCTTGCTGGTCAAAGTGCTGGTCAAAGCCCAAAAGCTGACCTGGCCCCCAATTCTCCGGTGTCTAAATTTGGTTCTACTGGAGTTCAGCCCAGTGGTTATTCCAGAAATATGATTGTTTCTCAGTCAACTATTTCTGAAGGATATGGATATCAAACTCCTCTTCCAACCTTGTTTGATGCCATCCGTTCAGCCCAAGGGATTACTCCTTACTCAGATCTTTCTTCAGTTCAAGTTACACGTAAACAACCGCTAAGTGCCGGAGGAGGTCGCATGCGGGCAAAACTAAATTTCATTACGCTACTTACAAAAGGTGATGAAACCCAGAACATACGTTTGTTTGATGGCGATGTAGTTAATGTACCTAAAAGTGATGTGGTTATGATAGATCAATTGCTGCAGGCGGGGCGAACGAATATTTCACCTCAATTTTTGCAGGTTTATGTAAGTGGTCGTGTGAAAAATCCAGGTGGAGTAACATTGCCTCAAGCCTCTTCACTGAATCAAGCAATTAGTCTTGCCGGAGGGTTACAAGTCATGCATGGCAAGATCGAATTTACGCGTTTTACTCAAGAGGGGCAAATTGATCGTCGAGTCTTTAGCTATAGCCCAAATGCGCCATCAGACGATTATCGCAATCCTATCCTGATGGCTGGTGATGTTGTACGCGTGAAGGAATCTATTTTGTCAGCAACTTCAACAGTCTTGAACGAGTTGACAGCGCCTTTGGTTGGAATATATAGTGTTTATTCAATATATCAGGATTACTCCAATATCCGATAGATTATGCAAACGCCATCAAGCAATCCTGTCGATCCTTCTTTGACTTCAGTTAACGCAATTAATACACTTGAAAATGAAATCGATATTCGCAGCTTAGCCTCTTTGCTTTATCGCCAAAAACTGTTAATTACTGTTGTTACTGGAAGTTGTTTGTTGATCAGTGCGTTCTATGTTTCTAGAATAAAGCCTGTCTGGGAAGGAAGTTTTCAGATCGTGCTCAGCGGGTCTAATAATGTTACCAAGCAACAAAATAAACTTTTAGCATCCCTAGGAATTGTAAACTCGGCTACAGATCGAGGGAATGGAATCAGTCTTGAGACAGAGGTGAAAATTCTCGAAAGCCCTTCTGTACTTAAACCTGTCTTTGATTTCGTAAAAGAAAGTAAGATTAGATCTGGTGAAAAATTGAGTAATTGGCGCTATGCTAATTGGAAAAAAAACCTCAACATTTCATTAGAACAAGGCACTTCTGTTCTTAATATTGCCTACCAAGACAAAGATAAGCAGCAAATTCTTCCAGTCTTGGATCGCATATCAAGCCTGTATCAATCTTATGCTGGAATTAACCGGGCACGCGGCATATCTAAGACTGTTGCTTACCTCGAGGATCAATTGACCAAGCTGAAGCAACAGTCGGATAATTCTACGCGCATAGCAAAGACCTTTGCTTTCACTAATAGATTAGTTGCATCAAGCGGAGCATCATCTTTTGATCAACCAAGATTTGCTGAGAAATCTCAATCAGACTCACTATCTTCTGCTTCAGATTTTGCAGCAAATTCTCAAGATGGTGGAATAAATTTGTATGGTCAGCTGACAAGCCTTGATGTACTACTTGAGCAGAAAAAATATCTTCTTAATTCTAATGATCCATTAATACAGAAACTTAACCGCGATCGTTTAGCACTCACTAAGGTTATTGATCGCAATTTGAATATTCAAGCCAGTGATGAGATGATAAAGTTCAGTCAACTGGTACGAAATGCTAAACAGGACCAAGCAACTCTGGCAAGTTTGGAGTTAAGTTTACAATCAGCACAGTTGGAAAAGGCACGCCAGGAGGAACCTTGGCAGCTGATTTCAACACCAACCGTGCTTGATTCACCAATAGGGCAAAACAAGAAGCAAATAATTACACTTGGTCTGATATCAGGTCTTTTCCTAGGTAGCTTTACAGCTTTTTGGGTAGATCGCAGGACAGGCTTGTTGTGGAGCCTTCAGGAGTTGCAGAGTTTTCTCCCCTATGATTTGTTGACACAGATCCCTCCAGAGGATGAGGGGCTTTGGGAAGCTCCGTTGACTTTATTGAGCCAGCATATTTTGCATGATAAGTCTTCTATTGCTTTGCTGGTTGTTGATTTTAATAGCTTGAAGACTGCCGCAGGCATTGCTGAAGCTCTAAATCATTATGCCAATAGAGATGTTGTTTATGCGGCAGACAACCCCCTCATGGCTTCTCGAGCTGAAGGACAGATTATATTAGTAGAGATTGGTAAATTGCGACGCGACGATGTGAAAAGGACGTATCAACAGCTGCAACTTCAAGGTAAGCCAGTCTTGGGAATTCTTCTTATAAACAATAAAAATGATATGTCTATTTGATAATGATCAAAGGCAATAAATGCTCACAGCTATTTCTTTTAATGTTTTCAGGCATTAGCTTCACCAGCACCTGCACTCCATCGTTAGCTGCTGATTGGCAGCAATTGCCTGAATTACCAGCGTCCCAAACCGCTGCAACAAATGTCAATTCAACAGCTTCTTGGGAGGTTGAGTCAAAAGCCAATGGAACGACTAATGATCCTAAAGCTGTTAATTGGGTTGACATGCCTGACTCTGATAATAAACCTAATAACTCTAACGGTGCGGCTTGGGAGCATGTTGATGAATTTCCCAAAAACTCTGTTCCTATTATATGGACAGTGTTGACGGATGAAGAGGATTTAGAGTCAACTGATAAAACTGAATCTGAATTATCTGACATGCATGAAGCTTATAAAGAATACTCATCTATACCCTATACTTATGACACTGGCCCTACATATTCAAATTATCGCGCCCTTTGGCGAGATGGTCTTTGGTTACCTCAAATTAGCAAAACTGTTCCTGTAGGTTATGGACCAAAGGGGTTGATGTTATCTTTTATGATCAATCAAACAGATTGTACACTTGGTAAAGGACCATGTGAACCCTTTACAACCATTGAAGCATGGAAGGATTCTAATTCAACTCAATCGAATGGTGAGTTTTTTCAAGCGTTAGGCTTTGGAGATCCTGTTAATGCAGTTTCACTCATTGTTACTAATAGCTTAGAAAAGGTGGCTGCTGATTTCAAAGCTCAAAATTTTGATTCAGATATCTTTCAAGGAGCTCAAACAGGTTTACATCTGGCTAAAGCTATAGGGCCAGACACCTCTTTTAGGCTGGGAGTTGAAAACCTTATTACTTGGGATACTAATGATTATATTTATGCAGATATGACTAGAAATTTCTATTTTGTTGGGAGTCAACGCATACGGATTAATCAAGATAATACCAGTGCTTGGTTCCGCAATCTTTATCTCACGGCTGGAATCGGTAATGGGGAATTCAAGCCAATAGAACAAACATTTAAAGACCAGACCCAGGCTCTGCGTGATGCGGGTTGCGAGACTTATGGCTACATCCCAAATAAGCCTTGTAGTCAAAAGACTTTTAAACGTGCGCTCCGTGATGGGAGTGATTATGGACAGATTAATCCTATAGCATCCATTGGACTTGAAGTTTATGATGGCTTGAATCTAATAACCGAATGGACTGGTCGCAATCTGAATGCCGGATTTAGCTGGGTGCCTATTCCTGAGCTTGGGTTGGTAATTACCCCAATGTTTGAAAGTCTTATTCCTAATTGTGAATATCCTGGTTGTAAAGTAACGCCAATATCAGGTTACTCAGAGAAAGTTTCTCTTCCATCTTCTGTTCTTACTGAAAGACCACGTTTAAGCATTCAAGCTTCGATTGAGGTTAAGTTCTAAGTATCTCATTCTTGTGTCTAAATTACGTATCGGTTTGGTGAGTTTTGCATGGAAGTCTGAGAGTAGAGTTGGTCTAATAAGTCATGTATGAGAACTTGCCTTCAGGCTTTCTGCAATGGATTGCAGTGTTTTTGTTCACTGCGTTCATAATGATCCTTCAGTAGCGCCATTTGAATCATGTCCCTGGGATTATGGGCCTATTCATGCTTAAGAGTTTATTTGTGTTTATCATCATATTTGATCACTGCTTGATTTTCAGAGAGTGCCCCAAGTGGAGATGGTTTTAACTGAATGGGCCGATCGTCTCAATCTCCATATTTTTGATATACATCACACGCTTTTGATTGGCTTGAGGTTTATACCAGTATTGGCTGAAATAGTCCTTGTGATTGCCACGTTTAATGATTATTGGCCAATTGATCCACGTGGACAATTGTTCAATATCAAACACAAGAATATTCAGTCCCTAGATAATTCATCCTCTCAAGATAACGTTTTACAAACATGGCGAATGTTGACCCAACATAGCCTAGAGATATTTGACTACTATAAGTTTTCAAAGGCTAATCATCCCCGTGAAGAACTCATGCGAGACCGGATGTGGCTTTCACTGACTCTGTTTACCTTGACTTGCAAGTGCCCTTCCATGTCAAGGTTTAAATATGGGCAATCAATCGGCCAATCAACATTAGCACAGTTCCCTTTTCGGCGGATCCAGATCAGAAAGCATTTCCAAGGAGTTATATCACAACATTGCACAATTGATTGCGGGATTCAGTACTGACATAGAGAATGAGTCACATCCTGTAAACCTCACTTCATTTCAAATTTCAAAGACCTCTATGGCTGATATCCCTAACTAATGAGAATCGGAATTGTTTGTTTTGCATGGGGCAAAAATCATAGAGGAGGCCTTGAAACGCATGTTTCAGGTTTGGCGAAACTTTTAACCGAATACGGACACCAAGTCTTTGTTCATTGCATCAACAATGCAGATAATCTAGATCTTGAGAGTCAATACAACACACAAGGCTGGGAAGAAGGAGAACTGCGCATCGAACAGTCAAACTATAATTACTGGGATACAAGATGCCTATTTGATTATCAACGCGTTCCTCAGGCTGAAATCATTTTAGACAATTGGATCAACCACTATCAATTAGATATCGTGGACTTCCATCACAATCTTTTCTTCGGAATCCGAGCAGTTCGCAGTTGCAGCAAACTAGTGCCAACCGTAGTAACGCTGCACGACTATTGGTGTATCGATCCACAATGCTCACTGTTCGATTTTGAGCATTCAATTATCGAGCCTGATGATCATGACAAGTGGGAACGCAACTCAAGAAAAGCTACAGATCGCACATTAAAAAGTTTAGACTCAGCTCATTATTACCAGTCTCTCCAAGAACAAAACGATAGAGATGATTCCATCATCAGCCTGAAAGCAGCATGGGTCCGCTATAGCGATCAAATGCTTCAATATGCCAGCGCTGTGATTACACCATCCGCAGAAGCTGCAACCATTCATTACCAACATGGCATAACCTATCAGATCAAAGTAGTTGAAAATGGCTTGAATCTTTCATTCCCTCGTGGACAACTTGCTCACGAAATCAAGCACACATCAGCAGCTAACACCCCCACTGAGCGCATTCGAATAGGAATTCTCGGAATTGTTGCACCCCACAAAGGCCAACTGAAATTCTGCGAGGCTCTTTTAGATGCAAACCTACACGAATTTTTCAAGGTTGAAGTCCATGGGCCTATTCCAGCAACCTATCAGGGAGACGAATCAAGCCAGAACAAAATTATTGAAATTGCCAACAAGTTTCCTGACTTTTTAAAATTCAATGGACCTTACGACAAAGAACTTCTGTCATCCATCTTTTCTCAGCTCGATATCGTAGCAATGCCTTCTCTTTGGCATGAAGTGTATGGTTTCGTCGCCCGAGAATCTCTTGCTTATGGACTTCCAATCATCATCACTGATGCAGGTGGCCTTGCTGGATTGAGCGGCCATGAAGGAGTCTTCACACTGCCCATGGCCGATTCGGACAATTGGAGCAAGTATTTAAAAAAAGGTCTTGAAGAAGGACCTTTCTTCCGCTGGGTGTACCAGCGAAGAAAAGGTATTCCAATGCCATCAGATTTCCTCCCTAGCAATCAGGATTGCGCCAGGAAGATTGAAAGTCTTTACCAAAGTCTGATTTCGGATTAATTCAAGCAATTCGACGACTCCACAAAAACCATCCCCAACGGTCGGCCATCCACATGATCGAGTTCGCATTGCTCCGGCCACCACGAAGTTCCAGCGCGCATTCTTCCTTGCCAGGGTCGTTAGCTTCAGGGCAGGATTTGCAGTAGCTCTGGCCTATACATCTCGGCTCTAGCTTTCAGCGTGAATCAGCACCGCTTCTACTGGAATCACAAGGCGATTACCAAGTGCTTGATGCCTGAGGCAAATGTCTAGTTCATTGAATTCACCAACCGCCAAACCCTCATCGAAGCCACAGCAACGAAGGGGGCAACTCAGGGCGCAGGATCAAGTAAACACCGCTGTAACACCCCTAAGAAGCTATCGTCTTACTCCATGGTGCGTCTGCATCAGCATCGGCGAACATCCTCTCCGGTAGGTACGATTCCCTGGGTGCAGTGGTCACTATCGATATGAATTTGATCGCAGCAAGCGATATGTAAATTGAAGTCTTTATTTGCTTGCATCTAGGGAGACTTGTTTGATTTTACTCTTCGTATTTGCAAATAGCCTCGAGTCTTTTTCGATAATTACTCCCTACTACCTTAGCGCTATATCGCCGTTCAATTTCTTTTATTGATTTAAGGTCAGGCTTCCAGCCATCAGCAGCTTGCCGCAGTGCTGAGACTGCTGAATTCTGATTCGGATTGGCCCAGTATTGGCCAACGGCATGCTCGTATTCACAAGGCCTTACAGGGACTAATTCAGCATCAACCAATAAGGATGTTTTTGGTGAGCAGAAATCAAGGTTCCCTGAATATTGGGTTGCGATAACGGGTTTACCTAGCAACATTGCTTCTGCCATTCCACGTCCAAACCCTTCGCATCGATGTAGAGATACATAGGCATCGCATGCTCTCATTAGATCCAGCAAATTAGCTCTTGGCAGCGTTGTGTCGATGACTATGATTCGCTTATCCATTTTGGCGGCAGCCCTCAACTCCAGCAAGGCAAGTGCGTAAGATGAGCTTCCGCGCATTAATTTCACCACGAGTCCTACAGAAGAGTTATCTCTAGGGAATGCTTCTTGAAATGCTCGTAATACGGCCAATGGATTTTTTCGAAGTATTGATGAGCTGACATCAAATGTGAACAGGAATAAGTAAGTTTTAGCTGGCAGATTAAATTCTTTTCGCGTTAATCCTTCTCCTTGAGAAACATCCACGTGCATCGGCATCCATTCCACATTCACTTGCCTGTCGGCTTTGTAGGCTTTAGCTGTGAATTTCGTCGATGCCCAAATTTCATCGACGATTTTGTAGCTATCTTGTAAAAACAATGGCCAGCGTTCGAATTCCCAGGGCCAGTAGCCGATATTTGTGTATCTTCGCAGCAACATTGGCAGATAGTCTTTTAAGCCTATCCGTAACGTTTCTATGCCTGTTAGGCAGAAGATATTGGCCTGGTAAGGCATTGACTCAGATAGTTCAAGATGGAGGCTATTTTCATTGCTATCGATGGATCGATCAGTATGTACTTCATAAACTGAGTAAGGGACGGCGGCCACTTCGAGCGCTTTAGCCGCCATGCGTATGTCTTCTCCGATGCCAAGCACACCGCGCGCAAATCCGATCAAGTTCACGCCAAAGGGCAATGATGGTGCTGTAGGTGAGGCTAATTGTGTTGCGGTTGGTTGAATTGGTTGTTGGTCATCATTGTTGGGTTCTTTAAGTGCTAATTCCAACTCAAGTCCTAGGGCTGCTAATCCTTGTTGTTGCCACCAACTTCCTAGATCTTGATCGCCAACATCCATCCTCCCAAGTTGTCTTTGACCAGCGCGCATCAGATGGTTGATAGTTGGCTTGTTTCTATCGACTGGTTGATTGAGATACTGCCGAAGTGAATCAGTCCATAGCTTCTTAAGCCCATAACAGGCTGTTCCTTCTAAAACAAACCACCAAAAAAGTCCTAACTGCCCCGCGCTAGTATTTATGTTAAAGCGATACTGTAGAGGTCTCTGTTGCTTCCAGATTTCTAACATCAAGAGGCTTATAGGTGCAGACAACGTTTTGCTCGGCCATGTGTTGATTGGCTCTAGCGGTGCTGGTTGACCGGCCCAAGGTTGTAGCGATTGCAGCAACTCTTCTCGAAAGACAATGGCGGCTAGATATTCTTTTGGTCCATCTAATATTAGCCAGAGCGGTAATCGATCGATTTCTCCTTCAAGCTTTTGTCGAACATCTGGCCTTAAGGCCCACACTCCATTGATGAGCACGTCAAGTCCAAAACGTGGTTTGGCATCTTCTTGGTAGCGAAAATCTTCCCAGCTCAGCTGCCTCTTCAATAGGCGTACTTGATCCATGATCCAGCGTTCTGTTGGTAGCCATTTGCTTGCCATTGTTAATGCTTTGAATCCCTCTTGCAGTGCACCGCGACGCTGCTGAAGTTCTCCAAGTGCATACCAGTTCCAGCCAATTGCAGGGTCTAGTTGGCAACTAATTAGTTGATAGTTTTCTGCCTCTTGCTGATCACCCAGTTGCTTAAGTGCCTTACCCATTAGGTGATAGGCGCAGCCGTGACTCGGCATTATTTCTATTGCTTTTTTTAGTTTCAGTAGTGCTTGGATTGGTTTGTTTTGGTCGAGAAGTTGACGGCCTTGCTCAAAGTGTATCAACGCTATGGATTGCGGATCATTTGATGCCATGGTTCAAGATGTTAAATAATTTGGCTGTATTGTTTCGCGGCAAACCATTGCTGCTGTAGCGTAGTTATGCATTGGTTCATGAGCATAGGCTGTTGACCAAGCATTGCGTTTAAAGCCGTTAGTAGTGTAATCCACCCCCCTTTTTTTTGCCATTGTCTCGCATTATTAATGAGTTTTTTCTAGTTCTATTTCTTCTGGAGCGATGGCTGCCAGGTCTACCCAGTATTGAGCAGCTTTGACAGCCTCTCCTGATAAGGTCTTCGCTTCTGCAAGTTGGCTCAGGATTAAAGCTATCCGGTCAGTATCGTTTCTTTAATCACTTTCTTTAACTAATCTTTGAAGTGGCTCCAGGGCTTGCTTGGGTTGTGTATCTTCGACGTCTATTTTTTGAACTATGGGATCATTTTTGTCTGCTTTTATTGATTCTGCATTTGCTCTATTCTCGTCATTGATGAGTAGATACGCTTATCTGGGAAAAGGCGCAACTTTTTTGGGAGTTGTTGCATTTTAGTCTCTAATGCATCAATTGTCGTCAGCAGCTTCTGAGCAGATTCACGGGATAGTTTGTCTTCAAGAGATGTCAGCTGACTGTTGATAGTTTCTCCTGTTGACCCTGTTGATTCAGGGCCTGAGTTATTTGGTTTGTATGAATTGTTTTGATTTTTTGTGATTCATTGTTTGGGACTTCTTCTTTTGAGTGTGTTGTCGAAGACGATTGAATTTGCTTTGTTAGGTTGTCTTTTTTGGCCATTAAGAGCAGCATTGATTGTCGGTACGGTGTGATGCCCAAAGATGTTTTGTCCTGAGAACTGAATTGATCGGCGGCCTCTCTATGTTTTCTGGCTAATTCGTAAGCTTGAGATATTTCGTGAATTTGCTTCTGTTGATGGAAGCTCTTTAATTTGGATTCGATTTGGTTGGAAGTTGTTGTTTTTGAATTCTTCTGTACTTTTTGTTTTCTGGCTGGTTTTGTATCTTTGGGAATTGCTCATCTTCTCAATCGAATTAAATTGATAAATTGATAAATTGATAAATTGATAAATTGCTGATTGTTGATTCTGTATGAGATATCATCTTGATCGCGCTTCATTTCTGCGCTGCGGGTGTATTCGTAGGTCTGATCAATTCTCGGTAAAATAGTGAAGCTGCTCGATACTCGCCTTCTTCTTCTAATGCGATTGCTAGGGTTTCCATCACGCTGCGTTCGTTAGGCGCCAATCTGTTTAGCTCTTTAAGCAGGCTAATTGCTTCCAGCCGGCTTGCCTCGCCACTTGGCTGTTTCAATCCTGATAGGGCCCAGCCCAGCCATTTCTGTATAGGAACAGCTGCGGGATCGAGTTGCAGCCAATGACGCCTAATCCGAAGCGCTTCTGCACTATTTCCTGCTTGGTTTTCTGCCGTTGATAGATTGCGCAGCAAAGCATTTTGGATTGGTTTATCGAGCTGCTCAAGACCTTCGCAAAAAACCTCACGTAGCAGGCTCAGAGCCCCGTTTGAATCTGAATTGGCGAGTCGCGCTGCTCCCGTGTTGATTCGCAATTCTGGCTGATCTGGTGCCAGGGCCATTGCCGATTCGAAGCTCGCTAACGCTGCGCTGCGTTCACCTGCAAGCATCAATGCTTTGCCGCGCAAGCTCAGTCCGCTTGCAGGCAAGTTGATGGCTTCCTTCTCAAGCTCCACAAGTCCAACAAGCACTTGTTTTGCACTACTGGGTGTTAGCTCTTCAGCCAGCTCGTTAATACGACTTCCCAGGCTGGGTCTATTGACTTCGATGGTTTCGGGTTGCCCAAACTTCTGTGAGCTGTCTTCACGTATGCCTTCAAGGCTCTCTTTGGGTCTGTTTCTGGGGGTGTCTTCATGTTGACTCTCCCAGGCTTGTGCAGCTTCCAGAAGTCCATGCAGTTCGTCGATCGGCAGGGCCTTGTTGGCTGGGTCGCTTTGCCCTTCTGGTACCTGTTGGCGCAGGTGGTCTCGTTCGCAGAGCAGTAGGGCTATCGCTTGTCGATAGAAGGGCACCGCCAGTTCCATGGCACCACGTGTGTTCATTGTTTCGGCTATCGCGTAGTAGCGATCAGCCATGGATTCATTCTCAAGAGCAACACTTTGAGCTTGCGGGCTCCGCTTGGGATCTTGCTTGGGTTTGGCCTTGGTTTTCGCTTTGGGCTTAGCTTTCGTCGCTGTAGGCCTGTTAGGTCTTTTGCTGGCTTCTTGATCCATTGATTCAAGACTTGGCTTTTTTGCGCGACGTGCTGGGCGAGGCATGACGAAAGAGCCAAGTCTTCTTAGTGCGTCACGATAGGAATAACAGTTCGCTCTGGCAGTAAAACTTTGAAGGCTGAATGCAGCCATGCTGAATTAGCGGATCAAACGTTTGCGCCGCAGATTTCGGTGGTGGTGCCATTTCGCAATGCTGCGCATTGGTTGCCTCAGCTGTTGGCGGCTCTGGTGCGGGAATGGCACGTGCCTTTCGAGTTGATCGCGGTTGATGACCACAGCAACGATGGATCAGCGAGTGAGTTGCGGCGTCTTTGTGCTCACTGGCCATCGGCTCGCTGGCATTTGCTTCAGGCCAATAGTCATGGGGTTTCAGCTGCTCGCAATCAGGCCGTCGCTGCGGCTAGGGCGCCTTTGATTGCTTTTGTTGATGCCGACGATCGCCCTTTGCCTGGGCGTCTTGAAGGCCCTCTCGCCATGTTGCAGGCTCATCCTGAATTGGATCATGTGCATGCTGGTTGGTGGCGTTGCAATGTTGCAGGTCAGCCTCAGCATCCTGTTAGGCCTTGGCAAGAGGGTGCGGCTTTCGATTGGCAAAAGATGCTTGAGCACAAAGCCGTGTTGCCGAGTGCCTGGACTGTCCGTCGTGATGCATTCCTGAAGGTGGGTGGGTTCGATGTGGGCCTTAGCCATGCTGAGGATGTCGACTTACTCGTGCGATTGGCGGCAGCGGGCAGCCAGGGCAAATGGATCGAAGAATTGCTGGTTCGTTATCGTGTGCACCCAGGCTCCGCCAGTGCCCAACTCGAAGCCCATCTCCAGGGGCTCTTTGATGTGCTCGATCGCCATCTCGAGACCATCGCAGACGATCAACAGCCCTGGGCTCGCCAGCTTCGCTACGACACCAAAACGTGGGGCAGCTGGCAGGCTTGGAGTGAGGCTGAGCCTGAGTTGGCCTTGCGCTTGCTGAATCAGGCGTTGAGCCATTGCCCATATGCCCTAGCCAAGCGACCTGTGCATCTGTTGGAGGTTTTTTATCGCAGTTGTGCTCGCGTGGGGCAGCCCTTTAATCGAGCCTCTTTCCAGGGCAGCTGTTTTTGGCAGCAGGCTGAGGCAATCTTGCTCAGCCGATGAGTGAGTCGCAGGTTGCAGTGCATGCTGAGGCGCTTGCTGCGTTAGAGGCAGGCCATCCACAACAGGCCCTGGCGGCCTGGCGCAGCCTCTTAATGGCAGAGCAGAATGTGGTGGTGTCGCATCTTGAATCGGTTGCCGATGCTCTGCCAAGAGATCCGATTGCTCCTCTGCGTCGTCAGGCTCTGGCACTTGCCGATTCCCTGTTGCGAGGAGTGCCTGGTGCGGCTGAGGTGGATCAACTTGGCGGCCTTTTGCGGGATTGGGGCGAGCTTTGTCTGCTTGAGGTTCCAAGTCGGGCGCTGCAGCATTTTGAGCGAGCCTGGAGCTGTGGTCGTGATCAACAGCTTGATCAGCGATTAGCTGCCATTTATGCCCGGCTTGGTTATGGCCAAGGTGCATGGGCCTTGGCTCCACCACCTTCCACCACGGAGCCCTGGCCGCTTCAGCCTTGCCATGCTCAGGCTTGTCAGTCTTGCCAGCTGGAGCCACCACCGGCTGATCCTCAGCTGGCCATTTCTGTGCTGCCCCATGGCCGCATTTGGCTGCAACGCCACACCAATCCCTGGCAAATCAGTCATGGCATTGCCGTGGTCGATCAAAACGACTACTACTGGCCGCAGCTTTGTCGTCGTTATTCCTGGCCCTGGCCGGCCTGCCCCCACCAAGACTTCTATCGGACGCTAGCTGTGGAGCAGCTTCAGCTTGTCGAAGCCAAACTGCCTCTGATCAAGCGGGTGTCAGGTCCTGTTCTTGCCGTGGCAGAGCTATCTGGAGAGAACTATTACCACTGGCAACTTGAGTTACTGCCTCGTCTTGGGAGGATTTTGCCTCATGCGCTTAAACGTTGGCCCAACTTGAGGCTTTGGCATAACGGTGGGGATTCCCCTTGGGTGAGGGAGAGTATTGAGAAGCTAGGAATTGCGCCAGAACGGGTGCTACAAGCCAGCCCTCATTTGCAGGCGGAAACGTTGATTGTGCCTTCTTTTACAGCTCATTTTGGCGTGCCTGCTCAGGCGAGTTTGGACTGGTTGGAGCAGTTCTGGGGACTAGCCAACACTGATGCTCTGTTGCCAGCCAGTGGAGTTTGTTGGTTACCTAGGGCCAAAGCTTTGCGTCGTCCTGTGCTTGCTGAAACTCAATGTCAGCAACGTTTGGCCTCAACGGCTTCTTGCGTGATTAACCAGGGAACAGTTGCTGATCAGTTGGCGCAGGTCAGTGGGGCTGCCACTTTGGTGGCACCCCATGGAGCGGCCATGGCCAATCTGATGGCTGCAGGGAAGGGCAGCACTGTGATTGAACTCGTTAATCCTGCCTATCAGCCTGAATATTTTCGCGGTGTGATCAATCGCCGTGGCTTGCAGCACCGCCGGCTTGAGGCCGCGGCAACACCTTTGCCATTGCAGGAATGGCTTTATGAAGGCCCTTTGGTTTTTCCGATTGATCTGCGCCCTGGCGGCAGTGAGGCCGCTGAAGCAATCGCCAGCCTGGTGGCATGAAAGCGCCTTCGCCTCAGCTGCTCGCTGCATTGCAACAGCTTTCAGCAGGTTCTGATGAACCTGCTCATTTTGAATTAGTGGCGCGTTGGCGGTTTGCCTGTGGCGATGCAGAGGCAGGGGCGACTTGGCAGTTCTGGAGCCTTTCGCCGCCGCCAACAGATCAGTTACGCCAAGCACTGGCGACGGTATGGAGCGCTCTGGGTGATTTTGAACAGGCAGAAGAGTTGCTATCTGATGCTTCGAGTTGGCAACAGCTAGCACTGTTGTTGAAGCAAACCCGTTACGATGCGGCTGAGCAACTGCAGCATCGCTTGCTGGCTGACCCTTCACCAGTAACGATCTCTGAGATTTTGGCGATCGCAGCCGACTGGCAGCAGG